>JBMNOZ010000035.1:0-5917 GCA_050943335.1 Desulfitobacteriia bacterium | reverse complement strand
TCTCCGTAAACCAGAAAATTATGCCAAGTCCCGATTCGATTAATTGGCGGAAATATCCTTCAATACCGACATATATTTTGGTCAAAATCCCAAGTGTTGCCGACATATAATTTGGGCTTTAACACCATATCAAAAACATTTTTACGAGTACTTTAAGAAAAATGCCGAAAAAATTACCTTTGATGTTCAAGAAGCTAAAGTCAAAGGGGATAAGGCTTTTTTAAAAGTGAAATTTACATATGTGGATGGAACCCCGTTTTTTAAAGCAACGGTTAATGAAGTACTCGCCAAAGCCGCTTCTAAAGATGTTTTGGATAGGGCAGCGGCTGAGGAAGAGATGGCCTTGATTTTTAGAGAGGAAATGGATAAGCAGAAAGAAAAATTTGAAGAATTATTTGTAGACAAAGTGATTGATATTAATTTTATTTTTGAGGGGAAGGAATGGTATATTGATAATCCGAGCGAGGAACTCTTGGATGTTTTCACCTCAAACTTTATTTCTGCTAGTTCTGAGATAGCCAAAACTATAGATTACACTAAGAATGAAGAGGAAAGAGGATAAAAGAAGAAAGAGAAAAGTATTTGTTGCATAGAAAAAAGCTGTGATTTATTTGAGATAAAATCCTCTCTTTTAAAGAGGATAATACAAGGAGATTGTAAACCGCGCGACGTAAAATAGTTTACATTTAGCTATTTTCCTCTTATAATTGTTTAAAAGCAGTAGCTACATAGTATAAAGAGGTGTAAAAATGAATCAGAATTCATCGTCAAATCTTCGAATTACAGTTTATATGGCTTTATTTACAGCGCTTATTATTATCGGGGGATATATCACTGTACCTATAGGACCCGTGCCCATCGTCTTAGCCGATTTTTTTGTTATGCTGGCCGGAGTTTTTCTGGGTAGAAAATGGGGCCTCGGCAGTGTGATTCTTTATGCTTTTCTAGGCGCTATAGGCTTGCCGGTTTATGCTGGTGGAAGGGCGGGTTTGGCTGTTATTTTTGGACCTACCGGGGGCTTTCTCCTGGGTTATTTAGTTTTAGTGTTTGTAATAGGATTTATCGCTAAAGAGGAAAAACCGTCCTTGTTTAAGAGTTTACCAGTCTTAATTTTAGGGAAAATATTCCATTTCGCTATTGGGATAGCTTGGCTTAAAACGGTATTGAATTTAACCTGGGAGGCTTCTGTAGCGACAGGGTTAACACCGTTTATTCTTGGAGACACCATTAAAGTTGTTGCCGTAGCCGCTATTGCTAAAGCTCTTTTACCACGTCTTAGAGGAACAATTACTGTTAAACCGGAGAGTTGAACGAAGGGGAATTAGTAGATGTCTATTTTAGAAACAGAAAATTTAACTCATGTCTTTCCAGACGGCACGGTCGGAATTGAAGATATCAACTTAAAGATTCAACCGGGGGAATTTGTGGTTATAGCAGGGGCTAATGGCTCGGGCAAAACTGTTCTTTTGCGACATTTAAATGGACTGCTCATTCCTACGAAAGGCAAAGTCTTATTTGAGGGAAAGCCGATCAGAAAAAATATTATTGCCGTTAGAAAAGAAATAGGATTAATTTTCCAAGACTCGGATAGTCAAATTGTAGGACAGACTGTAGCTGAAGATGTGGCCTTTGGACCAGAAAATCTTAAACTGCCGCCTGGAGAAGTAAAGAATAGAGTAGAAAAGATTTTGGAAGTTGTGGGCTTAAGTGAGTTAGCCCATCAAAACCCTTATGTATTGTCCGGCGGGCAGAAAAGAAAACTGGCCATAGCAGGGGTTTTAGCCATGCAACCGAAAATTATTATGTTTGACGAGCCTTTCACAGGCCTTGATTACCCGGGAGTAGTTCAGGTGCTAAAACAATTGATTCTGCTTCATAAAAGCGGCCACACCATTATTTTAGTAACCCATGAACTGGAGAAGGTTTTAGCTCATGCTAATAGATTGATCATTATTCATAAAGGTAAAATTGTAGAGGATGGTTTACCAGAGGAAGTTGTTGAGCGGTCCGAAAAATACGGAATCCGAAGGCCTGTAGTTAAAAATGGGGGAGTAGAGGCAATGACATGGCTGAAATAGTAGTATTTCATTACTTTCCCGGAAATTCTATACTCCATAGAATGGACGGTCGAATTAAACTGATCTGTATGATATTATTCAGTATAGCGATCTCTTTAGTATCAAATATTTTTAGTTTTATTATTCTTACTGTGGTCTTGCTACTCGTGCTTCTTTGGGCCGCGAATCTGCCTCTTATCAAATTGCTAAAGGATATGAAGTATTTTTCTTTTCTAATTGCTGTAATTATTCTTTTCAATTCCTTTACCCCAGGGGGAATCTATACCGGGGTCATAGCGTCTTGGCGCATTGTACTAATTATTATGGTTTGCGTTATTATGACCGGTACAACTTCATTAATAACTCTTCGGAATGTGGTCGAATGGTACTTGCGCCCTCTTCCTTTTGTCCCGGCGTCAAGGATTGCTATGATGATAAATCTGACCTTTGTTTTTATTCCTGTTATTTTCGATACAGTTTCCGAAATGTTGAACGCCCAAAAAAGCCGTTGTGTAGAGAATAGGAAGAACCCTCTTAGGCGAGTAATGCTTATTGCCTATCCATTATTATTTCAAACTTTCAGACGGACTGAGGAGATAATATTGGCAATGGAAGCCCGGTGTTATTCCGAGGACCGTACTCGGGCCGTTTTTGCAGCAACTATTAAGGACTGGTTTATTTTAGGAGTCACGATATTATTTTTAACGGCAGTTTTGTTTTTCCCGTTTTAAGAACAGATTTAGGAGGAATCTACTTGTCTACAAAGGAAAAAATTCTTTGGGTTTTGGAGAAAAACAGAGGAAAAACTATTTCCGGGCAAGAATTAGCGGAAAAGTTGAATATATCCCGGGCTGCTGTTTGGAAAACGATAAAAAAATTAAAGCGGGAAGGGCACCGGATAACTGCTACTACCAATAGCGGCTATTGTCTGGATTATTCAAGCGATGTACTTTCCGAACCGGGAATTAGATTATTTTTGGCCCCTGAAAATAAGGAGTTGCCGATATATATTTATGACAAAGTGGATTCGACTAATCTGTTGGCAAAAAAGCTGGCGGCAGCAGGGACAGAAAGCGGAAGTATTATTGTAGCGCGGGAACAGAGCAAGGGTAGGGGAAGAAGGGGGAGAAGTTTTTATTCACCCCCCGATACCGGCCTTTATATGAGCATGATCTTAAATGTTAACGAAGAGATTGCCAGTGCCCAGTTTGCTACCGTATACGTTGCCGTTGCAGTCTGTAGAGTAATAAATAGACTGTCAGGTAAGGAAGCAAAAATAAAATGGGTAAACGATATCCTTCTGGAAGGTAAAAAAATCTGTGGAATATTAACAGAATCAATTAGTGATTTTGAAAGCGGCATAGTAGGTACTATAATTTTAGGGATCGGTATAAATCTGAGAACAAAGTCCTTCCCAAAAGAAATAGAAACTGCCGGTTCTTTAGAGATTGATTCCATACCACGAAACCGCTTTGTGGCAGAAATTGCCAACGAGATCTTATTGCTGAAAGAAGATTCGAGAAAAACGGTAATCGAAGAGTATAAACGCCGCTCTATTATGATTGGGAGAGAAATTGAGTATGTTCATGAAGGGGTTGAATATTCTGGGAAAGTGTTGGATATTAATGACCATGGACATTTGATTGTTGAAAGCAATGGCCAGCAAAAAACATTGATTTACGGGGAAGTAAGGCTTAAAAAAACCGGGCTTTATGATCTATAGCGGGTGGCAAGGGTTTAATCTTAAACCGCTAGAACCGTCTATTTGATTTGTTGACGGAATTGCTGCTTTTTGGCCTAAGCACTAGCCAAATATGTTTCTAAGCCAGCTTAAAATCGCATCTATAATTTTTTGCAATACTCCTTTATTTTCTTCAATAGTATTTTTTACAATTTCCAGATTTTTGCCTATTTTATCTAATTGGTTAAGAATGCTGTCTACATTTATATCTAACTTACTGATTTTCTCCATTAACTTCAAAATTTGGTCAATCTGTTCCTCAGATAATTTAATGCCTAATTCGTCAGCAATGTCGATAATTACCTTGCGCATATCTTCCGGATTTTTAATTTTCTGGCTCAGTATCTCGGTTTTTACCTTTTGGATCAGTTCAGTTGCTTTTTCTTTCCCAAGGTGCTCACTAATGTCTTGAGTAACTTTTAGCTCTTGGTTAGCAGTCTTTTTAGCATCTTCATTTAACTTTTGACCGGTTGCTTCTTCGAAAGCCATCATAATGCCTGTTAAAGCCGTCGTGCCGGTTACTTTAAAGGGAGCAGCAACTTTTACTTCTGCATCTTTCACACCGGCAGTAGCCATGGCATTGGCATACATTTCCTCTGTTACTAAAGAAACATTATGAATGTCGACAAAAAGTCCTTTTCCTTTCGGCATAAGTTTTACATAAGCAGAGGAATACGCTTTAGTACCTATCTCTTTACTGCTTGCATTTTCCAAATACTTTTTAACATCTTGGATAGAAACTTCTATTATATTGACTTCATCTTCTGTTACATCAAACTCCTTTAAAATTTCTTTCCGTTGCTCTTGGGTCAAATCTACCCCCAGACTTACCACATCTCCTTTACCCGCTAGGGCTAGATGTGGAAAAACAGTAATTAGCAAGGTTATGATGAGTAGAATACTTAACGATTTTTTTACTTTCAACTTTATCACTCCTGTTTAATCTATAAATATATTATATCTATTAACATCAGGTTTCTATTTGTGATCATACATTATATCAATAATACTTATTCTAAAAAAGTCTCACAAGTATTTTCGCCTGTGAGAAGTTTTTTGCTATGTGCGCCCATGCCGGCGCAGATAAACAAAAAGGGATTTTCTATCAGAAAATCCCTTTTACGATCAATGGTCGGGGCGACAGGATTTGAACCTGCGACCTCACGGTCCCGAACCGTGCGCTCTACCAAGCTGAGCCACGCCCCGTAAACAACAAATAAAATCATAACAAACCCCTTTGATCGTGTCAAGATGTTTTAGGGCAATGGTATAATAAAATTAAGGGGTAAGTGAGAGGTGAAAGAATGAACACTAGGCCATACAAAATAGGCATTGATCTAGGGGGTACAAAAATAGAAGCCATTGTTTTGGACTCCAACAATCGAGAACTGTGGCGTAAAAGAATTCCTACCGAGCAGGGGAAGGGCTATCACAGTATTTTGACCAAAATTAAATCTCTTTATGAAGAGGCGGTATTATCTATAAACCATTGTATACATACCTTGGGAATGGGAATCCCGGGAACAATATCCAAAGAAACCAACCGGGTCAAAAATGCTAACACAACTTGTTTAATCGATCAATACTTAAAAGAAGATCTAGTAGACTTTCTCAAGCATGATATTGGAATTCATAATGATGCCAATTGTTTTACTCTTGCGGAAGCGACTATGGGTGCCGGAGTAGGGGAAAATTTTGTGTTTGGAGTTATTATGGGGACAGGGTGCGGCGGAGGAATTTATATAGATGGGAAAATCCATGTCGGAAGCCAGGGAATTGCCGGGGAATGGGGGCATATGCAGATAAACCCGGATGGGCCGCTCTGTTACTGTGGGAGAAGAGGTTGTGTAGAAACTTATATCAGCGGTGGCGGTGTAGAAAAGATGTACGCTGAAAGCTTCGGCGAGAGTAAAACCATGGAAGAAATAACCGTTGGCTACCGCCAAGGAGATCCTGACTGTAAAAAGATATTTGAAAAATTTTTAGAAAATTATGGTCTGGCGCTAGCTAATTTGATTAATATTTTAGATCCTGATCTAGTAGTTTTAGGAGGAGGTTTATCTAATATTGAGGAGCTTTACACAAAGGGTAGGGAAGAAGTAGAAAAAAATATCTTTTC
>JBMNOZ010000012.1:0-65403 GCA_050943335.1 Desulfitobacteriia bacterium | reverse complement strand
ACAGATTAGGAGACTCTTCCGGGGTGATAGGAGCGGCATTGATTGGGAAGTGAAAGCGGCCAGTCCTCTATTACTAGGTACGGCCCTTGTGCTGCCCTGTGATTATCTAGACAGCTTTTATAAACTGGACCGCCGTTTTAAGGACTTGCTCCATTCCTCCTTCAGGAATTAGAAAGCGATGGTCTGCACCCTCCACCTCAGTAAGTTTAGCTCCTGAATACCGGGCAAATTTTCGAGCTTCAACGATGTCCACGGTTTCATCTTTTGTGCCGTGGATCATGGCCAGCTCCACAGTACCTGGCTGGTAGAGCTCAAAAACATCATGGGTCTCCAGATCAGTTAAGAACCCACGGACGATTTTCAGAGGATGGTCATATTTTTCGTCATCCCTGGTAGCATAACCTTGCTTTTCAAACAAAGCATAGTCTTCCGGGGTGAGACGATTCATAAATATTTCCGGCATGTTTACTGCTGCGCAGCGGAGAAAAGCTTTTCGGCCTAAATGTTTACGAGTGGCTAGATAAATTAAATTTATGTAAGCCCCAAAACTAGAAGAAAAGTAAACAATCTCCGCATTGGGCAATTGTTTATGAACATGTTCTTCAATTACGGCTAGGTCATTTAGGCAATTTTCAATCCGGAGCATCTCCCCGTCAACCGGGCTTTCCCCGTGAGCAGGGAAATCAAAGCTGTAAGTACCGATCCCATGTTTAGGAAGTTCCTTTGCTAAAGCCATTGCCGTTGGGTTTTCTTTAGTGCTTCCAAAACCATGGATGATAATAACGGCCTTTTGCTGGCCTGGAGATAAATTGTTTAAACCAGGTATATTATAGCCGTTTTTGCCAATGATCATTTCTTTTTTCATTAATAATGTCTCCTTTTGATATTTATCTATTTAATTATACATGTTCCGGGAATTGTTTGTCATCTTCAGGGCTTTGTTTTAGCACTTAGTCTATGGTTTTGTGCAAAATCCAAATAAAATTTATAAAAATTTAATATAAAAAAGGATACGAATATGGTATTCTTTTTCTGGATCTGTGCTTATTATTGAAATGAGGGTGAACTAGTTGGCGACAAAGAGAAAAAATAAAAAACTCAACAGGGGTAAAAGATTGGTACTAATACTGGCATTAATTTTAGCCGGTCTATTGATTGGAACAGGGGCTTATGCATACTTTTTCGGATTAGGTAGCGGTGTGCCCGGTGGCGGATTAAATAAAAGGGTAAGTTTTCTATTAATTGGAACTGATAAAAGACCCGGGGGGAATCATTATAATGCGGACACAATTATTGTAGCCACCTTTGACCCGGAAACAAAGCTGATCTCTCTTCTATCTATCCCTAGAGATACCCGAGTAGATCTTCCGGGAACAAATAAATATTGTAAAATTAATGCCCTGCCGGCTTTAAGGGGGATTTCGGAGTTAAAAAAACAGGTCACCGATCTAACAGGTATTAGACTTAATGGTTATGTATTGACAAATTTTGCCGGTTTTAAAGAAATTATTGATATTTTAGGTGGGGTCACAATTGATGTGGAAATGGATATGTATCACGAAACCGGAGATAAAGAGGACGGCTATATCGATCTGAAAGCTGGAGTCCAGGAGTTAGATGGTTCAAAAGCTCTCCAATATGTCCGTTTCCGTGGTGATCCTACCGCCGATATTGGCAGAACTGCCCGACAGCAAAAGCTTTTAACTGCCATTGGTAAAAAAATGCTAAAGCCGTCTACAATTTTAAAACTGCCTAAATTAGTCCCTCGGTTAATGGAAGCTGTGGAAACAGATTTATCCTTAAAAGACCTCCTTGTTCTTGCCGGAGCAGCAAAATCTTTCAGTGAAGCAAATATTATCAGTCAAACTCTACCTGGGGATGCAATAATGCTGAACGGCATAAGCTATTGGGAGGTAAACAGGGAAAAAGCTAGGGAAGTTGCCGGCAATCTTCTCTTAGGACAAACAACGGATGAAGTCTGGGATAGTTCAGTAATAGGGAAACTGGATCCAAGTGTGAAGAATCAAATAGCGCAGGCAGAGCTTAAAACCGTTAATATCTCGGAAATACCGGGTGTGATTCCACCGCAGGAAGGGATGCCCCCTGTTACCAATATCCAAACAGTACAGTATTCTGGAACGATCTCTTGGTCCCCTAATCATAGCACCTTTAAGCCAGGTCAAAAATACACAGCGACAATTACTCTTATTCCTAAAGCCGGTTATACCCTAAAAGGGGTTAAAGCTAATTTCTTTACCGTACCTGGAGCTACAACCAGCAATCTTGCCAGCTCTGGAGTAGTCACTGCCGTGTTCCCGGCTTTGCCGCCAGAGAGTATAGAACCGGCGCCTGAACCGCCTATAGGAAAAGCAGTTATGATCAGTTTAAGAGAGATACATGGTGTAGCACCACCTGAGCCCGGTGCCTTACCTGTTACAACCATTGCCGAAACCAAGGAGTATTCCGGGACTGTTAGATGGGAACCTCCGGATAGTCCTTTTGTGGAAGGGCGTGAATATCGAGCAGTTATTACTTTGATTCCTAAAGCCGGATATACCCTTGAGGGAATAAGCGAGAATTTCTTTATTGTTCCCGGAGCCAGGGCAAGCAATGCTCCTGGTTCAGGGGTTATAACAGCGGTTTTCCCTGCCATATAGGAGGGAAAAAGTATTAGACAGACGGGAAAAAACTCTCGTCTGTCTTTCTTTTTTAAGCAGTCGCTTTTAAACTATGTGTTCACTTTCCATTTTTATTTTAAATGATTTTAGACTTTTGATTGTTTTTTAGGAGGAATAATTAATGAGCAGTTTAAAGGATTGAAAAGGGTAGACCTGGGCATTGTTATAGAAGGGTGAAATAATATTTTGGAAACGGGGAGCTTTGGCGCAATCGTTTGTTAAAAATGTTGAATAGTCTATTACCGGGTTAAAAAAAGATCCAAACTTATCTTTTTTGCGCATTATCTCTCTGGCAAAGGGACGAATGTATGGTAATATAGAGCAAGAAGAATATGAAAAATTTAGGAGGAATTATGAATAAAAAGCGTTGGCTCGCCTTGGCTATTACTGGTGTTTTACTAATAGTATATATTGTCACCGATGTGTTAGCTGGTGAAAAGACAACAGCGGATTCAAGCTGGGCGAAAGCCTTAAACCCATTGGCTAATCAGCCCTCATTTACAACAGAAAACTACAGGGTCGGACTCGGTCAGACTATAGCGATTTTAAGAGTCAAGGGCGTAATTCAGGATACAGGGGATTTAATTCCAGTCAGTACAGAAAGCTATAATCACCGCAGTTTCTTAAAGCAACTTGAAGATGCTTTTGAAAATCCGGAAATTAAGGCTATTGTTTTGGCCGTGAATTCACCGGGAGGCGGTGTTTATGAAAGCGATGAGATTTATCAAAAAATAACGAAACTTAAGGAAAAGTATTCTAAACCCTTGGTAGTTTATATGGAGAATATGGCCGCCTCAGGAGGGTATTATATTTCTGTTCCAGCGGATAAAATCGTTGCCAACCGTTACACTATGACCGGGTCCATTGGCGTTATTATGGCAACTTACAATCTCAGTGAACTTGCGGATAAAATAGGTATTGAAGAAGTTGTGATTAAAAGCGGGAAAAATAAGGATATTATGAGTCCCATGCGAGATATGACCAAGGAAGAGCGGCAGATTCTACAAGGCATGATCGATGAGTACTACGGCTATTTTGTCGATGTTGTTGCTGAAGGCAGAAATATGGAACGGGAAAAAGTGATAGAGATTGCTGACGGCAGAATCTATACTGCAACCCAAGCGAAATCCTTGGGGTTAGTGGATGAACTGGGTGATTTGGACAAGGCAATTGCTACCGCCGGAGAGATGATCCAGGAAGCATTTCCTAATGTTATTGAATATAAATATCGAGGTTTTGATTTAAAACGTTTTTTCTCTATGCTCACTCCTTTGGATGTTTCCCGAGTCAAGGAAGAATTACAGAAGAGCACAGTACCAACAGCAATGTACTTGTATCGCTAAAGGAAGGTGAATTTGAGTGGAGATGACGATAGAGAGTAGATATTCTCCCGCAACTGAGGTCCTTTCCTTAAGAGCGGCAGGTTTTTGGACCCGGTTCTTGGCTTTTCTTTTTGATCTATTGGTTATTGGGATGAGCAGTAGAATATTATTCCATATAATATGGCCTGCAGGGCTTGAAACTACAGCGGTTAAATCCTTTATTTTGCATAACTCTTTATTTCCGGGTGTCTTAGGCTCTTTATATTTTGTGTTAATGACCAAGTACTTAGGACAGACCCTGGGAAAAATGATTATGGGAATTAAAGTGATAAGTATTGACGGCGGCCAACTTAAATGGACTTCTGTGATTCTTAGAGAAGTGGTAGGAAGAACTATTGCTCAGTTTTTGGGATCCTATCTTGGCTATTTGGTCGTCGCTTTTCACCCCCGCAAGCAGGGTTTAACTGATATTTTCGGTGATACTTACGTGGTGTACACAAAAGGGGAGAAGGGTAAAGCCGTCCAAGTTCCGAAACCTAATGTTTCTGAGAGGGAGCTTGAGGAAACATTAGAGATCAGAAGTAAAGCCTAAAACATTCCGGAGGGCTTATGAGCTTTGTTTTTGTTTACGGTACTTTGTTACGGCTCAAATCTTAACTAAGGGAAGTGAGGTTGAAATGATTTATGAAATTTCTCTCCAAAGTAAAAATCATGAAGAAATGATTGATATTACCGCCCAAGTACGCGAACTACTTGTTCGTGAAAATATTCAGGAAGGAATCGCTGTAATTTTTTCTCCCCACACCACAGCAGGGATTGTAATTAACGAAAATGCAGATCCCGATGTGCAAGCAGACTTTTTAGGCAGACTTGCAGAACTGTTTCCCTGGAAAAGGGAAGGGGACCTTCACTTAGAGGGTAATTCCGCTGCTCATTTAAAGGCCTCTACTATTGGGACTTCTCAGACAGTGTTTATCCAAAAGGGAGAGCTGCTTTTAGGGCGATGGCAGGGAATTTATTTTTGCGAGTTCGATGGTCCAAGAAATCGGACCTGTTATATAAAAATATGATTCTGAGCGTAAGCAGAAGAACAGATATCCCCGCCTTCTATTCCGAGTGGTTTTTTAAGAGGCTTATAGAGGGATTTGTTCTGGTAAGAAACCCGATGAATTATCGCCAAGTAAGTCGAGTTACCATTAACCCCGAAGTAGTGGATTGCATTGTTTTTTGGACTAAAAATCCGGGTCAGATGTTAAATAAACTTGATTTGCTGGCTGACTATAATTATTATTTTCAGATCACTTTGACTCCCTACAACAGGCAAATAGAGAGATATTTGCCTCCTATGGATGAATTAATCGCCAATTTTAAACAGCTCTCTTACCTGATAGGTAAAGAGAGAACGGTTTGGAGGTATGACCCTGTAATTTTAACTAACGAGATGGACATGGCCTACCATATTCAAAATTTTGAAACCTTAGCTAGAAAACTTCAGGGATACACAGAACGGTGTGTTATAAGTTTTCTAAGTTTGTATGAAAAAACAAAACGGAATATGAAAGGTCTTAAAATCAATCTTCCTACTGCTGAGCAGAAACTTGAAATCGGGGCTATGCTGGCAAATATTGCTTTAAATTATGGTTTTATAATTGAGAGTTGTTCCGAAACTGTTGATTTATCGGCAGTTGGTATTGAGCCCGCCCAATGTATTGATCAGCGCTTAATCTCCAGGCTAAGTGGTCGGAAGCTGACCATTGAAAAGGACAGGAATCAAAGGGATGAATGCGGTTGTGCGACTAGTATTGATATTGGAGCCTACAATACATGTTCACATGGATGCCTTTACTGCTATGCCAATTACAGCGATCCTGCAGTTGAAAATAATCTAACAAGGCATAATCCTGAGTCGCCCATGCTTATCGGAAATCTCGAACCGGAGGATAGAATTACTGACCGGAAAATGGTCTCTTATATTTCTATTTCCAAACAACAAATACTAGAGTTTAAATAAATTTTGTTTCATTATTTAGGAGGAATTCCATGAAACACTACCGTCAAGAACTGTGGTTTGAAACTAAAAAGCGGCGGGAATTAATTAATATTACCCCCCTGATAGAAAAATGTTTAAAGGAAAGTGGTATTCAGGAAGGGCTTCTGCTTTGCAATGCTATGCATATTACAGCCAGTGTTTTTATTAATGACGATGAGAGCGGGCTCCATCAGGACTTTGAGACCTGGCTAGAAGGACTGGCACCTGAGAAGCCTTATAACCGTTACCATCATAACACTTACGAGGATAACGCCGATGCCCATTTGAAAAGGACTGTGATGGGCAGGGAAGTGGTAGTTGCTATTACTAAAGGGAAATTGGATTTTGGTCCTTGGGAACAGATTTTTTACGGAGAATTTGACGGCGGTCGGAGGAAAAGGGTATTGGTTAAGATTATAGGGGAGTAGTTAGGGACAAATTAAAAGCACCTTAGAGGTATTATGAGATAATGATCATAAATTCTAGCCGACTTGTAGAAATTTGGCGAATATAATAAAATAAACTCAATTAATATTAAAAATAATTCAAAAAATATTCACAGCAGAAGGGGATATATAGTGGGTGCAATTAGTATTTTAGCAGGGCCTGTTATTGGCTCTTTAATTGGTTATGTAACAAATTTTATAGCCGTCAAGATGCTTTTTCGTCCTTTAAGACCGGTGAAAATTGGCAAGTTTAGATTGCCATTTACACCGGGTATTTTTCCTAAAAGAAAAGATAGCTTAGCCAAAGCTTTGGGAAACGCCGTTGGCAACAACTTGCTTACTGGCGAGGATCTGGAACAATTTTTTTTGACCTTAGAAGTGAAAGAAAAAATTTTACAGAAGATAACTACCTTTTATTCCTCAGAAGATCCTCTTACATTTAAAAAGTTAGCTACAGCTTATATCCAAGAAGAGGATTATCTTCGGGGTAGGGCGAAGGTGGAAGCCTTGCTTACTCAAAAGATTTATTTTGGGATTTTAGAGCTGGATCTTGGGGATATAATTATTCGGGAAAGTAAACGAGCTATTAAAGAAAAAACCGAGGGGACCATGCTGGCCTTTATGGTTAATGATAAATTGATCACTTCTTTAACTACTCCGATTGGGAATAAAATAGAAACTTACATCAAAGAAAACGGGTTGGCTATTATAAGATCCTTGGTCAGTGCTGAGTTAGGAAAATTGGAGGATCAGGCAATTCCTCAATTTTTAAATGAAGTAGGATTAGAGGAACAAAGAGTGTTAGAAATAGCGGATCGAATTTATTCGGAATTTATTAGGACCAAAGTTGCGGAATTCATTAAGCAGTTTGATATCCCCGGGGTAGTGGAAGGAAAAGTAAAGGCCATGGATGTCTTGGAAATAGAACAACTGGTTCTTTCAGTGATGAGAAAAGAGTTAAAAGCAGTTGTTAATCTTGGAGCATTAATCGGCCTCATAATCGGAACAATTAATATTTTTATTTAAATTCACAAGGGACAAGTATTTGAGGATCTTAATATCAAAATATAAGGGGTTATGAAATTGGATACTTATTATCATGTTGCAGCTTGGGTGATACCTTTGGAGGATGGCTTAACAAAGGATATCATTTATAGAATTCTTGAGCTCTTGCCACCGGCTAGTGAACTAATACCATTTGAGATTCACGAAGAAAACTCATCGCTTTACGGTTTTGTTACCACGGAAGTAGTGGATCAAGAAAACGGCCTGGAATCCATTATTGAAACTTTAAGTCCTATGGTCGAGGATTGGATAGTTGATAGCTCTGAATATATTACTACCTTGCCGGGAGGGAAGGAAGTCTATATAGGCTGTGACTATCGATCGATTTACTTTTAAAAAGATGTTATGTTAGTTAAAGGTCTTGGAATCAGGGTCTTTAATAAAACCATTTGGGTCCCATAATAAATATTATGTAAAGGATATTATCAATATTTGATTTGAAAAAGTTCCATGAAAGACCTATTAAGTTCCTGGACATACATAAGTTTTATTACTTATAATGAAAACTTCTTGAATTTACTTTACTCTTTATTTTTATGTTTATATGATTTTTTCTGACCGGATTTATGTTCATTTTAATCTAACTTTCTTTCTTTTGTGGTTTTTTCTTTGGCTATTTTGATTTGCACTCTGTCCCTATGTTGATTTCTCTTCTAGCTGCTTGTTATGGCCTAAAATAACGGCCTCATATTTGGCTTCTAAGGCCTTAGAATTATTGTCTTAGTATATTTTTGCCCTTGGAAATTTACGATTGAGCTGATGAAGAGCTATTGTGGAGATTTCCAAAATTTGCTCCAAAATACCAAATCTTCTTATTAAACTATCATAATTCTTTGCTCAGTAAACTATGATTGATTAGGTTTTATAATTGGATAAATTTAATTTCTTCTAATATGTATGCACTATCTCCTTTTATTTTATTTGCACTAAATTTCACAATTTTATAATAGATACCTTTTTACTTTTGCTAACCTCTTATCCTATGGTCTTAGAGAGCCAAAACTTCAAGTCCCTATAACACTAATCTAAACAGGATTTTAGTTCTTCCAAAACCTCTTTAGCCCGGCCAATTATTTTAAGATCGAATTTATATGTCGGGTCTACATCTTCATTATTCAGTAAGACAACTCTCCCTGCTGCAATTTTGGGAAATTGATTAACGGGCGCAACATTTAAGCTGGTGCCGATAACGATTAAAAGTTCGCTCTGTCGAATATCTTGCTCTGCAGCGTTCCAGGCTTCTTGGGGGAGAAATTCTCCGAATAAAACTACGTTCGGCCGAAGTAAATCATGGCCACAAATTTTACAGCTTTCCCCGGCTAGAAAATCCTCTAACTCAGCGCTGCTTTCACAATGATTACACCTTATTGTTGTAATATTTCCATGAAGTTCATAAACATTTTTGCTCCCCGCTTGACGGTGTAGTCCGGAGACATTCTGAGTAGCAATGCTTTTTAAAAGATTTTTTTGCTCTAACTCAGCTAGAACATAATGCCCGGGATGGGGTTTCACATTCTCCAGCATCTTAAGACGCTGGATGTAGAATTCTCGAAAAAGCGGGTAGTTTTTTTGCAAAGCGGTAACACTGGCCACTTTACTGGGATCGATGTTTTTCCACCAGCCGCTTTGACTGCGAAAATCAGGAATATTACTTTGGGTATCCATTCCCGCTCCGGATAATATTACTGTACTTCTTGATTCTTTAAGCCAGGAAGCCAAAGTTTCTATACCGCTTTGTAGATCTTTCCCACTATAAAACATTGTCACTTTGTATTCCTCCTCGAAAAAGTCATAATTTTACGAACACATGAACCCCATCTAATTCAGTAAGAACGAAAGATTTAGGAGCTCTTTGCTAGCAATAAGAACAAAAAAAGCTACCCTAGTATAATTTTTGGCTAATTATGTAACTTATTAGCATTATTTAAGTATTGGATATAGAGTAACACTATTAAATACACAGAGAATGAAATGAAAATAAAGGTCGATTATTGAGGTGTTTTTTTAAGGGGCAATTATGTTATAAATATCATTCTACACCTAATAAGTTTATCCTTGTAAATCAGAATAGAAGCTTTAAAGAAGCTACTGTAGTCAGGATAATAATTACATACCGGAAAACCTTCTCGTTAATTTTATTCACTACTACGAAACCTAGGATTGCTCCTATGGCGATGAAAGGTAATATTGTACCGGTGAGTAAGAGGTTTTTCACGGAAATGTTATGCCAGATAAATATTTGTAAGGGTACTTTTATCAGGTTGACAATACAGAAGAAAACAGAATTGGTACCCATGTATTCACGTTTTTTAAAATTCATAGCTAGAAGGTAAATGGTGAAAATCGGCCCAGCAGCATTGCCGATCATAGTGGCAAAACCGGCTAACACCCCAGTAGAGGCATAGAACCATAATTTTTGAGGAACTTGCAATTGATCTCCTTTTCTTTCAGAATAGATCAAAATGACAAGGCAGATAATTACTATAATGGCGATAGTGGCTTTAAACTGACTATCGTTAATATATTTGCCGATAATTAATCCTAGAGCCAGCCCGATTACTGTCCAAAGCATAAGTTTTCTAATATTCTGCCAATTCACATGTTTATGGTATCTCCATACTGCCATTAAATCGCCCACAATGAGCATGGGTAACATAATCCCTGTAGATACTTTACCGCCAAAGGCATCAGCCATAATAGGGACAACCAAAATAGTAAGACCTGCTATTCCTGTTTTAGAGAATCCGATTATCAAGGCGGCTACTATGACTATTAAAAATTGGTAGGAGGAAAAATTAAAAAACTCACTTAAGATTTCCAAAGTATTCGCTCCAATTAAAATTTTTCTTGTTTACCTTTTTGTTCTTTTTCTATAGAATGTTTTAACTTATATTTACAGCAAACGAGCTCTAGTAATACTGTTAGAGCCGTATTTTTCATTTAGTGTGTCAATTATTCTAATAAGCTCTTCCCTACCCTCTTGTTCTGTTGAAAATAGAGATAGTTGTTGAATGGCTTCTTCTTTTTTTACTAAATTGCTTAAGGTTATCCCGATCAATCTTAAAGGTTGTTTTAAGGGGTGTTCAGTCAGTAAATGGCAAGCTTCCCGGTAAATTAGATCATCGGAATCAGTCGCTATTTTTAAGGTCTGGGAATGGGATTTAGTAATAAAATTATTGGTCCTGGTTTTAAGGGTAATTGTCTGCGCCAGGTATTTTTGAGAACGCAATCTATAGCCCACATCAAGGGCCAACTTCAGTAATTCAGTTTTTAAAGCCTCCAGGTCGCCCATATCGGTGTAAAAAGTTTTTTCCCGACCAAGGGATTTAACAGGTTTAGAAGTTTCTACAGGTCGCTGGTCAATTCCCCGAGCCAAATAAAAAAGTTGTTTTCCTAAAGCGCCAAACATTTTAGTTAAGGTTTTTTCCTCCAGGGAACGAAGATCTTTAATTGTTCTGATTCCGAGGTTAGAAAGTTGGGCGGCGGTCACCTTGCCCACTCCCCAAATTCTTTCTACAGGTAAAGGATCAAGGAAGGCCTGTATTTTATCTGGAGGAACGACCACAAAACCGTCAGGTTTTTGAAGATCAGAAGCAATTTTTGCTAAAAACTTATTGGTGGCTAGACCTACTGAAGCTGTGAGATGCAATTCCTTAAAGATCCGGTCTTTGATAAGGTGCGCAATCTTCGGTGCAGGACCAAATAAAGTGGTGGAGCCAGTAACATCTAGAAAAGCCTCATCTAATGATAGGGGTTCTACAATGGGAGTGTAAGTCAAAAAGATTTCCCTAATCTCTTGAGAGACCCTTTCATACTTTGCCATATTCACTGGTAAAAAAACAGCTTTTGGACACCGCCTTTTAGCCTCCCCTATAGGCATTGAGGAATGAACTCCAAATTTCCGGGCTTCATAGGAAGCAGCAGAAACAACACTTCTTGATTTTGGGCTCCCGCCAACAATTACCGGCTTCCCTTTTAAAGAAGGATTATCCCGCTGTTCCACAGAGGCATAAAAAGCATCCATATCAATATGTAAAATTTTTCGGTGATTTTTCCAAATAGCCATGATAACTTTAGTATACTATAAGATGGTTTTCTATGTTAGCTTTGCGATTAAGTATGCTATTATGATGAAGGTTTCCTTATTATTAAAAAGAAAGGAATGGATCCCGCTGTGGAAAACCAAAATATTGGGAAAATGGAAATCTCTCTGCAGTCCCTTTTACTACTTTTATCTAAAGCTCAAAAATTGGTTTCCTTGCGTTTAACAAACCACAACCAACAGGTTGCTTATTTCTCCTACCGTTTAGCTCAGGCTTCTAATTTCCCAGAAAAAGATTTAAAACTAGTTTTTTTGGCAGCCTTAGTTCACGATATCGGCATTCTGTCTACAGAAGATGAGCTGGAAGCGGCTGAAATTATTACTAATTTCGATATGAATCATGCTGTTAAAGGGGCTAGACTTTTGTCTGAATTTGCTCCATTTAAACCCTTAGTTCAAATTGTAAAATATCATCATTTTCCTTGGGATTATGGTAAAGGGTTGGAATACAAGGGGGAGGTTGTGCCGCTGGCCAGCCATATTATTCACTTGGCAGATAGGGTTTGCATCAGAATTGATCGGGATATAAATATTTTGACCCAGCTACCCAGTATTCTTGAGGCGACCGTCGAAGGTAGGGATAAACTCTTCAGGCCGGAATTTGTTGATACTCTATTTGAGTTGAGCAAAAAAGAGTTTATCTGGCTAGATTTGGTATCCGACTCCCCTGTTAATCTAATCAGCAACCCTTATTTATTCGAGACAATATTTTTAAACATCGATGAAATTATTGATTTAGCTCATCTGATTTCTCAAATTATTGACTTTAGAAGTCGGTTTACAGCAAGCCATTCCGCCGGGGTAGCAGTCGTTGCTGCTCATTTGGCAGAATTGATCGGATTTTCTCATATCGAATGCAAAATGATGCTTATTGCCGGGTATCTCCACGATTTGGGTAAAATCGCTATCAGCAATGAAGTCTTGGAAAAACCGGTAAAATTAAATGAAGAAGAATTTAATGAGATGCGAGCTCATGCCTATTATACATTTCAGATGCTCAAGTCTATTCCTCAGTTTAACATTATCAACCAGTGGGCTTCTTTACATCACGAGCGTTTAGACGGAAAAGGTTATCCCTTCCATTATAATTCTGACCTTCTTCCTCTCGGCTCCCGGATCATGGCTGTAGCAGACGTGTTTACCGCCATAACCGAGGATCGGCCCTATCGCAAAGGGATGGAAAAGTCTGCTGTAAGAGAAGTTTTGAATAATATGGTGGAAAACGGTGCTCTTGATCAGTATGTAGTTGGGGTCTTGCTTGATCATTATGATGAGATTAATAATTTGCGTATTGCCGCTCAAGAAGAAAAATTGAAACATTATCAAAATTTTATAAAAAGCTATTTGTAATTAATTGTATTCTTACCATAAATTGATCAGATTTTAATTATAAAAAGAAATGTTTTCGGAGATAATAACCACAATCAAATCTATTTTGTTTTTATTAAGGGAGGAATTATTTTGAGTATCATAGGCTGGATTATCCTAGGTGGTATTGCCGGCTGGGTGGCCAGTAAAATTACCGGAAATGATGCGCAAATGGGCGTCGGTTTAAACATCGCAGTTGGTATTATCGGTGCCTTTCTTGGCGGTTGGTTGCTGAACCTTATGGGAGGGTATGGAATCACCGGTTTTAATATTTGGAGTTTCGTGGTCGCTTTAGTCGGTTCTATTATTCTTCTTCTAATTGTCAATGCTTTTTCTGGGAGAAGGCGCCCCCGCCAAACTAGTTAATTAAAATAAAAATAAAATTATGATATTTTAAAAACAGCTATCAGTTTTGATAGCTGTTTTTTGTTAAGCATAGGCCATAAAAATTATTAAATAATTATGTTAATACTATTATAGCTTCGCTCTCCCCGCCATGAACTTCAATTCCCGACGAATATTATTCTCAATGTTACCGATATAATAATCTTTGTCCGGACTATTAAGCAGCCAGGCATAGCGTCCCTGGGTTTTTAAGTATTCCTCTACCGGTAGGGGCTTTCTTTTGCCTTCAGCGAGAGCCGCCGTAACGCTGTTTAAGCACAACTTGCCGTTTTCCGCTTCCCATAAATGCCAGGAACCTGTGCGGATGGCCAGCCTACTGATCTCAATGGTTTCGGCAGATGGAAACTTCCAACTGGTGCAACAGGGCATGTGGATTTCAATATATCTAAAACCCTTAATATCTCTTGCTTTTTTTACTTTACGGTAAAGATCCAGCGGATAAGCCAAAGAAGCAGTGGCTACATAAGGAGGTCGGTGTTCAAGCATTAACAGCGGCACATTTTTTTGCACCATTTCTTTGCCCAAAGGCGAGGTAGTAGTAGGTACATACTGGGGTGTTGCTCCGCTCCGCTGGTTACCGGTATTGGAATAAGCTTCGTTATTGTAACAGAAGAAAATAAAATCATCATTACGTTCCGCTGCTGCCGATAATCCTTGAAAACCTATATCATAAGTCCCGCCGTCGCCTACCCAGGCAAAGACAACCGGTTTTTCGCCTTCCAGCCTTTTTTTGGCGTAAAGGGCATCCAAAGCCATGGAGATCGCTCCGCCGGAAGCCCCGGCGGAGGCAAAACAGATATTTAGAGCAGGAAAAGAATAACAAGTCTTAGGGGTCATGCCCATACTGGCCACAGCGCAAGACGGAGTTAATAAGCAGATAGCGTTTTCCCCTAAGGCTTTGCCCACCAATCGCAGTCCTATGGTTGACGGGCAGCCGGCACAGGCTCCTGTGCCGGGGATAATATATTCAATTTCTGGCAGTTCCTTGATATTCATGTTATTTGCACACCTCCATCATTTCCTGGGCTTTGGCAACCAATACAGAAGCAGGAAGATCTTCGCCGCCAAGGCCCAGAGAAATTCCGGTTACCAGTAAAGAATCGCGGCGGTTGAAAAGAGCTGCTTTGGCCAACTGTAGTAGAGCGCCTCCGGCTGAACCGTAAACTAAATTGCGGTCAAATACCAAAAGCTTAGCCCCAGCAGGAAGTAAGGTGGCTAATTCTTCTTCCGGAAAGGGGCTGAAAACTCGCAATCTTAAGCTCGCAGCCGCAATACCTTGCTCCCGGAGCAGGTCAGCAGCGATTTCCATTTCTTTACCCATGGAACCCATGGAAAAAAGAAAGTATTCGGCTCCTTCCGGCCGGTAAATTTCAAAATTCCCGCCGTGCCAGCGGCCAGTCAATTTTTTATATTCTTTAGAGCAACGCACAATTACATCTCCGGCTTTTTTAATATCCTCAGTTAAAGCATAACGGTAAGGAACATATTCTTCGGAAGGAGTAACATTACCGAAAGTTCCCCTCCATTGAGGATGAAGCCGCCAAGGTGGATTCAAAGGGGGTAGAAATTCTCGTATCTTACTTTGTTCCAGAGTTTCAAAGGGCATGGAAGAGTGGGAGACCAAAAAGCCGTCATAATTAACCATGACCGGAATTTGCACTTCTTCGGCCACTTTGTAGGCAAGGATTACGCTGTCATAGATTTCCTGATTAGAAGCGGCAAACAGTTGAATCCAGCCGGTATCACGCTGGGAGACTGCATCTTGGTGGTCGACATACAAACACCAAGGCATATTTATAGCCCGGTTGACATTAGCCATAACTATAGGCAACCTGCCACCGGCTGCATAATGTAAGATTTCATGCATATAGAGCAATCCCTGGGAAGAGGTGGCTGTAAACACCCTGGCTCCCACAGCAGAAGCCGCGGCTACAGCACTTAAAGCACTGTGTTCGGACTCCACAGGAAGATATTTGGCATCCATCTCCCCTTCAGCGATATAAGAAGCTATTTTTTCTACTACCGAGGTCTGGGGAGTTATGGGGTAAGCGGCCACAAAATCAACGCCCACATCTTTAACGGCTAAGGCGCAGGCTACATTGCCGCTGTCAAATACTTTGGTCATCTTGACTCCTCCCTTTCCATGTAGATAGCTTTTTTCGGACACTCGGCAGCACAAATTCCGCACCCTTTGCAATAAGTATAATCGATTGTCCGGTCTTCTTTGGAAATAGCAGCCTCTGGACAATAAAGCCAGCATAGTAAGCAGGCGTTACAAAGCGAAGTATCGTACACTGGTCGCTGGGTCCGCCAGGTACCGGTAAGTCCGCCCGCTCCGATAACAGGACGGGATATGGGCTGTACGATTTTTTTATTCATTGTTTTTCTCCTCCTTCGGTACGCCTGCCTTCCAAACAGTATCATAAGCTTCACGAGCAGCATTAATATTTGGTAGGGCTTTGTTCTCGCTCCATTGTTCCTTCAAAGTTTCTTCCAGAACGGAGAACGATAGGTCTAGAACACGACAAAGAGCCCCGAGCATGGGCACATTGATAAAAGGTTCACCGCCAAAAACAAGATTGTTATTAATAGCGATTTTTTCCGCATCTAGCAGCCATTGCTGTTTGGCTATCGGCAATGGTTTCTCAGCGTTGGCAATAATTATAGCTTTTTCGGCTAAACCATCGGCCAGCCCGATCTCAAGTAAATTTTTACTCATAAGGACCAGTATACCGGGTTGATAAGACTGGGAGCGAATTTTAATCGGGGTATGGTCTAAGCGGACGGTCGCTTTAACAGCGGCACCGCGGCGTTCTACACCAAAAAAAGGAAGTGTTTGGGCTTCCAGGCCTGTTTTTATAGCGGTTTTAGCTAGCAATTCAGCCAAGGTCACAACTCCCTGCCCGCCTCTGCCGTGTAAACGTATTTCCTGCAACAGTGATTCCTCCTCAGACTGCATAATATATATAATAACAATATTTGATAAAATAAAAAATATTTTGATAGTGATTCTTAATTATTCCTTAATTCGTTTTTATGCTGTAAATACATTTTATAGTTTTTAGCCAGTATATCTGGGATTAAAAGTTTATAAGGACATTCATTTAGGCACCCATAACAAAAAGTGCATTTCCGGAAACTTTTCATCGCTTTTTCGGCATGAGCTATGGTCGCGGCAACATCCATCCTTTTGACCATAATAGGATAGCTCATAGCGGTTGTAATTTCTACTCCATTGGGACAGGGTTGACAGTATTCGCAGCGCCGGCAAAATTCAGACCCCAAATCTTTAAGATAAGCCTCCATTAAAGTGAAGTCTTCTTTCGTGACTATATTTGGTTCTTTATATAAGTCTAGAATTTCGTCAATCTGGGCTGTAGAATCAAACCCTGGTAACGGGACGGCAGTGGGAAATTGGCGCAGAAATTTAAAAGCTAAGGTAGCATTGTCCAACACTCCCCCAGCAAAAGGTTTCATAGCTAAGAAACCTATATTATATTTTTGAGTGAGCCCTAGAATTTCATCTTGAGGGCTTTTTTCAATAAAATTAAAAGCAACCATAATTGTGTCAAAAAGTTCGGCTTTAATAAACTGGATAGCCATTGAATTACTATGGGTAGTTATCCCGACATGGCGTATCTTACCCTGTTCCTGAGCTTTTAACACTGCTTCCATCGCTCCCTTGGGTCCCAGGATTTCTTCCCATTCTTCTTGTTTACTAACTTGATGAAATTGAAATAAATCCAGGTAGTCAGTTTGGAGCATTCTTAAACTGTTTTCGATATGTTCTGTAATCCCAACCGCATCTCTCATGGTACTTTTGGTGGCCAGCACAACATCATGACGATTATGTTTAAAAGCTAGACCTATTTTTTTTTCGCTGTCATGGTAGCCGTTGGCGGTATCAAAGAAATTGATTCCCTTATCCAGGGCATACCTTAAAACGTGAATAGCCTCCTCAGTAGAGAGACGAATAATGGGAATACAGCCGAAACCAAATTCTGAAATTTTTAAATCTGTTGGTCCTAAGTTACGGTATTTCATATATCCACCTCGTACCTATGGTAATTTGGCATTAAGGAAAAACACAATAAAAAAGATAACAGATATTACTAAGACTTTTAAGTTGCCAGGTCAACGCTGATCAGGTATAATTTATTATATACGAACATATGTTCGTATATAACTATTGAGATAGGTGGGATAAGTGATGAAAAAAGTCATGAAACCTATCGAGGTTTTGGCATTTTTTAATCGCAACGGAATTTCCACACCCTTAAAGTTTAAAATTGAGGAACAGGGTTCCCCCGTTATTATTACTGTGGATCAGGTTTGCTTTCGGGCCGAAGAAAAACTAGCCGGTAATAAAATGATTACTTTTCGTTGTCAAAGCACTATTCAAGGTTTTTTAAAGGTGTTTGAACTAAAGTTTGAACCGGCTACTGGAAAATGGTTTTTATTTAGAATTTAAGGATGGTTTTTTATGAGGCGACGCGTTATTTTTCATATTGATGCTAATTCCGCTTACCTCTCTTGGGAGGCGGTTCGGAGGCTTCAACGGGGAGAAGCCTTGGATTTGCGAACAGTACCCGCCGTTATCGGAGGGGATCCCAAGACCAGACAAGGAATTGTTTTGGCAAAATCAATTCCGACCAAAAAATATGGTATCAAAACAGGAGAAACAATTTTTTCAGCTAAGGCTAAATGCCCGGATCTATTAATTATTTCACCTGATTATTATTTATATAAACAATGCAGCACTGCTTTAGGAGAGGCAATTAAAGACTACTCCCCTCTTGTAGAGCAATATTCTGTTGACGAATATTTTCTAGATTATACCGGTCTGGAGAAAGCTTTTGGCCCTCCCCTAGATGCTGCCTATCATCTCAAAGAGCAGATTAAGGATCAACTGGGGTTTACAGTTAATATTGGAATATCATCGAATAAACTCTTAGCTAAAATGGGTTCGGAATTAAAGAAGCCAGATCAAGTTCATACCTTGTTTCCAGAAGAAGTTTCCTCTAAAATGTGGCCCCTTCCAGTAGAAAAACTTTTCGGGGTCGGGAAAGCGAGCTCTGCTAAATTAAGGAGCCGGGGAATTCAAACAATTGGGGATCTGGCCAAAACAGACCCTTATCATTTGACACTTTTTCTTAAAAGTTATGGGCGGCTTCTTTGGAATTTTGCCAATGGCTATGATGAATCTCCTGTTCGGCAGAAACGCCGGGTTCTTATTAAAGGTATTGGCAATTCCACTACCCTGCCTTTTAATATTGAGGACTACAAAAAAGCCCATTTAGTTTTGCTCTCCTTGGCTGAATCAGTCGCTGCTAGATTGCGTCGTGCGGAATATTTAGCTCAGCTAGTGTCTGTTTCTATACGGACCCGAGATTTTTATTCCTATTCCCACCAAAAGAAAATTTTCAACCCTACTGATTCCACAAATGATATTTATCAAATTGCCGTAGAATTATTTGATGAAGTATGGAAAGGCGAACCGCTCAGACATCTCGGTCTTCGAGTTTCGGAACTTTGTACCAATAGTCTTATTCAGCCCAGTCTTTTCGATCGAGATTTTGAAAAGCGGAGAGCTGTAGATAAGACCGTGGATAAAATCCGGGAACAATTTGGATTGCAGGCTGTGATTAGAGCTTCTTTTTTGCAGAGCAGATTAAAACCCATTACTGGAGGAATAATTGTCGATGAAGAATATCCCCTGCTGTCTGCTCAACTGTAGCTTAAGTAAATCACAAAGTTCAAGAATCGCTGGCTACAGCCTTCCCGTTTATAAACATATCCATTAGCCGATAGCCTTTTTCAATGTAAAGGCCAGTTTGGAAAGCTGTTTTTTCATTAAAAAAAGCTTTCTTCTTTTCCTGAGCTTTTGTACTATCGAAGATGACAAAGGGGACGGGATCGGAAGTGTGAGTTCTGACACTCAGGGGGGTGGCGTGATCAGGCAAAACCATAATCTTGAAAGCCTGTCCTTTTAGTTCGCTTAACAAGAGCCCGACAATTTCTTTATCAATAAGTTCGATGGCTCGCACTTTATTTTCTAATTCCGCTCGATGCCCACATTCATCCGGGGCTTCTAGATGAATATAAACAAAATCCTGCCCGTTTTTCAGTTCCCGGAGGGCAGCTTTTGCTTTCCCGCTGAAATTGGTATTTACATTTCCAGTGGCTCCTTCGACCTCAACGGTCTTCAGGCCTATACATTTTCCAATCCCTTTTACCAAATCCACAGCAGAAATAACCGAACCTTGAAGATTATATTTTTCTGCAAAGGGTGATAAGGCAGGTTTATGTCCTTCTCCCCAGAGCCAGATAGAATTAGCTGGTCGAAGACCTCTGGCCTGGCGTTTTATATTAACGGGATGATTGTTTAAAAGATCATAACTGTTCTTCATCATTTCGTACAAGAGGGCGCTATCAGCACCGCTGGGAAGATAAGCCCCTATTTTTTGGGTTAATATATCATGGGGTGGTGTGAGTTTATAATTTTTGGGAGCCTGGTGCCAAACCAAGATATGGCGGTAGCTAATCCCCGGATAAAATTCTAATTCTTTAGTTTTAAATTTTTCATTGATAAAATTGATCAGCTCTGTCCCTTCGGCAGTGGTAATTTCATCGGCACTGTGATCGAGGATAGTTTTTTCCTCGTAAGGTTCATCTTCCGAGAGAGTTACTAAGTTACATCGAAAAGTGATATCGGAAAGTTCCAAAGGGATCCCTATACTAGCGGCCTCAAAAGGAGAACGTCCACTGTAATATATCTCTGGGTCATAACCCAGAACAGAAAGATTAGCGGTATCACTTCCCGGGGCTAAGTTATCAGGCACTGTTTTTACCATGCCCATTAAACCTTGGCTTGCCAGAAGATCAAAGTTTGGGGTTTGAGCAAATTCTAAAGGTGTTTTCTTGTCTAGTTCGGCAATCGGGTAGTCAGCCATACCATCAGCTAAGACGACAATAAATTTCATTGATTATTTTCTACCTCCTGCGAGTTCGAATTACATTTTATCATTTTTATTTCAATTAGATCTTATTATTGTATCATATCAAAGGACTTTATTACGAATTAATATAAACTTACGACAAATATAGAAAATAACTCCTAAGAAACCAAAATTATCTTTTCCTTAACTATTTCTTATGTTACAATAGTAATTAAATAAATATATAAAAATACATAAGGTGGGAAAATGGATCTATTTCTGATTATTGGTATTGTAATAGGGGCTTTAGCTGTAGTAGTAGGAATGATAGTCAAAGGAGCGAGCATAACTGCTCTATTAAACCCTGCTGCTGCTATTATTATTTTTGTCGGTACAACGGCAGCGGTAATGAACTCTTTTCCTAAAAATGAATTTTTGAACATTCCTAGGGTTCTGCGATCTCTTTTAAGGGAAAAAAGTTCTTACGACTCTATCAGTATTATTGAACAGTTAATTCAGATGGCCCAAATGGCTCGTCGTGACGGGTTATTGTCCTTAGAGGAGACTGTGCAGAATATGGAGGATCCCTTTCTAAGAAACGGTATGACTTTAGTTGTGGACGGTCTGGAACACGATTATATTCGGAAAATGCTGGAGACCGAAATAGAGAGCATAGAGGACCGTCATCGCGCTGCAGCAGCTATTTTTTCTGCTGCTGGTAGTTATGCTCCAACCCTTGGGGTTTTAGGAGCAGTTATAGGTTTAATTGGTGCCCTTGGCAATTTAAATGATATGGAAAAATTGGGTCCCATGATTGCTGCGGCTTTTGTGGCTACCCTTTACGGAATTTTCTTAGGTTATGTGCTTTGCCACCCCATTGCTTCAAGATTGAAAAGGAAGTCCGCAGTGGAAGTGTTTAATTTGCGGCTTATGGTTGAAGGGATCTTAGCGATTCAAGCGGGAGAAAACCCTAATAATATTAAAATCAAACTTTCAAGTATGCTTAATCCTGAAGAAAGAAAAGAATTCGAAAAGAGAGAAAAAGCTTTAAGACAAGAGGAGATAAATGTCTAGAAGAAGACGCTATCAAGAAGATCATAAAGATGAGACCTGGTTATTACCATACGCGGATTTACTAACGCTCTTATTGGCCTTATTTATTGTTATGTATGCCATAAGTCAAGTAGATAGCGAAAAATTACGGCAATTAAGTATTCAGTTTGAGGCTCTTTTTACCGGACAGACTAGCTTTTTTGAAAGCGAGGATCCTTCTGCTGTTCCCCTACCAGGCTCTCAACAAGACTTAAGCCCTTTTATGTTGGAAAACAAATTATTGCAGGATATAAGAAAGGCCATTGAAGAAGATATCGAAAGAAGCGGTTACGGGGATAAAATAAAAGTTAGTTTAGACAAAGAAGGTCTCGCTATCTCAATCCAAGATGTGATGCTCTTCAACTCTGGAGATGCAACAGTATTAGAAAGTGTTACTCCTTTGTTATTACAAATTTCTAAAAATTTAGATACCGTGGATAATAAGATAAAAGTAGCAGGTCATACCGATAATGTCCCTATTCACAATGCTCAATTCCGTTCGAACTGGGATTTGAGTGCTATGCGGGCGATTAATGTTATGAACTTTATGGTTGAGGAAGGTGGACTAAACCCAGAAAGATTTACAATTCAAGGGTTTGGAGAGTATTCTCCTGTTGCAGACAATTCTACTGAAGAAGGTCGAGCCAAAAATAGAAGAGTAGAAATTTTTCTAAGCCGTAAACACCTTCCTGAAAATGATATTGATTTTTCCGAAAATGAGGATAATTAGATCTTAGTAAAATTTAAAGTTTAAACCCTAAGCAGTTAAAAAGTATCTGCTTAGGGTTTTTTGCAACTACTTTAAAGATTGTTCAAATATATGTCTAATGTCTTCCAGACCAAGTTTGACAATTCCGGAATCAATGTTTTTGGCTCGGATTGCAATTTGACAATAGTGATTGATCTCCTCAGAACTGACAGTTTCTTTTTCTTCTCCTAAAAGCTCATTTAATAAAAGCTGAAAATCTTGTGCTGTCGCAAGATCCATTGCGGAGAGCATTTTGGCAACTGGCTCCCGTTGTTTTTGTTCTATAAATTTTAAGTATTCTCCTAAAAGTAAACCATTGGCTCGGCCATGGTCCACCCCTTTAAAAAAGGTCAAGGAATAGCCCATAGAGTGGACGGCTGTTGTCCCTGTTTGGGCGATAACTATTCCGGCCAGGTAAGAAGCGTACAGCAACTGCTCCCTTTTAGCCAGAGGAAACTCCCCACTTCCCTGGGATTTCCTAAACCGTTTAAGATCCGGGAAACAGGCAGTTATTAAACGCAGACTCTCTAAGGCCAGAATATCGGTCATAGCTGAAGCCCGGACGCTTAAGAAACCTTCAACAGCATGAGAAAGGGCGTCTATTGCCGTATTAATAGTGGTATCAACGGCCAAGTTTTCCATGTATTTGGCATCTAGAAAAGCAACTTTCGGAAAAAGAATAGGGTTGGCAATACTGGTTTTAGTCTCAGCTTTTTCATTAGTTAAAACGGAATATTGGGTAACTTCCGAGCCTGTTCCGGCTGTTGTCGGTACTACAGCCAGGGGAAGAATTTTATCTTCCCGGGTGCGATTGAACAGTTCTTCTTCCGGAATATCCTGGACTGCCAATAAAGCTATAGCTTTGCCCGCATCCATTGGGGAACCTCCGCCGATGGCGATTATAAAATCTACCTTTTCTTCCTTGGCGATATGAGCTCCTTCATAGACACAGGAAATAGAGGGATTACTCATTACCCGATCAAAAATGTAATAAGAAATACCCTCCTTTTCTAAGGCGGCAATCACATCTTGTTGGGAACCATTTTCTTTGGCCGAGCGCGCCCCGGTAACCAATAAAGCTTTTGTCCCTAGGGTTCTAAAAATTTTGCTGTTTTTGGAAATACAGTCCCGTCCCATAATCACCCGGGTGGGCATAAAATATTTAAAAGAGATGCTGTCCATAACGATACTCTCACTTCCCTTTCCTATTTCAATTTTATAAATCTACGAGCGATACGAACTAGGGTTTTAAATAGTCTGCCTTCCATTTCCTTGCTTATAATCTTAAGATGTTTTCTAATCTCGATCTGCTGGGGGCAAAGGGATTCACATACTCCACACTCCTGGCATTGAGAAGCAAAAGAAGGTTTAACCGAGGTAAGACCTAAAGTCTGATAGTATTTTATCCGCATCGATCTTTTCCCTGACATTAGGTACTTATCATTATAACAGGAGAAACAGCCGGGGATATCTACCCCAGCCGGGCAAGGCAGGCAATAGCCACAGGCAGTGCAGGGAATTTTTATTTTATCACGGATTATCTTCTTAACCTGTTCGAAGACTGCCAGTTCTTCTGTAGAGAGCGAATTAGGTTTAGCCTCTCCTGCGATTCGAATGTTTTCGGCAAGCTGTTCCTCTGTACTCATACCTGAAAGAACAACAGTCACTTCTGGATGATTCCAAACCCAGCGCAGGCCCCATTCTGCTAGGGAACGCTCCGGATTATTGTTTTTAAAAGTTTGGACAACCTGTTCCGGTAAATTAGTCACCAATCTACCGCCCCGGAGGGGTTCCATAACAATTACTGGAATGCCAAGGCTGGCTGCTAAGAGTAAACCGGATTTAGTAGCTTGGTTATTTTCGTCCATATAATTATATTGTATTTGACAAAAATCCCAGGGATAAGCCTTAATGAGCGCCTCGAATTCAGCTTTACCCCCGTGAAAAGAAAAGCCAATGTTATGAATGATCCCTTCCTTTTTTAAGCCTTCCAACCATTCTAGTACCCCAAGTTTGATTAACCGGTCTAAACCTGCTTTATCGCTTAGCATATGCAGAAGGTAATAATCAATATAATCTGTTTGTAAACGCTCTAATTGAGTGGCAAAAATTTTTTTGGCCCCGTTCAGAGTACTTAGTTGAAATGGTGGTAATTTATCAGCAATTTTTACTTTTTCCCGGTAGCCACCTTTGAGAGCCTTTCCCAGTAAAGTCTCGCTTTTTCCCAGATGGTAAAAGTAAGCGGTGTCAAAATAATTAATTCCATTTTTTATGGCTTCGTGAATTAAGGCGATGGCCCGAGGTTCATCGATAGACAGGTTCTTCCTAGTAGGAAGTCTCATACAACCAAATCCTAAAATAGACAGGGCATCGCCGTTTTTGGTGTTTATTTTGGTTAACATTAGAATTCCTTTCTCTATCCCTGTAATTTAGGCTTTTTATAAATTGAGTTTTCCGGTTTTATTCCAGTATAGCATATAAAGAAATGAACGCAATTTAAAATCGTATGTTAAGAGGTTGAATGTCTACCTTCTAGTCTGTATTAAGATGAGATTCCCATACTTTTAAAAACGGATAGGGGTTTACCCATTCACCGTTGGGCAATTCAATCCCAAAATGTAAATGGTCGGGAGTTGTAATGGCCCCGGTATTGCCCATAGTTCCTATAAAATCACCTTTTTCAATTTTTTGACCGATCTGAAGCTCCTTATTAATCTCATCTAAATGGGCATAATAATAATAATTTCCGTCTAATCCTCTAATGCCTACTCTATCCCCTCCTAGTCTATTCCAGCCCAGCCTTTCTACATAACCGGAACAAACGCTAAAGATCCTAGTGCCTTTTTTATCGAATAAGTCAGTTCCTTCATGCCGTCGCTTTCCCCCTTCCCTATCAGCCCCATAGGTATCTATAAAATAACAGGAGGCTTGAAGGGGAAAAGCATATTTTTTGTGATCATATAGCGGATATTTGTATATTATTTTTCGGTAATAGAAGGCAGTTTTCCTGATTTCATTATCTATTCCCTGCCAGTTTAATTTTTTAAATTCAATATTTTGATCTAATTGATACTCCAAGGTATTAAGGATGTTTTTTTTATCCTCTTTCTCCTTTGCTGTTGTTTCCACTGCTCGTTTAAGGGCTACAAAATCTTGCCAAGCTGCAGGTTTGTTTTTTTGGTAATGAATAATATCCTCTGGCGGGATGGAAACAAGAAGCTGATAGTCTCTTGTTAGGAATTTATTTTTTGTTACAAGTTCTTTAGTGAGCAAAAGAGCCCCTAGAACCGTTAAAATAATAATGAAGGGCAAACAGAACTTTCGAAAATAATTTGAAAAATATTTCATAGCAAACTACCTCCATTTTATAAAGTATGGACTGATTATTGGAGATATGTTTGCTAAAGTCTTATTCTCGTACCGGAATATAGAGTACCTGTCCTGGTTCAATATAACTATTTTTCAGTTTATTATAAGTAATGATATTGTTTATTGCTTTGTTGGGGTTGGTATTTGAATTTTCCAGAGCTAATTCCCACAGAGTGTCCCCGGGTTGAACTGTCACCTGTACGTATTCTGTGGCAGATCCTTCGAATTTAGAGGTCAAAGGCTGGGCAATGCTTTTACTTCCCAATATAAAAACCAAGATAAAAAATATCAAGACCCTTCTCAAAACTCTTGCCGACCAGCGGCTTTTTCTCCCTGAAGCTTTTAAAACATTAATCATAACTTCCTCCCAAACATATGTTCTAAAAAAAGTATAACCCGAACTGTTGTTCGAGTCAATAATTAATCGAACATAAGTTTGTTTTTTGGAGGAGATTTTGTTACAATTATTTTAAGTTCTGGTTTAAAGGAGGATTAATATGTATCCTGATTTATCCGCGCGGCAGTCCGAAATTTTAAACATAATAAAAAAAGAAATTGCCTTGAAAGGCTATCCTCCCTCTGTACGAGAAATTGGGGAGGCTGTTGGTTTGACCTCTAGTTCTACTGTACATAATCATTTAACTATCTTGGAAGAAAAAGGATATATTCGTCGTGACCCTGCTAAGCCGCGCGCTATTGAAGTGCTGGACTCCTTTAGTGAATTTACCTCTCGAAAAACTGTCTACATCCCTATTGTTGGTCAAGTCACAGCCGGGGAACCAATTTTGGCCCAGGAAAACATTGAAGGTACTTTTCCGGTGCCTTATGATTTGGTAAAAACCGATACTGTGTTTATGCTTAGAATTCAAGGCGAGAGTATGGTCGAGGTCGGTATTCTTAATGACGATCTAGTGTTAGTGAGACAGCAAAAAACAGCAAATAATGGTGATATTGTAGTTGCTTTGATCGGGGATGAAGCGACAGTTAAACGTTTTTATAAAGAAAAAGACTGCCTTCGCTTGCAGCCTGAAAACCAAAACATGGAACCAATTTATACCAAAGAAGCCACCATCTTAGGTAAAGTAATTGGAGTATTTAGAACTATTTCTTAAACCTCATGAAACCTTTCTAAACCAAGTTCAATTAAGCGATTTAATAAATCCTTATATGATAAACCACTTGCTTCCCACAGTTTGGGATACATAGAAATTTGGGTAAAGCCTGGTAAAGTATTGACTTCATTAATATAAATTTCGTTATCCGCAGTTACAAAGAAATCCATTCTACTTAAGCCTTTTGCTTCTACCGCTCTAAAAGCCCGACGAGAATAATCCTGCAGTTTGGTGACTATATCAGGATCAAGGTCAGCGGGAATAATTAGTTTTGAACCGGTATCAATATATTTAGCTTCATAATCGTAGAACTCTTTGCTAGGGATGATTTCCCCGGGTACGGAAACCTCTGGATAATCATTTCCCAAAACACTGAGTTCTATTTCTCTGGCTATGACCGCCCGTTCCACAATTATCTTCCGGTCGAACTGGGCAGCATGTTTCAAAGCTTCTTTTAATTGAGTTTCCTCACTGACTTTGGAAATACCGACACTTGAACCCAGGTTGGCCGGTTTTACAAAACAGGGATACCCTAAGTGCTCAGCAATCTTCTTAACTATATTTTGCATGTCAGTTAGTTCACTTCGCAAAAAGGTCAGATGAGGAACAATTGGTAACCCCGCTTCTTTAAACACGGCTTTCATTCTGTCTTTATCCATCCCCAGGGAACCGCCTAGAACTCCTGAGCCTACATAAGGAAGGCCGGCCATTTCAAATAGACCTTGAATAGCCCCGTCCTCCCCCTTTGGACCGTGCATAACCGGAAAAACAATATCGCATTGACCGTTATGGGGCAATTCGCTGCCGTCTTGGGCTACAAAACCTGGATTTTGGGGGTTAAGAATTAAGTTTACCTGTTTATAATGTTTATGTATCGGTCCCCCGCCCTGTTTCCAATCTTCAGGGCGCACACCCCAATACCAAATACCCTCCTTGGTAATGCCGATAGTTTCAATACAATATTTTTCCCGATCTAAAGCTTTAAGAACTGAGTTGGCAGAATCAATTGATACTTCGTGTTCTCTGGACTGCCCGCCAAAGATTAAAACTACTCTTGTTTTTTGCATTCTTGTCTCCTTTATACTCTTGCTAGTCTAGGGGAAATAATTAAATTTCCTTCTGTATTATATTACAACAGTTTTATTTGATGCACAGGCCAAAAACAAAAAAGTGCTTTTCCGAGGATGTTTTCAATGGGAGTAGAACCCAATTTTCTAGAGTCATTTTCGTTGACCCGGTAATCATTAAGCAGAAACACGTGATCCTCTGGAACGATGACAGGGTCAAATTTATAGGTTATGGGAGTGGTAGCATAGGGTTCATAAAGGGGTTCGTTGTTTACATAAGCATAGCCATTACGAATTTCAACTTTATCGCCGGCTAGACCTATAAGTCTTATGACCTTCCTGTCTTCCTGAAAATCCAAAACAACTAAATTCCCTCGCTCCAGGTTTTTTTTAAAGAGTTTATCTACATATACATAGTCGCTGCTTTGCAAAGTTGGAAGCATACCTTCGTTATTTACTCGCGTTAAGTCGAAAACATACATTCTGGCTATCCAGGATAGAGCAAAAACAATTAATAGGATTTCAATTAATTCAGCAATAAAAGAAGAAGTTTTATGCTCTTGTTTTTTGATCAACATTTTAGACCCCTTAAGAAATAATGTTACAGCAACCCCTTTTGTTCTAAAGTAAGGGCTGCTGTAATATTCGCGCTTTTTACATAAAAGTGAGAAATTGCTCCTTGCAAATAAACGGCATAAGGTTCTCTGAGGGGTCCATCAGCAGAGAATTCGCTGGTGGCCCCTTGAATAAAGGTTCCTCCGGCCATTATAACTTCATCCGTATAACCGGGCATCGGTGAAGGAAGAGTCAAAACATGGGAGTCTATTGGGGAGCCCGCTTGGATTGCTTGACAAAAAGCAATCATTTTCTCCTTATCACCAAATTTTATAGCCTGAACAATATCTGTACGGTGTTCACTGGGTTCGGGATGCACTTCATAGCCTAGCTTCTGCCATAAAGCAGATGTAAAAATCGCTGCTTTCAAAGCCTCACTGACAGTTAAGGGACTGAAAAACAGACCTTGATATAAGAGACGCAGGTTATCCAAAGTGGCACCAACTTCCCTGTTAATCCCTGGAGCAGTGAAACGGCCGGCGGCTTTTTCTACTAAATCAGCTCGACCAGCAATATACCCTCCTGTTGGCGCCAGAGTGCCTCCTAGGTTTTTAATTAAAGAGCCGGCCAGTAAATCAGCTCCAACTTCACCTGGTTCGAACTCCTCTACCAGTTCACCGTAACAATTGTCAACAAAAACATCGACCTGGGGATAGTTAGTCTTAACGTAGGAAATAAAACTTTGAATTTGCTCTATTGTTATTGAATTTCGCCATTCATATCCTTTGGAGCGTTGAATAGTAAATAATTTTGTTTCGGGTCTTACCAGGTGTTTCAATTTCTCTGTTTGAATCTTATTTTCTTGATCTAAAGGCAGTATATCACAGGAAATACCATAATCGGCCAAACTGCCGGAAATATTATTTTTTAAGCCTATTACTTGTTGCAAGGTATCATAAGGCAGGCCCGTTACAGAAATAAAATGATCCCCTGGGCGTAAGACCCCAAAAAGGGCTGAAGCGATAGCATGGGTGCCAGAAACAAATTGATGACGGATTATAGCGTCTTCAGTACCCATAATAGAAGCTACTATTTTGTCCAGTTTGTCTCTTCCGGAATCTCCTAAACCGTATCCTGTCGTCCCAGTGAGATCATAAGCAGAGACCGGGGCATTTTGAAAAGCCTTGAGTACTTTTTGATGATTTTTTTCTATTACAGGGTGAAGACGTTTAATTTCTTTTTCCAGTATTTTTTCAGCATAATTACAGGCTTCAGCTATTTTCAGAGGCAATTTAGGGTAGGACAAAACAAGACCTCCAATAAAAACAATAAATTAAACAAGTTTAATAGTACAACTACTCGGGTTATTTTTCAACCGAAGGTGCTTAAATAACTTTTTTATCTTGTCCCGCAAACCCTTAAAAAGTCCCCTCTTTAGTCGCCCGCTCCAGCAAAATAATTCTTTACGGTTCAAAGGTGGCGATTATCCCTAGATTTTACTTAGCAAAAATTAACTCCCTGCTAAACTCAGTTTGTTTTTTAAAGATCTGTTTAAATATCTTATCTCTAGTGCTTTCCAGTATATTCAAGTATTTAAAATCGCAAAATATTTTTTGGTCAACTTTTATAATTCTTGTTACTTTACCCGTAACTTGAAGATCACCATCTTCGAAGTTAATTGTTATCTTGTTGGCGCTATTAAAAATTTTTACATCCTGGAAACTTGCAGGCACATAAAAACTGAGAGAATTTCCTCCTATTTTGTTGATATTAATTTCAGTGGCTACGGAATTTTTGAAAGTAAAAACCCCATCTAATTCCCAAAACATACTAAAATAATCGGTTAATTCCTTAGGAGTTAGTTTAGATATATATATCTTGTTTCTATCCTTATATTTTATCAAGGCTTCATATTCGTAGATTCTTCCGTTCTCCTGAGTGTGAAAAGAAGCACCAATTATATCAGACAAAGGAACATTGCATTTTGTACATCCGCAGTCCTCATGGCTTATTTTAAATCTATGTCCTAAGTTGGTTTTAATCAGGGTTCCTTGTATTTGGCATGATTTTTGTTTTGTTAAAAGTTCGATTGTTCCTGTGATAATAGGTTCTGTTAGAATGATTTTTTGATTTAGCTGCTTGTTACGCAATATATCTACCATTAGCTGGGCAAGATAGGGATCAAATTGTTTACCGGCCTTGAATTTAAGATTATTGATCACTCTCTCCATCGGTTTTTTATAACCTCTTTCCGAAAGCGTGGTAGCAACTGAATCAGCGATGGCCAATATCCTACTTTCTAAAGGAATATTTTCTCCTTTTATTCCCTCAGGGTATCCAGTCCCATCGTAGTTTTCATGGTGGTGTAGTATTAACTTTTCAAGTCCGGATAAGTTTTCAAAACCGTGTACCAAATCTTTTACTATCTTATAACTATAAATAGGATGTTTCTTTAATTCGCTTTTTTCCACTTCGGTCAAAGAGTCTTTTTTATTTAGAATGGACTCAGGGATATAAACCTTTCCTATATCATGAAGCATGGCGGCCATATAAAGTTTATTTAAACGGTCAGTTGAAAAGCTTTAGTCCAATTAAGTTGCAGAAAAAAGCAACGCTGTAGAGGTGTTTTTCCGTCAAAAAACTCTTCGTTTTCATGATCTCAGAAAAGATATGGAGTAAATTGAAGAAATTTCTTTCTGCTATATATTTCATATATATTACTGGAAATATTCTTTGAATATCTATAATACGAGAGGTCACATCTTGACTGGATATTAATTTATAGATATCGCCTTCTAAGTGATCTTCTTTGGAGAGATAAAGACATCCGATAACATCTTTCCTAAAATTACCCGCAGAAAATAGTGGGAAATATAATTCGACATTTGCATCCGGGGATAGAGGGCTATATTCAGAGCTATTATCTTTATCATGTTTATAATAGATGACTTTTTTACATTCCAGAATTAAATTTAAGTAGGAGTCCTGGGTTGATTTATCGAAAAATATTTTTTCTTGATTCAAGCAATTCGAATCATTTTCTGAAGAGCATAGTATCCAACCATACAGCTTATCTTTATTAAACATTATTATTTTCCAGCTTTGGAAGTCTAGGTATTTGCAGAGGTCAGATGAGATATCTCTTAACCTATTATTTAAATTATTTTCCCGAACAACGAATTCAAAAGTCTCGTACATTATCATATACTCCTTGAAATTAGATTTAAATTTTAGGTATGAATAATTAAAGTATGCCAGGGAGATACGGAAAAGCCTAAGCTCTAGCCACAGGGTTGTTTTTTATTTTAGAACCGATTTTGTCCTTATTTGCCATATAGAGTGTATTTCCAACTCAGCCCCAATAATTACGATCTCTTCTCTTCAAATATTGATCTCATCTTCTAACTATAATAAGATAAATGTTATAAAGCTTAAAAGGAGTTTAGGATTATGAGATTTACCCGTTTCTTACCGCCAGGGCAAACTTCCCAGTACGGCCTTGTAGAGGAAGATATAGTCAAGGCTGTGAAAGGAGATATTTTTAGTAATTACGAACTGAGCGGTGAACAGTTCTCTATAAACGAAGTCAGGTTTCTAGCCCCGGTGAAGCCATCGAAAGTGCTGTGCATCGGCTTGAACTACAGCGATCATGCTCAAGAACTCGGTTTATCTGTTCCGGAAGAACCTGTTCTGTTTATGAAACCGCCTACAGCAGTGATCGGCACCGACGAAAATATTGTTTACCCTACCCAATCCCAAAACCTTCATTATGAAGCTGAATTGGCAATTGTCATCGGTAAGCTTGCCAAAAATATAAAAAAGGGAAACGCCTTTAATTATATTTTTGGCTATACTTGCAGCAATGATGTGACAGCCCGGGATCTTCAAGCCAAAGATGGGCAGTGGTCAAGAGCCAAAGGCTTTGATACCTTTTGCCCGCTGGGTCCATGGATTGAAACAGAGATCCGAGATCCCGATAATTTGGAAATAAAATTAATGCTAAACGGTAAAGTGCGCCAGCATTCCAATACTAAGATGTTATTTTTTAAGTGTGCTGAATTGGTAGAATACCTGTCCTCGATTATGACCCTTTTACCCGGAGATATTATCTTAACGGGAACACCAGCGGGTATCGGTCCTATGCAACCTGGGGATAAAGTGGAGGTAGACATTGAAGGGATAGGTACTTTAGTTAACCGAGTTGTTAAATAGACAGCGCTTTTGAGCTAAATCGCTTTCCCGAGAAATTCCGAGTAAGATAATTGGAAAATAGTATCCGGCCAGATCATGATATTTTGCAGATAGACTTACATAATAATTCTTGCAAATAATTAAGACGCTTATACGTCAAGCGTCCGACAAATATATAGAGCTGGCAGCTTGGCGATCATAGATCAATTTCCTTAGACCCATAGCTTTGCGACCTTACCTTTCGATAAGAGTGCCTTTTACAGAATATTTAATTTAGTTAAATAAAAAGGACCTTTGGCCTAGGCGTTAGGACTATCCTGGGACTATTATACCATATTTTAGTATACTTGCAACTTTTATCACATGCAATTTTTCGTTTTTCTACAGAAGGGAAAATACTGTTTTTCCTGAATAACTGCGGTGAAAGTTTGAAAAACAAAAACTCAAATTATTTGTGATATGGAGGATCCGAAATGAAAAAAGCGGTGATTATTTACTGTTCTATAACCGGTAATACGGAAAAAGTAGCAGTAAGTCTTCGGGACGGATTAGAAGAAGGTGGAATCCGGGTTTCTTTGCTGGAAGTCACTGAAGCTTTTGAGGTAGATATCTTTGATTATGATTTAGTTTGTATGGGTACTCCTTCCTATAGCTGGCGCCCCCCTAAACCTATGGAAAAATATTTGCGGGATTTGTTTAACCGTTATCGGAAAGAAGGGCGAATAAAAATCGGAGCTCCTGTTTTACCGGGAAAATTCGGGTTGGTTTTTTGCACTTATTCCGGTCCCCATACAGGAATTCGGGAGGCAATTCCGGTTGGCAAATATGTAGGACAGTTTTTAGAACATTTCGGTTTCCTTGTGCTCGATGAATGGTATGTTTTAAGCGAATTTCACGGTTCAGAAGAAAACAGCACTTTAGGTCGAATGGGAAATATTAAAGGGCTTCCGAATAAAGAGGATCTAGAACGTCTTAAAAGCCAAGCCATAAACTTGGCGAAGCGTATAGAATCAAATTAAATCTTGCTCTGTAATCCAGATTAATTCTTCTCGAGACAATTCTGCTTGGCGGTAAAGTCTTACTGCTTGTTTGCGAATTGTTTTTTCAATAATATTTCTTACCAACCGGGCATTTCCCGAATATTGGTGATTAATCAGCATCTTTTCCAGGGTTTCCCGAAAAATAAGTTTTGCTTGAGGAGAAAATCTGTAATCTCTTTTGCTAAGCATTAATTCCCCAATAGCCAACAACTCCTCTAGAGTATAATCCGGGAAAGTAATTTGAATAGGGAAACGGGATCTAAGGCCGGGGTTAGATTTAATAAAACAGTCCATTTCCCTTTCATATCCGGCAAGGATGAGAATAAAATCATCTTTATGGTCTTCCATTGCCTTTATTAAAACTTCGATAGCCTCTTTACCGAAATCCCGCTCCCCTCCTCTGCTTAAAGAATAAGCTTCGTCGATGAACAAGACTCCCCCTAATGCTTTTTTTACTACAGTTCTTGTTTTTTGAGCAGTATGCCCTACGTACTCCCCTACTAGGTCCGCTCTTTCACATTCGATAACCTGTCCTATTTTTAAAACCCCTAATTCCTTAAACAGCTTTCCTATAAGTCTGGCTATGGTAGTCTTCCCTGAACCGGGGTTTCCTTTAAAGATCATATGCAAAACCAAAGGTTCGGTGGCTAAGTTCTCTTTTTCTCTTTTCCTTTGAATTTCAACAAAGGCTTGAAGTTCATAGATTAATTTCTTGACTTTTTTCAATCCGATCATCTCGTCTAATTCGCTTAAAATATTTTCTATTCTTTCTTCCTTTTCCTGTTCCCGATTATGTATATCCCGCTCTTGGGGATTGGCGGGTAAAGGAAAATCCAGGTTCCCCCGGCTTTGGTCGTTTTTTTTAGGTTGGGTTCTATGGATTAAGGGAGGTAGATTATTTCGGAATATTATGGTCACGGACATTAAAGTACACCTCCTCTTAGACACTATACTCGGAAGGGGAAAATCTGTTCCCCGAAAAGACCTTAAATCTCACCAGATTTGAGGGTTTGTTTCTATAAAAAAATCGACCTCAGTTATTTAAAACCAAGGTCGATTTGGGTTGAGGACAAATATATTATTCTTCCTCTTCAATATTTTCCTGAGTGGTGGGATTTAGATTGACTTGCCGTAAAGGCATAATGGTTGAAACAGCATGTTTATAGACCATTTGTTGTTTGCCCTCGAATTCTATAATTATTGTGAAGTTATCGAATCCTTTTATTAAACCTTTAAGTTGAAACCCGTTTACTAGATAGACAGTAACCTGTATGTTCTCCTTGCGGACCTGATTTAGGAATAAATCCTGTAAATTTAGCGGTGATTTGCTCATTTATTTACCTCCATCACCATTTCTTATCTCTTCTCTTCATTTTACACGAGATAGAATTATGGTGCAAGCTTTGAGACAAGGTTTGAAATCTCAATTACAATTTGATTAAGATCCTGCGCACTAGTATCGTACCATTTAATCCTCGGGTCCCTACGAAACCAGGTAAGCTGGCGTTTAGCAAACCGCCTGGTATCTCGTTTAAACAATCTGAGCATTTCTTCAAAAGTGGTAAGACCTCTTAAGTATTGGATCACATGGCGGTAGCCGATACTGGAAAGGGATTTTAGTTTCGGGGAGTAACCCTCCTTAAGTAAACTGAGAACCTCATCAATCAATCCATATTTTACCATAAGGGCGCAACGCCGGTCAATTTTTTCGTAAATAATGTTTCGCGGCGCAGTTAGACCTAGATAGATAATGGATTTATCCAAATCCCGATACTCTCTTTCTTTGTAGAAACGTTGTTGGGATAGAGGTTTTCCTGTTATTTCATAGACCTCCAAAGCTCTAATAATCCTGGCGGTATCATTGGGATGAAGTCTGGTTGCTGATTGGGGATCGACTTTTTCCAATTGAGCATGAAGTTCTTGCTTGCCGTATTCTTTTGCAAATTCTAGCCACTTTGTTTTTATTTCTTCAGAACCTTCCTCCGGAAAGTGAAAACCATCTAGTATAGAACGAATATATAGACCTGTTCCGCCAACTATTATGGGAATCTTTCCTTGATTCCTAATTGAGGAGATCAGTTTTTGGGTTTGGGTCTGGAAATCATAGGCTGTAAAAGACTCCGTTGGATCGAGAATATCGAGAAGATGATGACGAACCCCTTTTTGTTCAGCTTTTGTAGGTTTGGCAGAACCGATATTTAATTTGCGATAGACGGCAACGGAATCACCGGAGATAATCTCCCCGTCTAAAGCTAGAGCCAGCTCTACTCCTAAGGCGCTTTTCCCGACTGCTGTTGGCCCGACAATAATGATCAATGGTTTCAATGGTATCCCCCTAGATTTCGATTATTCCAAAACGAATCTTGCTGTATTTTCCGCCCTCAAAAATCTTAAAACCTAATCTTTCAAACTCGGGGCTATTACTTCTTTCTTTTAAGACAACTCTTTTGCGAGCCACCCGGCAAGCTTGATTAATTGATTCTAGTTTTAAAGGTTCTGGAAGAGAGAGGTTTTTTAAAGGTTTAATTGATGCGGAGTCATTTAAACTGTGTCTGAACATGGGATCAAAATAAACTATATCCACGGAAGAGGATGGTAGATTTTTTAAATAGGCCAGATGATCGGTATAAACAGTTTGAATTCGCCTGGAAGCTAGAGCTAGGTTTTTCCAGGCGTTTTTTTTCTCCTTGTTCTTCACCGGGGCGATCTTCAGCGAGGCTAATTCATTTAACCCCTCGCTGACTAAAAAATGTATCAGTTTAGATCCTTCGAGAGCGATTACTTGACCTGTTTTTCCCACTGCCCAAGCGGCAATTAGAGAATCAGAGGCCAAACCCAGAGTTCCATCTAGAAAAATATCACCGGGTCTTAAATTCGTTGCTTCTAAAAAGCGATCTTGTATTCCCCGGTTAAGATTAATCATCCGCAATAAAGCCATGCTTGGATGAAAAAAAAGATTACCGGTCTGATGTTCTATTATTAATTGTTTTTTAGTAACTCTAAGTAAGGGCTGATTAAACTCCAGAGGATTTTGTTCTAACGGAGCAGGGATCAACTCTAGGTTATATTTTTTGCTTAGATAATCGATTTTTGGTTTTAGACTGGAATCGGAAAGTTTATAAAACAGCATATTCTTGTCCTTAAGCTTATTTTTTCCCTGAGGAGGAGGATTCTTATGCAAAACAGTCTTCTTAAAGTTTTTGACGGATACAATTATAAAACAATGTGTCAAGATTTATCTAATTTATATCGTGTTTACCCTTTATTTGAAGTTGAAAACATCGGTAAAAGTGTCTTGGGGCGATCTATCCCGGCTATTCGGCTAGGCACCGGCCCCAGAAACATTCACTATAACGGTTCCTTCCATGCTAATGAGTGGATTACCACTATTTTATTAATGCTTTTTATTGAAAAATGTCTGCAAGCCTATCAAAAGGGCCAAAATTTCGAAGGAGTCAACATTTATAAATTGTTTAAAGAAAAATCCTTATGGATTGTGCCTATGGTCAATCCTGACGGGGTTGAATTAGTGCAAAACGGTTTTATTGCTGATAATAACCCCTATTACCGGGAGGTGCTTCGAGCCAACCGTGGTTCAACAAATTTTAGCACTTGGAAAGCCAATATTAGAGGAGTTGATTTAAACGACCAGTTCCCGGCTTTTTGGGAAAAAGAGTATAGCCGCCGGAATACATCCGGACCGGCCCCCTTAAATTATCCAGGCCCTTATCCCCTTTCGGAACCGGAAGCAAAAGCTATAGCCCATTTTACAAGAAAACATGATTTTGAGTTAGTGATTGCCTTTCATACCCAAGGCGAAGAAATCTACTGGGGTTATAGACAGATGGAACCTTCCCGGGCTAAAACAATTGTAAGAAAAATGTCCCGAGCCAGTAATTATAAGACTGTTCGCTATGTGGACAGCGATGCCGGTTATAAAGATTGGTTTATTTACGAATGGCGAAAACCTGGTTTTACCGTGGAATGCGGTAAGGGTGTAAATCCTTTGCCCCTAAGCCAACTTAGTTCTATCTGGCCTCAGGTTTGTAAGATAATGCTCATCGGGCTGGAATGCGGTTGAATGGAGACTGGCAGTTATCTGCCGAAACGATTATCGAGCTCTTTTTTGCTGATGGAGATAATGGTTGGCCGCCCGTGGGGACAGGAATAAGGATTGGGTCTTTTGCCCAGTTCTTGGATTAATTGGTCCATTTCCGGGATTGTTAATCTAAGGTTAGCTTTAAGGGCTGTGCGGCAAGCAACCATATAAATCCATTCTTCCAATAGTTTTTCAGAGGACGGGAGACGGGATTTAGCAAGGACTTCGGCTATAAATTCCCGAAATAGGCTCCCGGGTTCCCTTAAATTGCGACCGGTGGGGACAGCCCGGAGAAAATAGGCTCTTGCTCCATAGTTTTCAATAATGAAGCCTAAGGATTGTAATTCTTCCAAGTTTTCCAAAAGAATGGACTCTTCATGAGGAGTAAGTTCTAGAACTTCGGGAAAGAGGAGCATTTGAGAAGTGAGCCCTTGTTCCTTCAGTTGAGCTGTTAATTCGTCATAACGAAGGCGTTCATGGGCGGCGTGTTGGTCAATAACGTAGAGGTTTTTATCATCTGTACAGAGGAGATACATATTAAATAATTGACCAAGAGCTCTCAATTCTTGAAAAAGGCCTTGTGTTTTAACAGGTGAAGGGTCCGCACTTTCGGAAACTAAAAACGGGATTTTATTTTCATTTGCCGTACATATGTTAAGCGATAAATTTTGGGAATCAATACTTGCACCTTGGGATTTAGGCCCGTTCAGGGTAGATTCAGGGAGGGTAATGTAGGGATCTTGCTCCAGAATGGTGCTTCGCACGGGATGAGTTTGAAGCAAGGTTTGGCGTATTGCGGTGGTCAATTCGAAGGCTAGATTTTTCTCGTTGTTAAATTTAATTTCTAATTTAGCCGGATGAACATTTACATCGTAGTTTGAAGCGGGCATAGTTAAAACCACGACTGCGAAAGGGTAAGTTTTGGCGGGAATTAGAGTATGGTAACCGTCTCTTAAAGCTTGGTTTAAAAGCTGGGAGCGGACGACCCGGCCGTTAACAATAAAAGTGAGGCTGTTTCTTGAGGATCTTACTAAATTAGGACTACTGAGATAGCCGCTAATTCTAAGATCCCTTTTTTCAACAGACAGCTCCAGCATTTGCCGGGCTGTTTCCGCGCCGTAGACCGCAGCAATTGTATCGCGAAGATTGCCTTTGCCAGGAGAATAAAGAAGTTGGTTCTTAGAACGTCGAAGGGAGAATGAAATATTCGGGTTGGCTAAAGCTAAACGACTGACTAAATCGGATATTAGCCCCGCTTCGGTATTTGCGGAGCGCAAAAATTTACGTCGGGCCGGGGTGTTGTAAAAAAGATCTTTGACTGTGACCGTAGTGCCCTGTGGACAACCTATTTCCGTAAAGGAAACAACTTTTCCCCCCTCTACTCTTATTTCATGTCCCCCTATTTCTGTAGCCTGGCGAGAAATAATACTCAATTTTGAAACGGCGGCAATACTTGGTAAAGCTTCTCCTCGAAAGCCTAATGTTTCTAAATGTTTAAGGTCTTCTATGCTTTTGATTTTGCTTGTGGCATGAGGAAGGATTGCCAGCTCTAAGTCCGCAGACGACATTCCGTAGCCGTCATCCTTAACTTGGAGGTAAGATTCACCGCCCCTTTCGATAATAATTTCGATTTTTCTTGCTCCGGCATCTATGGCATTCTCAATTAATTCCTTGACAACCGAGGAGGGTCTCTCCACTACTTCTCCGGCTGCAATCTGATTTACGCATAGCTCGTCAAGGATTTCAATTTTCTGATTCAAAATCCTTCACTTCCTCCCCGTTCTCCCACAGGCGCAAGCGGTTGTGGAGCTGGTTTTGAAATAGAATGTTTTTTCCACGGTCCCTGCCTTTTAACTCTTTAAGATAGTTTTCCAGCAAATCATAACCAGCTTGTTCACAGGGCTTACATGCGTCAAATGGGATTCTGATCACTATGCCCTGCTCGCCGAGATTTAGATTTTCGGTCAGGATCAGTACCGTACCTCCGCAATTTTGACATTGCCTGATATAGTCTTGACGGTGCTCCCTGATTCCGTCTGTGTCGTAATAGATATTACGATCGCGGAAAACCCAATCGCCGGCAGGCATTTGTGGTTGTTTTCGGTAGGTCCATTCTGGGGTATAAGTCTGATAACGCTCCCGCAAGCGGTGGAGATAAGAACGAAAATCAGAGGCTTTGATTCTGCTCTGGGGGGGTGTTTGAGGTTCGATAACCCCGGAATAATCTTCCTTGGCGAGAGCCAATAAAATGGCCAGATTAACATACGGCAAAGCCCCTTGGATAGAATAGCCCCCTTCTAAGACTGCCAGATCGGGGTTAACCAATTCCGTAATTTTACCATAACCGGCAGCAGTGACATTCATGGAAGCTAAGGGGTCAGTAAAGTGGTTATCCTGCCCGGCCGAGTTAATAATAATCTCCGGTTTAAACTTTTCTACCACCGGTAAAATCCAGTTTTCAAGGGTATAGATAAAGCCTTCATCGCCGACGCCTGGGGGCAAGGGAACATTAAGAACGGAATTTAGGGAGTTTGGCCCTCCTTTTTCTTCACAAAAACCAGTACCGGGATAAAGAGTCCGGCCATCTTGATGAATGGATACACAGAGTACCTGGGGGTCATAATAAAACACATCCTGGGTGCCGTCCCCGTGGTGCACATCAGTATCGATAATGGCAACTTTTTTGATTCCGAATGTGGAACGCAAATAATTAACGAGAATAGCTTCATTATTTAGGGTACAAAAACCACGGTTTCCCCAGACTGTAGCGTTAGAATGGTGTCCCGGGGGACGGACCAGTACGAAACCATTCTTAATCTCTTTCTTCATGAGGGCCTGGCCTAAAACCAGGGAACAGCCAACAGCGATCCGATGGGCAACAAGATCATGGTGTCTGAGATTAGGAAATATAGCTTGGGTTTTTAGAATTTCCGACAGAAGAGCGATTTGAGGGGCATATTGCTTGATTTGGGGTAAATCCAGGATCCCTTCCTCTAGAATTTGTTCCTGCGTATAAAGTAAACGTTCTTCTCTTTCAGGATGGGATTCGCCTAGTGACCAATCAAAAGCCGGGAAAAAAATAATACCTGTTTTTTGCATGTTAATTCTCCTTTTTTACAAGCAAAGGGGTTACCCCAGGGGGAGCATAGACAGATCCCCTGACAATCTGACCTGTAGTAAAGTAACCTTCGACCAAGGGGAAGTAATCAAAAGTTCCTGTTTTTAAAGTTTCTCTTTCTATTCCCAAAGCCGGGGCTTGTTTCCGGGCTAAATCAGTAAGAAAGGCTTCTACTTCTTTATAAGGTCTTTTTGAACCCTGCCATTTTCCCTGCTCTCCTGTTTCTACGATATTGTAATATTTGCGGTTGGTATCCAAATTAAGAGTCCAGGAAAAGGTAGGTTTGGCAAGAGCAGCACCAATAGCGTTGGATATTGAAGAATAAGGGGTAAGAGAAGTGGACATCTTGGTTCTCTTTTCCAGAATGGAAACAATACCCGCTCCCGCTCCCCCGCTTAAACAAATTTCAAACTGATAGTCCTTATCAGGGTGGAGCACTTGCCATATTTTATAAGCCGGTTCATTCCGCCATTCTATCAGCATTTCCTCAATGGCAGTAGCGATTTGGTCAGCCATTTTGTTTAATATTGATTGGGCTAGCTCTCTTAGCGGGTTTTCTTCCTCATCTGTTTGGTGAGGATTTATTTTTCTTACCAAGCCGAGCAATCCCTCTTTTGCCCGCTCCAAACTGCCGTAATCAATTAAACCTAGATATCGCATGGCATCAGTTGGAGTTGGATGTTCACCACCAAGGCAATAAGCCGGGCCCAAGCGGTAGCCAGCAAGTTTAATATCTCCTTGCTCCAGGAGAAGTGCGGAATCGCCGCCCACAGGGATAGATTGTACGGCCAGGGAATGAACATTAGTCAAGATAGAGCCGATCCGGGCCCCATGGGAAGAGAGCAGCGGGTTACCGGTTAAAACCAGTCCTAAATCAGTTGTGGTCCCGCCGATATCAACGACGATATAAGACTGCTCTGGGGCACTTTGGGCCAAAGCGCCCAATACCCCGGCCGCCGATCCTGAATGTATGGAATCCACGGGCCTTATTTTATCAAAGGGTAAAACACCTCCATCAGCCTTCAGAACCCGGACCGGGACGTTATATCCTCTAGCAGAAACTCCATGAAGAAGATTTCGGGTGAAGTCTTGGAAAAGGTCTTTGCAGGCTAAATTTAAATACGTCGTGAGACTACGCCGATAAAAGTTGGCTTGTCCCCATTCACTGCCTAAAGCGATTTCAAGCTCTGGAATTTCTTTTTGTAAATACGAAGCCAGTTCTCGTTCCAGAACATTATTGCGGTGGGAGAATTTCCCGGAAATAACCACTAATGTTTTCTGGGTGGTTTTCTGAGCTCTTATTTCTTTTTTTAGTTCTTGAACTAACTGGCTCCATTCACTTTCACTGGCCGGTTTTACCAATCGACCTCGAAAATCAAGTTCCCCACATAGAACTTTATAGGGTATAGGCCAGGTAAAAGTTGGTAATTTTAAGCCTGAACCCGGAAAGAGGATTAGTTTAACCTCCGGGAGGCGTTTTTGAACAATAGCATTGGTAACCAAAGTGGTGCTGACATTAAGATTGTCAATAGCTTCGGTTGGAGGCACTTGAAGAAGATCCAGAGCTTTTAAAACAGTGTTTAATAAGTCTTGTTTGCGGGTTGGGGTTTTGCTGTGCTTTACGACTTCCTGATTCTTAATAAAAACTGCGTCAGTGAACGTTCCACCAACGTCTATTCCTATTTTAGTAACCATTTAATCCGACCTTTCAGATAATCTGGGACGATTGGATGCGAAAAACTAAATCATATAAATAATCCAGAGCTTGGCGCGGGGTTAGGTTATCAACGTCCAAGTCCTGTAATTCCTTCAATAAGGGATGCAGAGGAGGATTTTCAAACAGAGATGGTTGAAGCATATTATCTTCCATTACCTTGATATGTTTACTGCTTGGGGAAGAAGCCTCAAGCTCTTTAAGAATTACCGCTGCTCTTTTTAGTAAGGGTTTAGGCAAGCCGGCAATCTTAGCTACTTGAATTCCGTAACTTCGATCTGCTTTTCCGGGAATTATTTTGTGTAAAAAAACTATATCATCGCCTTTTTCTTTGACTGCGACATGGAGATTAAAAACTTGTGGATAATATTCTTCGAGTTGTGTTAGCTCGTGATAGTGAGTGGCGAAAAGGGTTTTAGTCTGTAAAGATGTGTTTTCAACAAGATATTCTACAATTGCCCAGGCAAGGCTTAAACCATCAAAAGTTGCTGTCCCCCTGCCGACCTCGTCCAAAATTATGAGACTGTTTGGGGTGGCGTGAGCTAATATATATGCCACTTCTTTCATTTCCACCATAAAAGTGCTTTCCCCAGCGGCCAGAGAGTCAGAGGCTCCTACTCTAGTAAAAATACAATCCGTTAGGGCTAGATTTGCCTTTCGGGCAGGAACGAAGGAGCCGATTTGGGCTAGGAGCACTATCAATGCAATTTGCCGCAAATAAGTCGATTTTCCAGCCATATTAGGTCCCGTAACTAAAGCAAGATGCTTACTGGGAGAAAGATAGGTATCATTAGGAACATAATGTTCCGTTATTCTCTCTACCACAGGGTGACGTCCTTCTGAGATCTCAATTATCCCCTCGCAATTGATTTTCGGCCGTTGATAATTGTAGCGGATTGCAGTTTCAGCCAAGGAAACAAAGACATCAATTTCAGCCAAAGCTTGCGCGGCCTGGATAATTTCCCGGGATTTTTGCAGAGCTTGCTGAATAAGGTTTTGGAAGATTTCATATTCTAGATTGATTAACTTTTCCTGGGCGGTTAAGATTCTTTGTTCATAATCTTTTAATTCCGGGGTAATAAAGCGCTCCGCATTTACCAGAGTCTGTTTGCGGATATAATCTTCGGGTACAAGATGGGCATTAGCATTAGTGACCTCTATATAATAACCGAAGACCTTATTATAACCGATTTTTAAGGAGCGAATTGTGGTGCGTTCTCTTTCCTTTTTCTCCAATTCCGCGATCCACTCTTTACCTCCGGAAGAGATCTCTCTGAGGGAGTCTACTTCTGCTGAAAATCCTTTCTTAATAAGATTTGCTTCCTTAAGGCTAGCAGGAGCTTCTGGATTAAGAGCCTCACCTAATACTTTAGCTAATTCATCTAGAGTGGAAAGGGCCGGCAAATACCCTTTTAAGGTTTGGGAATTATTTTCTTGAATTATATTTCTTACCGTCGGTAAATGAGATAAGGTTGAGCTCAAAGACAGCATATCATGGGCTTTAGCCCTACCCAAAGACAGTTTTCCTAAGAGACGCTCCAAATCGTAGATTCCTTCCAAGGCTTTTTGGAGATCGGAACGCAGGAAGGTGTTGCTTGTTAATTCTTCAACTATTTCCAGGCGGTTTTCAATCTCCTCTGCTTCGATTAATGGCTGCTGAATCCAGTTTCTTAACAGGCGGGTGCCAAAAGCAGTTTTAGTGTGGTTTAGGACAGCGAAAAGAGTATCTTTTTCGTCTTTAGAACGTAAAGATTCAACCAGTTCTAGATTTTTTCTCGTCCAGCGGTCTAAAACCATAGTTTTACCTTGGAGTGCGGTTGAAATCTCTAAAATATGATGTTGATCAGTATGCGGGATATTGTGATTAATATATTGCCACAAGCCGGCAGCAGCTTGAGCGGCAATTGGAAATTGTTCTAGTAAATCGGCTTGATGAGGAAATCTTTCACTTAAAAGCTCGGTTTTTTTAGACCAAGCTTTATCAATGGTAGTTAAATAGTATTCAGCAAATATGTTTTGTAATGATCCCTTATCCTCTGGAATAATTAATTCCGAAGGAGCAATCCTATTTAATTCTGCTTGAAGGGTGGTAAGAGAAAAGGTTTGTAAAATTCTAAAATCCCCAGTTGTTATATCCAGATAAGCCAATCCCCACTCTTTTTCCCTGTAAACAGAAGCTAAATAATTATTTTTTGTCTCGGAGGCCAGGATATCTATTGTCCCCGGTGTAACGACCCGTACTATTTCTCTTTTTACGATTCCCTTGGCCTCTTGGGGATCCTCTACTTGTTCACAAATTGCAACTTTATAGCCGGCAGAAACTAATTTGCTTAAATAACCATCCGCAGCGTGATACGGAACACCACACATGGCTATTTTTTTACCCTGGCCAGCTTCGCGGGTTGTCAATGCTATTTCTAAAATCGGGGCAGCAACTTTCGCGTCTTCTCCAAACATTTCATAGAAGTCTCCTAGCCGGAAGAAAACGATTGCTTCCCCGGCCTGGGACTTGATCTCTTTATACTGCCGCAACATCGGCGTAGTCATCTCATCCCCCCGGATAAAAAATTAAGAGCACTTAGGCTCTGAATTTAGATTTATTCAACTTCACCAAAGAGTGTCCAGGAATTAGCCGCGACTATCTTAACACTAACTAGAGAGCCTATTAAATCTTCAGAACCCTTAAAAACAACGATTTCATTTCCTCGGGTTCGGCCGGTCAACTGATTCGGGTCAGTTTTGCTCGGCCCCTCGACTAAAACTTCATATCTCTTGTTCAACATTTCTTGGCGAAGGGCAAAACTTCTTTTGTTTTGCACCTCCATTAGTTGTTGTAAGCGCAGCTTTTTAATCTCTAAGGGCACTTGCTCCTTAAGTTTAGCCGCAGCGGTTCCTGATCTTTTGGAATACATAAATGTAAAAGCTTGGGTAAATGGAACATTTTTCACTAGATCCAAGGTTTGAGCGAAATCTTCCTCTGTCTCTCCTGGAAAGCCGACAATAATATCAGTTGTGAGCCTCGCTTCTGGTATAAGCTCTAAAATGCGTTCTACCCGCTGCAAATAATATTCCCGTGTGTAATTCCTGTTCATGGCTTTGAGTATTTTATTGCTCCCAGCTTGAAAAGGAAAATGGAAATGTTCACAGATATGGGTTCCTTTCGCTACGGTAGTGATTAGTTTGTCGCTGATATCTTTTGGATGGGAGGTCATAAACCTAACTCTTTTAAGTCCCTCGAGCTGATCAACCGCCTGTAAAAGATCTGAAAAATCCCAAGAGAAATTATTCTTCTTCCCGTAAGAGTTAACATTTTGCCCTAGAAGGACAATTTCCTTACTTCCGTTTGCAATTAAAGCTTTAATATCGTCTAAGATTTCTTCCGGAGGGCGGCTACGTTCTCGCCCTCGAACATAAGGGACAATGCAATAAGCGCAGTAATTATCGCAACCGTACATAATATTAACGCTGGCCCTCAGCTTTCCTTTTTCAGCTAGAGGAACAACTTCTGAACGGTTATAAGCTTTTGGAGATACTAAAACAGCTTTTTCCCCACCTTCAGCGGTTTTCAACAATTCTTCGAACTTAGAATAATCGAAGGTCCCGGTCCAAATATCAATATGAGGAGCTTTTTTTTGCAATTTTTCTACCAGGCCCGGCTGCTGAACCATGCAGCCGGTGACGGCGATAATTAAGGAAGGGTTGTTTTTCTTTAATGCTTTCAGTTGTCCAATCTTACCAATAATTTTGTTTTCCGCACTCTCCCGGACACAGCAAGTGTTGACGATAATAAGATCTGCTTCTTCAGGAACCTCTGTTCTTACATAGTCATTTTTTAAACAAAGGGCGGTAAGTGTTTCGGCATCTCTTTCCGACATTTGACAACCGTAAAAAATAGTGTGCACTTTCTTGTTGTCTGGTGTCATTCTATTCAGTCCTTATCTAGTTTCTTGTTAACGTCTCGGTTCGGCTTGATAAAATAGAGCAATTGTGCCAGGCCCTACGTGACTTCCTATTACACAACCGATATCAGATATAATTATATCTTTTACCTTCAGTCTAGATTTTATGTCCGCTGCTAGAGTTTTGGCATCTTCCGGGCTAGCGGAATGAGAAATACCGAGTACCTGATCTTCCGGATTGACGATCTCTTTCTCCATAATGTCAATAAGCTTTCTTAAGGCAGCTTTTCGGGAGCGGACTTTACTCAAAACCTCAATTTCCCCGTTCTGATTTATGTGTAGGATCGGCTTAACGTCTAGAACACCGGCCACGAAACCGGCGGTTTTACTAGCTCGGCCACCTTTTACTAGGTATTCTAAAGTATCAATGGTGAAAACATATCTCATCCTATTGCCGATGTCCCTAATGCTTTGCACAACATCTTTTTCAGTTTCTTCTTTTAGTTTTTCACTTCCCAAAATGGCCTGTAAACCAAAACCTAGAGAGGCTCCATAACTATCGAGAACATTTATTTTTTCTGGGGCGGAGCACATGCCTTTAACCATAGTTGCAGTTTGATAAGTGGAGCTCAAGCCTGAAGATAGGTGGATGGCTATGACTTCATCCCCTTCAGCCAAGACTTTTTCATAGGTCTCCTTTAAAGTGTTGGGATTAGGTTGGGATGTTTTTGGTAGTTCCTTGTAACTATTAAATTGTGCATAGAACTGATCGGGAAAAATATTAACCCCTTCGAGATAATCCTGCCCGTCAATTGAGACTGGCATCGGAACGGTTACTATTCCTAATTTGGCAGACAATTCCTTAGGGATGTCTGAGGAACTGTCAACAACTATTTTATACGCCATATGCTCCTCCCAACGATTTTTTTATTATTTATAATTCTTGCTAAATAAATTCTATTTGTCAAGCTAAACGCTAATAAAAAAGAAGTGAAGAAAACCAATGGTTCGCTTCACTTCTTGGGAAATCATTTCGGTATACTATTCAATCAAAGATAGTTTAAAGGATTGACAGTACTCCCATTGATTATCACTTCAAAATGAAGGTGGGATCCTGTTGAACGACCTGTGGATCCTACTAGACCTATTGTTTGTCCTTGTTTAACGGTATTTCCAACGCTTACATATAATTTAGAGGCGTGGGCATAACGGGTAGCTACTCCATTGCCGTGGTTGATGATAATGCAATAGCCATAACCACCGGACCAGCCGGAGAAAGCTACCTTCCCTCCAGCCGCAGCTACAAAGGGCTGACCTGTTGAACCATCAATATCTATTCCGGTATGAAATCCCCCGGAGCGATACCCGTAATAGGAAGTAATTCGTCCGCTAAGAGGCCATTTTAAGCCGTGTATACTGCCGGATCCACGGGAAGCGACATAAACAGGTCTTTGGACTTGACCTTTGGCTACAACTTGCTTTACAGGTTTAGAGATCACTTCTTCCTGTAAGACCTTTTTTTCAATAACTTTTCCATTTTTCGCTGTGTAACTGTAAGTAACGGCTTTTTTTCCGTCTTTACCGGCTTGTTGAACCACGGTCTTACCGGAAGCAACCTTAGTGCTAATTATTGTTTCCACATCAAAGGGAATAACTTCCTCAACTGTCCTCGTACCTTTGCTGAGTACGGTCAGATAGGGTTCTATTTTAGTAAGTTTAATAACATCACCAGGTTGAAGAATGGAGTCTTCAGTATAGCCAGGATTAGCCGCTAAAATTTCATCGACGAGCATGTTGTTTTTACGAGCTATAAGCCATAAAGAATCGTCTTGTTGAATAGTGTAGTTTCTTTCTTGGATATCGCCTTTTATTAGTAATTCTAAAGCTTCATCTACGGTTTTGATTTCTTTAGGGCTAACTTTGGCGAAAACTTTGGAAACGTCTTCTTCAAATTCCGCGGAGCTTACTATGTTATTAGCCGAAGGTTTAGTGAAATACTCTTTAAACTTGTCCAAGACAGAATTAACATGATCTTCACTGGCTAGATAAGCAACTATCTTATCATTAATTTTAATCCCATAGCTTTCGACAAAGGGAGTGATTGTCGTCATCAGTAGGGCCACTGTGGCCTGGTGGATTTGAAATTCATTTTTTCCAACCCTGACTTTTTTATAAACAATCTCATCGTCAGTTTGAACTACTTGGCCAGAGGAGCCGCCTTTAAGACTGAGCGCAGTCTGGACGATCTGTTGGGCTTCTTTTATATTTTGAGTATAACCGATCTTTTCACCGTTAACACTGATGCTAACCGCAGATACGGTAGCACTTAAATAGAATATCCCTCCACATAAAACTACCAAAGCCGCAATTGAAAAGGCGATGGCTTTGGGGGATTTCCAAGATATGTGCTTTAAAAAGTTCACAAGGTCGGCAAAGAAACCTGCCTGGTCTTGTTTTTTATAAGTACCTTTAGTAAACAGTTTCTTTGATTTAAGGAGTTGAATATGTTTAATGAACACTTGTTTAAACATTTTAATTTGCTTTGTAAAAGCACAAAATGTCTTTTTGATTCTTTCGCTAAAATTTATATTCTCGTCCTTATTAAGAATTATTCTCCCCTCCTTTCATTTTTGTTTTTCATTATATCACTGTCTAAAGGATAATGATATAAAAAAATTATAATTTACTTAAGTGTTTTTTTTCTCAAAGTCTACTTCGCCTTACGCTTAAATTTATTTAGGAAAGACACTATTCCTGAGGGGCGTTCCAGGTGTTTCTTACCTAGTAATTTATTGGCAATATTTAAGACTTGGAGGGCATAATCGGAACGAGGATCAGTAATAAACAAGGGTTTTTGACTCTTGAGGGATTTAGAAACCCTTTTATCATCAAGGATCCAACCTAATAATTCTGGCTGAACTTTGAGAAAATTAGAAGCGGCCTTATTAAAAATCTGGCTGCATTTTAAAGCTTCTTTTTGATTTTCACAGCGGTTTATAACTAGAAAAGGCTTTAAGTCCGGATTGCGGGAAGCCAAGACCTTGGCTAAAGCATAGGTGTCCATCATAGCATGGGGTTCAGTGTTAGTTACTAGTATTAAATCATCGGCGGCTTCAAGAAATTTAAGGACAATTTCGGAAATCCCCGCCCCCGTATCGATTATAAAGATATCACAGTCTTCCTCAATACTATTAAAACCAGCGATGATTCTATTAAATTGGACCGCATTTAAGTTTGTGAAAGAGGAAATTCCAGAGGAACCGGGCAAAAGTTTTATTCCCTTCGGCCCGGGCGTTAGGATATCTCGTAAAGAACATTCTCCTTTTAGAACATTGGTTAAGTTAAGAGAAGTATTAATATTTAATAGGAGTTCAACATTAGCCATACCAATATCGGCATCCAGGATAACAACTCTTTTATTTAAGGAGTTTAAAGCTAAGCTTAGATTGATAGCTAAAGTGGTTTTACCCACCCCGCCCTTTCCACTGCCGATAGCAATTACTCGGGATTTATTTGCTGATTTTTGAGCCACGGGAAAAGAGACCCTCCAAACCCGTTTGGAGGGTGTCCGGGCAATGACTCGAGAGGTCCAGATCTCATTGGAACCGGGAATAAGCCAGCGGATTTGAGTATCGATCGGTATTAGTAGTAAATAGCCTTTATGTAAGGTGATAGCCAAATCTAAGCGATCTGGAAAGACCCCTTTTATTTCGGTGGTGTAAATATCACGGAATAATTCTGAATCAGTTGTGAAATTAAGTTTTTGTCCCGGATAAAATTGAATCCGCTCCATTCTTCTCCTCCAAAATTTTATAACCTAAGTAATAATTGTATCTTTTTCTGCAAAAAAATCTTGTTTCCTTCTAGGGACATCGTAAAAAGTCTTATTTATACCATGCTTACGGCTCCTTCGTAAACCGTACCAGCCGAAGAATCTACGGTAATCAAAGAGCCATCTTTAATTCTATCCATAGCTTCGGTAGCGCCGACAATAGCTGGGAGACCGCATTCGATGGCTACAATGGCGGCGTGGGAAGTTATCCCTCCTTGTTCCACGACTAGGGCTCCCGCTTGAACAATTTTCTCTAAATCCTCAGCTTCCGTTGCGCTGGCAATAAGGATATCCCCTTTTTGAAATTCATCGCTATTCAGATGTCTGGCAGTGCCGGAGTAAGATTTTCTCCCAATACCTGTTCCCCTGGTTAAAATATTGCCGACAACCTGGACTTTGATTAAATTTGTAGAGCCGACTTTTCCCACCGGAACACCGGCAGTAAGGACAACAATATCTCCGGTTTTGATAAAATTTTTATCTAAAGCTCCGGAAACCGCTACGGACAGAAGTTCATCCGTTCCTTTTGTTTCCCGAGCTAAGATGCAGTGAACTCCCCAGTTTAGAGATAAGCTTCGGGCCACGGATTCATAAGGAGTAGAGGCAATAAGCAAGGCTCGGGGACGATATCGAGAAATCATTCTCGCTGTTATTCCGGATTGAGTTGGGGTGATAATGGCCGCGGCGTTAAGGTCTTCGGCAATAGTATTGCAAGCCCGACCAATAGCATCAGCAATATTACTGTTTTCAAAAGAAGCAACGCTTTTTTTGTGAAGCATGCTTTCAGCTTTACGGGCGATTTTGTCCATGGTTTCTACCGCTTCAACAGGGAAACTCCCTGCTGCTGTCTCTCCCGAGAGCATGATAGCATCAGTACCGTCCAAAATGGCATTAGCTACATCACTGGCTTCCGCCCGCGTAGGTAAGGGTTGACGGATCATGGAGTCGAGCATTTGGGTAGCGACAATCACTATTTTTCCTAGGCGGTTACACTTGGCAATAATCTCCTTTTGGTGGAGAGGAACGTCCTCGACCGGAACTTCTACCCCTAAATCACCCCTAGCGATCATAACTCCTTCCACAACCTCGAGAATAGAGTCCAAATTAGCTAGTCCTTCATTGTTTTCAATTTTGGCAATAATCCCAACTTCGGCTTCAACACTCTCCAGTAATTTACGTACCTCAAGGATATCAGCAGCCTTGCGGGTGAAGGAAGCGGCTATAAAATCAATACCGTTTTTAAGGCCAAACAATATATCATCAATATCTTTAGGGGTCAGAGCCGGAAGATTTGTAGGCTGACCAGGGATATTAATACCTTTGTTTGATTTCAAAACGCCGCCGTTTAGAACCTTGGTTCGAATTCGACCTTCCCCTGTAGAAATAACCTCTAAGCTTAAAAGACCATCATCGATCAGGATTTTGGTCCCCGCTTTAACCTCTTGCCAAAGGTTGGGATAGGTAATAGATACTCGTTCTGATGAACCGAGGGTCTGGTCAGAATCAAGAATGAATTCTTGACCGTTTTCCAGGGTTATTCCCTCCTCCGGCACTAAACCGGTACGGATCTCCGGACCTTTAGTGTCTAATAGAATTCCTAAATTAACTCCTAGTCGAGTTGAAACCTCCCGTAAAGTTTTAATTCTTTTATAATGTTCCTCATGGGATCCATGGGAAAAATTAAGTCTGGCCACGTTCATGCCCGCCCGTAAAAGCTTTTCAATTGTTTCTGGAGATTCACTGGCGGGCCCGATAGTACAGATAATCTTAGTTTTTCTCAACAAAAACACCTCCTCATGTTTTTAATCTATAATTTTAGAGCCCGCGAGAAGCAATCATTTTTATCAAATCTATTACTCTCACGGAATAGCCCCATTCATTATCATACCAGGAAAGGATTTTAACCATTTTATCCCCGGCTGTCATTGTAGATAAGCTATCGATAATAGAACTTTTGCTATTACTTTTGAAATCTATAGAAACCAAGGGAAGTTCACAATAATCCATAATCCCTTTCAAATAAGTTTCAGAAGCTTCTTTGAGTTTTAAATTAACCTCATCCCGATCCGTTGGTTTTTGAACTTCAACTACTAAATCTACCAGAGAAACATTGGGAGTAGGGACTCTTACCGCCAGACCGTGCAGCTTTCCTTCTAATTCAGGCAAGACAAGGGAAACCGCTTTTGCCGCTCCGGTGGTCGTCGGGATTATGGATTGAAAAGCATTCCGAGCCCGTCGCCAATCCTTATGTTCTAAATCTAAAATTCTTTGATCATTGGTAACGGAATGAATGGTAGTCATCATGCCCCGTTCAATTCCAAACTCCTTCAAAATCACCTTAGCAATAGGCGCTAAGCAATTTGTAGTACAGGAGGCATTGGAAATAATGTTGTGGAGCCGGAGATCGTAGTTCTGATCATTGACTCCCATAACAATAGTAATATCTTCGTCTTTAGCGGGAGCAGTGATAATAACTTTCTTCGCTCCGGCTTGAAGATGTTTAGAAGCTCCTTCTCTAGTTACAAATTTGCCGGTGGCCTCAATTACAACATCGACCTGTAAGTCTTGCCAAGGCAAAGCTGTCGGATCCTTTTCCGATAATAGTTTTATAGAATAATTGTCCACGTTTAAAATATCATTTTTAACAACAACATTGTTAGCCAGGATACCGTGGTTAGAGTCATATTTTAATAAATGCCCAAGTAGATCCGGTTTCCCCAAATCGTTAATAGCCACAACTTCTAATTGGGCGGGAGATTCTAATAAAGCTTTCAAACATAATCGTCCTATTCTGCCGAAACCATTGATGCCTACTTTGACAGTCATAATAAATCCTCCTATGAGATCTGTGTAATTTAGTCTGTTTTAGAATCCCCCAAATCAAAATAAAACTTGCAAAATAGGCAGGAATAAATTTTTATCTTGGATCTGAAAATCTTTTAGGCTTGGTTTATTAAAGACGCTAGGTAGCCGGCTCCAAAACCATTATCGATATTTACGACTCCTATTCCAGCTGAACAACTATTAAGCATAGTTAGCAAAGCCGCAAGGCCTCCAAAGCTTGCCCCGTATCCGATACTGGTCGGAACCGCAATTACCGGTTTAGCTACCAAGCCCCCTACTACACTCGGCAAAGCGCCGTCCATGCCGGCCACCACCACTATAACCCTAGCCTCTAAAAGCCGATCTGTTTGCCCGAGAAGACGGTGAAGACCGGCAACACCGGTATCATACATCCGCTCTACTTTATTACCCATTATCTCCGCTGTCACAGCAGCTTCTTCAGCGACAGGCAAATCGGCTGTACCTGCGGAAACCACTAATATATTTCCCCGCCGGGGCTGTTCTCCTTTTTGAATAACAATGGTCCGTGCTATTTCATTGTAGGAGGCATTCGGAATTTCTTTTACCAAGGCTTTGAAGGTTTCTTGTTCCGCCCGGGTAGCTAAAATATTCATCTCTGAATGCTCATAAAGTTGTTTCGCAATGGCAATAATTTGGGAAGTTGATTTTCCTTGACAAAAGATAACTTCCGGAAAACCCTTCCGCTTCTCCCTATGGGTATCTAAGACCGCGAATTCCAGGTCTTGATAGTACGCTTTTTCAATTTGTTTTAGACCGGTTTCAATATCAATGGTTTGCTCACGGATACCGGTCAGAATGTTTTCTAATCTTTTATTGTTATTATTCATTCTCTACAACCCCATGTTTGCAGGATTCTATTTAGAAATAAGCAACGGTTGCTCTAACAGTGCTGTTAATAAGCGACAAGCTGCTTTTATGTCTGATTTGGAAGCAATTTCACTGCCGGTATGCAAATATCTGACTGGCACGGCCAACCCACCGGTAGGAATTCCTTCTTGAGACAAATGAATCGGCCCTGAATCAGTCCCTCCAGCAGTAATAATCTCGGTTTGGTAAGGGATATTGTTTTCTGTAGCCACATCCAACATCCAATTTTTGATTTTAGGAGTGACAAGAATGGAACGGTCCATAATTTTGATGGCTACGCCTTTATCTAATGAAGTGCGATGCTTTTCTTTTGGGGTATCATAGCTGAAAGTCATATCGACGACGATCGCTAAATCAGGTTCCAGAGCATAGGCAGCAGTTTTTGCCCCTCGGGTCCCCACTTCTTCCTGGGCCGTGAAGACAACATATAGATCATGTTCCGAGTTATAATTTTTCAGAGCTTCTAGAGTGATAAAACAGCCTAAACGGTTATCCAAGGCCTTGGAGATTACATGATTATCGGTTTCTACAAACTGGCCGGTGAGCACGGCCATGTCTCCCTCGGTGATATATTTTCTGGCTTCTTGCTCCCCGGTTACTCCCAAGTCAATGAAATATTTAGCCGGCGACTTATCCCCGCTTTCTTTTCGCTCTTTAGCAATCACTCCAACGGAGCCGTTGCCAAACATAACCCGTTGGGCCAGCAAATTAGCTGGTTTAAGGCCGCCGACAGGTGAAAAATATATATAGCCTTTGGAATCGAGATAGGTAGCTATAAGGCCTATTTCATCCATATGAGCAGCGACCATAATTTTTTTACCGGGGCCTTTCTTTCTAACGATTAGGTTTCCAAGGGTGTCGGTTTCTAGGGTATCGATAGTTTTAATCTGGTCTTGAATATAGTTTTCAATAAACTTGGCAACCTGTTTTTCGTTTCCGGATGGACCGTAGGCTTGGGTTAAACCTTTTAGTAATTCCAAATTTAATTCCTTATTTACCATTTTCAACCTCCAAGAATTAAGTCTGGGAACAGAAAAACTCGATATTTTCCAAAATACGGTGGACAATTTTCCGGCAATTTTCATAATCCTGGTTCGAGATCAGAGAATTCATGGTATGAATATTTCGACATGGGAGGCTTAAGCTGATAACAGGGATTCCTTTTCCACTTAAATGTAGGTTGCCAGCATCATTGGCAGCGGCAGTTCCGCGCCGGTATTGCAAAGGTAGATCATATTTTTGACAAATTTTCATTACTTTAGAGATTAATTCCGGACTATAGATTGTTCTAGCGTCCATTAAAGAACAGGCCGGCCCTTTCTCGAGCTCTACAAGCCAGTCTTCTGGTGTAGAAGATATGAAATCTTTAGCCCTAGTCGCTTCAATTATAATTGCTAAATCGGCGGTAATGTAATTGCTGACAACTTTAGAGCCCCTTAAACCGACTTCCTCTTGAACAGTAAAAGCTCCTAGAAGATCACAACTGTAGCGATTGGCTAAAGTCTCCATAATTATGGCGCAACCTGCTCGGTCATCAAAAGCTTTGGCTTGGAGAAGATCGGAACCGAATGCTTCAAAACCAGCAATAAAGGCCACATAGTCTCCCAGAGAGACTACCTCTTCAGCTTCAGCTTGTGATTCGGCGCCAATATCTATGAATAAATCTTCTAAATCAATTGTTTTTTTTCGTTCTTTAGGTTTTTGCAGATGAATAGCTTTGGAACCGATAACTCCAGGAACCTCATTCGGGCCACAAAGAACTGTCTTGGAGATAAGAATTTCAGGTTCAATTCCCCCTACTGTTTGAAATTTAAGATATCCATCACTGGTGATATCAGTGATAAAAAGTCCTACCTCATCCATATGGGCACAGAGAAGGACTGTTGGAGAGTTACTCCGCATTCCCTTTTTTGAGACAATCAAATTACCGATTTTATCAATTTTGTAATCATCAATTTTATCTTTTAAACGTTCAAGGATATAATCCCGAACCACTTTTTCGTTTCCGGCCACTCCGTTTAAGAGGCATAATTCTTTTAAAAGCATGTTAATTCCTCCAACTCAGCAGGTAATGAGGCAATAAAGTACGCAAGAAGCTTTCCGCAATCGACAATATCCATTAGGGACAGCGTTTCCACTGAACTATGCATATACCTTAAAGGGATTGATACTAACCCAGTTGGAATACCCTTCTCGCTTAATTGAATAACTCGGGCGTCGGTTCCAGTCGGTCCAGCAATAGCTTGGATTTGATGAGGGAGGCGATTATCCTGAGCGACAGTTTGAAGCTCTGAAAAAACCCGAGGATGAATATTGGGTCCCCGGGCAATAACCGGTCCTTTACCGAGTTGAATTCTAACTTGGTTATTTGTATCCAGGCTTTGAGCGTGGGTAACATCGACAGCCACAGCTAGCTCGGGTTTTATTTTAGCTGTTCCTGTTATAGCTCCTCTTAAACCTAGTTCTTCTTGAGCGGTAGTTATCGCTACCACATTGTGTTGGTGTTGTATTTTTTCTAACTCCTGCAAACAAACGACTAAGGCGGTCACGCCCGCCCGATTATCTAAAGCTTTGCCGGCTATCCTTTGGTTAAGTAAAGAAAGGGGTTTTCTTACAAGGCTGATTGGATCTCCCGGCCGGACTAGCTCGGTAGCTGATAATCTTTCATAACCGATATCAATGGCCAAATCTTCAAAGAAAAAGGTGTTTTGGGAATGGGGTCTTTCCTTACTTTCAATTAAAGTAATTATGCCGCGAATATTTTCAGAGCTGTGAATTATAACTTCCTGATTCAATAGGGTGCGATGGTCAAGGCCTCCAATTTTAGAGAAGCGAACAAAACCTAACTCATCCAAATGGGTAACTATTAGCCCGATTTCATCGAGATGAGCGGCAAGGATAACAGTTTCCTTGCCCCTGGTGCCTTTTTTGTACATATAGTGGTTGCCTCTAAAATCGGTTTGAATATCGACCTGAAGTTTTTGAAATATTTCAGTTAGGAGAGGAGTCATTTTATATTCCGAGCCTGAAACCGCGGCGCTTTCGCTTAGCAACATTACTGTTTCTCGAGCTAGTTTCAAGGAATTTGCTGACATTTGTTTTCATCCTTTCCTTTTCTCTGTCTTATTATCCTAGAACTAGTTTTCTTCTTCTCCGAATAACACTTCAACGGTATCACCCTGATTGACAATTTTACCCGGCTCGGGAAATTGCTTAGACGCCAAGCCGCTACCGGCGAAAATATAACGAAGGTTTTTCTCACCTAACTTTTGTCCCGCCTCTCTCATAGTAAGGCCGATTAAGTCGGGAACCACTGTTTCTCCTTTTCCGGGCGTAATAGTAGTTGTCTCTTGGGAAGAAGAGCGGTGTTTAGCAGGTTGTTCTTGTTGGGTAGTGTCGATAATACTGCTGGGAGTTTCGGAAGAAACAGCTAGACCATAATATTGCAAGGCGCCTTGAATTATATTTTTGACCCGGGGACCAGCCAGTGTACCCCCTTGAACCACTTCACTCCGGGGAGTGTCGATAACCACCAATACAGCAATTTTAGGATCGCTGGCAGGTGCATAGCCGACAAAAGAAACAATAAAATCAGTGCTAGAATAAGCTCCTGTTTGGGGATCAATTTTTTGCGCTGTTCCGGTTTTGCCTGCCACTTCTATTCCCGGTATTTTTGCCCTGCTCCCGGTTCCCTCAGTGACAACACCTACTAAAATTTCGTTTACTATTTTGCTGGTGCTTGGAGAAATTACTTGGCGGGTCACTTTAGGTTGGTTTACATGCAAGGTTCGACCTTCGGCATCCGTAATCCGCTCGACTATATAAGGCTGCATTAGATTTCCACCGTTAGCAGCCGCGCAAACTGCAGTCAAAAGCTGAATAGGAGTCACTAGATTTGCTTGGCCAAATGACATGGTAGCTAATTCTAAATCCTTTACTGCTTTTAAGTCCAAAAGCAAACCCTGCTCTTCCCCAGCGATATCAATTTTTGTCTTACTGCCAAAACCAAAGGATTTTAGGTAAGTATAGAAAGTTTCTTTCCCCAGCTCTTTACCTACTTGCGCCAGGACAACGTTGGAAGAGAGCTTCATTCCATCGGCAAAAGAAATTACTCCGTGAGCCTTTCTATCTGAATCCCAATTGGTAATTGTTCTGGAACCGACAACAAGATAACCGGGATCGTTATATTTTTTAGTGGGTGAGAGTTTGTTTTCCTCAAGAGCCGCAGCAGCAGTGATAATTTTAAAAGTTGAACCCGGCTCGTAGACCATGCTGATCGCTAAATTTTTTCGGTCTTCAGCCCTGGTGTCGGCATAATTGTTGGGGTCAAAAGTTGGCCGGGAACCCATTCCTAATATTTTACCGGTTTTGGGTTCCATGGCGATTATGACCGCCCCCTGTGGCTGTGTCTCTTCAACTATACTGTTAAGTTCCCTCTCTACTAAATGTTGAATAGTAGAATCCAAAGTCAGAGTTAAATTGTAACCAGTTTGAACATTTTCATTGACTAACGCTTCTCTTGGTTTTACAGCTCCATCTTCAGTTTCAAATTGTTGATCACCATTCAGTTCTTCATTGTATGAGTATTCCAAGCCCTCTACCCCGTCGCCAGCCATATTGACTATTCCTAAAACTGAAGCTGCCATATTTCCAGCGGGGTAAATTCGTTTATAAATGTCTGTATAGCCAATCCCAGAGATGTCCAGATCTTTTATCTGTTCGACTTTATCCATCTCGACCTGTTTCGCCAAGCTAACCCAGGATGAATCTTGGGACAGAAGTTTGAAGATAGTCGAACTGTCTTTTTCGAGAATGGAGGCTAAATCATCTGCAATTGCTTTTTTCTTCTCAAGAAGTTCGGCGTCGGTGATTCCTTTATATTTTTTTTTCAGAGCGGTAGTTAAGTATTTAGGGTCTGCATAGATATCTTTAGCAGGTATACTTTTAGCCAGAATATTACCCTGGGCATCGGTTATCATCCCCCGATTATAGATCATAGCTTGGTTATTGTCCCCTCTTAAAGTCGCTCCCCTGGCTTTCAATTCTGCAGCCTTTATTACTTGCAGATAAAAGAGTTTCCCAAGCACAGCAAACATCATGACCGTTAATAATATGTACACTATCCAGGCTCTAGAAAAGTAAAGCTTCTTTTTTTTCACGTTTTATCTCCCTCTGCCCTTGATAGATATCTTCTATATTTTAGCATAATTTGGAGTAAAAACATGATTAAAGCTCACAAAATCTTAACTATCGATGGCAATTAGGAAAACAAACAAAACCACCTTGCTAAGACCTGTGAGCTTATTAGTATCATTCCCAGGATGCTAGTTTGAATGACAAGAAAATAATGTCTTTTATGGCCGGATGGGGATGGTTCGGGAATGTCCCGTGTCCATCCCTGTTTTTGCTATAAGATTAACAACGGGGTGGAATAAAGAGTCTATCTCCCGGATAAATAAGATTAGGATTGCATAAATTATTAAATCTGGCTAGTTCGCGCCAATCGACGCAATATCTTTGTGCAATTTTATAAACAGTATCGCCTTTCTTTACCACATAGACTTCCGGGCACTCTCTAACCGGCTCGCAATAGTGGAGCGGGTCAACATGACAATGGCCATGAGGGCCCATATGGAAGTGGCCTTCAGACATATCCATTCCTGGTTCCATATGATCAGGATTTTTACCAAAGAGCATTTTTCATACCTCCTTTTTTTGTATATGGTATGAAAATTAAAGTGGAAAGTGCGTGTCTCTCTGGTAATAAATGCCTTAAAGCCTTTGATTAGCTGATTATTTAGTAGCTAGGTACTTTTCTACTTGTACCGCTGCTAAAGCGCCGTCTCCGACTGCTGTTGCCACCTGTCGCAAAGGGGTGTTGCGGATATCTCCGGCGGCGTAGACTCCTTCTATATTCGTTCGGAGAAGCTCATCGGTAATAATATAACCGGTTTCATCAGTTTGTAAATAGTTGGCCGCAAATTTAGTATTGGGTTGGGTACCAATATAAATAAAAACTCCGTCCACTGCTAGTTCCGACTTTTCATTGGTTTTTACATTTCGCAAAATAAGTTTTTCTGTCCTGTCCTGGCCGACAATCTCTTCCACTATCGAGTCGAGAATCATTTTAATTTTAGGGTTATTTTGGGCTTTCTCCACTGCGATTTGGGTAGCTCGAAATTGTTTTCGCCGATGAATAATATTAACTTCAGAAGCAAACTTGGTTAGGTAAACAGCCTCTTCTAAAGCAGAATTGCCCCCGCCAACCACGGCAACTCGTTTGTCCTTGAAAAAAGCACCATCACATGTAGCACAATAAGATACCCCGCGGCCTTGAAATTTTTCTTCTCCAACGACTCCCAAGAGCTTGGGTTTTGAACCCGCAGCGATTATAATAGCTTTAGCCTCGAAAGAACGCCTATCAGTATGGACAATTTTCTTGTTTTCAGAAAAATCTATACTCAGAACTGATTCAAAAAAGAACTCAGCTCCCTGCTTTTCAGCCTGTTTATAAAAGATATTCGCCAGTTCGAAGCCCGGAATTCCCTCGATAAATCCAGGGTAGTTTTCTATTCTTTCTGTTGCTGCCGCCTGGCCGCCGGGCATCATAGCTTCAATAACAGCAGTCTTTAACCCCCCGCGAGCGGCGTAAATTGCAGCTGTTAAACCGGCCGGTCCCCCGCCGACAATGATCACATCGTACATAGTCTCACCAACCTATTTAATTGACATATGAAGTATAATAAAGTATATATCAGAAATTTACTTAAGGGAAGTTTTACGGGTATTATTCTAATCTCGATAGGAATTATACATAATAATAAAAATGCTTCCCAACCTAATTAAGTGGTTCTGTTCGATGAAGGAGGAAATTACTTGAAATCCGCAAAACTAATGCGGCGTCCCTTAAAGCCTTTGTTGCGAATTGCACTGTTATTAGTTATTTTCATTGTCATTCTCTCCATTGGCAGTGGTTTGTATGAGGACTGGCTCTGGTTTCATGATCTAGGCTATCCGATACTTTTTTGGACTCCATTATTAAGCAAGTTGGTTATCCAATTAATTAATGGGTCGATGCTTTTTGTTTTGATAGCCGGTACTCTAATATCCGGCCGACATGCTTTTACAACCTTTTATAACAATAAAGTCAAAAGACGAATTAGGCTGGTTGAAGACTACTACCGTCCTACTCCGCCCATTGATCAGCGAAAGGTAACAATTTATTTGTTAATTATTTCAGCTCTGATCAGTGTAGTAGTCAGTTTTATTGTTGGTTTTACAGGTTGGCTGGATGTTTTGTGTTTTATTAATTCTTCTCCCTTTGACCTGAACGACCCATTGTTTAATAGAGATCTTAGTTTTTTTGTATTTAAACTTCCTTTTTTCCAAACTCTTTATAATGCCTTTTTTCCACCGCTGTTGATTTTAACTGTTTTTACAGTTCTCTTTTATCTTATCACTCGAATTATAAAAATAAATTCTATTCTCTTCTGGAAAAAAGGTGCGGTAGTCATGGATCCTACTGCGAGAAAACATATCGGCATTCTATTAGCTATTTTATTTGCTTTAAAGGCTTTTGGCTATTATTTAGAACGTTTTCGTTTGGTCTATACTCAGAATGGTTACGTTACCGGAGCGGGATATACCGATATTCATGTATCTTTGCCGGTTCTAAAAATTCTAATTTTTTTAACTCTTATTTGTTTTGTTTTATCTTTATTCTCCCTTAAGTTTCAAGATAGCCGCTTTATTATCATCCCGGCCCCTTTCCTGATTTTTATTTCTATTTTGGGTCATGGAATTCTCCCTTCGGCAGTCCAATCTCTTATTGTGATCCCTAATGAATTGGATAAGGAAACTCCATACATTGCTAGTGAGATAGAACTGACCAGATTTGCGTACGGTTTGGATAAAATTGAGGAAAAGGATTATCCCGGTAACGCTCCTATTGATAGCTTCGATTTAAAAGCGGAAATTAATACTTTAGAAAATATCCGGTTGAACGATCCCCGGCCCATGATTCAAATTTACACTCAAAAGCAAGGGATACGGCTTTATTACAAGTTCCAAGATATCGATATTGACCGCTACAAAATCAACGGAGAATATCGTCAAGTTATGATCTCCCCCCGAGAGATATCTATTCAGGATTTAGAACCAAAGGCCCAAACTTTTGTAAATACAAAATTCAGATATACCCATGGATTTGGTATAGCTCTTTCCTTTGCTAATGAGCTAACGGCTAAAGGGTTGCCGGCTTTTGCGGTGAGTAATATTCCTCCCCAAAGCGATTATCCGGAATTAAGTATTACAGAACCGAGAATTTATTTTGGTGAGCTTACTAACGATTGGGTTGTTGTCAACACTAGGTTCAAAGAATTTGATTATCCTCGAGGTACTGGTAACGCTGAAAATAACTATAACGGGACAACGGGGATTACTTTAACTCCCTTTAACAAGTTAATGATTTCTTTGCATAGGACCACTCCCCGCTTTTATTTAGCTCGGGAAGTTACTTCTCAGAGCAAGATTCTTCTGTACCGCAACATCCTGGAGCGAGTGCAAAAATTGGCTCCGTTCTTTGAGTACGATGATGATCCTTATCCTGTGATCGACAACGGTGGGATTAAATGGATTATTGACGGCTATACTACTGCTAACACCATACCATATTCGAGCAAATATCCGGACAAGGATTTAAATTATATCCGCAATTCCATTAAAGCAGTGGTTGATGCTTATAACGGCACGGTAGATTTTTATGCTTTGGATTATGACGATCCTATTCTAAAGACCTATTCTAAAATCTTCCCTGGCGTCTTTAAAGACATCTCAGAGATGCCTTATTCTTTAAAGTCTCATCTTCGCTATCCCGAAACCATGTTTAAAATTCAAAGTGATATGCTCAATAGTTTCCATATGACAAATCCGAAAGATTTCTACAATAAAGAAGACACATGGAGTGTAGCTAAAGAACTCTATGGTTCAGACCCTCAGCATGTCGAACCTTATTTCGTGATTATGACTCTTCCCGGAGAAACACAACCAGAATTTGTCTTGATGTTACCCTTTACTCCGGCCTCCAGTGAGTCTAATTTGCGCAATAATTTAATAGCCTGGCTAGCGGCTAGGATGGATGGGGATAATTACGGAAAATTAATTCTTTACAAGTTGCCGAAAAACATTGAGATCGACGGTCCTTTTCAGATAGAATCAAGAATTGACCAGGATCCTGAAATCTCACGCCAACTTGCGTTGTGGAATCAACAGGGGTCGAGTGTGATAAGAGGAAACCTATTGGTTATCCCTATTGGCGGAAATTTTTTGTTTGTCGAACCGATCTATCTTCAATCTACTACTAGTGGCGGTATTCCGGAAATAAGAAGGGTGATTGTCGCTTATGAGGACAATTTAGTTATGGCCAAGAGTGTTGAAGAAGGGTTAAGAAAGATTTTCGGAAAAAACACCCCAGCTTTGCAAAAATCAACCCTTTTAATTCAAGAGGCTGAGGATCAAATTGAAGATCTCTCTCTGGAAGCTCAGAACATTGACGATCTTCTTAAGCAAATAAAAAAGATGCGCGAACTGCTGGATTCTTTAGAAAACCAGCTCACGGCCTTAATTGATGAAAAGGCGGGAGAAAATGAATTTCAAGAGACAGAGGAGTAGGTAATCCTAAATTGAACGCCAGTAGTAAACGGACTGAGCGTTTTCTTTTTTTACTTCCAGGTACATTTTGCCCGTTGGCGAGAGGATGATTTCGGAGTTCAAAGGTAAGTTTTTACGGAAACTCTGACCATCTGGGGAGATGATATTTAAAAACTCCTGGCTTTTAAACAATATTTTTTCATCAGCAGAAATAAAAACTTGCGGATTGTCCCAAATAATCTCCCCGTGCCAAACACTAGTTCCGGCCTTTTCAAATTTCTCATCCTCCATTAGAGAATCACTGGGATAAGATAAGATTTCGGATAAACGGTTTCCACGAATTTTTCCCACCCAAATTTTTTCTTGAAAACCAAGCAAGAAATTTTCAGATCCTTCTAAAAGGATTTTTTTTTCACTCCCTTCTAAAATCTTGATAGTGTTTTGGTCCTGGTCTCTACTTTGAAGGACAACTGTTCCCAGTTTATTAGAGACCGCAATCCTGCTAATAGTTTCTGACGGAGTATCCAAAAAGTTAAGTGTTTTCATGATGTCAATTTTACATAAACGTTGCTTAGCAAATATATCTCGAAACAAAATATAAATATTATTGGTGTAGGTGGACAAATCAATGTCTATAATCTCCTGAATCGGTAAGTCCAGGGGCCTGATAAGCAACGGTTTAAAGGAGGGGGAGGTTTCTGAAATGGCGGCAGTTTGCAGATCTAAGGTGTATAAAAATACGGAACCCTTATCTTGATTATTACTCAGGACGAAAATTAAACCGTTGCGATCTGGGAGCCATTTATAGGCTAACACAGAAGAATCCGGGGAGAAAAAAGAGGCACTTGTAAAGCACAGTTCATTAGCGATGAGGTTTAGAACCTGTAGTTGCCCTTCCTTAAGAAAAGCTAAAAACCCATTATTAAATGACAAGCTAAAAGAATGGGCTTTATGGAGATCAATATTAATTTTTGTAGCCTTATCCAAGCGAAAATAAGGGTTTATCATCTGGTCGGCTTTATAATCTAAGAAAAAGAAAATTGCCACTTGTAATAGAATAGAGGCTACAATAAAACATAAAAATTTTTTCAGTCTTGTTCTCAACTTTTCCTCCCGGATTATGGAACTATGTTTTAGCGAGGCATAACAATAAAAGCAGTCGGAATATACCGCTCTCCAAAAACATTCCAGAGTCTATTGATAATCTGTCCGTTGTAAATCATTTCCGTAGAAGAGCCTCCGTCTAGGTTAGCTGCGTTTTCCGCACCGTATTCAATAAAAACATTCATTAAGTCTCTCAGGGTAGCCCCTGCGCTCCAACCTGGAATTCGACCGTCGATAACCACTAAGATAACAGTACCGTCAGCTTTTTGTCCGATCCCAGTTCGCGGGGCGAGCCCCCAGCCTCCATCTCCACTAATTTGCGGTTGCCCTTGCAAGATAAGGTTTGGAATGAAAGAAACGGCGTGTTGGATATCTTCGGATTCGATTTGCGAAACTGATAACTCCTTAAGAATCAGACGCCCTTTGGAATTAAAACCGATAATATTGGCTCTTTTCATGCCCAGGCTATTATGAATAATTTGACCGTCCAAAACGGTGATCCCTTCCGGGAAAGCTCCATTTCCTTGAGCGTTGGGGTCGTAGAAACCGCCCCCATTAATACCGGCAATAGCCCCATTTTCAGCGACTAATTCGGACAACCTCTGTCCCGCTGTTCCCAATTCTTTGGTAACTGCTAACCTCAGTTGAGTAGGATCCTGAATAAGCATGACTTTACCTTTAAAATATCGTCCGCTAATCTCTTCAATTAAAATTCCATTGTCCCGGTCTT
>JBMNOZ010000022.1:0-28195 GCA_050943335.1 Desulfitobacteriia bacterium | reverse complement strand
AAATCTCTTACCTATATTTGTAATTACTGGTTCGACCATAATTTTTTGGTTATATTCCCTTCTGATTTGCAGAACTTGATCCTTGGGGAGAAAATATTCAGCAATTTCAGCGTGGCGAGAGGTATGTATAGCTCCAATTGTAAAAAGTTTAAGCGAATTAAAAGGACCATAAAAGATTACCAAGGGGGCTGAAAGAAAGAAAATAATTAAGTTAAATATTAGGAAATAAAAAATAATTCTTACTTTTTTCATTGTAAGATGATTATACAAGATAAACTGATCGCAATAAAGGGTGAGCCAAGGGGCCGATTTATTCCCCTGGACTCACTTCCCTACTCCATGTAATTTAATTATTTTACCGCCGCCGTATCAACGTTAAACAGAACTCGAGCTTCAGTATTTTGCTGGAGATTGTTTGACCCATCAGCCCGAATTTCTAAAATCAGTTCATGCTGACCGGCCAAAGCGCTTTCCCCTTTAGCGTCTCCTAAAGCAGAGATGTTTTCAAAAGTTATCTTAGCGGTGGCACCTGGTTCAAGGAGCGGAATTTTCCCTTCTTTGCTTACTTTTTGGTTTTTATCGGCTAAAGATACGAGCGATAATATCACTGGGACATCTTTCACGGTTTGTTCAGTCATATTCTGGATGATAGCTGAGGTTTTAAAATTTGCTTGAGGCATAATTTTAATACCTTTGTATTCCTCTTCCCCATAAGACCGGTCGCTAATCATAATTTGGGGATCGAATTCAATACTTATGATCTTCATTTCAGGTTGAACCTGTTCAGTATTAACGTTTAATTCTTTCTCCCCCATGTAGCTAATTCCAAAGTACCCTAAAACTACAATAGCTAAGGCAAGAGCGGAATAAGCCAGGTGTTTTCTCTTAACTGTAACGAATTTGCTCACTTAAGGCACCTCCTATTATTTTTTTAGGAATCAAATTGCTTTCTAATAAAAAACCTATGCCGTCCTTCTCTGGACATGCATAGGTTTGTACAACAAATTTATTCTAATTATTCTTTTTTCGGGAAAGTAAAGCCTTTTTACAACTTTTCTCGTTTTCTATACTTCTGCATGCGAATATCTTGAGGGGTGGACATTCTAAATATCCTGCACATTTGCAATAATCTTGAACAAGTTCTTTCTCCCAAATATTGTTCAATTTCTGAAAAATCGAGATTAGTGGTAATAATAGTCGGTAATTGTTCATTCATTCGAAAGTTAAGGATGGAATAGATCCTGTTACGCGTCCATTCTGTGTAGTTGTGGGCACCGAGATCATCCAAAATTAGGATGGGAACATTCCTGGCGATATCAAGTAAATCCGCTTCCCTGGTCTCGCTATAAGCAGAGTATGTAGCTCTTAACTCGTCTAAGAGATCAGGGACAATCAAAAATAAAATTCTGCGGTTTTTGGCCAGCAGATCATTGGCAATGGCGGCCGCTAAGAAAGTTTTGCCACAACCAACAGGACCGGAAAACAAGAGTCCTATTTCATGGGGATTCAAAAGCACCCGCTCTGAAAAATCACGAGCTGCTTTTAAAGCCTTCTGGGCATTGGAATGGTGTTCAGTGGATGTTTCATGGTAATAATATTCGAAATTGAATTTCTCAAAGGTGCAATTCAATAGTTCTTTAGAAAGACGCGCATATTTAAAACTGTTGTCAATTCTCTTTTGCTCCATACAACGGCAAGGGGTGGCTACTTCTCCCTGTAAAATAATTCCCCGATCCCCGCACAGGGAGCAGTTAGGCACTTCAGTTACTATAGTCTGAGTATCAGGCAACCGGTTGTAATCCTCATTTATTTTTTCCATAACCTGAGCAACAATTTTACCCGCTTTATCCACAGTGACCCCCCTTAAGTATTCAAAGGTTAGAGGTAAATATCATCGTATTTGCTCTTAATAATTTGTTTAGATTTCATATTTCTTTCTGCTTTTTTAGTTTTCCGGGATTGGAAATACTCATCCTCAGCCTCAATCTCGAGAAGAGTACGAATCCCTTTTTTCTCCCATTCTCTCAAAATAGAATCTAAATAGCGAAAATTCCTTATTCCCGCACTAACCCCTCTGCGCAAGGCTTCAATAATTACTTCCTCCGAAAAAGAGGCTTCCAGCCATTTTTCAAGATGCTCGCATTCAAAAGCTGTTAACGGCCGTCCTAATTCCCTCTCGAAGACGCTTACTAGTTTTGAATTTTCCAGACTTTCGGTTTTTTCTAATTTTTTAAACTGTTTAATACCCCATAGTTCAAAGAGTTGGTCAATTAGACCGCTAAAATCATAACCAGAATTGTTTGTGATTTGATTGCTTAAAACCTTGGATTCTGAAGAAATTAGTCCTTTATCTTTAAGGCTGGTTATCAGCTTATTAAACTCCCGAGCCGAAATTCCCATCTTTGTCATTATCGCTTTCGGGATATTTTTATTTTCATCTTGAGAAACCTCGTTAAGAATATGAATAATTAGCATCATTTCCCGATCTGTAATGCCGAGATTGGTATATTGATCTAGTAAAAAACGCGGTATTGATACGGATCCCGAAAAGAAAAGGGCTTGAGCGAACCCCCCATAGACATTGTTGTTAGACACTATTTCACCTCAAAGTAAATATTTTTTTCGGATATAGCATCCTGTGTTTATTATATTACATTATTGAGACCCAAGAATATAAAGAAGATGTTTTAAATTAAAAGATTGTGTTTTTTTCTGACGATATGTTTTGCCATATTATGGAAGGGTTTTCTGTGTGTTTGAAGTATTAATTTCTATGAAAGGTGGTGCCTTTATGGACCTAACAAAAGAACTTTATAATATTCTAAATACCTCCGGAGCTCATCCAGCCCTCGGTTGGAAACATTGCCAAAGAGTTTATCATCAAGCTAAAGAATTAGCCGCTCCCTTGAACCTTGATGATGAGATTCTATTTATCTCCTCTATGCTTCATGATATAGGTAAATACCCTCAATATGCCTTGCCTAATGTTGATCATGCTCTTCGTTCCAAAGGGGTGGCGATGAGTATTTTGAAAAAATATAATTTAGAACCGTTCAAACTCTCTAGGATTCTGGAAGCCATAGAGACCCACATGTATTATTCCGAACCGGGAAAAAGTGATGAAGCCCTTTATATCAGAGATGCAAATATTTTAGATAACCTTGGGAATATCGGGATAATAAAAATGTTTAGTCTAATAGGCTATGATGAACTTATCTGTAGCCCCGAAGACGCTCTTAATAGAATTCACATTTTTGCCGAAGCTCTACCTAAGAAAGTGTGCACAAAACCCGGTCGACGTATCGCTGTTAAAAGACGGGAAGAGGTAATGCGCTTTCTGGCTGGAATAAGGCGGCAAACTTCGGAGTATGCTTGGATTTAGAGAGGATTTATCACTTATTCCAAGGGTACCATCTTTAGTTTAACAGCTTTCAAAGCAGCTTGAGTTCTGTCTTCCACTTCAAGTTTCCGAAAAATATTGGAGAGATGGTTTTTAACTGTTTTTTCACTAATAAACAGAGTCGTGCCTATATCTTTGTTGGAAGCGCCTTTAACGACATAGCTAAGAATTTCAAGCTCTCTTTTGCTAAGTCCAAAGTGATCTTTGGGCTGATTATTCGAAAGTTGATCCAAGAGCTTCTCGGTCACAGTAGGCGCTAAAATAGGTTCCCCGGCATATACTTTGCGGATTGATTCTACAAGGGTTTCGGGTACCACATCTTTTAATAAATAGCCGGCAACTCCAAGCTGAAGAACCTGAAAAACTTTTTCGTCAGAGTCATCAACCGTTAAAACTAAAATTCCGATTTCAGGTTTTTCCCTGCGAATTACTCGACAAGCGTCTAGCCCGTTTACACCGGGCATATTCAAGTCCATAAGTAAAATATCGAATTCGAGATTGCGGGCAACATTAATCGCCCCTTGGCCATCGCCTACTTCGGCAACAACTTGGATCCCTTCCTCAAATTCTAAAATACGTCTTAATCCTTCCCTTAAAAGCGGATGGTCGTCGGCAATCACTACTCTAATCATTTACGAAATCCTCCTATTTCGTGTAAGGCAATCCAAATTGGAATATTGTCCCCTTCCCTGGAGCTGATTTTAGAGAAAAGGTTCCGGAGAACATTTCAATTCGTTCCGCTACCCCGATCAAGCCAAAATGTTCACCTGGATTTTTAAGAGTTTCTTCAGGATTAAATCCTTGCCCTTCATCTATGATTTTTCCCTCAATAAACTGCTCTTGAAATTCCAGGTTGACTATACATTCCTGTGCTTGAGCGTGTTTAGCGACATTTATCATGCCTTCTTGTATAATCTGCAACAGAGCAAGTTTTAATATAGGATTGGGCTCCTTTTCTTGACCTTTGAAATTTAGTTTACAAAGAATTCCATGAGTTTTTTCATATTGCTTGCTGTAGTTTTCTATAATCTCTTTAAGACTGGCATTTTCCGGTATTAATGGACGTAGATCAAAAATAATTCTTCGGATATCCTTTAGGTTTTTCCGGACCAAACTATTTAGTTCTTTTAGTTCTTGTTTTACTTTCCTATGATCTAGCTCTAATAACTTCTCGGCGATTTCCAATCTAAGCACTATATTAGCTAGACTTTGAGCCGGACCGTCATGCACTTCCCTGGCCAATCGCCGTCTTTCCTCTTCCTGAGCCTTTAAGATCCGAATAGCGACTTCTGTTTTTTGGTCCGGATTATATAAATTAGAAATCTCTGTGATTCCCTCTTTTAAGAAAGTTATCGCCAGGCTGATCTGGCTAATTAAATTCTCCGCTTTTTGGACAGTACCCTTTAAATTTTTCAAGGACCTTTCAATTTCATCTCTTCTACTTCGGAGCTGAAGCTCTTTATCTTCTAAAAGTTTCAATTCCGCTTGAGCATTGTTAGCCTGGGCATAAGCTTCAATTTTTTGTTTTTCACTATAGTTGCGAAAATCTCGATTTACGATCATTAATCTTTGTCTTGAAGCCTTTACTAGTTTTTGTTGCCGTTCAACTTTAACAAATATCTCATTTAGCTCCTGGGACAAATAAGTTAATTCATTTTCTAAGCGTTGAACCTCATGTTTGGTAGCTTCGTAAATATTAAATATTTCTTCTTTACCGTCTTCGACAGCTTTTAAAGTTTTTTCAATTACTTTAGATAAACGCTTCATGTTTCCCTCCCTAAAGAGCCAGGGTCTATCTATTTTCATTCGACATTATATTTTTTTCTCCTACCTTTATGTTTAAGAAGGTGTAAAAAAAGCTTCCTTAAAAATTAGAGGTCCTCTATTGAGCTGAGCACCTCGCAAAAAAATTATAGCTAACCATTGAAAATTCAATAATCACAATTCTCGAATTCCCCTTATCTTATAATACTCTTTCTTATAATTCTCAATCTTATCTTTGTGCTTTTCTCGAAAACTATCCAGAGATTCTTTAGCTTTGGATTTATAGTCTTCGGTATTAAAAGATTTAATGTTTAAAGAACTGTTTTTAAGACTAATATGGAGTTCTTTAAAAACATGGTCTAACTGTTGGGTCCACTGCCTGATTATTTCTGTTTTACGGGCCATGAATTTATCTAAAACATGTTCTTCAGCGCTAAAGGAAGGGGCATTTAAGAGAAGAAAACAAATTAGGACCGATAATAAAATAATTTTTATTAATTTCATCCCACTGCTCCCTCCTTATAAAAACTAGGAATATAGTTATATTATAACAGATTATTAAAACAGCTGTTAATGTAATTTTACATCTAAACCCTTGAAATCAATAACGGTTGTCAAAGATTCGAGTGGATTTTTTTTCGCTGCGTGGAAGTTCTCCAATCATCACTGCTTTAGGGACAATAGTAATTCCAATTTTTGCTTTACAGTTATACTTTACTATATGCTCTATTCTTTTTTTATCAACTCCGTTTTCAGTTTCAAAGAATAAGGTCATGATATCCTTACCATTTAAATGGTCAACCATAACTTGGTATTCACTGCTTACGCCTTCTATTTCCCGCAACAACTCATCGATTTGACCAGGGAAAATATTGACCCCTTTTACTTTAACCATATCATCAGTGCGACCTATAAGAGTATCGATACGCGGATAATTTAACCCACAAGGACATTTTCCGGGTAAAAAGCGAGTTAGATCGCGAGTGCGATAACGAATTAATGGGGCCCCTTCTTTTCTTAGAGTTGTAATCACCAATTCCCCAATTTCCCCTTCTTTAATGGGGTGACCGGTTTGAGGATTAATGATTTCAAAATATAGGAAATCATCCCAATAGTGCATACCGCATTCATAATCGCAACTCATAGCAATCCCGGGGCCATAAACTTCAGTCAAGCCATAAATATCATATAGCTTAACGCCTAACTCCCCGGCAATGCGCCGCCGCATTTTTTCTCCCCACCGTTCGGAACCGATAATTGCTTTACGGAGGTGAATTTGAGAACGGATGCCCCTTTTAGCGATCTCTTCGGCCAAAAGAAGGGCGTACGAAGAGGTCGCACAGAGAACAGTGCTTTTAAGATCTCGCATCATTTGAATTTGTTTTTCTGTATTGCCCGGCCCCATAGGGATAACCATAGCTCCTAAAAGTTCGGCTCCGTTTTGAAAACCGATTCCAGCAGTCCATAAACCGTAGCCGGGGGTAATTTGAACTCGGTCCAAATTCGTTACTCCAGCGGTTTCATAACAACGTTTAAACATTAAGGCCCAATCTTCAACATCCTGCCGAGTATACGGAATAATGACCGGGGTCCCAGTTGTACCAGAAGAGGAATGAATGCGAATAATTTCACTGTCCGGAACAGCCTGCAACCCTAAGGGGTAAGCTTCCCTTAACTCATCCTTTGTAGTAAAAGGCAACTTTTCAAAATCCTCCTGGCTTTGAAGATTATGGATATTTATTCCGGCTAGTTTTTTTCCATAAAAACCATCTCGTTCTGTAATATTTAGCAGGTTATTCTTAATTGCTTCCAACTGTGTTTCTTTCATCATCATTTTAACCCATTCCCCTTTGTTACGATTCGAGCTCCTAGTTCTAAGGCTTTAAGGTTCATAGCGATTAGTTTTTCTGGTAAAAAATTTTTTAAAACCTCTTGAAGCTCAGAAATGTTCAGTCCTAACGTTCCACTGGCTGCAGCGGCCCCTAGTAACGCAACGTTTAAAACCTTTGCCGACCCACAAGCAAGACAGATCGCCTCGCCGTCTATTATAAACAATCGCTCGATTGTTTGCTGCAGATAGTCGAGCATAGATTTTTCTTCATAAGTGGAAGATTTAGAGGAGGAAGTTATTGGTTTGATAGCCTTTTGACTGACAACCACAGCTCCTTGTTTTTTTAAATAAGGCAAAGAGCGAACAGCCTCAGCCGGTTCAAAGCCAATAATAAGATCAGCAGTCTGTAAAGGAATTAATGGCGAGTGGATGTTGTTTCCGATTCTAACATGGCTTAAAACAGAACCACCTCGCTGGGCCATACCAATTGTTTCTGCTGTCCGTACTTTTTGACCGGTCTTCAGTGCAGCTTGAGCGATCAATTTAGAAGCGAGGACAATTCCCTGACCACCAACCCCTGTTAAGATAATATTAGTCATAATTCATCCTCCTCAATAGCACCAAAGGAACAAATCTGGGCACAAAGTGAACAGCCGTGACAGAGGGAGGAGTCAATCTCTAATTCAGAATCCGTAAAAGAGATTGCTGGACAGCCTAACTCCCTAAGACAACGTCTACAGTTTGTGCATTTCAGAGGGTCAATTTTATATTTTCGGGTCGGCTTTGTAAGGGTAATACAGGGATTTTCAAAAATAACGGCTGTAACTCCCTTGATAGCAACTGCCTCTTGAACGGTCATAATTGCCTGCTCCAGAATTAATGGATTACAAGTATTTATTTTTTTTACTCCTAAAGCTTCGAGAACTCTTGGGATACTGATTTTCTCTAATGTTTCCCCCATCATTGTTTTACCGGTTCCCGGATGAGGTTGGTGTCCAGTCATGGCTGTTGTGGAATTATCTAAAACAATCAAGGTAATATCAGTTTTATTATAAATAGCATTGACTACTCCGGGGATACCCGAATGGAAGAAAGTCGAGTCTCCGACAAAAGCAATATTAACAGCTCCTGGTTCCGCGCGCTGTAATCCCTGGGCGATAGTAATGCCTGCGCCCATACAAAGACAAGTATCAACCATATTTAGCGGAGCAGCATTGCCGAGAGTATAGCAACCGATATCTCCAGAAAAAACTGCTTTTTTACCTTTTAAAGCTTGTTTAACGGCATAAAATGAGGCCCGATGAGGACAGCCCGCACAAAGGGTCGGGGGCCTGGTCGGTAAAGGAGGTGGTTTGGGGAAAGATTTCGCTAAGTTTGCCGGAGCGGAAAAATTGTTATTTGGATCCGGCAATTTAAAAAAGGCATTCAGAGCTCGCTTCACTATTTCTACATTGTTTTCTCCCGCGGAAGGGGTATGGCCACTAAGTTTCCCGTATACTTTTACCGGTAAATGGTGTCTGCCACACAAAAAAATCAGTTCTCTTTCTATTACCGGATCTAATTCCTCGACGACTAAAACTTCGTCAAGACCGGAGAGAAAATCCAGGGCCAATTTTACAGGAAAGGGATTTGGGGTCGCTACTTTAAATAGTTTATAGAATGCTAAATCTTGTTTTCCAGACAGGGATTGACTTTCAAGCATTTGTAATGCTTCACGGAGATAGGCATAACTGACTCCGCCAGCAGCGATTCCTATTTTTCCTTCTCCCGTCAGTTGATTAAAACGATAGGTGGAGAAATCTTCTTCTAAAATAGGTCTCCGGGCTTCGATTTTTAAATGGTTTTCGTAGGATAAGCGTGGAAATATTGTCCATTTTGGATCTTTTGTAAAGAGACCTGTTTTAGTTCTCGCAGTATCTTTTTTATCTATTACCAGGGAGGCACTGCCATGACAAACCCTGGTAGTGGGCCGAAATAACACCGGTGTTTTATATTTTTCGGAGTACTCAAAAGCATCAGCGATCATGGCAAATGCTTCTTCTGGTGAAGAAGGGTCAAAGATGGGTAATTTAGCAAAAATGGCAAATTGCCGGGTATCCTGTTCTGTTTGGGAAGATATAGGGCCAGGGTCATCGGCGACCGCAATAACCATTCCTCCTTCTACCCCGATGTAAGCCAGACTTAACAAAGGATCGCTGGCCACATTAAGTCCGACTTGTTTCATAGTCACCAGCGATCTCACTCCGGCATAAGCTGCGCCGGCGGCCACTTCTAAAGCGGACTTTTCGTTAACGGACCATTCGACATAAATATTGCCGGGATTCTTAAGGGCAATTGTTTCTAAAATTTCCGTAGAAGGCGTACCCGGATAACCAGTTACTACCCCTACCCCGGCTCGAATCGCACCTAAGGCAATCGCCTCATTGCCCATTAATAGCTCCTGTACCATCTGCATTTCCTTTCTAGTTTGATTTTTGCTCCACAGATCCTATTGTACAACTTTTCATGTCATTTTTTGATCTTTTTTGCAATGTTCATTATACTCTTTTTGAAATAGGATAACCATTACAAATAGGAGTCGGCCCGCACATGGAAAAAAGTCGGAACGACTCACTCTTTATTCCAATAAGCAATCGCCTGGGCCTGTTGGAAAGTAAGCCCAGCAATTACAAGCGTTAGTGGGTTTTTTGACGCTTATTTTTTTCCTTTTTAATTAAACATTTTTCGAATCCTTTTCCAAAGCCCGATACCGACCATACTGTCAGCAATTTTAATTATGTTTTGAATTTTGCATAAAATATCACCTTCACCTGCCCAGTGTTTTCGGACTACTTCGGGATTAGTATTATTGATAATGGAATTAAGTACAAAAGCTGCTACTGAAATATCGTCTAAAAAACCAACTGGCCCCCAAAAGAGCTCCGGAAATATATCCATAGGGGAAACAAAGTAGGCAATGGCAACGACCAGCTTAAGTTTATCATCGCTACTCACTTCTTTATCCATTGCTAAACGGCAGAGAAGATGAAATAGATCGGGGGCAATTAAAATATACTCCGCATATTTATTGGTCTGGCCTTTCTGATCTGCAAAATAGTCTCTTACTTTTTGCCTCAACGCTTGATAGAAATCTTCGTGATCAGGTTTTAACTGCTCGGTCATAGTTCTTACCTCACTTTACTGGTTAGTAACGGCTCTGTATTAGTTTGTCAAGATTTTATTTAAAAATTTATCTCTTTCTCTAACCATATTAAAAGTGAAGGGTACTGCTTGAAGGAAGCCTAGCTTTTGGCAACCAGCACGCAGGCCTGAACAGATTGAATCCCTAGTTTTTTTGTAAGTTCTAACAACTCATCATCAATACTGCCGGGTTGAAACCAAGCATACTTAATCCCTAACTGGGCTGCTTCGTTGATAATTTTTTCCCCCCTATGGGGAGCAACAACCATATTTATTACTTGCGGGATTTCTGGCAGTGATGATAAATTTTTATAGCAGGGATCTCCATCGATATCTTTGTAACTAGGATTAATCGGGTAAACTTTATAGCCTGTTGATTTTAGTTTCCGATAAATCTTGTTCCCGTATTTTTCGGGATCTTGCGTGGCTCCGACCACTGCCCAAACTTTTTGTTCCAATAAAAAAGCCTGATCCATTTTGACCTCCTTATATACCCATAAACAATTTGAAAACCTTCAGCATTGTCTGAAGGCTCTTTTCCTATTTTGATTTACCACGATATTTTCTAAAAGATGATTGCACTGCGATATTACAAGATTATAACAGTAATGTCAAAAAAATATTCCTATTAGCATTAAGAGTTCTGCTCCCTTGATTTTTTGGGGAATTCTTCAATTTGTTTTTTAAAATGCTATACTATTAGTGGTGATTAGGATGAAAATTTTAAAAAACGATTGGCATGACCTACTCAGTGAAGAATTTAACAAGGAATACTACCAAAAAATGAGACGGTTTTTGATTTCCGAGTACAGAACCCGAACGATTTACCCCGATAAATATGATATTTTCAATGCTCTGCACTTCACGCCTTATCGAGATGTGAAAACCGTAATTTTAGGTCAGGATCCATATCACGGCCCCAATCAGGCTCATGGTTTAAGCTTCTCAGTTAAGCCTGGGGTTAAAATTCCCCCCTCTTTGCTTAATATTTTTAAAGAACTTCAAAATGATTTAGGATGCTATATCCCTAATAATGGTTACTTAAAAAAATGGGCTGATCAAGGAGTTTTACTCCTTAATGCTACTTTAACAGTAAGAGCCGGACAAGCTAATTCCCACCGCGAAATCGGTTGGAGTTTTTTTACGGACCGTGTTATTGAGCTCTTAAACGCTAGAGAGGCCCCAGTTGTCTTCATTCTTTGGGGTAGAAATGCCCAGGAAAAAATGAACATTATAAATAATCCCCGACACTTTATTATAAAATCACCCCATCCCAGTCCTTTATCAGCTCACTATGGTTTTTTTGGGAGCAAACCCTTTTCTAAAACAAACAAGTTTTTAATTTCCAAGGGGAAAACACCAATAGATTGGCAAATTGAAAATATTTAACTGTTTCGCGGTTCCGGCACTCGTAAAACTAAGAGCGCACTTCCCAATAAGAGAAATACAGATAAGCCAATAATTAAATCATATGAACCGGTTAAGTCATATAAAAGGCCTGGAACCCAAGAGCCTATGGCTCCTCCCATTTGATGACTGATGGACATAAAACCTAAAATAGTCCCGATTGAATAACGGTCAAAGAGTTGAGTGGTCAGGGAGTTCGTGGGAGCAATGGAGGCCATTTCTGTAACGCCATAGACAAAGGCAAAGGGAATCAAGAGCCACGGATTTTTCATGGTGAGGAGAAAAATAAAGGTAACTGCTCGAACGGCATAGATTAATCCTAACTGACGGCTGCGGTTAAAATGATCAGATAAATAACCAGTGCCGATAGTGCCGCCTATGTTGCAGATTGCGATAATACTAAAGGTTAAAGCGACGATGGTCACTGGGAAGCCCCGGCCTTCGCTTAAAGGGATTAAATGAGTATTAATCAAACCGACATCAGTAAAACCGCAAATAAAATAAGGAATAGTTAACATCCAAAATGTTTTTTGCCTCACTACCCCAAAGACCGGCAGTTGATCTTTCTCAACAGTACGAGTTTCTTGATCGGGAACTGGTTTTTCCTCGCCTGTTTCAGTATGCCCATAGGGTTGGCGCCCTAATTCCTCCGGTTTAGAACGGACAAATAAAAACATCAAAGGAAGAACTAAGAGAAGAGTTACCAAACCAAAAATAAAGATTGTTAAGCGCCAATTATAAAGATTAATTAAAAACAATGCCGCGGGCACTACTATTAGCTGGCCGACAGCCATGCCAGAAACAGCGAGCCCTATAGCAAAACCTTGTTTGGCTTTAAACCAACGAGAAATGATGGCCGAGGCTGTGACAGCGGAACAGCCGGCAATTCCAAAAGATAAGATTAGCCCGTAGAGAACGAACATTTGCCAAATATGAGTAGCCTTGGCTGAAAGTACTAAGCAGCCGCCAATCAGAAAGATGCTCACGCTTGGAACAATTCGCCCCCCGAGAAGATCATTAAGTTTACCGGCTAAAGGTTGAGCAAAAGCGTAAACGATAAAACTAAGTAAAGAGATTGAAGTTACAATAGTTCGGTCGACTTTAAAATCGTTTTCCCAAGGAGTTATAAAAGCCCCAAAAGCGGAACGGATTCCAAAAGAAGCTAATAAACCAATAAAAAGCACCGCCAGGACTAACCAAGCGTAATTAAAAGGAAGTTTTGAAGTAGGCTGTTTTGACAAATTACCACTTTCCTTTATTTTATTTTTAGCAAACAAGTCAAACTTTACCTAATACTTAAGATAACATAATTCTTAAAAACTGTATATCCACACTAACGTTTTTTTAAAATCTTTTATATTACAGCTCTTGAAAAGGAATTCGGAATTTGATAAAATAGCTGAAAATATCGTAGAAGCGATGAAAGGGAAAAAGCTTTGCTGTTCGCTTGCTTTCGTCTCTAAGAGCTATATTAGGAGGCGGGAGCTTTTTTAATTGAAATTACATAAGGGAGGAAATTATATGAAACTTGCATTCTCAACACTGGGTTGTCCGAATTTTTCCTGGCCGGAAATCTATTCAATGGCTAAAGACCTCGGCTTTGATGGTATTGAAATACGCGGGCTTGGCAAGGATATTTTTGCTGTTCAGGCTCAGCCTTTCACTAAGGACCAACTACCCCAAACTATCAAAAAACTATCGGAATTACGCCTGGAAATCCCTTGTTTATCTTCGGGGTGTTGTTTGAAATTCCCTGAACAGGCTGAAAAGAATCACGAAGAAATCGTTCAATATATTATCCTGGCCGCCAAGTTAGGGACCCCTTATGTTCGTATCCTTGCCGACCTTGAACCCCATCCGACAGGTGAAGTAGATGACAAAATTGTCTTAGAGGCCCTTAAGCGTCTAATCCCTTTAGCGGAAGAAAAAGAGGTTACTTTATTAATAGAAACAAATGGCGTATATGCTGATACCGCACGCCTTTGCAAACTATTGGATAACATCCACAGTGATGCAGTAGCTGCCCTCTGGGACATAAATCATCCCTACCGCTTTGCAGGTGAGACTCCGGAGCAGACTGTTCAAAATCTCGGGGCCTATATTAAATATGTTCATACTAAAGATTCAGTAATGGAAGAGGGGTCTATAAAGTATCGGATGATGGGAGAAGGAGATCTACCGATAGATAAAATCATGGCCGCTTTACGCTCCATTAATTATGAGGGATATCTTTCCTTAGAATGGGTCAAACGCTGGTCAGCTGACCTGGCGGAAGCAGGAGTTGTTTTTCCTAATTACGCTTCTTATATGTCCCGGTATCTAGAAAAAGACATTAAGGGATATTTATACGATAACAAAACCAAGACAGGAAAATACATCTGGGAGAAAAACACCTTAATTGATCTTACTTTTCCCCAAGTTTTGGATCGAGTTGTCCAGGAGTTTCCTGACCAAATGGCTTTTCGGTACACAACCTTAGACTATACTCGTACTTATTCAGAATTTCGCAATGATGTTGATGATTTTGCCCGGGCATTAATAGCTATTGGTGTTAAACAGGGCGATAAAGTAGCAATTTGGGCTACTAACGTTCCCCAGTGGTATATAACTTTTTGGGCCGTGACCAAAATAGGTGCAATTTTAGTCACTGTCAACACTGCCTATAAGATTTATGAGATGGAATACCTCCTCCGTCAATCAGATACTCATACCCTGGTTATGATTGATGGATATAAAGATTCTGATTATATTGCCATTATAAAAGAACTTTGTCCAGAACTGGAAAACATGGACAGCAAAAAACCTTTGCATGTCAAAAAATTTCCTTTTCTACGCAACATCATTACTATTGATTCCAAACAAAAAGGTTGTCTAACTTGGCAAGAAGCTTTAGACCTCGGTAAAGAAGTACCAATAGAAGAGGTTTACCGTCGGGCTTTGGCTCTTAATAAACATGACGTTTGTAATATCCAATATACCTCCGGAACTACAGGCTTTCCCAAAGGCGTCATGCTCACTCATTACAATGTGATTAATAATGGTAAGAGTGTCGGGGACAATATGGATCTTTCCACTGCTGACCGGGTGATGATCCAGGTGCCAATGTTTCATTGTTTTGGGATGGTTCTAGCCATGACTGCTGCTATGACTCATGCCTCTACCATGTCTCCCCTCCCGTATTTTTCACCGAAACAAGCTCTTAAGTGTATTACTCAGGAAAAAATCACTTGTTTCCACGGTGTTCCAACTATGTTCATCGCTATGTTGGAACATGAGGATTTCCCTTCTACAGATTTCTCCCATGTGCGAACTGGGATTATGGCCGGAAGCCCTTGTCCGATTAAAGTTATGCAAGATGTGATCGACAAGATGAACATGAGGGAAATTACAATTGTCTATGGTCAAACCGAGTCCTCCCCCGGTTGTACTCAAAGCCATATCGAAGACAGTATTGAACTGCGTGTGAACACAGTTGGGCGAGCTCTACCTGGTGTGGAATGCAAAATTGTGGATCCCAAAACCGGAGAAGATCTGCCTGATGGGGTTGATGGGGAATTTGTCGCCCGCGGTTATAATGTTATGAAAGGTTATTACAAAATGCCGGAAGCTACGGCAACAGCTATTGACGAAGATGGGTGGTTGCATACCGGGGATTTGGCCCGCCGGGATGAAAATGGCTATTATAAGATTACCGGTCGTATTCGGGATATGATTATTCGCGGCGGAGAGAATATTTATCCCAAGGAAATTGAAGATTTCATCTATACCCATCCTAAAGTAAAGGATGTTCAAGTGATCGGTGTACCCGACGAACAATATGGGGAAGAGATTATGGCATGTGTTATTCTCAAAAGCGGTGCTGAGCTTACTGAAGAGGAACTCAAAGATTTTGTCCGCTCCTCCCTAGCCAGACATAAAACTCCCCGCTATGTTGAGTTTGTAGAAGAATTTCCTATGAATGCCGCTGGGAAAATTCTGAAGTATAAAATGAGAGAACAGGCTATAGAAAAACTTAATCTTCAAAACGCCAATAGTATTGTCACTGCCTAAAATTTAACCTTAATCTGCTTTTCAACTTCAATTCTTTCTTTGAAAAGTCTATTAATAACAATCAGCAGTTAGTTCTAAACCCTAACTGCTGATTCTATTTTCTTTAGTAGGCAATTAAAAATTATGTTGGGCCGAATTCTATAAATTCAACATTGTAACCGTTTGGGTCTTGGACATAAAAAAATCTTACATCCGGAACGGGTTGAAAAATTTCAGTTGGTTTTAAACCTTTATCTTTAACAAAGGTATACATTTCTTCTATAGACCTGACTTGAAAGCCAATAGTTATCCCTTCCCCATGGCCGGCAATTTGAGCTTTGTTTTTGTGATGGATAAGCTCAATTTTTGTTTCCTCTTCTCCTAAAATACTGAGTTCTACTTCCGGCTCGACCATGAATCTCTGCTCTAATTTTAAACCGACAATCTCCTGATAAAAATTTAAAGATTCATCCATATCATTCACAATTAATGCGCAGTGACTAAATCTCATTAACATCTTCTTTCCTCCTTACCAGTTGACTCTGAGACTAAGATTTATAAGTCAATAAACGTTTCGGGTTTTTTATGGTAATAGTATCTATGATTTCCTCTGAAAACCCCATGTAGCGCCGCATAGTGTTTATTACAAAAATAGTTTGGCGGGTATATCCCTCTCCCCCGCCCCGACGGGTACACATATCGGTACAAATATCATCGCCCATAACAATCTGTTCCGTATAACCTCGATTTACAAAATAGTAAAGATAAGCGAGAGTGGCCCAATCGATTGGACCTATCATCCCATTCATTTCATGATCGGTAGAGTTGCCGAAACATTCAAAAGATAAATTAATCCCCCGCTCCAAAAGACCTTGAAGATAGGTGGGATTAAAACAGTTCCAGCTTGTAGGATCCTTAATCAATTTTTCCAAAGAAAGTTCAAAGCAAGTCATATTCACATGGGCAACAATAATATTCTCCGGTTTCATTCCCTCTTCCATCATTATGTCTACCGCTAGATTGACATCGACTCCAAAAGCCGGGTGTAGGGTTAAACACATATCATTAACTTTGGAGATTTGGGCTGCTGCTCGTAAAGCTTTCCTTTCTTCTTCATTAAAGTCCGAAAGGCCGATTTTCAAAGCTCCCGGACGAGCATTTGTACCTTCTATACCATTCTCGATCTCATTGACCATAAATTTATAATAGTCTTTAGTCTCCAGTCCGTGAAATTTTTCAGGCCAAGTGAGACTCATATAAAATCCGGTGCAACCGATAATATTGACTCCGGTTTTCTGGCTAATTTCAATTACAGCCGGGATATTAGCACGGATTCCTACTGCCGTACAATCCAACATAGAGTTTCCACCGGTTTTCTTAAAATCTTCAACTTCTAATAACATACGGTCGGCATTTTGTAAGTCGACAGCCGCATAAGTGGCCATGGCGTTACGGCGTACATAACAGATATTTTCTAAAGTAGTAGGATCATTTTCTCCTAAAAAAGGATGATCCATAACTTTTTGGTAAAAAAACTCGTGCATATAAGCACCGGTCATGAGCACATGTTCGTGCATAGAGGTAAATCCCAAGGAATCCGGCTCAAGAGGACCATTAAGAGTCATCACTTGTTTGGCCATAATCTAACTCCTTTCTCTTTTTGATTAAGAGAGAGTTAAACAAATGGTAGCATAAGGAAAATCCTAACTCAATAAAGAAAAAAAAAAAGTCCGAAATGTACAATTTTTGAATTTTTGGAAAACCGGGGAAAAAAACAGTCATTTTAAACAGAGAAAAATTTCTGCTTCTGTTTAAAATGACTGATAACGGAAAACAGCCCCTATTAAACTGCTATTTTAATATTTTAAATACTCATTGTATTTACCCCGTTCAGTATAGGAGGTATGCAGTAGTTCATGGGATTTGTGACTGTTGGGTTCTCCAAGAAACTCTTCGTAAAGCTTGTTTACATATTGGTTTTCATGAGATTTTCGCTGTTTTTTTCCCTCATCTTCTCGATACAGAGCTTCTAAGCGCTTTTGCCTTATTTCGGGAGTAGCCGGTCCGGGTTGACCGCCACCATTAATACAGCCTCCCGGACAAGCCATTACCTCTATAAAGTGGTAAGGGGATTCTCCTTTTGCTACCTCTTCCAGCAGCACCTTTGCTCCGGCTAAACCGCTGGCCACAGCGACTTTTATTGTAATCCCTTCCAGGAATTTGTAGTTTTCCAGAGGGTTTTCAATTAATAGCTCGGCTTTTTTTAACTGGTTAAAACCGACAATAGGGTCTACATGAAGCTTGTCAAAAGGTAGCTCCCTACCGGTAACCAGTTCGTATACTGTCCGTAAAGCAGCTTCCATTACCCCACCGGTAACTCCGAAGATATCCGCAGCTCCGGTAGATAAACCTAATGGGCGATCAAAGGAGCTGTCTTGAAGGTTGACGAAATCTATTCCCGCTTCTTTAATCATTTTAGCCAATTCTCTGGTTGTCAAAACAGCATCAACATTGGGAACACCGTTATTCTTCATTTCCGGTCTGGAAATTTCAAACTTTTTGGCTGTGCAGGGCATTACCGAAACCACATACATATCTTGAGGCTGAACATTAATTTTGGAAGCGTAGTAAGATTTCACTAACGCTCCGAGCATAGTGTGCGGGGCTTTACAGGTTGAAAGGTGATCCAGCTCTTGAGGAAAAAAATGTTCGATATACTTTATCCAACCGGGGCTACAGCTAGTAATCATGGGCAGAACAGCTTCTCCACCAGTCAGCGCTTTAGTCAGCCTGGTCAGTAATTCTGTCCCTTCTTCAATAATTGTTAAATCAGCGGCAAAGTTGGTATCGAAAACATCATCAAAACCCAATTCGCGTAGAGCAGTGGCCAATTTACCGGTTACTAGAGTTCCCGGTTCCAGGCCAAATTCCTCACCTAAAGCGGCTCTAATTGCCGGAGCGACTTGGACGACTGTTCGCTTCTTCTTGGAGCTTAATACCTCCCAGACATTTTCAAGATTCCCAGTTTCTTGAAGGGCTCCGACCGGGCAAACCAAAGTACACTGCCCGCAATAAGCACAGTTTACAGTATCAAGAGCTAGGTCCAGAGCCGGACCGATAGATGTATTAAACCCTCGGTGTTGGGCATTTAAGACGCCAACTTGTTGGACTTCATTACAGACCGTAACACAACGACGGCAAAGAATACACTTAGACATATCCCTAGTAATAGAGGGAGAAAAATCTATCTTACTTTTAGAATGTTGTCCTTCAAAACGAGCTTCATTTACGCCGAGGCGGTTCCCCAACTCTTGGAGCTCGCAACTTTGGTTACGCTCGCAGTTTAGACAATCTTGGGGATGGTTAGAAAGAAAGAGCTCATACAGAATTTTTCTTGCCTGACGTACTCTCTGGGTATTGGTTTTTACCACCATTCCATCTCGTACTGTTACCACACAGGAAGGTTGTAGGGTTCTAGATCCTTCTACTTCTACGACACAGATTCTACAGGACCCTGATTTATGAACCCCTTTTAAGTAGCAAAGGCTAGGAATGGAGATCCCATTCTGTTTTGCTGCTTCTAAAATGGTTGTGCCTTTTGGAACAACTATATCTCGATTATTAATTGTTAATCTAACCATTTTCCCCTACCTCCTATCACAGTGCAAGCAACGCATAGATTCAGCGATGGCGTTTAGTTTATGGTAGCCTAAAGAAACTTCTTCAAAGCTATGTTTTCTTTTCTCCGGCTCCAAAAATTGCATTGGGAATCTTTTATGTTCTATAACTTCATCCTCATCTTCTATTACAGGGATTTCGATAGCCTCACCTTTGTTTAGCTTTCCTTTGCCCCCAAGGTAAAGATCGATAGCTATGGCTGCTTTTTTCCCATCGGCAATGGCCGTAATAACGACATCAGAACCTCTGGCTACATCACCGCCGATAAAAACTCCATCGATATTGGTTGTAGGAGTGTTTTTTCCCGGAATTAAGTTCTCCCACTCCGAGGATTCAACTTCTTCCCTCTTCACAAAGGGAAAATCTGAAGATTGACTGATGGCAGGGATAGCCATGTCTACCTTTATTGTAAAATTAGAGCCTGTTATTTCCCGTGGTTTATTTCGTCCATCGACATCAAATCCATTTGGTTCCATAAGAAGGCACTCAATTGCTTCAATACTTTCTTGGCCAAGAAAACGAACCGGTTTGACAAGAGGAAGCACTTCAATTCCTTCCGCCATGGCTTCCTTTATTTCCCTTGGGTCCGCGGGCATATCGTCGAGAGTTCTCCGATACAAAATCATTACCTTTTTGGCTCCCAATCGCACCGCTGTTCGCGCTGCATCAAGAGCAGTATTACCACCACCGAAAACCGCTACGGTCTCGCCGATCTGCATTTCCCGTCCCAAATTAACATTTCGGAGGAAGTCCAGTCCGTGAACCACACCTTTTAGATCTTCCCCGGGAATTTTAATCTTGTTAGACAGTTGAGTTCCAGTAGCAATATAAATAGCGTCATGTTTACGACGTAATTCATCGAGAGAGATATCCTTGCCAATTTCGGTATTGAGATGGATATTCACTCCTACCTGTTCAATCAGTTCAATCTCATGCTTTAAAACATTTTTAGGAAGTCTATACTCCGGAATACCAAAAGCCAATATTCCTCCGGCAATTGGTTGGGATTCATAGACCTCGACATCATAACCCAATCGGGCCAGGTAATAACCGCAAGTCAAACCAGAAGGTCCGGCCCCGATAATACCGATACTTTTATTATTTTTAGGAAAAACAATATCTTTTTTAAATTCTCCCTCATGTCTGAAAGCATAATCGGCGATAAATCTTTTAATGTCTTTAATCGCCACGGCTTCATCAAGCTGGCCTCGACGACATTTGCTCTCACATGGGTGAGTACAAATTCTGCCACAGACAGCGGGAAAAGGATTTTCCTGTCTAATTAAATTGTAAGCATCTAGATATCTGCCGGCAGAGACTAAAGCTAGGTATCCAGGGACATTTACTTTAGCTGGGCAGGCATTTTCGCAAGGGGAAATAAATAAGTCGGCACAGACCCCTGCTCGGCAATATTTATCTTTGATATGTTCTTCATATTCTTCTCGGAAATACTCAATAGTGCTTAAAACTGGGTTGGGAGCGGTTTGCCCCAAACCGCACATGGCTGTTTCCTTTATCACGGCGCCAAGTTCTTGAAGAAGTTCAATGTCCCCATCTTGACCCTTACCTTTTGTAATACGGTCTAAAATCTCCAACATCCGCTTAACACCTACTCGGCAAGGAAGGCACTGACCACAGGATTCGTCCTGAACAAACTCCATAAAATATTTCGCCGTATCCACCATGCATGTATCTTCATCCATGACAATTAAACCACCTGAGCCCATAATAGCGCCTAAACGGACAATGTTTTTATAATCGACAGGGGTGTTCAAGAACTCTTTTGTAATACATCCCCCAGAAGGCCCGCCGACTTGCGCCGCCTTAAAAGCCTTTCCTGCCGGTGCCCCACCGCCGATTTTAAAAAGAATGTCTCCTAAGCTCATACCCATGGGCACTTCCACAAGACCGGTATTGACAATATCACCAGCCAGAGCCAAGACTTTAGTTCCTTTTGCAGTTTCAGTGCCTAACTTGGAAAACCAATCCGCTCCCTTGCTGATAATAACCGGGACATTGGCCAGAGTTTCCACATTATTAATAATAGTTGGCTTATTGAACAAACCTCGTTCAAAAGGATAGGGTGGTTTTTGTCTAGGTTCACCGCGCCGTCCTTCAAGGGACGCTAATAAAGAGGTTTCCTCACCGCAGACAAACGCTCCGGCTCCAATCCGAATTTCTAAATCAAATTCAAAATCGGTCTTAAACAACTTGTGCCCTAACAATCCTTTATTTCGAGCCTCAAAAACAGCCTGTTTTAAGCGTTCGAAAGCTAACGGGTATTCGGCCCGCACATAAATATATCCTTTATTCGCCCCGATAGCATAACCCCCGATCATCATTCCCTCAATAATGCTGTGCGGATCGCCTTCGATAATGCTCCTGTCCATAAAAGCACCCGGGTCGCCTTCATCAGCATTGCAGACTATATATTTTTGCTCACTAACAGCTCTCATTCCAGCTTCCCATTTAATTCCCGTCTTAAACCCGGCACCGCCCCGACCGCGAAGACCGGATTTTTTTATTTCTTCAACAACACCGGATCTTTTCATTTTCGTTAAAGCTTTAGCTAGCGCAAAATAACCGCCGTTGGCGATATAAGCTTCGATCGAAGAGTAATCAATTTGCCCGCAATTTCTAAGGGCCACTTTAACTTGATTTTTAAAAAAGGGAATATTATTGATATTGGGAACATGTCTGTTTAAGGCTTGATTATAAAAAGTATATTTCTCTAAGATAACTCCGTTCCTAAGATGAGACTCTACTATTTCTTCCGCCTTTTCCGGGGTTATTTCTATATAAAAGGTATCATCGGGTTTAACCAGGATAACCGGACCGACGACACAAGTCCCCATACAGCCGGTGGAGATAATTTTAACGTCTGTTATTTTATGTTTTTTAAGACTTTCATGAAGAGCCTCTTTTACCATTTCACATTGGGCAGACACACAGCCGTTTCCTGAACATACCAGTATTTGATATCTATATTGAGCAAGGTTATCGTAGTATTCTTTTTTAATGCGTTCTAAATCAGCAATATCTGTTATCATATCTTCTCCCCCAAGTTCATTTAATCTTTATATTTAGCTAAGATAGATTCCAACTTATCGGGATTAACTTGTTTATAAACAGTATCATCGATCATCATGGCCGGCGCCAGGCCACAAGCCCCGATACAGCGAGCTATTTCTAAAGTGAACAAACCGTCATCAGTTGTTTTTCCAATTTCAGTATTTAGGATTTCTTGCAGGCGATTGATAACTTTTTGGCCTCCCCGAATATAGCAAGCGGTCCCCAAACAAACCTTAATTACATGTTTTCCTCTGGGTTGAGTGGAAAAATAGGAATAAAAAGTAACAACCCCTGAGACTTCCGAGAGAGGTTTATCCAAACCTTCGGCGATAAACTCTTGAAGTTCTAAAGGAAGATACCCAAATAAACCCTGTGCCAAATGTAAGATTTGAATTAATCCACCTTCGACATGTTTATATTCTTCAATAATTTCACCTAACTTTTCATATTTTTGTTGCTCTGTAATCTCTGTACAGCAGCAAGTTTTCTGTTTTAAAATTGTAGCCATTTTTAACCTCCTGTATGAAATATCTAGTGTCTATTAAAAAATCTTTTAAACTTTTAAATTAAAAAAATATTTACCGACAATAAAAGTGTAATCTTCAAAAAACACAGCGTCAATAATAGTTATTTTATTTACGATAATTTAACTAGAAGGAAAAAAGTTAAATAAAAATGTCAACAAGTTTGTTAAAAGTTTAATGCAATTCGTTAAATTATTATTTTTCTTTATTAAAAATTTAACAATGTTTTGTTCGAGCTTTTTCCCGGAATTGCTTAAAGGTTTAGAGTTTTCAAAAAAAAATCACCGTAATGTTCTTACGGTGTTCTTAAAATTAAGAATAGGAATGGAGACGTTTCAAGGTTTAAGGGTCAATAATAAAGCTCTCAGAGCCCATATTAAAGCATCGGAGGCTGCCTTAGAGCTAAGGTTGTACTGCTTTCTAAGAGTTGACCAAGTTGAAAAACTGTGGAGATGAGAAATGACCGCTGCGGCTTTGGTAGCAGCTTCCAAAGACAAACCTGCATTGTTAACAAGCAGGTCAATATATTTTTGGTTCTTTTCCTTTTGGCTTCCAGATCGGTCATTATTAACGGTTCTAATTAGGGAGCAAGCTTGAAGAACAGCAGCTTTGTTTTCAAAAAGGTTCGCTGTCTTTCTTATTTGCTCTGTTAACTCTGCTAGGGAAAGAGATTCCAAAGATAAATCTTGTTCGGTAATTTTATCTCCAAATTCGTTAAGGGCTTCTAACAGTTTTTCTTTGGTAGGAAAATGCCGATAAACTGTACCGTAGGAGACTTTAGCTCGTTTTGCCACATCATTTATACTGAACGAAAGTAGACGGCCCTCATTAATAATTTCTGCCACTGCAATAATTATTTTTTCTTTTGTAGCTTCTCGCTGTTTATTGCGTAGTGGACTGGAGTACGAACGTCGAGAAAGTTGTTTAGAATTCATTTTACAACCTCTTAATTGGATAGGAGTTTCCTATATTCAATTATGACTGATTATCCTCCCCTGTCAAGGCCAAAAATAAAATAATACCGCAGATTTAATAATAAAATCTGCGGAGAAAAATAGGTATTTTACCCTTTCAAATTCATATTCCCTGTTATCATTTTAAGTTTTTGGGGTTCGACAGAAATTTTTAAGGGAAAAGAAAAACCTTTTTCGCCGTCCAAATCACTTCCGATTTTTTCTGTGCAATCTATAATCATTTCTGAAGTTTGAAAATACTCTACATAGCGGCTGTCAGCGTGTTCCCCATTGGATACTTTTATTAAAAGAGGTAGCAACTCAATTATCGGACATTTTTTTAAAATATAGACATCCAGTAAACCGTCGGTTAAAGAGGCTAAGGGAGCAATTTTTCTAAAACCTCCCGCTGATCTGCCGTTTAAAATTAAGACAAAAAAGACCTCTTCTTCAATACTAATCTCTTGGGATTTGATACTAACAGGAACCGGTTTTAAATGGGATAATTCTTCTGCTCCTTTTATGTAATAAGCCAACAAACCGAGGCTGCTTTTAAACTTTTTATCAGTCTTTTGACTGATATCTACAATTGAACCGAGGCTGGCAATATTCAAAAAATATCGATCATTAGCCACCCCAACATCACAAGGAATATAGTTATTGCCAAGTAATGTTTTTGTGATTTCAGGTATAGTTTCCGGGTAACCGAGGCAATGAGCAAAATCATTTGCTGTTCCCACTGGGAAAATACCGATTGGGATATCAAATTGTTGAGGTTGGAGAGAGTTAATAACTTGATGAATTGTGCCGTCTCCCCCGGCAATCCAAATCCGGTCAAGAGTCTTTAAATCCAAAGTTTTAAATAACTTTTCCAACTCCTCGACAGAATTGGAACGATACGGAAATAAATAACTTCCCTGGTTTTGAACAATGTTAATGATTCTGTCAAGATGATTCTTAAATCTGTTATTCCCGGCCATAGGGTTATATATCAGCAATACTTTTTTCATTCACGAAACTCCAATAATTATTTTTTCCTAAACTCCATTATACTGCAAACTTTTTAAAAAGTCAGGTTGAGCAAAATTACCCATTAGTTAGATACCCATTAGTTAGATATAAGAAATCCTCCTTTTTAGGAGGATTTCCAAACAATTATGAAAGAAATAAGATTATTTTGCCGTTACCGAGCTGGGAGCATCTTTCTTATCCTTTCGTAAGGTTTCTGTGAGGAAGAGACTAAGCACTCCACAAAGAGCCATAATTATACTGGAAACAATAAAGACCACCGGAAGTCCGGAAGTGTCTGCTACTGAGCCGAGTATACGCGGGGTAAGAGTTGCCCTGATAATTTCCCCGACACCCATTAGAATAGCTGCTGCGGTGGCTGCTAATCTCAAAGGTACGGTTTCAACAGCAATAATTCCGACAAACATTGGCATCATAAAGGCTAAGGAACCGAGAATGAGCACATATATCCTCCTCTTTATTTTAATTCGCAAGCAGCTATTCTTTCTCAGTAATACTCTCTTTACAAAAAGTCATTATTAAGAACCATTAGACATCCCTCCTTTGCCTGTTCTATATTGCAAAATCCATGCCAAGTACGAGTTTTAAAACTTCAAAACCTATCCGTCTCTTGATAATTAAGAATTTCAAAATTTTCTTTTTTTTGAAGGCAAAACGAAAAGTGTCTAAAATATAGACACTTTTGTAAAACAATATAGACACTCTTCCAAAATATTAGATATTACTTACCTACGCTTAAGTCTTTACAAAAACTGGCATCTTCACTAAAATCTAAAAAAGATAGTTGCCTAATATATTGTCTGGTTATGGAGGTCTAAAAATGCAAATCACAACCGTTCGCGCTGAACATAGTTATGCCTACAACCCCGCCTCTTCTTCCACCGCAAATACCTCTTTAAAAACTTTGCCGAAAATTTGGGAGTCAATTCAACGCTGTGAAGAAAAGTTCATGGAAAATAAGATTGATCCCCGGGATTGTCCCTATTTACGACCGGAAGTTGCCGAGTCCTGGATTCGAAGCTATGAAGCCGGGGTCAATCCTTTTAATGTAAAACTAGGCCTAAGCTTAATAAGCAGGAGATGGAGAAAGTTTTATCAGAAAACCGTCTTTTACTGGATATAGCGTCCCCTCTCATGAATACTTATAATGAATATGCAAGTGGAACAGGCCTTTGGTTATACGATAAAAACGGAGTAGCTATGCTAGCCGTTCATAAAAAACTGGATGTAATTGATATTACCGGGACTGTCTGCAATGAAGAAACCATGGGTACTTCTGCCCATGTTTTGGCCATAATTCACAAACAACCGGTACAACTAATTGGTTCCGAACATTATCTATCCCATTTATATAACGCTATTGGTTCAGCAGCTCCTATAATGGATTCCGACGGTGAACTTTTAGGAGTCCTGGGGTTAACCCACTGGATTGACGATTTCTTCTTAGAACAATACTCAGGAAATGTTCACATCCATTCCTTAGGGTGGATCAGCGCTTTGGCTGCGGCAATCGAAAAGCAAATTCAGTTATTAAAAACTAACCAGGAACTCAGCAACACTAATAAAGCTCTTATAATCAGTAACGCCGAGTTGGACGCTACTCTGACCTTTATTGACGAGGGCATAATCACAATTGACCGTAATGGTCGGATTATAAACTGTAACCAAGAAGGAGCGCGAATTTTCGGTCTTCAACCATATAGTATTAAAAATAAAAATATTTTTGACCTTCCTACCGGAAAAATCAATTTTGAAAAACCATTTAAAGGCCGGAAATAGAGTAGACTATCTAGAGGAAAAGATCTCTACCGGACACACTGAACGTCATTATGTGATTAGTATCCAGCCGATTATTGAAAAGAATTCTCAGGATATCAATGCGGCAGTGCTGCGGTTAAATCCCGCTGAAAAGGTCAATGCTTTAACCAATACTCGAATCGGAGCTCGGGCAACCTAAAATTTTCCAATATTATTGGCAATAGCATTGAATAAACAGGGCCAAAACTTTAGCTCGGCGTTTTGCATCTTCATCAGAAAATATTTTGCTTATTGGAGAAAGCGGCACAGGAAAAGAGATGTTTGCTCAAGCTATTCATAACGAAAGCCGCCCTAAAGGACCCTTTATCGCTTTAAACTGTGCCGCCATGCCCCGAAATCTTGTGGAAAGCGAATTATTCGGTTATGAAAGCGGTGCTTTTACTGGAGCAGAGAAAAATGGACGACCGGGGAAAATTGAGCTGGCAAACGGAGGAACTCTTTTCTCGATGAAATTGGTGACATGCCTTATGAAATTCAAGCTATCCTTCTTCGAGTTTTGGAAGACAAACAAGTTATGCGCTTAGGGGGTAAAAGCTACCATGATGTTGATTTTCGATTGATTACCGCAACTAATACGAATTTATATAAAATGGTAGCTGAAAAGGCTTTTCGGGATGATCTTTTTTTCCGGTTGGCAGTTATGAAGCTTAATCTTCCCGCTCTTCGTGAGCGACCTACTGATATTCTTCCTTTAGCAGAATATTTTGTGCAAGATTATTCCAAGAAAATGAATCTTAAAACGCCAAAGATAAGTCCAGCCTCCCGGGAAATTATGCTGAATTATCATTGGCCAGGAAATGTGCGACAACTGGAAAACGCTATGATCTTTGCCGTGAACATGGTTCAAGGAGAGATGATCGAACCGGAATGTTTACCTAACGAACTTTTTGAATTGGAAGAGAATTCATTTCCCTATAAAAAATACCCGGTAAATAAACCGGGCTCCTTTGCATCGTATGATGTTCCTTTATCTTTTAAAGATTCAGAAATCCTGGTTATCCAGAAGGCTCTAACAAAAACCTCCGGTAATGTTTCGGCCGCAGCAAGACTGTTAAATATTAGCCGCGCATCCCTTTATAAAAAAATAAAGGATTATAATATTGAACGAAATTAAAATAGTATTTTCTTAATCTCCAAATAAATGTTTTACACTAAAATCAACATATTCTTTATATTCTTCCAGTTTGAGATCGTTTAACTTTTGGATTTTTTCGATTATTAAACCATGGACAATGATTTCTAAAATATATAATTTTTTTTGCACCTCATCAACTTTATCTGGTTCTATATCCAAACGGTATACCATTTGGGTTAAGAAATTAAAAAAGGGTCGAACTTCATGTTCTTTTCTAAATTTATAACTCTCCTCACCAAACATAAGAAGATAAATTCCTTTGTTTTCTTGGGCAAAACTTAGCATATTAATAGCAAAGAGACGGATTAAACGGGTTAAATCGTTAACAGAAAAATTATCCTTCTCTTTTTCGAGATCTCGAGATATTTTTTTATA
>JBMNOZ010000023.1:0-25027 GCA_050943335.1 Desulfitobacteriia bacterium | reverse complement strand
AACCCTCCCATAAGTCGGGTTTTCTTAACGCCCGTTCGAATCCCTAGTAGAATTTTAAGTGGTGACCCCTACGGGATTCGAACCCGTGTTACCGCCGTGAAAGGGCGGTGTCTTAAACCGCTTGACCAAGGGGCCACAATGGTGAGCCATCCGCGACTCGAACGCGGGACTCCCTGATTAAAAGTCAGGTGCTCTACCAACTGAGCTAATGGCCCATTCCACGATAATGAATTCTACACGATTGCCCCTTTGCTGTCAAGAAGTTTAGTGAGGTTTCCTTTAAAATTTGAAGTTAAATCAGATTAATTAGAAAATTTCTTCCCGGATAATGGTTTGGTCTCTGCCAGGCCCAACAGCGAGCATTGAAACAGGTACCTTCAACAGGTCCTCCAGACGCTCTACGTATCTTTTTGCCTCCTCAGGCAAATCGTCGTAATTCCTAATCTTTGTCAAATCGTTTTCCCAACCAGGCATTTCCTCATAAATGGGCTCACATTCCGCCAGGACTTTCAAACTTTGGGGAAAGTCCACCAAGGTTTGCCCTTTATATCGATAACCGGTGCAAATTTTTATGACCGGCAAACCTGAAAGCACATCTAGCTTGGTCAAGGCCAAATCAGATATCCCGCTAATTCGGACGGCATATTTAGTAATTACAAGATCCAACCAGCCACAGCGCCGGGCCCGTCCAGTTGTGGTCCCGTATTCGCCTCCACGTTCCCGGATAAGTTCACCCATTTCTCCGCTTAGTTCTGTAGGGAAAGGACCCTCTCCGACCCTAGTGGTATAAGATTTAACCACACCCACCACCTTTTTTATCCTTGTCGGACCCACACCGGCTCCAATACAGGCCGCCCCAGCAATGGGATTGGAAGAAGTTACATAAGGATAGGTGCCGTGGTCAAGGTCGAGAAGGGTGCCTTGAGCGCCTTCGAACAAAACTTTTTTTCCGCGATCCAAATAAGCATTAACTTCTAAGGAGGTATCCGTAACGTAGGGTTTAATTTTTTCCGCATAATTAAGATACTCACCCAACAGATCTTCGAGGTCAAATCCCTTTCGCCCATAGATCTTGGAAAGGATTAAGTTTTTTTCCTTCAGATTGTAGGCTAGTTTTTGGGTAAAAAATTCCTTATCCATTAAATCCGCAACTCTTATGCCTGTCCGGGAGGCCTTATCCTTATAAGCCGGACCAATCCCTCTTTTGGTAGTTCCAATTTTATGCTCAGCCCTAAATTCCTCCTCTAGGACATCCAACAATTTATGATAGGCTAAAATTAGATGAGCGTTGCTACTGATTTTGAGATTTGCAGTGCTCACTCCTCTTTCCTCCAAATACTCTAGCTCTTGAATAAGCACCTGAGGATCAATAACTACCCCATTACCGATAACGCATATTTTTTCAGGGTAAAAAATACCTGAGGGGATGAGGTGAAGCCTGTAGGTTTGGTCTTTAATAACTACAGTATGACCAGCATTATTTCCTCCCTGATAACGAACCACCATATCGGCTTTCTCTGCCAGAAAATCAGTTATTTTCCCTTTCCCCTCGTCTCCCCATTGGGCTCCAACCAGTACAACAGCTGCCATTTTGTAATTCCTCCCGTTTATTATTCAGGCTGGGTAATGTCTTTTATCCAGATTAACGAATTTTGTAAATTCTTTTAAATATCCTAGTTCTACAGTTCCTACCGGGCCGTTGCGATGCTTAGCAATAATTATTTCAGCAATCCCTTTTTTCTCCGAATCGGGATTATAATATTCATCCCTATATATAAAGGAAACAAGATCGGCATCCGCCTCGATCGTCCCCGATTCTAAAAGGTCGGACATAATTGGTCTCTTATCCTGTCGCTGTTCAACCCCTCGATTTAATTGGGACAAAGCAATCACCGGCACAGCTAACTCCCTGGCCACCCCTTTTAAACCTCTGGAAATATAGGCCACTTCCTGCTGACGGTTCTCTAACCTCTTGCCCGCAGTCATAAGCTGTAAATAATCAATTACTATTAGCCCTAGATCTTGTTCCATTTTTAAACGTCTAGCCTTGGATCTTAATTCAGCCAGGGATATACCCACAGTATCATCAATAAATATAGGGGCTTCAGAGAGTGTTCCCACAGCTTGAGTCAATTTTGGCCAGTCAGTATCTAAAAGCTCCCCGGTTCTAACTCTTTGCTGATCTACCATGGCTTCCGAGCACAGCATTCTTTGTACCAATTGCTCCTTAGACATCTCCAAACTAAAAATAGCCACTGGAACCTGGGATTTCACTGCTGCATTCTGAGCTAAATTAAGCACCAAGGCTGTCTTACCCATGGAGGGCCGAGCCGCAATTATTATCAAATCCGAAGCCTGCCAACCGGATGTAATACGGTCTAAGTCCGTAAAATGAGAAGGGACCCCCGTTAAGTTTCCTTTGTTGAGATAAAGATGTTCAATCTTTTCAAAAGTACTTAATAATACGCTACGAATAGAGACAAAACCATCTTTAATCTGGCGCTGGGAGATATCCAAAATCAATCTTTCAGCGTCTTCCAGTAGACTAAGAGCCTCTTCTCCTGCGTCGTACCCTTTCTCTTCTACATAGTTAGCCATGCGAATTAGTTGTCTAAGGAGGGATTTTTCCACTACTAGATTAGCATAATGCTGGGCATTAGCTGCCGAAGGGACAGCATTAGCCAGCAGAGAAATGGTACCGATGCCGCCCACACTTTCTAATTGGCCTGTGCGACGTAATTCTTCGGCTACGGTAACCAAATCTACAGGGTCCCCCCGTTCAAAGATCTCTTTGATAACTAGATATATGTTTTTATGATTTTCTCGATAAAAATCCCCTGGCTGCAAAATTTCAAAAACAACGCTACCTTTTTGAGGATCCAACAATAGAGCCCCCAAAACAGCTTGTTCAGCCTCTATATTATGGGGTGGAATTTTAAGAGGCTTCATACATCTTTTCTCCTTTTTACCTCTCGTATATATTTTTTACTTATACTTATTGACTGGCTATTTCTAAAGCCTCTTTAATGGTCTTTACAGCTACTACCTTAATGCCTTTAAGTTCGGAGGGAACTTCTTTTAGGTTTTCTTCCGGTATAATTACTGTTTTTACCCCCGCTTGTTTAGCCCCGAATATTTTTTCGTAAATACCTCCCACCGGCTTTACCTGCCCTTGGATGGAAATCTCTCCGGTCACAGCGACTTCTTTATTTAAAGGTTGATTTTTTAGGGCACTATAAATAGCCATGGTAGTCGCTAGTCCTGCCGAGGGGCCGTCGATACGTCCACCTCCGACGACATTAACATGAAGATCATAATTTTTTAGATCCTCACCTGTCAGATCGCGGATCACTGCCGCAGCGTTAAAAACCGCATCTCTAGCCATTGTTCCGGCCGTTTCATTAAAGCGAATTCGGCCTCTGTTCCCCGAAACCGGAAAAACCCGGACTTCAATTTCTAAAACCGTGCTCAAAAATCCGGACACTCCCAAGCCAAGGATTTTTCCAAGATCCTTGCCGGGATTTACTTTTTTGTGAATATAAGGGGTAAGCCGGGCGGAGCGAAGAACCTCCTGAACGTTTTCAACAGTAATTATAATCTCTTTATCTGCGGCTTGCCTATACTTTGCCAAACCATAGGCGTCTAATAAAATGTTGTTAGCTTTTCTGCCCTCAATAACATACTCGCTAATAATCTCCGGAACCCCATCTTCCAACTTTACTTTCAGTTTAGCAGCGGCCTGTTGCACAATATTAACTATATGGGAAGGTTCTAAAGGAACAAAATACACTTCCGCACAACGAGAGCGCAGAGCGGGATTAAGATCCTGAGGCTCTCTAGTAGTCGCGCCAATTAAAATAAAATCAGCTGGCACACCCTCCTCAAAAATCTTTTTAATATACAGGGGGATATTGGGATCATGAGGGTCGTAATAAGAGGATTCGAAAAAGACCCTTTTATCTTCCAGTACCTTAAGCAACTTATTTAAAAGAATGGTGTCCATCTCTCCGATCTCATCTATAAACAGCACCCCGGTATGAGCATCACTGACCAGCCCCAGCTTCGGCTCCGGAATGCCGGTATCTATCAAATCCCTTTTTGCCCCTTGGTAAATCGGATCGTGCACAGAACCAAGTAGGGGATTAGTAACTTCCCGGGGATCCCACCGCAATGTCGTGCCGTCCACCTCGATGAATGGAGCATCAGGTCCAAAGGGGGAATCGGGAAGGCTTTTAACTGTCTCTAAGGCTACGCGAGCCGCAGAGGTTTTACCCACCCCCGGCGGCCCATAAATAATAATATGTTGGGGAAAAGGCGTGGCTAGCTTAGCTAATAAAGCCTGCAAGGCTTTTTCCTGTCCTACTATTTCAGAAAGAGTCTGGGGCCTTAATACCTCCAAGGCTGAAGAGAGTGGTTTGGCAGCATTCATTTTTTCCAAATGGGCAAGTTTTTTAAGAGTTTGGGCGTTTTCTGGCCCCCCTGTTTCCTTTAAGACTTGAGTTTTTATCTCTTTTATATATTCCTCATGACGCTCCTGCATTTTTTCCGCTACCGCTTGATTAAGTCTTTCTTCCACCGACCGCCGAGCTACAATATCGGCAATATGTTTTTCAATCTCCTCTAAAATTCCAGGAATTTGCCCCGTGTTAGGAACCTCTTTTCTGGTCGGATCATCATGAGCTAATTTTTGAAGAGCTACAACCCTCTCTCCTAGATTCTCAGACCGCATTAGAGCTAAAGCTTCTAATTTACTTGCTTTTAAAATCAGTTTGTCGGTTCCATATAGATTAGCTAGCACAGAGTATAAAGCGTCAATTTCTAATTTTAAGCGCTCTGTATTGTTTAGCGGTTTAAATTCCCTGTCATATCTCTTCCCCAGGATTTTTTTGAAAAATCCTTGCATCTTGGTCACATCCCGTTTTTCATTATTTATTTCATTTAGCCACAATTACAAAGCTTCTACAGCAACGATAACCATTGCTGTTACCTCAGGATGAAGTCTTACCATTACCTCGTATTCTCCAAGAGCCTTAATCGGTTCTTTAATTTCTATTTTCCTTCTATCTAGTTTAACTTGATATTCCTTATCTAATACTTCCGCAATCTCCTTATTGGTCACCGAGCCAAATAGACGTCCCTTTTCCCCGGTTTTTACTTTTATGACTACTTTTAGGGATTTTATTTTTTCGGCAATCTCCAAGGCTGCTTCTTTTTCTTTTTGTCTCTGCAATTCCTCTTGCTTCTGTTTCTGGGCCAAATCCTGCATGTTTCTTTTTGTAGCTTCCACTGCTAATCCTCGAGGGATTAAAAAGTTTCGGGCATACCCCGCTTGCACTTTGCAGACATCCCCTCTTGTCCCTAAGTTCTTTACATCTTCTATCAATATTACTTTCACTTAATTTCCCTCCTTAATTTTTTCGGGAATCTTCCTTAAATTTAAAACAGTATCAAATAAGCCAATAACTATTAAGGCCAAAATAATAAAATGGAAAAAGAATATTAAACCCAGAATAAAAACAAAAATTAAATAACGAGGTGTTTTAGGATGAGATAAGAAATAAACCAAGCAGGAAGCTCCCAAAACTAGGGACAGAGCTGCAGAAACAGCTATCAGGTTCATCCCTATTATTTTTAAAACTTCGAGGCCCAAATAATCTCCGCCTAAATAGCCACCAATACCGAAAATAGCTACCCAAACTCCATACCAAGGAAGCTGCCACTTAGAAAAGGGTGTCAAAGGGATTTTAGTTTTTTCAAAAAGCTGAGCAATTAAATAAGCGGAACCCATTTCAGCCATACCTAGTATTCCGGCAGCAGCGGGTTTTAGTTTTATTAATGTAGGGACCACTATCTCTAAATGGCGTTCGAAATATTGACTAGGCACCCCTTGTTGTTCCAAATTAGCAATAAATCCTAATTCTTTTGCGGTTTGAAAAACTTCGGCCACTGTTTCCTGGATTCTGTCAGGATATAAGGCTTCTTTAACCCCGGGAATAAGCGTCAACCCGCTTAAAAGCACCACAAACATCAAACTCCAAAACATGGAGTATCTCAGGCCTAGCCCCTTGTTTTCCAAAACTACAAACAAAATCCCCGCCCAAGGGGAAAAACCGATCTGCCAAATACCGCCTGCCCCCGCCCCTATAATTGCCCCTAAATAGCCAAGAGCAAGTAGAAGAGCGGCAATTTGAGGTTTAATGTTTCTGCTTACTATAAATACAGAAATAAATAGAAAGATTTCGGTAAACCAGCTCCAAATGTTAAAAAAGGAAAATATAAAAGGAATAAAAATCAATAGCAGGCCGGTGGAATATTTAAGCGCATCCCTGTCACTAATATACATGAACCCCTACCTCGTATTTAATCCTCTTCTGGAACTAAATAACTGAGTAAAAGACTTAAGTCCCCCCACTCCGATTCCAAGTTCAAAAAATCTTCACTTTTCCATTGTTCTAATTGCTTATATAATACCCTGTCCAACCTAGAATAATCAAATCCTAATCTTCTGGTGAGTAAATAACCCAATCCTATCAGTCTGGCCAGGCTGTCTAAAATTTGTTCTTCTGAAGGCTGCATAGCGCTGTATTGAACCAGCCATTGCGCTTTAAGAAGCTCCACTTTCAATTCCTCAATAGCTTTGGAACATTTAACAATATCAACTGCTAAGGACAATGAACACAACCCCCTTACCCTAAGGTACATATGAGTTCGAGAGAATAGCAAAAAACTCCTGCTTAAATCTAAAGTAGACTCTTCTTAAAACTTTTGAATATTTTAATTGCCTAATGACCTCAATAAAAAAAGGAGCTATGCTCCTTTTTCTAATCAATCATAAACGGTAACAACGCTATACTACGAGCTCGCTTAATAGCAAGCGTAACCTGTCTTTGGTGTTTAGCACAATTGCCGGAAATTCTACGAGGCAAAATCTTGCCTCTTTCCGTAATATATTTACGTAGTTTATAAGTGTCCTTGTAATCAACCACGTCTACTTTATCGACGCAGAAACTACATACCCTCTTACGCGGACGGCGTCCCTTATCTCTTTTGACATTGCCATTAGCCATTGAACGCCCCTCCTTTCGAACTAAAATGGGATGTCATCATCTAAACTTACCTCATGGGCAAAGGAACTCAAATCATCAACTTTGGCTGACGAATCCGAGCTATTGTTATCTCGGGGACTTAAAAACCTTACATTTTCCCCGACGACTTCTGTCATGAATTTTCTTTGTCCATCTTGTCCTTCATAAGAACGGACCTGAAGACGACCCTCAACTGCTGCTAATTTTCCCTTCGCCAGGTAATTGGCACAAAGTTCAGCCAACTGCCGGAAGACAACACAGGGTATAAAATCAGCCTCTCTTTCGCCTTGAGCATTTTTATAACTTCTGTTTACTGCCAAGGTAAATGTAGCTACGGCTATACCATTGGCAGTATAACGGAGCTCAGGATCCCTAGTTAATCGGCCGATTAAAATTACACGATTTAGCACTCTATACCCCTCCGAAACTAACCGTTTTTGGTTGTCAGGAATCTGATAACAGCATCTGAAATTTTCATCAGCCTTTCCAGTTCCTCAACCGTACGAGCCTCGCCGTTGAAATTCATAAGGACATAATAACCCTCTTTAAATTTCTTCACCTCGTAAGCTAGGCGTCGTTTACCCCAAGGATCGATCTTTAAGTCAGTTCCTCCGTTGGCGGTTACGATTTCGGCAAATCTATCAATATTTGCCTTAATGGCCTCTTCTTCGAGATCCGGCCTGATAATATATAATACTTCGTATGCTCGCATCACACAGCACCTCCCCTCGGACTAAATGGCCCTGTAACAAATACAGAGCAGGGAATAATATACTCCATCGAATAATTATAACATTAGATCTTTAATTTGACAATTTGCGAAAATGAATTTTTTGATTCCTCAATCCTTCAGATAATTGCCAGATAGCTTTTCTTTTACATTTCTTTCCAACTTGGGACGGGCGATCCAGGCTTGATGGCCGCATTTCAAGCACTCTATTCTAAAATCTGCTCCCGTCCTTACAATTCTGAAATCCTGATTTCCGCAAGGATGTTTTTTTCGCATTCGAACCAGGTCACCAATATTTAGCTCCATACAATAAACCCCAATCTACAGAAAAGAATCTTTTAAGCTTTCAATAGATTCCAAAGGATTTAATAGAATTTCCGAAGAGAACCCAGAAATTACCGGGAGCGCGGTATTATATCCTTCCATTAAATAAGGGTAAAGGACCGAGGTTTGAACACTAGAAAGCTTTTCAGAAGCGGTAAGAAAAGGGGATATCAGCCCTACTACCAAACAAAGCACCACGAAGGAACTTAAAAGTCCCAAAACAAACCCGCCTCCCCTATTAATTATAGTTAAGTTTTTAGCCAAAGGAGAGATCAGGAAGGAAATAACCAGATTTATAAAGAGAGAAACAGCAACAAATAAAACTAGGATAGCAATAATATTCAAAATATAATTAGTAAAAGAATTAGTAGCTTGTTCAATAGCCGCTGACATTAAAAAACTTGAATTTCCGTATCCTCCGCCGTTTACCTTTCCTTCAAATATTTTAATAACCAGGTTCCCCACTTTGGGTTCTATTATTTCCCGAAGGGCAATATGTTTTTCTAAAAACTCTAAAAAACGAGCAAAAAAAAGAAAAGCCACAACAACAGCTACAATTTTCCCTATAAACTTGGCCAGCCCTGTAATCAGCCCTTTGCGGACCCCGGCTATCCCACTAATAACAACTATGGTCACAACAAAAATATCAAACAGGGACATTTTTTCCTCCTTTTAGGAGTGGCGGGAATATATGTGAATCCAACACCCCTCAAACGTTCTATACCATATCACACAGCTCTAAAATCCGGAGACGGCACCAATCACCATACATTCCCTTTCTAATGAAACTATTTTAACATAGTTTTTTTCCAAATAAAACAAATGATTAGAGATATTTGATACTCCTCAAAAATCATTTTTATTCCTGATCAATTTAACCCAATTTTAGTGTGAAATACTTTTGCCCCATCTTTGAAAGTAATAACAGGAACGCTTTTTAATGGATTATGAGTTGAGGGATGAATAGTGATTTCACCGCTTACACCCTGCACATCTGTTAAATTTTCTAAGGCCCATTTAATCTTTTCCGGATCAGTACTTTGGGCCTTTTTAAGAGCGGCAATCAGGATCAGAGCAGCATCATAGCCGAGAGCGGAAAAAGTAGTGGCCGGCTCATTGTACTCGGCTAGATAATCCCCAACAAAATCCGAAATAGCTGGATCATCAAAAGCAAAATGATCAAGATAAAAGGAATTATAAAGAGCCTCTTGGCCAGCGACATTTAAAATTGGACCTGTTGCCCAGCCATCACCCCCGAGAATTGGACCCTCGAACTGAGCCTCGCGCGCCTGTTTGATAAACAATCCGGCTTCATTATAATATCCCGGAAGATAAATAAGGTCCGGTTTTTTTGCTTTAATAGCTTTTAGGATCCCTTTGAAATCTTTGTCCACTCCTCCTTGATATGTCTCAATCATCGCGATCTGACCGCCTAAAGTTTCAAATTCAGCCTGAAAACTTTCTTTCAAACTTTGACTATATTCATTTTGGGGATCGAAAACTACAGCCGCGGTTTTTGCGTTCAGGGAATTAGAAGCAAAGCGAGCCGCCATTTTCCCCTGGTAACTGTCGACAAAGCAGGCTCTAAACATCCACTCATTAAGACCTTCCGCCCCAAGAGTGATCTTAGGGCTGACTCCGGTGGGGGTAATGACCGGAATTTTGTTTTCCTGGGCCAGCGAAACAGAAGCCAAGCTGTTTTTATTAGTCATGGGGCCGATAATAGCAACTACTCCGTCCTGATTTATCAGTTCCTCTCCCACTCTTTGCACTTCCTCAACCTCAGATCTATTATCTCTACTAATAAATGCCAATTTTTTACCCAAAACTCCGCCTTGAGCATTTATTTGTTTAATAGCCAATCGGGCCCCATTTTCTCCCTGACGTCCGAACTCCCCAATGTTTCCTGATAATTCAAAATTTCCCCCGATTTTAATTATTTCTACCACTTCTTTTGAGTCTGGCTGGAGAGACGCTTTTGTACAACCCGCCGCGATTAATATAACAAGGACAAGGACAAAAAAGACATTTTTTTTGAGATCTTTCATTTAATATGTACTCCCCTCATATTATTTATTTAGAAAAACTGTATTCATAGGTTTTTTCAATATAGTTATACATGCATAAATACATGTATTTATGCATGTATTTTATATGTATAATGTTATTGCTAAATGTACTGAAAATAATGCATATCATTTACTCCTTTTTCATGTATTTATGCATGAAAGTTAACATGCAGAATTAAAGAAATTTTTGCATATCCTCAAACTTCTCATTTCTGCCTCATATTTATTTCTGCGCATAAGCTTTACTAAAAATGGAAATATATATAGTGAACAATATTTGGAGGTATTTGTATTGGCCCCCCTTTCGCTATATAAAGAAAACACTTCCATTCGAGCTCACTACAATGATAAGCTGAAATTATCCTATCTTCAAGCCAGACTCAAAAGTCATGTCCAAAGGGCACAAAGAGATAATATTATCCTCTTGTGTATTGGGACCGACCGCTCTACCGGAGATTCTCTCGGACCTTTGACGGGTACAAAAATTAAAGAAAAACTTTTGCCCGGTTTAACAGTCATGGGAACACTTGAAGAACCTGTCCACGCGGAAAACCTGCAAACCACCTTAGATAAAATTTACCTTACCTACCCTAGTCCCTACATAATTGCCCTTGACGCCTGTTTGGGGAGATTAGAATCCATTGGTTACATTACCTTGGGGGAAGGCCCTCTTAAACCCGGCACAGCGGTTAAAAAAGAGTTGCCGGAAGTTGGAGAAATCCACCTTACCGGCATCGTCAATATCAATGGGTTTGCCCAGTATATGGTTTTACAAAACACACGTCTCCATACAATCTGGCAGATGTCAGAGGTAATCTGCGATCTGTTTTTGAAAACCTTTAGAGCTCCTTTTTAAAATCAAACCTTGATCAATTTGGCGCAGGCTTTTTCAACTACTTTTTTCTCCTCGGGGCTGAGAGGGATAGAACTATTTCCTTTATCCAGAGCTTTGGCATACACTCGACATTCTTCAATACTTTGAATCCCTGTCAGTAATAGCCCTGAACCCTCTTGATTGAGAAAGGCAAGAGTAAAACTCAAATCCCCTCCCATATAAGCAAAAGAATTAAACTTCAAAATTTCGATACAGTCTACCGCTTCCCGAGATTTATTTTCCAGCCGGTCTAGCCTCCGATCCAGGGTCGCTATCTTTTGATTGATTTCCCTGACCTCTGCCTGATAAGATTTTAAAGTGTCATCTAAGTTCGCGCCTGACATAAAAGTTTGCAAACTAAGATAGGCTTTTTTGAACTTATTCAACTTTCTAAGTAACACTAGGCTTAAAATTATAGAAAACAGGGCCAACAAAGCGGCAGCAATTCCTATAACTAGTAATGTTTGCTCATTAATATTGAAAATTATATCCAAGATTTTTCCCCCAATGATATAAAATAATTTAGATCAGAAAGAACTCAGAAAGAAGAGCGGTATCAATATAAAAATAGCGGGAAGCAGGTTGCCGATCTTAATTTCTTTTATTTCTAAAAGATTGATTCCAATACCCAGAATAAGCAAACCGCCAACCGCACTCATCTCTAAAATAAGCAAATCAGAAAAAACTCCTTGTAAAAATCCAGCCAGAATAGCAATACTACCTTGGTAGAGAAGAACGGGAATAGCAGAAAATATTACTCCACTGCCCATAGAGGCTGCAAAAACAATTGCTGTGATTCCATCTAGGGCGGACTTAGCAAACAGGATACTATGATTAGCATTTAGACCTCCTTCCAAAGCCCCGACAATAGCCATTGCCCCTACACAATATATTAAACTGGCCGTAACAAAAGCTTTTGGAAAATTATTTTGTTCAAAAAAACCAGAAAGCTTTTTTTCTAACCAATTCCCTGCTTTATATAGACAGGCCTCAATATCTAAAACTTCCCCAATTAGACCTCCAAGCAAAAGGCTGGCGATTATCAAGAGGAAATTTTCAGTTTTAAGAGCCATCTGCAAACCAATAAGTATCACAACCAGAGCTATCCCCTGGATTATAGTATTCTTAAGTTTTTCCGGAATAATTCTTCCAAAAAGAAGACCAATTAAACCACCAAAAATGATTGCAAAAAAGTTTACTATAGTTCCTAACACATTCCTACCTCATTATTCTCTGAATGTTCCACGTAGAACCATTTTTAATGTTCCACGTGGAACATTAACTTTTTATATTAAACATTTCCAGCAAGCGGTTAAATTCCTCTTTAGAATAATAACTGATTTCAAACTTGCCTTTTTCTTCTTGCCCTTTTATTACCACCTTGGTCTGGAGCAGTGTTCTCAATTTTTCTTCCAAATCAGTGAATATATTATATTCATTCTTTTTAGAAGTTTTCGACGGTTTTTGTGCGGACTGGCTTTTTATAACTTCTTCAAGTTCCCGCACCGAGAGAGAATCTTTCACTACTCTATTGGCCAGTAAGACCTGATCTTCAGGATCTTTAAGGGAAAGCAAAACCTTAGCATGTCCCAAAGAAATAGAGCCCTTATCGAGAAGTTCAATAACCGGCGCTGGGAGTTGAATTATTCGTAGGAGATTAGCAACTGTAGCCCGACCCTTACCAACTCTTTTTGCCACTTGATCCTGAGTCAAGCCATACTCCTCAATTAAGTGCGCATAAGCAAGACCTTCCTCCACCGGGGATAAATCTGTCCTTTGAATATTTTCCACTAAGGCCTTTTCTGTCATTTCCAAAGGTGTGCATTCCTTGACCAGGCACTCAATCCGATCAAGGCCCGCTAATTTTGCGGCTTGATATCTCCTTTCGCCGGCAATGATATGATAGCGATTGCCATCCGGTTTTACCAGTATTGGTTGTAGTAATCCATGTTCTCGAATTGAGTCAGCCAGTTCCTGTAATTTTTCCTGATCAAAATTTCGTCTAGGTTGGTCGGGATTAGGAAAGATGTTTTCCAACATAATTTCTTTTATTAAGCCGCTATCAGTTTCTCGTTCGGTGATAAGGGCTCCTAACCCACGTCCTAAACCTCTTTTAGACACGTTCTAATACCTCCTCAGCCAAATCTCTATATACCCCGGCTCCGCGCGATTTAGTATCATAAAGAATTATAGGTTGTCCATGACTCGGGGCCTCGCTTAAACGGACATTTCTGGGAATTATGGTCTGAAAAACTTTGTCCCGGAAATAATTCTTTACTTCATCGACCACTTGTATAGAGAGGTTAGTTCGAGCGTCAAACATAGTTAAAAGGACACCTAAAATTTGCAAGTCTTTGTTTATAGAACGCTTTACCTTATCGAGTGTTCCCATTAAAAGGCTTAAGCCTTCCAAAGCATAGTATTCGCATTGAATAGGAATTAAAACATCAGTTGCCGCACAAAGAGCATTTAAAGTAAGTAATCCTAATGAGGGGGGACAGTCGATGAAAATAAAATCAAATTCTTCTTTCACTTCCTCTAAGGCTGCTGCTAGCTTTCCCTCTCGATACATCTCCGAGACAAGTTCAATTTCTGCTCCAGCCAACTCAATACGCGCCGGAGCTATTTTAAGGTTTCTTAAAGCGGTCTCCGCCATCACATTCTTAATGGACTCGCCATTGATTATTACATCGTAAATGCAACGAGAAAGTCTATGTTTCTCTACTCCACAACCGCTAGTCGCATTTCCCTGAGGATCGAGATCTACTAAGAGCACTTTTTTACCCTTTTCAACAATTCCCGCTGATAAGTTCACTGCCGTAGTAGTCTTAGCCACACCTCCTTTTTGATTCGCAATTGCAATAATTCTTGCCATATATATCCTCCTTCATTTACGATGAAAGCCCTATGTAAAGTATACCTGGAAAAAGGTGTTTTTTAAAGAAATAAAAAATAAAAACGCGTTTTGATAAACGCATTTAGAGGGGGTTTCTTTTAGGTTTCCCTGCCGCTCGGGGGTATTTATGAGGCGTGGCCCCTATTTTTTTTACTATTACCATAGAACGATGTTCAGCGCCTGAGGCTAGGAAATATTTTTCCACATTCTCTATTTCTCCTTTTAATAGGATTAGAGCTCTTTGCGCAGTCCCGATTTCCTTTTCCGGTTCCAGCCCTTTAGCTGCAAAAAACCGCCCACCAGTTTTTAAAAGCGGTAGGGCATATTCTAGCAGTACGGGTAACTCCGCCACCGCTCTAGCAACAAGAATGTCAAAACTTCCCCGATATTGCGAGTTTCGTCCTAATTCCTCAGCCCGAGCATGAACAGTGTCTATTCTTGTTAAGTTTAATTTTTCAATTGTCTTATCTAAAAAATCTATCCTTTTAGCTAAGGAGTCCAGAAGAGTAATTCTTAGTTCCGGCCTTAAGATCTTAATCGGTATTCCAGGAAAGCCGGCACCTGTTCCCAGGTCGGCTAAATCTAGGCACTCGAGATCTGGATAGTATTCTTCAAGATATTTTACAAAAATTATGGAATCTAAAAAATGTTTTATTGCTATTTCCGAAGGTTCCGTGATTGATGTCAGGTTGATTTTTTTATTCCACTCTAACAAGAAATTGCCGTACTCACAAAACAGAGCGCTTTGCTGATCAGAAATTTCAATTGACCAAACTTTAGAGGCCAACTCCTTAAGGCTTTCTAGACTAGCCATTATTTCCTTAGAGGTGGATTCACTCATTTGTGGTTTTTCTTCTCCTTTGCTCTAAATAAATAAGAATTACTGAAATGTCTGTAGGGTTTACACCGCTGATCCTTGAGGCCTGACCAACGTTTAGAGGACGAACTTCACTCAATCTTTGTTTTGCTTCATTGGATAAACCGTGAATTGAATCATAGTCCAAATCCTGAGGAAGTTCCTTTCCTTCTAGTTTTAAAAATTGTTTTACTTCTTCTTTTTGTTTATCAATATATCCTTGATATTTAACTTGAATAGCGGCCTGTTCCAAAACTTCTAGGTCATATGGTTCCATTTCAGGTATTAGCTCATAGATATGCTCGGGCTTAATTTCTGGTCTCTTTATTAAATCTTCTGCTTTAGCCCCTCGGCGAAGCGGAGTAGAGCCAATGCGGGCTAAAATCTCTTGCACATCGGTATCTCTGGGAGAAAAAAAAGTTTTTTTCCATATTTTAGAAATTTCTTCAAGCTGTTGGACTTTGGTTTGAAATATTTTCCACCTTGTCTCGTCCACCAAACCGATTTTTCTACCCCGTTCCGTCAAACGTAAATCAGCATTATCCTGCCTTAGCAAAAGTCTGTATTCTGCTTTGGAAGTAAGGAGTCTATATGGTTCAGTTATTTCTTTGTTTACTAAATCATCGATCATAACCCCGAGGTAGCATTCCGAACGATTTAAAAAGAAAGGATCTTTTCCTTGGGCTTTTAAAGCAGCATTAATACCAGCGTATAACCCTTGAGCGGCTGCTTCCTCATAACCAGAAGTTCCGTTTATTTGTCCAGCACTGAATAAGCCAGGCCAGGCGCGGACCTCTAAAGTTAAAGAAAGTTGATAAGGCCTTATACAATCGTAATCCATAGCGTACCCGGGTCTTAAAATTTTCACCTTTTCCAAACCGGGAACAGTGCGGAAAAACGAATACTGTACCTCCTCCGGCAGGCTAGTAGACAGCCCAGCCACGTACAGCTCTTCGCTGTACGCACCTTCGGGTTCTAAAAAAACCTGATGGGATTCTCGATGAGGAAATTTCACGATTTTGTCCTCTATAGAAGGACAATATCGAGGACCAATTCCCTCCACAATACCCGTAAAAAGAGGAGCCCGATGTAGATTATCCCGGATAATAGCATGAGTTTCAGGAGATGTATATCCGAGCCAACAGGGAAATTGCTTTTCTGGATCTTGTCCCCAAATTAAGCTTTCTGTAGGTAAAAAAGAGAAGCGACGCGGGATGTTATCTCCGGGTTGGATAACAAACTTAGAAAAATCCACCGAGCTTTTTAAAATCCGGGGAGGAGTTCCCGTTTTAAAACGGGCCAATTCTATCCCCAACTCCTGGAGGTTCTCAGAAAGCTTAGAAGTGGTAATATCCCCACTAGGGCCTCCATCATAAACAGTCTCACCAATAATAATCTTAGCCCGTAAATAGGTTCCTCCCGTTAAAACTACGCAGGTTGCCTCAAATCGAGCTCCTGTCTTAGTCACAACTCCTTTAATCCTGTTTTTTTGAAGGTAAAGCTTTTCAACCATAGCTTGAATAATTGTCAGTCTGGGTTGCATAAACAGGGTGCTTAACATCCTTTGATGATACAATCTTTTATCAGACTGGACGCGAAAAGCCTGAACGGCTGGCCCTTTACCTGTGTTTAATGTTCTAGCCTGTAAGGAAGTTTCATCGGCAGTAATGGCCATCTGACCACCCAAGGCATCTATTTCTCTTACCAGTTGTCCCTTGGCAGGTCCTCCTAAAGAAGGATTACAAGCCATATTAGCTACCCGATCCAAATTGATTGTTAAAAGTAAGGTTTCACACCCCATACGAGCAGAGGCGAGAGCAGCTTCACAACCGGCATGCCCCGCCCCGATTACAATTACATCATATTTTCCCGCAAAGTATTCCACTTTAAAAGCCTACTTTCCAATACAAAATCTTGAAAAAATATTATTCAACAGATCCTCTTGAATGCTATGGCCGGTAATGAAGGATATTTCCTCCAAGGCTAGACGGACATCTATGGATATCAGATCCAAAGGAACACCGGCATAAATAGCCTCAAGAGATTTTTCTAAATGGTGAAGACTTTTTTCCAAAGCCTGAATCTGTCGGATATTTGATAATAAGGGTTGGGAAGAAATAAAGGATTCGCCCTCCATGACTCGGCGGAAAATCTCATCTTCTAATTCCTTAAAACCCAATTTGTTTTTTACGGAAAAAGGAAGGCTGAATACTCCAGCCGGAAGATTATCCACTAGGTTTTCTGAAGAGGAAAGAAGATCAATTTTATTGACCAAAACAATAGTTTTATCCGCGTAATTTTTTAAAATCTCCTCTTCTTCTTTAGAAAGATTCTGGGACTTATATTTTTTCGCCTCAAGAACCAGAAGTATTAAATCCGCTCTTTCCAGAGCCTTCCAGGTCCTCTGGATACCGATCATCTCTATCGGATCATCACTTTCTCTAAGTCCGGCAGTATCAATTAAGTTCAGGAGAATATCACCTATTTTAACACTCTCATGAATCTCATCCCTAGTAGTCCCAGGAATATCCGTTACAATGGCCCGTTCTTCCTTCAGAAGGGCATTAAGCAAACTTGATTTCCCGACATTCGGTTGGCCGGCAATTACTGTCGAGAGGCCTTCACGAATAATCTTACCCTTTTTACTGCCTTCAAATACTTCTTCCGCTTTTGCTTTTACACTTTGCAGTTGTTTTGTTAAATCGGCGCGATTTAATTCACCAATCTCATCTTCCGGAAAATCAATAGTGACTTCAATAAAAGATAAAATATTTAAAATTTCTTGCCGTATTTCGTCTATTTCTGTAGATAAATGTCCTTCTAATTGAAGCAAAGCTAAATCCGCGGCTAGGTCAGTGCGAGCAGTTATTAGATCTACCACCGCTTCGGCTTGAATTAGGTCCATTTTGCCATTTAGAAAAGCCCTTTTTGAAAATTCCCCTGGCTCCGCCAGACGCGCTCCAGCATGGAGACAGGTTTCTATTATTCTGCGAGCAGTAAGCATTCCTCCATGACAATTAATCTCTATAGTATCCTCTCCTGTAAAAGAGAGGGGGGCTGCCATCTTTCCAATCAGAACCTGATCAATTCTCTTTCCTCGATCAGAGAACCAACCTAAATGAAGAGTGTGGTTAGTTTCACTTTGCCACTTTTCGATATTAAGCGGCTCAAAACAGGAATCAGCAATTTCAAAAGCCTTCTCCCCGCTTAGGCGGATTATATGTATAGCTCCCTGACCAGAGGGAGTCGCTAAAGCAACAATAGTATCATCCATTGTGGTCTCTCCCTATAGAAAATTAAAAGGGGTTTACCCCCTCTAAGATACGTCCTTGCTACTACGTTTTAAGGAAATAACCACTCGCCGGTTAGGTTCTTCCCCCTCGCTAAAAGTCAAAATTTTATACTCCCCTTGCAGAGCGGTATGGATAATCCTTCGTTCCTGGGGGCTCATCGGTTCCAAAACAATTCGAGTGCCTGTTCTTTTTACCTTTTCCGCTAATCTTTTTGCCAGTTTTATCAGTGTTTCTTCTCTTCGTTTTCGATAACCTTCGATATCAATAACAATTCTTGTCTTGTCAACTGCTTTTCTAGCTACCGCTAAACCGGTTAAAAATTGAATCGCTTCTAAAGTATCACCCCGACGCCCGATAAGAATTCCTAAATCAGAGCCGGTAATATTAATTAAAATATGATCGTCCCGATGAAAAACCTCAAAATCCGCATTAACGTTCATGGCAGCAATAAGTTCTCGCAAAAATTTACAAGCTATAGAACTTGGATCAGCATTATAAATGACTCTTACGCGGGCTGGTTTCTGGCCGAACAAACCGAATAAACCTTTCCTCCCCGGTTCTTCCAGAATTTCAATAGAAACTTGATCTTTTTCCGCTCCCAGCTCAAGCAAGCAGGACTCAACCGCTTCATCTACAGTCCTACCAGTTTTTTCTACAACCTTCATTATGTAATCCTCCAGTGCTTATTTTCCGGTTTTTCCTTTTCTCTTTTCTTTGCTTCCTTTTACTTTTTCTCTGGGTTTTTCTTTAGTATCCCCTTGAGACTTTTTTTTAGTTTTTACACTGCTTTTTTCTTTAACGCTTTTTTGTTCCCCAGCAACCTTGTCTTCATTTTTAAACACTACTTTATGGATATAAATTGTTTGCAAAATAGACATAATGTTCATTGTTACAATGTAAAGTCCCAGACCGGAAGGAAGGGTAATAACTATATAGGCTAGAAAAAAAGGCATAATGTACAACATTATTTTCTGAGTTTGTTGAGCACTAGCTGCAATCCCATCGCTCCCGCTTGGCGTAGGATTCATCATCATAGTTACTTTGGTCATTAAATAAGTAGTTAGTGCAGCGATGAGCGGCAAAATCAAATGGTAAGATAGTTTGAATCCATAAGCCACAGAGACATTAAATCCTAAAAACATAACACTAGGATCATCGCCATAAGGAAACTTCCATAAAGTTCTGTAAACTAGCCATAAAATTGGTAACTGTATTAATAAAGGAAAACATCCGGCAAAAGGATTAACTCTTTCTTCGCTAAACAATTCCGTAGTTTTTTGATTAAGTTTTTGTTTATCATGACCGTATTTTTTTTGCAGTTCTCTTAATTTAGGCTGTAAAGCGGCTGTTTTCCGCATTGATATCATTTGTTTTAATGTCAAGGGGTAAAGAATTATTTTAACGACTATAGTAAATAAAATTATTGCTACTCCCCAAGAGGGCCAACCGATAAAAGTAGCAAACTTGAAAAAATATTCAAGTATCTTAGTCATCCCATCAACGAATATAGACACATGAACCCTCCTTAAACAGGATCATATCCACCTGGATGGAAAGGGTGGCATTTTAATATTCTAATCAAGGTTTTTCCCATGCCTTTAATTATACCATACTTTGAAATCGCTTGTATCGCATAATCAGAACAGGTAGGATAGAACCTGCAGCTTCTAGGCAATAAGGGGGAAATAGTTAATTGATAAATTCGAACCAAATTTGTTACTATTTTTCCCAAGAATTCAAGAATCCTACTCATTATAAACTCCTGCTTTGCGCCAGATTTTAATAATTTCTTTCTCCACATCCGGCAAACTAGCCTTTAGAATAGATTTTCGAGCAATAAAAATCATCTGATTTTCGCCCTTGATTTTACTCATATTAAGTCGGACTGCTTCCCTCAGCAGTCTCTTTGCTCGATTTCTCTTAACGGCATTTCCGATTTTTTTGGAGGCGACAAATCCAAATTTCAAAGGCCTACCCTTAAGAATATATATAACAGCAAATTTAGAAGCATAACTTAACTGACCTGAAAATACCCTGGAAAAATCAGATTTCTTTCGCAGTCTAAATTTTTTTTGAAGCATGTTTCCTCCTAAAATATTAAGAGGCCAAAATACTAAGTACAAAAAAGGCCACAAAAATGCGGCCTTAGACGGCTAACTTCTTACGCCCTTTTGAACGACGACGCTTTATTACTCTTCTACCGGCTGTGGTTTTCATTCTTTGTAAAAATCCATGTACTTTTTTATGTCGACGCACCTTTGGCTGATACGTTCTTTTCAAATCTAGCACCCCCTAAATATGATACACCTAGAAAATAAATGATTTATTTTAAGGTTACAAAAAATTATACTCTAATTCTTTTTACCGTGTCAAGGAAATTGCATTTTACGAGCAGGATAGGAGCTTTCTCAACAATGTTAATAACTTTTGAAGCCTGGGGATAAAGATGGGGATTCTCAGAATAATTGTTGATATCCCTTGTAAAAATTGTTATGATTATTTTGCCTTTTAAGTATTTGCACTATGTTCTAAAAGAAATTTTTTACTGGAATATGGGTGCTTTTTTATCCACAAGAATAAGAGTTTTGTGAATATTTTACCGAATAGCAATGTAATTACATACAGGGGAGGTTGAGAATGTCTCCTAATACTATATATTTAGAAACGTTTTGGGATAACATTTTAGAAAAACTTAAAAAAGAGCTCTCTAAAGAAAGCTTTGAAACTTGGTTATCATCTACCCACTTAGTTGATTTCTCCAATAACAGTCTCACAATAAATGTTCCTAATGAATTTGCTAAGGATTGGCTGGAAAGCAGATATGCCAATCTAATAAAATCTACAGTCCAAAACTATTTAAATGTTCCCGTTTCTTTATCCTTTGTTGTTGACCACGATAATCCCGGGAATATTCCACCTTTTCAATCCTCTAAAACTAGTTTCGGGATCTTACCCTATTTTTTAAACCCAAAATATACTTTTGATACTTTCGTAATCGGAAATGGTAATAGATTCGCTCATGCTGCTGCTTTGGCAGTAGCAGAATCCCCTGCCAAATCCTATAATCCCCTTTTTGTCTATGGAGGTAGCGGTTTAGGAAAAACTCACTTAATGCACGCCATTAGCCATGTTATATGTAGAAATTTCCCGAATTTGAAACTTCTTTATGTGACCGGTGAACAGTTTACTAATGAGCTTATTGATTCCATTCGCTATGAGAGACAGGTGGAATTTCGCAATACTTATAGAAAAATCGATGTGCTACTGATTGACGATATTCAGTTTTTAGCCGGTAAAGAAGCAACCCAGGAAGAATTTTTCCACACCTTTAATACTTTGTATGAAGCAAATAAACAGATAATAATTTCTTCTGACCGGCCGCCAAAAGAAATACCGACTTTAGAAGAAAGACTTCGTTCCCGATTTGAATGGGGACTTACAACTGATATTATCCCTCCCGACTATGAGACTAGAATAGCTATTCTGAGGAAAAAGGCGGAATTGGAGGATATCGTTGTCCCCGATGAAATAATTACCTTTATCGCTTCCCATATTCAATCTAATATTCGAGAATTAGAAGGGGCTTTAAGTAAAATTACCGCCTACGGCGCCCTTACTAATCAACCTATCACCAAAGATCTAGCGGAAGAAATACTCAAGGACATGATTCCTCAGCAAAATCAAAAGGTAATTACAATTGAACTTATTCAAAAAGTAGTGGCCGAACATTACAAAATATCTATCCAAGAACTAAAAGCTAAAAAACGCACTCGTGCGGTTTCATTTCCGCGCCAAGTCGCTATGTTTCTGTGCCGGGAATTAACTGATCAGCCTTTAATTCAAATCGGAGAAGAATTTGGCGGGCGAGACCACACTACTGTAATTCATGCCTACGATAAAATAAGTGATCTGCAAAAAAATGATCCTTCCGTAGAAAAAAGTATTGAAGATATTATTAATAAGATTAAATCCACATGAGACTAAAATCTATCTACAGAGTTTTAACAAACAATTAAAAAACTATTAACTTGAAAATTTTCTCCAGGAAAAGCATTGGAATAAAATATCCACAATTTTATACGGTATACTATTACTAATACTGCTAAATTAATATCTTATTATTAATAACTTAAAAATATTACTCGTTTGGAATAAATAGGAGGAAATAATGAAAATTCTATGTACAAAAGAAGATCTCCTTAAAGGAGTAAACACTGTACAACGGGCAATTTCGTCCAAAAGCACCCTTCCTATCCTGCAAGGAATCAGATTACACACTGAAAATAATCTCTTATGGTTTGAAGCAACGGATTTAGAAATTGGGATTCGCTGTAGTTTACCCTTAGAGATCGAGGAGCAAGGGGCAGTGGTTCTTCCGGCTAGGTTGTTTTCGGAAATAGTCAGAAAGTTGCCGGACACCCCTATTCGAATCGAGAGTAAGGATAGGAATGTAGAAATACTTTACGATAATTCTAATTTTATAATCAATGGTTACGACCCGGAAGAATATCCGGAAATAGCGGAAATAGCTTCTCCCGAGAACATAGAAATATCCTCCTCCTTATTCACTAATATGATTCGGAAAACTGTATTTGCCTGTGCGACTGAAGAAACTAGGCCAGTTTTTACCGGCGTTCTTCTCCATATAGAAAAAGAAAAAATATCGTTGGTAAGTACGGATACTCATCGTTTAGCTTTTTATAAAGCCGTTATTCCAGGAAACGAAAAGGAATTTAAGGGAATTATCCCCTCGAAGACTATGCAGGAGGTATTAAGGTTATTAGATGAGGATCAAATCTTGAATATCCAATACAATGAAGGTCGGATTATATTTAAATTTGATTCCATCCAAATTTTAACCAGACTGATAGAAGGGCAGTTTCCCAGCTACAAACAGGTAATTCCTCAAACTTGTCATACCAAATTAGTGGTCAATAGCCGAAATTTATTAGACACTGTAGAGAGAGCCTCTTTATTATCCAGGGATGACTATTTAAAAACCAATACTGTACGTTTTGCTATTGATAACTCGATGTTGAATATTAACCAGCACTCGGAAATGGGTAAAATCTCAGAGCAGATCAATATTGAGCAAGAAGGGGAAGGTGTGGAGATTTCTTTCAATGCCAAATATATAACTGATGTGCTGAAAGTAATAGAAGCCGAAAATGTCACTATGGAAACCTCAGGCGCTTTCAACCCCTGTGTTTTCCGTCCCGAAAATGAAGAAGATTATCTATACCTTGTTCTCCCACTTCGGAATTAATTAGAATTTACTTTGAATTATGGAAATAAAAAAAATTAGTCTTTTCAATTTTAGAAATTATGTCGAGGAAGAAATAGAATTCCAAAATGGTGTTAACGTTCTTATCGGGTCTAATGGGCAAGGAAAGACCAACATTCTTGAAGGTATCAATTATCTTATTACAGGAAAATCTTATCGGGTCAGAAACGAAAGTGAATTAATTTTTCTGGGAGCGAAAAATTTCTATTTGCAAGCTTTATGCCAAGTTAAGGAGCGTTTACTTAGACTGGAAGCCTATTATGAACCAGGCAAAAAGATAATGAAATTAAATCAACTCCCCTGCAAACGCCTCTCCGATTATGTCGGGGCAGTAAACGCAGTTTTTTTTTCACCTGACGACCTAAATATCATCAAAGGCGGGCCCAGTGAAAGAAGGCGTTTTCTGGATCATTTATTGGCCCAGATAAAACCAGGGCATATTTATCTTTTAAATCGTTATCTAAAAATAATAAAACAAAAAAACACTCTTCTGAAAAAGGAAAAAAACATAGAAGTATTAAAAAATCAAATTTATATCTGGAATCAACAATTGATAGAGATAGGAAGTAAAATAATTCTAAACCGCGCCCTTTTAACGGAATCTTTGAATAAATTTTGCCGGCCGATTTTTAAAGAAATATTTTCAGCGGATTATAATTTGGATTTAACCTATCTTTCTCTAGGTAGGAAAGATTTCAATGACGCTTTGCGACTTTTTCCGGAAGTTTTAGAAAACCGGTTACCGAAAGAAATTGAAAGGAAGGCCGTAATTGTCGGCCCTCACCGAGATGATTTACAGATAACCATCAATGGGAGGTTGGCAAACTCATTTGCTTCCCAGGGACAGCTAAGAGCAATAGTTTTAAGTTTGAAGCTAGCAGAAATGGAAATAATATTAAAAGAGAAAGATGAATATCCAATTTTACTCCTAGATGATGTCCTTTCGGAGCTTGACAAACAGCGGCAAAAATTCCTATTGAAATATATAGATTCTCAAAAACAGACCATAATTACAGTGACAGGAATTGAAGAAAACGTTTTTGTTAAAGAAAAAGCTGTTTATAGAGTTGTAGACGGAAATATTAGGAGGGAAAAATAATGTTTCTTCATCTCGGCAATAATTTTATGCTTCGGAAGGATAAAATTATTGCCATCTTAGACCTTGAAACAACAGTGAACAATAATCTAGTAGTTCAAAATCTAATAAATGATGTTTTAAAAAAAGGTGAAGCTCGTCTAATCTCGGAGGAAAATAAAGAGAAATCCTTAGTTATTACTGATGATGGATTTTATCTATCACCGATATCTTCTGTTACCCTGCAAAAGAGGTCAATCATTGAAACAATGTAAATCAAAAACGAACACGAAAACCGAAATTTTTTAAGTTCCTTTCCTTGTTTAACTGTTAGACCTCCCCACCCTGGGAGGTCTTTAGAAATTGTAAAAAATAAACTTTTATTGTATACTAAGAAGGTTAGGAGGATGTTTTGGATAGTGTACAATTAAGTTCGCAAAAGTAAAAAGGAAAAACCATCGGCAACTCCGAAAATGGTAAGTGATGAGCAAACCAGAAAGGAGTTTTAACCGATGGTCTACTCTAATTCTACCGTAAGTTT
>JBMNOZ010000004.1:0-106746 GCA_050943335.1 Desulfitobacteriia bacterium | reverse complement strand
TCGGTGACTTCCTCTATAGTTGAGAATAACTTAAAATAGGGATTAACGCTAAATCCAAGGACTTTTAAAAACCGTAAAGCCTCTTCTTGAGTCTTAATTCCCAACTGCTCAGCCTGAAGCAATTGATAAGAGAAAAACCCCAATTTTCTTTCCGCTGCGATCTTTGAATCTTGCTGTCTTAAAGAACCAGCCGCCGCATTGCGCGGATTAGCGAATAGAGTTAATCCCTCTTCCTCTCGCCGAGCATTAAGGCTTAAGAAAGATTCTTTCGGCATATACCCTTCTCCCCGGATATCAAGGGTCTCGATAAGGGAGAAATCCAATTCTTTCCGCAAGCGTAAGGGAATGGCACGGATGGTTTTTACATTAGCTGAAATCTCCTCCCCCACTTCCCCGTCTCCCCGGGTTGCCGCCCGCAGGAAGATCCCCCTTTCATAAGTTAAGGCCACAGTTAAGCCATCGATCTTTAACTCTACTACATATTCCGCCATAGGAGCGACTCTGCGAACCCGACGGTCAAATTCCCTTAAATCTTCGCTGTTAAAAGCATTATCAAGACTTAAAAGAGGTTCCGAATGACGTATTTTAGGGAATTGAGAAGCCACAAACCCGCCGACTCTCTGGGAAGGTGAATCAGCAGTAACTAACTGCGGATATTTTTTTTCTATTTCCAGTAATTCTTTGAAATAGGAATCGTATTCGGCGTCGGTCAAAATAGGTTGATCTAAGCCGTAATAGTGATAATCGGCTTCCGCGATCAGTTTTTTTAGTTCCTCCAAACGAGTTTCACTCATTACACCTACCCCTTCGCATCTTTGTCTATCCTTGAATCATAATTTTGTCAAGCGTGCGTATTCCGCAATCAGTTTTTTTACTTCGCCGCTAAAAACTACTGTTATTTCCGCCTGAGGCCCCTCGCCTTTTACTCCCATAACAATCCCTTTTCCAAATTTAAAATGTTCCACTTTATCGCCAACCCGAGGCACTCCGGAATTAGACGGAACCACGGGAGAGCCTTTTTCTCGCCAATCGGCTTCGAATCTAAACCCCCCCGTCCCTGTTTTATTGTTTCCAAAGTGTTGGCGACCAAACCCTGAGCCCGAGATTTCCTTTTCTGAAGACTCCTGAACCAGCAGTTCGGAAGGAATCTCTTTTAGAAAACGGGAAGGAAAGCTATCCTGGATACGCCCGTAAACCATTCTCTGCTCCGCATAACTTAAAAACAATCTCTCTTTTGCTCTCGTGATTGTCACATAACAAAGCCGCCGTTCTTCTTCCAGCAAATATTGTTCCAATATACTTCTGCTGCTCGGAAAAATTCCCTCTTCCATCCCCACGGCAAAAACTACAGGGAATTCTAACCCTTTAGCACTGTGCATGGTCATTAGTTTTACGGCATCCTCATTTTCATCGTAATTGTCAATTTCAGTTACTAAAGATACCTGTTCCAAAAATCCGCCCAGAACAGAGAGCGCCAGTTCCCCTTCTGGAAGGACAGTCTGTAAATATTCCTGTTGGCTGTTATCGTATTCGGAAGTTACAGAGAGAAATTCCTGGAGATTTTCCAATCTAGCTTCTGCTTCCGGCGTGTTCGCTGCTCTTAAGGCTTGCCAATACCCGGTGTCACTTAGAATCTGTTCTGTCAAATCAGTCATAGTTATTCCGCTTTTGGCTTTGTTTTGGAAATTTATAATTAATTTGTAGAATTCCTCCAGGGCTTTTACTTTTTGGGCCTGGAGTCCAGGGATATCTGCCGCTTCAGTTAAAGCTTCAAACATAGAGATCCCTTTTCCCCGGGCATATTCCATTATTTTATCCCAGCTGCCTTTTCCTATTCCTCTTTTAGGAACATTTATGACCCGTGCTAAACTCACCTGGTCAGCAGGATTATGAACCAAACGCAGATAAGCCAGAAGATCTTTGATTTCCGCCCGTTCATAGAATTTAATACCCGAATAAATCCGATAAGGGATTCCGGCCTTCATTAAATGCTCTTCTAAAACCCGGGATTGAGCATTGGTCCGGTAGAGCACGGCAAAATCAGTGTAAGAACGTCCTTCTTCGGCTAAATCTCGGATTTTTCGCACCACAAAACGAGCTTCCGCGTGCTCATTATCCCCTCTATAAAGGACTATTTCTTCCCCTTCGTTATTATCGGTCCACAGCCTTTTTTCTTTACGGTTGGAATTATTTTTTACTACTTCGTTGGCCGCTTGCAATATTTTTTGAGTGGAGCGATAATTCTGTTCCAGTTTTAAAACTTTAGCTTCGGGATAATCTCTCTCAAAATCGAGGATATTTTGAACATCCGCCCCCCGCCAGCCGTATACGGATTGATCATCATCGCCCACTACGCATAAATTGCGAAACCTTTTGGCCAACAAATTAATAAATATATACTGAGCATAGTTGGTGTCCTGGTACTCGTCAACAAGAATATGCCGGAACCTCTCCTGGTAAAAAGCCAAAACGTCAGGGTTTTCCCTAAATATCCTTACTGTAAAACTGATTAAATCATCGAAATCCAAGGCATTATTGGCCTCTAGTTTTTTCTGATAGAGATAATAGACATCAGCCACTTGTTCCTCAAAATAGTCCTCAGCTCCGGCTTTAAAAGCCCTGACATCCAACAACCTATTTTTAGCCTCGCTAATAGCATTTAAGACTGCCCGGGGCACCAGTTTTTTTTCATCAATATTTAATTCTCTTAGACACTCCTTCACTACTGCCAATTGATCTGCCGCATCATAAATAACAAAGCTCTGAGAATAGTTTGGTAGTATGCTTATCTCTCGTCGTAGAATTCGTACACAAGTAGAATGAAAAGTGGCTATCCAAAGATAGCGCCCTTCGCCGCCTACTAAGTTTAAAACCCGTTCTCTCATTTCCTGAGCTGCTTTGTTAGTAAAAGTAATCGCCAGGATATTCCAAGGTTCTACACCTTGAGCGATTAAATGGGCAATCCTATAGGTTAAAACCCTGGTTTTTCCTGACCCAGCCCCGGCTAAAATAAGAAGAGGACCCTCCCCGCTTTCAACCGCTTCCCTCTGGATGGGATTAAGGTCCTGTAAATAATCCATTTTGGAAATCCCTTCCTCTCTAATCACAATAACCTTTGTTTCGAAGTTTGGTAAGATGGGATTGCAAGATATGCTCCAAATCAATTCCATAATGGTCCTCAAGTACAAACATCATGGTCACTGCGGTTTGGGCAACATCCATTAGTTCCTGAGCAACCAGTTTCATAGCCTCGGTTTCCTCAATCTCCGGCCTTTCCCCGTTCAGCCCCCTTAATTTTCCGATAGCTTGGGCTAGTTCCCCGGATTCTTCCATAATTTTTAACGCCGTACTCTCCAACGAAGGCGTTAATTTGTTGAGGCGAGGTAAAGTCAAAGTTTTAGAATTTGATTTTTTCATTCTTTTATCCCCGTTTTAAGGTCCTGACCTCATTTTCTTCTCGCGTTTAACTCCTGGGCAATTTCCTGCAAGTTCAATTCTTTCTCTTCCAGTAAAACCAAGAGATGATAAAGAAGATCTGCTGTTTCATAGCGAAGTTCGGACAGGGAGTTATTTTTGGCGGCAATAATTACTTCCGCACTCTCCTCCCCAACCTTTTTTAAAATTTTGTCCAACCCAGAATTAAAAAGATAAGTGGTGTAAGAATCGACAGGCCTTTCTTTTTTTCTTTCCTTTATTATTTCTGCAAGGAGTACCAAAGTCCTGCCTAAGGAAAGATCAGGTCTGCCCTTTTTGGGAAGGGCCGTTATACTAACTTCACCACTCTCCTTCTCCTCCCCGAGCTGGTAGTGAAAACAAGAAAAGGAGTTTTTATGACAAGCTCTTCCGATCTGCTTAACTTTGAGCAAAACAGCGTCCTGATCACAGTCTAAATAAATATCAACTACCTCTTGGAAATTCCCCGAGGTTTCCCCCTTTACCCAAAGAGAATTGCGGGAGCGGCTGAAATAACAAGCTTTTCCCTCTTCAATAGTCTTTAAAAGAGCCTGCTCGTTCATATAGGCAAGCATTAAAACTTCGCCGCTTTCCACATCTTGAACTACAACCGGAATAAGCCCCTGTTCGTTCCAATTAATTTTCTTTAGAGTTTCAGAATAATTAGCTTTCCTATCTTGTTTCAACAGGAATTCCCTTCTTCCGTAAATAATCCTTTGCTTCTTTAATGCTATACTTCCGATAATGAAAAATAGAAGCCGCCAGTACCGCCTCTACCCCCCCTAAAGTAAATCCTTCCAAGAGGTGAGTAAGATTTCCAGCCCCGCCACTGGCAATGATAGGGATTGACACTGTCTGGCTGACTCTTCGATTTAATTCATTATCATAGCCGTTTTTTGTTCCGTCTCGATCTACAGAGGTAAGCAAGATTGCACCAGCGCCAAGGTCTTCAACTCTCTTTGCCCACTCTAAGACCTCCATGCCCGTTCCTTTGCTCCCGCCATTAATATAAACTTCCCAGCTCTCTTCTACTCGGCGGACATCAATGGCCGCCACTATGCTTTGGCTGCCAAATTTTTGGGCGCCCTCTTTAATAAGGTTGGGGTTTTTAACCGCGGCGGTATTGATGGACACTTTTTTCGCGCCGGCTTCAATCATATTTTCCATATCCTTTAGGGTTTGGATTCCTCCCCCGACAATTATGGGGATGGAAATCTTTCGCCCTGCTTTTCGAATTATGTCCCGGAGAGCCTCTTGGCCGGAACTAGAGCTAGAGATATTCAAAAACGCAATTTCATCGGCACCCTCTTTTTCATAGAGCTCAGCCAATTCAACCGGATCGCCGGCATCCTTTAAATTAATAAAATTGGTACCTACTACCACTCGACCTTCTTGAATATCGAGACAGGGGATTATTCTTTTTGCCATTTAACTTTACACCTCTTCAATAAAATATCACTGGCTATAACTAGTCTAGTTTATTATTTCCAAGGCCTCTTCAAGGGTGAACTCTCCGGTATAAAGCGCTTTCCCAATAATTACTCCCTCAATTCCTACCCCTTGATCTGCTTCCTTTTTTAAATTTACTAAATCTTCAAGACTGGAGACTCCACCAGAAGCGATAACTTTAAGACCTGTGGTTTGAGCCATTTTCACTGTGCTCTCAATATTGGGACCCTTAAGCATCCCATCCCGGGCGATATCGGTAAACACAATCCTGGTGACCCCTACTTTTTTCATAGTTCTACCGAGCTCCTCCGCTTCTAAAGAAGTGCTCTTCGCCCAGCCTTGCACAGCAACTTTTCCATCCTGGGCATCAATTCCCACTATTATTTGTTCCCCATATTTCTGTACAGCCTCTTTTACTAACTCTGGATCTCTTACGGCCACAGTACCAAGAATTACCCTGGCGACCCCGAGACTCAGTAATTGCTCAATCCGTTCTAAGGTCCGAATCCCGCCACCCACTTGGATTTTGAGATCAACCTTTTTAACTATTTGGCGAATAATTTCGTCATTTACGGGTTGCCCTGTAAAAGCGCCGTTTAAATCCACGAGATGCAAATATTTCGAACCGCGGTTTTTAAATTCTTTAGCAACTTGCAGAGGGTCAGTGCTATAAACAGTAACCTGATCCATTCGACCCTGCCGTAAACGGACAGCTAGACCGTCTTTTAAATCTATTGCCGGATAAATAATCATAATTCTTACAAAACTCCTTTTGTAGACAATACCCCTTGATTGTGCGGATTCTTTCTAACCGCCAGACCTAAAGCCTTTCCTACTCCTTTAAATACTGCCTCCAAAATATGATGTCGGTTTTTCCCTTGCAGAAGAATAATATGCAAGGTAAGTCCGGCATTGCTGGTAAAGGCTCGAAAAAACTCCTCCGCCATTTCCACTGAGAAATTACCGATCTCCCCCAGGTATAAATCCACACTCCAGTTTAAATAGCTCCGGTTAGCTATATCGACGGCCACTTGAACTAGAGCCTCATCCATGGGAAAAAGACAGTCTCCAGTTCTTTCAATTCCTTTTCTATCCCCAAGAGCCTCTTTAAAGGCTTGTCCCAGGACAATGCCACAATCTTCTATGGTATGGTGAGCGTCAATATGTAAATCGCCTAAGACCTCTAATTCTAAGTCAAAAAAACCAAAGCGACAAAAAGTATTTAGCATGTGTTCAAAGAAGCCAACCCCAGTGCTCAGTTTCGTCTCTCCTCGACCATCGAGATTAAGTTTTAAATAGATTTCTGTTTCTAAGGTCTTTCTTTTAAGTTCCGCTTGCCGCATATCAACCGCCTCCTTTGTTTTTCCGAACCTCAATTGCTCTGGCGTGGGCTTCTAAACCCTCTTTCCGAGCTAAAAGCATTATTGGGTCCGCCTCCCTTTCCAGGGCTTCTGGCGAATAGTTTATAATACTTGTTTTCTTTAAAAAAGCATCTACATCGAGAGCGGAGAAGAAACGGGCTGTCCCGCTGGTGGGTAAGACGTGATTGGGACCGGCGAAATAATCGCCCACCGGTTCCGGAGTATGAGAGCCGAGAAAGACAGCTCCGGCATTTTTAATTTTAGAAAGCCAGGAAAAAGGATCCCGGACGGCTAATTCTAAATGTTCCGGAGCTAATTCATTCACCAACTTGAATCCTTCTTCCAAGTCCTTGACTTGAATAAGGGCTCCGTAATTATCCCAAGCTGACCGAGCAATATCATACCGAGGTAGAGAGGGGAGTTGACGTTCTATTTCTGCTGCTACCTCTTCTAATAAGGATTGAACAGGAGAAATCAAGATGGCGGAAGCTAATTTATCGTGTTCAGCCTGGGAAAGCAGATCCGCAGCCAACTCTGCCGGGTTATTATTTTCATCAGCCAAAATCAAGATTTCACTTGGCCCGGCTAACATATCAATATCAACAACTCCAAAGAGTTGTTTTTTCGCTAAGGTTACATAAATATTTCCTGGCCCCGTTATTTTATCCACGGGCTCAATGGTCTCCGTTCCATAAGCCAGCGCTGAAATAGCCTGGGCCCCCCCTAACCTGTAAATTTCTTTAATACCACATTCTGCTGCCGCGGTCAAAACTTCCGGGGCAATGGTACCGTCTTTAAGAGGTGGGGTGACCATGACAATCTCTTCTACCCCGGCGGCAAGGGCCGGTAAAGCATTCATCAACACTGAAGAAGGATAAGCTGCTGTCCCGCCGGGAACATAAATTCCTACCCTTTGGAGAGGCCGAATCAGTTGCCCGGTGAGAACCCCTTCCCGATCGTAATTAAACCAGGAAGCACGAAGTTGTTTTTTGTGATAGGAGAGAATATTTTTCTTAGCCTGCTGTAAGGCGTTCAAGAAACTCTGATCTACTTTTTTATAAGCCCCTGTAATTTCTTCTTGCAAAACTTTGAGACCCCGTTCTTTTATATCCACTCCGTCATAAAGCTGTGTTAAATCGTACAGAGCCTGATCGCCAAATTCCCGGACCTGGTCAATTATTTTCGCCACTAAATCCTCTAGATTTTTACTATCTATCCCGGGCTTACTTCTATATTTTTTTAAATCCCAATCCTGGGATTGTAATATTTCTTTCATAATTTTTCCCTCGTTGCAGACCTCTATTATTTTTCTTTCACAATTTCTTTTAAATCGTGGACCAGCTCCTGAATCCGCTGGAACTTTAACCGATAGGAAACCCGATTGGCGACTAATCTAGTGGTAGCCTCTAGGATTTGAGCCACTTCCAGCAATCTGTTTTCCCTTAATGTTCTCCCCGTAGATACAATGTCCACTATCATTTCCGCTAGATTCACATGGGGGGCCAGTTCAACATTCCCATGCAGTTTAATGGTAGTGACCTGCATTCCCAGCTCATTGAAAAACAGTTGCGCGACCCGGGGGAATTTTGTCGCCACCCTTTTTGGGTTCAGGCTTTGGAGATCGTATTCCCCTGTGGGCATTTTAGGAGGAACCTTGTCCTCTGGCATAGCTACCACAAAACGGCAGTAACCAAATTTTAAATCCAAAAGTTCTGCTAAATCGCGGTTTTGTTCGATTATAGTGTCCTTGCCGACAAAACCTAAATCAGCGGCGCCATATTCTACATAAGTAGGTATATCAGTGGGACGACAGACAATTATTCTCGCTTCAGATTCCGGAAGATCAAAGATCAGTTTCCGGGAATTATCTTCCACAAACATACATTCTAACCCCGTTTGGGATAACACTGTCAAAGAGTCGTTTAATAGTTTTCCTTTTGGTAAAGCAATAGTTAAAAAGTTGCCGGACATTAATAAGCCCCTTCCGTTTCTAAGATTTATCTAAACAAACTTTTTTTCTCTCATCTTTTTCTACTCGGACTACATGTTTAAGCCCCTTTTCTTTGGCTAGTTGCTCCGCTTCCTGGGGAGTCAAATCCTCAAGAGCCATTTCCACTTGATGCCCTGACTCTCTAAGCTCCCGGCAATGTTTGATAACTTTTTCTACAGATTCCCCATAAACCAGAATCATGGTAGCCTCTTTTTCAGGACCAGCCTGGTATTCCGAGATTAAACCTAAGTTCATGGCCCAGCCGGTTGCGGGATGATTTAAACCAAAATCAGCATAGAGCCGGTCATAACGACCCCCTTCCAAAATGGGGATCCCGATTCCCGGCAAATATCCCTCGAAAATAACTCCGGTGTAATAAGAAAAGCCTCGCAAAATTCCTAAGTCTACAGTGACCTCTTTTTTAACTCCGAAATGTTGAAGATAGCGGAATATATTTCTTAAGGATTCTGCTGCCTCAGCAATGGCCTCGATATGACCCCAGGTTTGGAGTTTATCCAGAACCTCTTCTCCCCCGGTTAAATGAGGCATGGAAAACAATAATTCTTTTACATCTGCGGAGAGAGAACTTTGTTCTATGGTCCGCTCCAGCTTAACCATATTCTTGCGTGAAATTTCATCCTCCAATTGCCGGCGCAGTTCTTCGTCAAATTTAAGCTCCCGAGCTAAACCGGAAAAGATTCCATTATGTCCAAGTCGAAGCTGAAATTTATTGAAATTTAATGTCCTCGCTATCTCAACGGCCAGAGCTATTACTTCTCCATCGGCAAGATCAGCATGAGAACCCACCAGTTCTACCCCGAGCTGGCGAAATTCTTTAAAACGGTCGGAATCATTTCGATAAACATCACCGCTGTAACAATACCTCTGCGGAAAAGTCTCCTCCTTTTGCCTATTGGCTACCAAGCGAGCGATAGGAGTTGTGAACTCCGGTCTTAACACTAAAATACGGCCCTTTTTATCGAATAATTTATATAAATTGTCGTCTTTATCGGCATCCGGTTCCACACAGGCCCTATACTCCAGTCCCGGTGTCAGAACCTTCTGATAAGCCCAATTATAGCAGACTGTTAAAGCTTGCCTTTCAAAATCCTCTAAACGGGCTAGTTCATCCGGCAATAGGTCTCTCATCCCTTCCGGCAGCTTCAAGCCCAGCGATGAACGTTTCATTTCTTTCTCAGTTCCTTTCCTGCTGTTTAGCTAAACGATCTAAAACTATTTTGTATCCGTCAGCTCCATAATGTAAATGCCTTTTGACCCTGCTTATTGTAGCCGAGCTGGCACCCGTAACTTCGGCGATTTTCGAATATGTAATATCTTCCCTTAAGAGGCGGGCTACTTCGAGTCGTTGCGCTAAAGCTTTTATTTCAGCCACGGTCGCTATATCTTGAAAAAAACGATAACATTCCTCTTTGGTTTTCAAAAGCAGAATCCCTTCGAAAAGCAAATCAGTAAGATCATCTTTTATCCTTTCATCAACCATGACTAAACCCCCATTTTGCCCAATTATATTTAACTTTCATGCTTTAGTGTATTAAAGCGTTAGAGCTTTGTCAAGTAAAATTTACTAATCATCCCGCTAGTTCCAGTGAAAAAATAAGCAGCCGGAGAACCAGCTGCTTATTCTATCAGTAATTTTCCCTCGGTAGGCTGTAAAATCTTTTCCGCCCCCGAGGTTCTTTTAACACTTCCGCCCAGATAATTCCCTGTCTAATGCCCGTTGGCGTAAGTTGGAGAATAGGTTTAGAAATTTTGGGAGCTGGTGGACTTTCCGGCGAGGGTTCGGCAGTTTTTAAACCAGGCTTAATACTTTCTTCTACTCCCGCCTGGTAGACCTCCCTTTTCTGCTCTCGTTCCGGTTTTCTTTTGGGGGATTTCACTGGTGGAACTTCTTCCCTTTTAGGGGACATTCTTGCAGTAGGTTGTTTAGGGCGGCCACCCTGAAGTTCCCGTTCGAATTTTTCCGCCGCTTCCCGTAGTTGACGATCTATACTTTGAAAAACACTTCCCTTTTTCCTTTGGGGAGTGGTTTTTGAAGTTTGGCCAGAAGGTCTGGACCTGGGAACTGAAGCAGTTGGCCTGGGTTTCTTTCCAGGAGGGGGGCTTTGGTGACGCTTAGGCGCTTTATCCTTCCGGGACATAATCCCGTAGACAAAGAGCGCGATTACTATAAAAGTAAGAAAATCCATTGTCGTTCACCTACTTCTTGGGAACAGTGGGATTAACCGTCTCTTCCCCTTCTGCCGATTTAGCAATATTGTCTCGCATTTTTGTATCGGCAACAATATTTTGGAGGTTATACCAGTCTATTGCACCTAGTTTACCTTCTTTAAGAGCAGCCGCTAAGGCCTTAGGTACTTCAGCCTCCGCTTCAACCACTTTCGCTCTCATCTCCTCAACAGTAGCTTTCATCTCCTGTTCCCGGGCTACAGCCATTGCCCTCCGTTCTTCCGCTTTAGCCTGGGCAATTCGCTTATCAGCCTCAGCCTGGTCGGTCTGCAATTGGGCACCGATGTTCTTACCCACATCCACATCAGCAATATCAATAGAGAGAATCTCAAAAGCAGTGCCGGAATCCAAACCCTTATTCAGCACGGCCTGGGAGATCACGTCTGGGTTTTCCAGGACGTCTTTATGGGATTCAGAGCTTCCAATACTGGTGACAATACCCTCTCCGACCCGAGCAATAATCGTTTCCTCCCCGGCGCCTCCGACTAAGCGATCAATATTGGCTCTCACGGTAACCCGGGCCTTAACCCTTAACTCGATCCCGTTGGCGGCTACGGCAGAAACAACCGGGGTTTCAATAACTCTAGGGTTAACAGACATTTGAACGGCTTGAAGAACATCCCGACCTGCTAAATCAATTGCTGCTGCCCGGGCGAATTTTAAAGGAATAGCTGCTCTTTCGGCAGCAATTAAGGCGTTGACCACTCTATCCACATTTCCCCCGGCTAAATAATGAGCTTCCAGTTGGGAAGTAGTCAGACCTAACCCCGCTTTGTGAGCTTTGATTAAAGGGTTAACAATTCTACTGGGGATAACCCTCCGTAGTCTCATGCCGACTAAGGTGAATATTCCCACGTTTACCCCCGCCGCTAATGCGGAAATCCATAAGCCCACGGGAATAAAAGTAAAAAATACCATGACCAAGATAATAACAAGAACAATAAGAATCGCAGTAGTGACAAACGGTGCCATCAGACATCATCCTCCCGGTTTTCATTTTCGTAACGACTAACGATAATTCTAGTCCCTTCCACGGCAATCACTTTTACAGGAGCATCTTTGGAAATAAAGCTCCCGTTGGTTACCACATCAACCCTTTGACCCTCAATCAAAGCTGACCCAGCGGGACGCAACAAGGTCAGCGCCACTCCTTTTTTACCCAAATAAGAAATATACTCCTTGCTAGGCGCCACATAGTCATTGCTGTCCTGCTTTTCTCTTAGGGAAATCCTGTTCCACAGTCTACCTAAGTGCCCAGTCTTTAGACCGATAAATATTAATAAAAAAACTATGAATATGGAAATAAGTAGGTAAATCACTCCTTCGGCAAAAGTGTCTGCGATAAGAAAAGCCCCGCCGATCATCATCAGCAAGCCCAGAATTCCCGCGACGCCAAACCCTGGAATTAGAAAAATCTCTGTAATTATTAAAAGAACGCCTACAATGATAAGTGAAATAGAAATTCCAAATAACACTCTTATGCCCCCCTTTTCCTATGGAACGTTAACCCAGTAATTTAAAATCTCTTGCATCCTTTTACCTTCCTGTAGTTAAATTGGAAATAGTAATAAAAAATCAATTCCCAATCGGTCCTTCCTTTGTTGTTGGGCCTAAAAAAAGGAAACGGAGTTCGTGTTTAGATTACGAGCTGTTACACTTCAATAATCATCCCGGTCTCAAAACGCATAAATCATTCTCCGTTTTAGGTCCTCAAAATACCTCTAGGTAATCAACTGTTATTATTCTATAATAAAGATAAGTGGACTTCAATGAGTAAGGGGGGAGCTGTAATGTCTTCATTCAGATATGTTTTATATACCTTTCTAGCTTTATTTTTATTTATTATCTTTCTTAGAGTTCTTTGGCTCTTGATCCCGATCCTTGGCCTAGTTATGATCGCCTGGTTGATTTATCAGGTATGCCGGGGCCAAAGGCTTAGAAATTTTAAATCTTCCTCTAACGGAACCGCTGACGAGGAAAAGTACACAACTGTAATCGACGCCGATAACCCGGATATCGAATATAAAGTTCGGAAATTTAAATAAAAAGTTGAATATCTGCTTCTAGAGCATCCTGCAAATATTCTTGCGCGGTCAAAACTTGCACCTCCGGTAATAATTCTTCCTGCTTAAAGCCCATTACTTCCATGGATAAGCGGCAGGCAAAAAAGTTAACTCCTTTCTTCTGCGCCCCCTCTAAAAAATCTTTTAAATCAGGACTATCATTCTCGTTCATCATTTTTAAAAGCATAGCCTTTCCTAGCCCAGCCATGTTCAAGCGGGAGAGAGGCAATTCTTCAGGCCCTAAAGGAACGCTAAAGTCAAACATCTTTTCATACGTTGTTTTTTCTTCCGAAGAAAGTTTTTCCGGGTCTCTAATCAAGCATAAACCCCAAAACGCGCAGAAAATATTTACAGTCAAATTTAATTCCCGAGCAGAGTTCGCTAAAATTAAGGCTGCTAACGCTTTATCGTATTCCCCGCTAAAAAGAATTATGCTCAGCTTTTTGTCGGAATCGGTCATCAAAAATCATCCCCCTACTAAAGAATAGGTATTCCTATTCTTGGTAGGGTTGCTGGTCTTTATGCAATATTCATCTATATTTCTTTAGATAACGCCATTTGTTTTTGTTTATTTTTTTTAATACTTCTATCAGCCTTTCCACCTCCTCAAAATCGTTGTAGAGCCCAAAACTTACCCTGACTAATCCAGGCTTGGGCTCTTTTGGATTTTCTACTACCTTTTTCATTGTCGTTGGAGGCACCTTCAATAATCTTTGAACGTAAGGATGGGCACAGAAACAACCGCTACGCACTGCTATTCCAGCTTCTTCCGCCAGGAGCCTGGCCGCGATCTCGTGCTCAATACCTTTAATGTTAAAAGGCACAATCCCTACCCGTTCTTGTTTCAGATCCTCAGTACAATACATTTCTACACTCTCGATAGTTCTTAAAGCTTTAATCAGTTTCTCGGCAAGAGCTAATTCATGTCTGTCCACATTGGTCATGCCTATCGAGTTTAGGGTTTTTATGGCCGTTGCCAGGGCCACAACCCCCATTAGATTAGGCGTTCCAGCCTCATCCTTGGCTGGGGGATCGTTCCACACAACTTCTTCATGAGTAACCGCTAACACCGTTCCCCCGCCGGAATAGTCAGGACTTCCGTGATAGAAAAAATCTTTAGGACCTATTAAGACGCCTACACCAAAGGGAGCATACATTTTATGAGCGGAAAAGACTAGAAAATCAATATGTTTGGCCTTAGACAAGGGTTTCATTTTAAAAGGTTTATGAGGAATCAGTTGGGAACCATCTACCAAAATTCTAACTCCATATTTATGGGCTAACTCCGCAATTTTATAGACCGGATTTACATAACCGGTAACATTAGAGGCCCCGGTGACTGCTACCAACTGGATAAGCCCTTGGTATTTTTCTAGTTTAGCAGCCAAATCATCCAGTATTAGTCTACCGCACTGGTCCACTTCAATATATTGGACCTCAAATTTTCCCCGCCAGGGCAGATCATTGGAATGATGTTCCATAGAGGTTGATAAAACAATCTTTCTCCCCGTCGAATTTTTAAGTTTATCAGTGCCCTCGGGTTCCTGCATTAGCCTGTAAGCAACTTTATTGATTGCCTCGGTAGCATTTTTAACAAAGATCACCACATCTTTTTTCTTATCAGCGCCCACAAACGCCAAAACGCTTTTTCTAGCTTCCTCATATTTTTCTGAAGAAATCTTAGCTTTATATCCAGCTCCCCTATGTATTGAAGAATAATAAGGCGCAAATTCCCGCAACTCTTCCATAACCTTCACAAAAGGTGGGGTAGTGGCCGCGTTATCGAAATTTATTGCCGTCACCTTATTACCATTTTGTAGTTGCACTTCAGTATCCACGCCGACCACTAAATTACGATAATCCATTTTAGAAATAGTAAAGCTCACGACTCTCCCTCCCAGATTTAGACCCTCCTTAATCTATGGGAGAGGAGAAAAGGATGTTCCTATCTTTTCGGGAAACGGGTTTTTAAAAAACAAACACGCCCTGAAAATCAAGGCGTAATTTAATAGATTTAGAGCAGTTTGTATTTCTCTACTGCTGTTTTCATCAATTCCTGATCCCGAACTCGCAATACCACCTGGACCTGATCACTTTTACGATCCCTAAAGTCATACATGTACTCAACTATAACATCCTCTTGTACAAGATAATTCAAAATTTTAGCTAAACCTCCAGGCTCATCTGGTACCGGTAAAACCCAAACAGGGGTAAGCTTTACTACACAGTTACGTGTTTTTAGTTTTTCCGCTACTTCCTCTGCATTGTCGACTATGATTCTCAGTACGCCATAATCTTTTGTGTCAGCCAATGAAAGGGCTCGAATATTCACATCAAATTCGGCAAGAATATTGAGCGCCTCGGCCAATCGTCCCTTGGCATTTTCGAGAAAAATAGATAGCTGAAGCATAGAGGACTCCCCCTTCTTAATTATTAAATTTTTCCTATACGTCTATCTTCTACTCTCTTAGCTTTTCCCTCACTGCGCGGAATGCTTTTCGGTTCAACCAGACGCACCTTGGCAGTTAAACCAGTGATATCTTCAATCCTTTTCAGCAGTCTCTGCTGAAGATCTTCCAGCTCCCGAATTTCATCGACAGCTTTAACTTCAATAAGGACTTCTAAGGTATCTAAAGCCCCTACTCTATCGACCACAATCAAATAGTGCGGTTCAATTCCACTTACGGAAAGAATTGCTTCTTCAATTTGACTTGGGAAAACATTAACTCCCCGAATGATAAGCATATCGTCAACCCGACCGCAGATTCTCTGCATTGTCCAACCTGTATGACCACAGGTACAGGAACCGTAAGTGATACTGGTCAAATCTTTAGTCCTATACCTTAAAGCCGGGAAACCTTGTTTATCCAATGTTGTAATCACCAGCTCGCCTATTTCTCCCTCAGGAAGATTATTACCGTTTTCATCAAGGATTTCAGGGTAAAAATGTTCATCGAAATGGAGCCCCGTCCCTTTTAGGCATTCCAACGAAACCCCAGGGCCCATAATTTCACTTAACCCATAAATATCTACGGCTTTTAGTCCCAATCTGTCTTCAATTTCTTTTCTCATTTGTTCCGACCAAGGTTCAGCGCCGAAGATTCCGATCCTTAGTTTGAGCTCTTCTTTGGAAATCCCTGCTTCTTCCAAACTCTCTCCCAAATACAGAGCATAAGAAGGGGTGCAGCACAATACAGTACTGCCAAAATCTCGCATAATCATAAGCTGTTTTTGAGTGTTTCCCCCGGACATGGGAATAACAACAGTCCCAAGTTCCTCACAGCCATGATGCAATCCCATCCCGCCGGTGAACAAACCATAACCAAAAGAAATCTGGACAACATCCCGAGATGTTATTCCGAGTCTGCGCAAGCCTTTAGCTAGTATCCGCCCCCATAAATTGATATCTTCTCGGGTATAACCCACTACGCTAGGCTTCCCAGTTGTTCCCGAGGAGGCATGGATTCTGATAATATCCTCCATCGGTTCGGCAAACAAACCAAAAGGATAGTTTTGCCGCAAATCTTCTTTTTCAGTCAGCGGGATCTTTTGAAAGTCCTCTAAAGTCTTAATATCATCAGGATAATAAATCCCTGCTTTCGCCAACTTTTTTTGATAATAGGGAGCTTTCAAAACTTGCTTTACGGTTTTTCGAAGGCCTTTTAATAATTCTTCTTGAGACATTGTTTCTCCTCCTGCCAGAGCTTTCATTTTTGGGGTAGATTTAAAGGTTTAATTATAAACCTGCTTTTTTTCTTAATTCTTCGACTCTATCCAAGCGCTCCCAAGGGAGATCCAAGTCCAGACGTCCAAAATGACCGTAGGCCGCAGTCTGCTTATAGATAGGTCGACGTAAATCTAAATCCCTGATAATCGCCGAGGGACGTAGATCAAAAGTGTTTACAATACAATCCGTGATCTTCTCTTTAGCTATCCTTTCAGTTCCGAAGGTCTCAACTGATATAGAAACAGGACTTGCAACACCGATAGCGTAGGCGACTTGGAGTTCACAGCGTTCAGCAAGCCCTGCAGCGACAACGTTCTTAGCTACATAGCGGGCCGCATAAGCACCAGAGCGGTCCACTTTGGTGGGGTCTTTACCAGAAAAAGCTCCCCCGCCGTGTCTGGCCATCCCACCATAAGTATCGACAATTATTTTTCGACCGGTAAGACCCGCATCTCCTTGGGGACCACCGATTACAAATCTTCCAGTGGGGTTGATAAAATAACGAGTCTCTCTATCCAACAGTGGCCCCGGAATTGCTACTTCAATGACATTTTTCAAGATATCGGAGCGAATCTGTTCCTGGTCGACATCAGGGTGATGTTGAGCAGAAATCACAATCGTATCAACCCGGACCGGCTTCCCATCCTTGAACTCTACCGTAACTTGAGTTTTCCCATCAGGCCTTAAATAGGGTAGAGTTTCAGATTTTCTGAGTTCTGCCAAACGGCGCGCCAGCTTATGAGCTAAATCTATAGTTATCGGCATAAAACTTTCGGTTTCATTGGTAGCATAACCAAATACCATTCCCTGGTCTCCTGCTCCGATCTCTTCAATATCATCACGACCTAAATCCCGGACTTCTAAAGCCCGGTTCACTCCCATGGCTATATCGCTGGATTGTTCCCCTATTGTGGTCAGAATAGCACAAGTTTCAGCATCAAATCCGTATTTGGCTCTGGTATAGCCTATTTCCCTAATAGTCTCTCTGACAATTTTGGGGATATCAACATAACATTTTGTGGTTATTTCCCCGCTGACCAAAACCAAACCTGTGGTCACTGTAGTTTCGCAAGCTACCCGACCCTCTTTGTCCTTCTTAAGAACTTCATCTAAAATAGCATCAGAAATTTGATCACATATTTTATCCGGATGTCCTTCGGTTACAGATTCTGAGGTAAATAATTTAGAACTCACTATGCTCACTCCTTTATTGCTGCTTCCTTAAGGCAACAATTTCTTTTACCAAGGCTCTTGCTACCTCAGTTTTACTCATTTTTGGGAGGTCGATTCTATTTCCATCTGCGAAAAGAAAACTGACAATGTTGGTATCGGTACCAAAACCGGCTCCCGGTAGAGTAACATCATTAACGACTAACATGTCGGCATTTTTTCTTTTCATTTTTTCAAAAGCGTTTTCCACAGCGTTTTGGGTCTCTGCGGCAAATCCTACTAAGAATTGGTGTTTTTTTCTTTCCCCTAAACTTTTCAAAATATCCGGGTTCGGAATAAGCTCAACGGTAAGATTTTGCCCCTTTTTCTTTATTTTCTGTTCCTGGTAATTAGCAGGCCGGTAATCAGCTACTGCGGCAGCTTTAACAACGATATCTTGCTCTTCAAAAACCTTTAAAACCTCAGCCTGCATTTCTAAAGCGGATACAACGTTAATTAACTTAACACCTGCCGGAGCCGGGAGAGCTGTCGGAGCGCTAATAAGGGTTACTTCCGCTCCTGCTTCAGCAAAGGCGCCGGCAATAGCATAGCCCATTTTGCCGGAACTTAAATTTCCCAAATATCTAACCGGATCGAGAAGTTCTCGCGTTCCCCCTGCAGTGACCAGTACTTTAGAACCTTGTAACAGCCTATTGGAAGCAAAGAAGGTTTTTAACTCCGCAAGAATAAATTCCGGTTCGCTCATCCGACCTTCACCCTGATCTCCACAAGCTAAAAAACCCCTATCTGGCCCTATAAATCTCACTCCGCGCTCTTTGAGAAGTTCTATGTTTTTCTGGGTGGCAGGATTTTGATACATAGCGGGGTTCATAGCTGGAGCCACGAAAATTGGCGCTTTGGTAGCCAGTAAAGTAGTACTTAATTGATTATCAGCAATTCCAAAGGCCATTTTAGCTAGAGTATTCGCGGAAGCCGGAGCAACTAAAACTACATCCGCCCATTTGGCCAGAGAAATATGTTCAACATCCCAAGTTTTGGGTTCCGCAAACATATCTATGTAAACTGGTCCCGCCGCGACTCTCTGAAATGTAAGCGGCGTGACAAATTTTGTTGCTGCCTCAGTCATAATTACCTTAATTTCGGACCCTAATTGGCGAAGCGAACTTACAATTTCCACAGACTTATAAGCCGCAATTCCGCCGGTAACCCCTAGTAAAATACGCTTTCCATCAAACATTATTTTTTAACCTCGCGGTTATACTCGTAATATATTTTATTTTGGGCTATCTCCTTCAAAGCCTTGCTTACAGGCTTGACATCCTTTTCTTTTTCCGGATCGGCATTAGCCATTAAAGCCCGAGCTCTTTTGGCAGTTGCAACAACCAAGGTATATTTACTATCCACTTTAGAAATAAGTTCATCCAGGGAAGGTTGATTCAATTCTTTATTCCTCCTTTATGGCAAAATTTATTCTTTTAGTACTACAAGTTTCGGCAATTATTATACTTTTAATTTTTTCCACTGCTTTACTCACATAATCATTTTCCACTATATAATTGTATTCCATAATATTTTCCAACTCTTGGGCCGCCTTTTTTAGCCGATGTTTAATAACTTCTTCTGGTTCTGTTCCCCGCCCATAAAGTCTTTCCGCTAAAACTTTTAAAGAGGGAGGCACTATAAAAATATAGACCCCTTGCGGGTATAACTTTTTTACTTGTTCAGCGCCCTGGATATCTATTTCCAAAAGCATTATCTTCTTTTGTTGTAAGATCTTTTCCACATGAAACTTTGGCGTGCCATAATAATTTCCACAAAACTCTGCCCACTCTAACAGTTCGTTATTTTCAACCATTTGAAAAAATTGTTCTCGCGAACGGAAATAGTATTCTTTACCTTCGGTTTCACCCGGTCGAGGTTTCCGGGTCGTCACAGAAACCGAATACTCCAGCTCCAGATGCTGAAGCAGTTCTCGACAGATTGTCCCCTTGCCGACTCCCGCGGGACCGGAGACCACTACCAACATCCCTTCCTTGTTCTTCACCATATACCTCCAGCGGCCACTAACTATATATTCAGATCATCATTAACATGTTCTTTTACAATTAGACGATTGGCAACGGTTTCCGGTTGGACAGCAGAAAGAATGACATGATGGCTGTCACAAATAACAACAGCCCTCGTTCTCCGACCATAAGTAGCATCAATTAACATTCCCTCTTCCCGTGCTTCCTGAATTATTCTCTTAATGGGCGCGGATTCGGGACTGACAATGGCGACAATCCTATTAGCGGAAACGATGTTTCCAAATCCTATGTTTATTAATTTAATATCCATTTGCTTTCCTCCTATCCGAATAAATATTTGCTATTCGATATTTTGGATCTGTTCCCTAATTTTCTCCAGTTCGCTTTTGCTTTCAAGCACCTGACGAGTGATTGTAAGATCGTTAGCTTTAGACCCTATGGTATTGATTTCACGATTCATTTCCTGGACTAAAAAATCAAGTCTTCTCCCTGTGGGTTCCGTAGAAGCCAAAATAACTCCAAACTCTTCCAGATGGCTCTCTAGTCTGACCAGCTCTTCATCGACGGAAGCCTTGTCCGCCAATAGTGCAACTTCCATTGCCAAACGGCTTTCATCAAGAGTTGTATCAGATAAAAGATCGGCAAGTCTCTCCTGCAATCTTTCCCGGTATTCCACGCTAATTTGTGGAGCCCTGGCCCTGATTTCCCCGGTTAATCTCTTTAAATTCTGGATTTTTTCCTCCAGATCTTTCTTTAATCTTTCCCCTTCCCGTTCCCGCATAAACACCAGTTCATTCAAGGCTTTATCAAGGGCCTTCTCTAATACCGGAAAAAGCAGTTCTTCTTCGATTTCTTCTTCTTCCAAACTTAATACTTCCGGTAGAGAAATAAGCTGGAACACATCGGTAATGTAACCAATCTTCAGCTCTTTCGCCAATTCCCTCAAATTATTATCATACGCCAGGCTTAATTCTTTGTCAACCTTAACTATTCTCTGTCTTTCTTCAATTTCCTTTATATTGATATAAATCTCTATGCGACCTCGCTGAAGTCTTTCTTGAACTTTTTTGCGTATTAATTCCTCAAACATCAAAAAACTACGAGGCTGTTTAACACTAATCTCTAAAAAGCGATGATTAACAGCTTTTATCTCCACAGAGAAATAAAAACCATCTCCTTCTGCTTCTCCCCTGCCAAACCCAGTCATACTATTTACCAATCAAATCGACTCCTTAACAAAAACCCTTTATTAACCCTTACTCCAAGTTCCGTCCCTATTATCAAGGTAGTAGGACAATTCCAATTCTTCAAAAACCGCCCGCACCGTCTCGGTAGCAATAAGGTCTTGGATATATTCAATCGAAATTTTGTCCGGGGAATAATTAGGGCTGCATTTTTGATAATCGGCCAAAGTATAGAGAAAATATTTTTCCATTTCTCCGAAAATGCCGATCAAGGCTTCGGCCTGAACATCGAGTTGGATATCTCTAAAAACCGCTGGGACAATAATATCCTGTCTAATAAAATTACAATTCAAATAATCTCGAGATAAAAGCTCAATCCATTTATTAATACTTTTGACAATATATCTTTTAAGATAATAGGGAGTAAAACTCGACAAATCAGGCAGATCATTGACTATCTCCGAAGCATTTTTCGCTGCCACAGGATATTTATCCTGCAATTTTTTTTGACAGAGCTCAATATGCTCCGGAAAATCGTTCATAAAAGAAAATAAATAACCGGTTAATAAAAAATCCCCAGTAATACTTCCGGCTTCTTTATACTCCTGCTCTAATAAATTGGCAAAAAACTCTTGGACATAATCTTTTTCCCCATTTATCCCCATACGCCTTTGTTCTGCCAATATCCATTTATGCTCTACGGCATCCATATGCAATAAGGCAATATAACGACTTGTATCCCCGGCTCCCTCTTCAATAGTTATCAGTTCAGGAATCGAGGCGTTTTCCTTAATATCGATATGTAGCAATTCATGGGAAAACACAAAATCCTTTAAATATTTCGGATCAACGTAAATTTCATAATTGCCCTGCTTGTCCTGCAGATAAGCTGCCGCCCCATCACTAAAATGGGGCCTTTTTAAGATTACTTCCAACTTCTTGCTCTTTTCTTCCAAACCCTCTTTTGTTTTTTGGTATAATTCCCATACCTCATTACTCAATTTATTCTTTAAAATCCTCATATCAAATTCGACCTCCGGTCCTTAAAGATGAAATAAACTGTACCTACCTTTTCTTATTATCCCTCGAACCGGAAAATTAAAATCAATAGGTACAGTTTTGTCAATTTGCCTTCAATTAGTACCCTCGTCCTAGTTTTTCTACAATTCTGCTTATCGCTTTTTCAGTATTCTCCCGGGTATTAAAAGCGGTTAAACGGAAGTATCCCTCTCCGCTGGCTCCAAAACCTGCTCCCGGAGTACCGATAACATGGGCTTCTTTCATCAGTTTGTCAAAGAAGTCCCAAGATGACATCTTGTCAGGTGTTTTCATCCAGATATAAGGAGCATTAATACCGCCAAATACTTTATAGCCTGCTTTCTCCAATCCCTCTCTAATTATCTTGGCATTGGCCATGTAATAATCAATAGTTTCTTGAATTTGTTTTTTTCCTTCCGGAGTATAGACGGCGGCGGCAGCAACCTGAACCGGGTAAGAGACGCCGTTAAATTTAGTGGTCTGTCTTCTGAGCCATAATGAATTAAGACTATGACCTTGACCTTGTGAGTCATAAGCTATGAGTTCCTTTGGAACTACTGTATAGGCACATCTGGTGCCGGTAAAGCCAGCGTTTTTGGAAAAGCTTCTAAATTCTACTGCCACTTCCCGGGCCCCTTCAATTTCAAAAATACTGTGGGGAACATCTTCTTCCTGAATAAAAGCTTCGTAGGCAGCATCGAATAAAATGAGAGCTTGATTTTCCCTGGCGAAATCCACCCATTTTTTTAATTCTTCTTTGGTTAAAGTCATTCCTGTAGGGTTATTGGGATAACAGAGATAAATCATATCCACTTTTGAAGTAGGTAAATCCGGTTTCATGCCGTTTTCCTCGGTACAGGGCAAATAAACAATTCTTTCAAACTGCCCTTTTTCATTCACCGCCCCTGTTCTACCAGCCATTACATTACTGTCAACGTAAACGGGATAGACCGGATCAGTAACAGCCACAATATTATTCGTACCCAAAATTTCCTGGAAGTTTGCAGTGTCAGTTTTTGCCCCGTCACTAATGAACACTTCATCGAGAGCTAAATCAATACCTCGGGCTTTAAAGTCATTTTCAATTATTTTTTCGGCTAAAAACTCATATCCCTGTTCCGGACCGTAACCTCTGAAAGTTTCAAATTGACCCATCTCATCCACTGCTTTATGCATAGCTTCGATTACAGCCGGAACTAAAGGTCTGGTCACATCGCCGATACCCATTCTTATAATCTCAGCCTCGGGGTTTTCAGCGCTAAACTCTTTTACACGGCGGGCTATTTCAGAAAAAAGGTAGCTACCAGGTAGTTTCAAATAATTTTCATTTACATGTGCCATTAGTCGATTTATCCTCCTAGTATTTTATTTATTTCTCCAAAGTTGTCCTTTAAAAACATATTCTGCGGGACCGGTCATATATATTTGGTTATCTGTTGCCCATTCTATTTTAAGATCTCCACCGGGCAAATGAACTAAAACCTCGTTTTCGGTTCGGCCTTCCAGAATTGCCGCCACCACAACAGCACAGGCCCCGGTTCCGCAGGCAAGGGTAGGACCTACTCCTCTTTCCCAAACCTTCATCGTTAATTCCCGGCGGTTTTCCACAACCACAAACTCCACATTGGTCTTTTGGGGAAAACAAGGATGATTTTCAATTGCCGGACCTAATACTTCTAGTTCCACTTCTTCCAGATCTTCCACAAAAAGAATACAATGGGGGTTTCCCATAGATACGGCACTAAAAACTCTTTTCTCCCCCAAAACTACAAGTTCTTTTCCAAGTGCTCGTTCTCCTTCTACCAAGACGGGAATTTCCTTAGGATTGAGAATCGGTTCTCCCATTCCTACTTTCACTGCTTTAACTTTGTTTTCCTCTATTTCCAAGCCGACATTCAAAATTCCGGCTTTTGTTTCTATCTTTAAGGACTTTCTCTGTAAATACCCTTTTTCATAGACATACCGGGCTAAACAGCGAATCCCATTACCACACATTTCCGGTTCTGAACCATCGGCATTAAAAATTCTCATCTTAACATCGGCTTTATCAGAGGGAAGGATGACAATTAAACCATCGGCCCCAACCCCCAGTTGTCTATGGCATAGGTAGCGGGCTAATTCCGGGTAATCAGCAACGGAAGGAATAAGAAAATGGTCCAGGCAAATAAAATCATTCCCCAGACCATGCATTTTGATAAAGTTCATACCCTTTACCCCCTTTGCCAAATACTGACCCGCTTCTATAAAGAATACTATGCAATGGGAAAAGGGTCAATATTTAGGCGGAAGTATACAGGGTTAAACAGGTCAAACAGACAAACTCTTAATTCTAAATACTCTATTTCAGTTTAAACCTCTGGACCATATTATTTAAAGTCATTGCCAAAGTAGCTTGTTCTTGGGCCACACTGGCTATTTGTTCCATGGCTTTGCTTAATTCTAAGATGTTTGTTGCTATATCCTGAGCATTTCCGGAAGCCTGGTGGATAGTTGTGGCTACATTATCGATAGCTGTATTGGATTGCTCAATTGCAGCTTGGATCTCGATGGCCGTTCTTGAAAAGTCATTAATCAAAGCTTCTATTACTGTGGCATCATTGAAATACTGCATCCCTGTCTCTACCAGAACTTCATAGTCGGCAGTTACCTTTTCTTCAATAAACCCTAAAACATCTTCAGCATTTTCAGTTAAATTACTAAAGGAAGCTTTTACCTTATCGACCATCGTCTGGATCTCTGCTACTGTATTTTCCGACTGTTCCGCCAATTTTCTAATTTCCTCCGCCACCACCGCAAAGCCTCTTCCCTGCTCACCGGCACTGGCGGCCTCTATGGCTGCGTTTAAAGCTAAAAGATTTGTCTGTCCGGCAATATCGGAAATACTATTGGCCATCACTCCTATTTCGTTAACGATTTCCCCTTCCTTAATGGCTTCGGTAACTTTCACCCGGCTTTGCTGGTAAATGCTTATCGCTTCGTTTTTGGCCTCTTCTCCTTTTTTCCTTAAAGCCTGGGCTTTTGATTTTATTTCTAATAGTAAACGATCTCCCTCCTGGGCTTTCTCCGTTAATTGGCCGGCACTTTTGCTAATTTCCGTACTGGAAGCTAGTAATTCTTCGATTACTGCTGAGGTTCCCTCCATTCCTGCGGCGATCTCCTGAGTAGCCTGACGGGAGTTCTCTCCTTGCGCAGTCATTTCCTCAGTTGAGGCTGAAAGCTCCTGGCTGGAGGCGCTCATATTCTCTGCCGTATCTAAAATTTCCTTTAATGTCTGCCGCATATTCGAGGCTATTTTATGAAAAGCCTTAGCTAATTCGCCGCCTTCATCCCGTCTGTTGAAATATTGTTTCTGAATCTCTTTGGAGAAATCTCCCTCCGCATAGGAATTAGCCATTTCAACTGCCTTCCTAATCGGTCTGGTTACTATAATGCTGATCAAGACCCCTAAAAATATAGCAATAAACAAGCCGGCAATACTGATTATAGAGATCGTGAAAATTGTTCTTTTGTAAACCTCATCAGAGGCAGCTTTGAGACTATCGGCAAAGCGCTCCGCTTCCCCCTCCATACCGCTGAGGATTCTTCTTAATTCTTCTCTAATTTCAGCCGCGCTTTCATTCAGCTCCTGACCAAGTTCATAATCCTTGTTTTTAACAGCCTCAATTGTCATTTCCCAAGTAGCTCTATAGTCTGCAATAACTGTTTCATATCTTTTTATAAGCTCTTCTTCAGTATTCATAAGGTCAAAACTTTTATACTCTTTCATAAGGGCGTTATTATTCCGGGCAAGATTCTTGATATGGGTATATCTTTGTTCTAATTCCTCTATGTCTTGAACCACCTGTTGTTTCCAGACAATATTTGCAATTTCATTTTCAGCAAGATCCAAATTGGTATTTATCTCTTCTACCAGTTTTATTTTTCCTAAACCGTCCTGGTATATCTTCGCCACATTATTATTAACTTTATTAACATTTAAATAGCTAAAAGTTCCTTGGAGAAGAATTATTAACACCATCAATAAAAACCCGATGATTAATTTGGTCCTTGTCTTAAAATTTAAAAACCATTTCAATTTTTGCCCATCCCCCTACCCTTGCTCAAAATTACATTTTTGTGCAAATTATGTATATTTTTGAGCTTTTCTTATTATTTTACTTCAAATAGGGCAGGCGTCAAGATATTAAACAATTTAGGCAAAGCGTTTTCTCCGCCGGAGCCCGTTCAGAAATGCTCTTCCAAAGCCGATTAACAGGCTCGGACCACCGGCTACTATGAGGATAATACCCCATTGCCAGAAACCGAGAGCAGCGGTTTTAAAAATAGCTTGCAAAGCCGGTAAATAAATTACACTTAACTGCATTGTCGCGGAAATAAAGACGGCCACAATTAAATAAGGATTGGAAAACAATTCAACTTCGAAAATTCCACGGCTTTCTGATTTACAATCAAAAACATGAAAGAGTTGAGAAAAAACCAAGGTAGTAAAAGCCATGGTCCGAGCTTCTAAAAGCCCTACTCCGGACCATAAACCGAGGACAAAGACAATTAAGGTTCCAATACCGATCATAGTCCCTCGCATTAGAATTTTACGCCCTAACCCTCTGGCAAAAACACTTTCGTTAGGTTTACGCGGTTTCCTCTTCATTATTTCCGGGTCCGTGCCGTCCACTCCTAAAGCCATGGCTGGTAGACCGTCGGTCACTAGATTCACCCACAAGATTTGAATGGGTAATAAGGGAAGGGGGAGCCCCGCCAAAGTTCCTAAAAACATAACTAAAACCTCACCTAAATTGCAGGAGAGAAGATAACGGATAAACTTCCGGATATTATCGTAGATTCCTCTCCCTTCCTCAATAGCCGCCACAATGGTTGCAAAATTATCATCGGCAATAACCATTGCCGAAGCCTCTTTAGCTACATCAGTTCCGCTTTGCCCCATAGCAACACCGATATCCGCTTCTTTAATCGCCGGGGCGTCATTCACCCCGTCCCCAGTCATGGCCACAATTTGTTCGTTTTCTTTTAAGGCCCTAACAATTCTGAGTTTATCCCGGGGAGCAACTCTGGCGAAAACAGCAATATCCATTACCTCTTCTCTTAAATCTTCATCGCTCATTCTTTCCAGTTCCGTGCCGGTAACCACTCGAGAATTAGAGCCTTGAAAAATGCCCAATTCCCGGGCTACTGCCGCAGCCGTCAATTTATGATCACCAGTAATCATAACAGGCTTAATCCCGGCTGCTCTACATATTCTAATAGCCTTAATGGCGCTTATCCGCGGGGGATCAATCATCCCCATTAACCCGATAAAGATCAAATCTTTTTCGATTTCTCTCTCTGTTTCTTCTTCAGCCACTTCTCTTTCCGCTAAAGCCAAAACTCGCAAAGCCTGACTAGCCATCTCATCATTTATAGAGAGAATCTCTTTTTTTCTTTCCGGGGTAAGCTCTACTATCCCTTCCTTAGTCATCTCCCGGGTACAAAGGGCAAGGATTGTATCCGGAGCTCCTTTAACATAAGCTTTGAGGTTTTTCTTATCCCTATAAAGAACAGTCATCCTTTTACGTTCCGAATTAAAGGGTATTTCGGCAACCCTTTCCAGTTTTCGTTCCAGACCTTCTCGCCAAACCCCTGCTTTGGCAGCGGCAACCAGCAAGGCTCCTTCAGTAGGATCCCCTTCTATTTTCCACACCCTGCTTTTATTATCTCGAAATAGACCGCTTACCCGGATTCCTTTTTTGGTAAGGACAGCATTATTGCATAAAGCCGCGCATTTAAGTAGTTCCCTCAAGGGGCCTTTATCCTTGTAAACATCAATTCCCTGATAATCCCCTTTAGGATCATACCCCTGACCGCTCACTGTAATAATCCGGTCCTCACAATAAATTTTCCTGACCGTCATTTCATTTTGAGTTAAAGTCCCGGTTTTATCGGCACAAATCACAGTTGCACACCCTAAGGTCTCTACAGCCGGTAATTTGCGGATTATAGCTCTTCTTTTAACCATCCTCTGGACCCCGATAGCCAAAGCTACCGTTACTATAGCCGGAAGTCCTTCCGGAATAGCAGCCACGGCAAGGGTTACCCCGGCAAAGAACATTTTAGTCAGGCTTTCACCCTGTAGAATCCCGGTAACCACCACTACAAAACACACCGCTAAACTGATGGTCACCAGCCATTTTCCCAATTGAGCTAACCTTTTCTGTAAAGGAGTTTCTTCTTCTTTAGCGTCTTGAATCATGCCGGCGATAATTCCCATCTCTGTTTCCATTCCTGTAGCAATAACAATTCCTATCCCCCTGCCGCCTACAACAACGGTACCCATAAAGCCCATGTTTTTACGATCGGCAATAGGGATATACTCTTCTCGCAGGGGATGATTTACCTTGCTCACCGGTTGGGACTCGCCGGTAAGGGCCGATTCCTCAAGCATTAGATTTGTAGTTTTAAGCCAGCGAACATCAGCAGGAACACGATCTCCCGCTTTAACCATGACAATATCTCCAGGGACCAGTTCCGAAGCGGGAATTTTTCGTAAAGTGTTGTTTCTTAAAACTGTAGCCTCCGGAGCAGTTAAAGAACGTAAAGACTGCATCGATTTTTCAGCCTTAAACTCTTGCACAAACCCTAAAATGGCATTGACTAAAATAATCGCTAAAATAGTAATGGCATCAGCTATCTCCCCTAATAAACCGGATATCAGTGTGGCTACCATTAAAACCAAAACCATAAAATCTTTGAATTGGCCTAAAAATAAGAAAGCTGGGTTAACCCCTTTTTTGACCGTCAAAACATTAGGCCCAAATTCCACCAGCCGCTGTTTAGCCTCCCTATCGCTCAAACCCCTCTCCGGGTCCACCTTGAGGTGCCTTCCTATTTCACTGCTGGTGAGTATATGCCACATTAGTCGCTGCATCTTGGTTCCTCCTTTTCCCTAAAGCCCTTAGTACATGCTATTCAGCCTGTCCGCAAAAAATAACTTAATCTATGTTATACTTAACTTGAAATTTATTTGAGGAAAGGAGTTTCCATGGCCTTAGACAGTATCACAATCCACCATTTAATAAAGGAACTGTTTCCACTTTTAATCGACACCCGCATAGATAGAATTCAACAACCGGAAAAGGAAGAAGTCCATCTTTTACTTCGAGGGAGAAGAGAATACCGACGACTTTTAATTAATGCCGGCAGTACCGCTCCTAGAATTCACCTTACCGATCAAACCAAAAAAAACCCTGCCCATCCTCCCATGTTCTGCATGATTCTTCGCAAACATTTGGAAGGGGGCAAAATTACCGATCTTCGTCAGTTGGGTTTAGATAGAATTATTCTTTTTAATATTCAAAACCATAATGAAAAAAGTGATCTGCAAGACTACCACCTTTACTTAGAAATTATGGGTAAGCATAGCAACTTGATTTTAGTAAATCCCCAATCAAATACCATCCTTGACGGCCTGAGACGCTATTCTTCCCTTCTTTCCAAACACCGTGAAGTTCTACCGGGAAGAGAATACATTCTTCCCCCGACTCAAGATAAAACCCCAGTAGTAGATAACGAACAGGATTTCACCGCTCGCCTTTTGGAATATCCTTTAGACAGAAAAGTAAAAGATGCTCTAGTAGCCCTCTTCCAAGGTTTGAGTCCGGAATTAGCCAAGGAGATAGTTTTGAGGGCTAAACTGGATCTGGATGAAGTTTTAGATAACTGCGGGGATATTGATCTAAGCCGTCTTTTTCAAGTTTATGCCTACTTTTTGCGGGATAGGGATACTTTTGTACCAAAACCCGGTATTTATTATACTTCCAAACTTAAGACCCCGCCTTACGCCTTTTCTTTAATTCCTTATGAACAATATTTTGATTGCCTCTGGCAGCCGGTGCCTAGCCTTAATGACGCCATACGAATTTATTATGAACAAAAAACTGCTCATCACCAAAACGAAGCCCGCAGAGGGTCCTTGCTAAAGGTTGTCCGGGATCAATACCAGCGATCGAAAAAGAAACAAGGAATTTACCAAAACACTATAACCAAAGCCGAAAAAGAGTTAAAAGCACAAAAGTTTGGCGAACTTTTAACTGCTAACCTCTATAAACTAACGCCCAGAATGACTGAAATTACAGTGGAGGATTATACTGATCCGGATCTCAAGCCCCTTACTATTCCTCTGGACCCTGCTTTAAGCGGAGCGGAAAATGCCCAGCGTTATTTCAAACAATATAATAAAGCTAAATCCGCAATTAAAAAAACTAAACCCTTTTTAGATGCTGTCTCGGAAGAAGTCCTTTATCTTCAATCTCTGCTTTCCGGTATTGAACAAGCGGAAGATGAAACTGAGCTTGACGAAATATATACTGAACTGGTGGAGCAAGGTTATATTGCCGATAAAAATGCGAAACAAAGAAAAAGAGCCGGCTCCCGTAAAAGAAAAGAGGAAGAAAGAATTTCCCAACCCCATCGTTATATTTCCAAAACCGGGAAAACTATCATTGTCGGACGGAATAATAAGCAAAACGATCGCCTGACCCTAAAGGAAGCCAAGCCCACCGACCTTTGGCTCCATGTTAAAGACATTCCCGGCGCTCATGTTATTGTCCCTTTAAATCGGGAAGAAGAGTTCCCCGATGAACAAACTCTGCTGGAAGCCGCGGCTCTCGCCGCTTATTTTAGCCCGGCCAGATATTCTTCCAATATCCCTGTGGATTACACCCGGGCAAAATATGTTAAAAAACCCCGGGGTGCAAAGCCGGGAATGGTTATTTATGAACAAAACAAAACTCTCTTCGTTACTGCGAAGCAAGAAGAAATTGACCGGCTTTTAGCAACAAAAGAATAGCTTAAAAGAAGTTTTAGAGTTTTAACAGCGCTATTTACTTGCTTGAATATTAAAAAAAGTTTATCTTAGAGTCTATATGTTTTTAAGGAGTGACAGCTTTGACATTACGAGAAGAATCACTACAAATGCACTATTTTCACAAAGGAAAGTTAGAGACGGTTTCCAAAGTTCCGGTTCAAAATGCTAAGGATCTGAGCCTGGCTTATTCTCCCGGTGTAGCGGAACCGTGCAAAGTAATCCATGCCCAACCGGAGAAAGTCTACGATTATACCATGAAGGGTAATACGGTAGCTGTGGTTTCCGACGGCACAGCCGTTCTCGGTTTAGGCAATATCGGAGCGGAAGCTGCTTTACCGGTGATGGAAGGAAAAGCGGTTTTATTTAAGAGTTTCGCCGGGGTAGATGCTTTTCCCATCTGTTTAAAAACTACGGATATAGATGAAATTATAGAAACCATAAAACTTTTGGAACCTACCTTCGGGGGAGTAAATTTAGAGGATATTGCAGCCCCGAATTGCTTTATTATTGAGAAACGTTTGGAAAAGGAAACTAAGATTCCTATTTTCCACGATGACCAACATGGGACAGCCATAGTTACTGCCGCCGGTTTAGTTAATGCCTTGAAACTGGCCCAAAAAAAGATGTCCGAAATCCGAATAGTTGTCAATGGAGCCGGGGCAGCGGGAATTGCCATTATTAAACTTTTAGAAAGTTATGGGGTTAAGGATGTCCTTATGTGCGACACTAAGGGAGCCATTTACGAAGGACGCCCTGAAGGCATGAATAGTGTAAAAGAGGAAATCGCTAAAATCACCAATCTTGAAAAACTCAAAGGAGAACTAGAAGATGTTATCGAAGGGGCAGATGTTTTTATAGGAGTTTCCGCCGCAGGCGCTTTAACAAAAGAAATGGTTAAACTCATGAAGCCCGATCCCATTATCTTTGCCATGGCCAATCCCGATCCGGAAATCCTGCCCCAGGAAGCAAAATCAGCCGGAGCTTTGGTCGTCGGTACAGGCCGTTCCGACTACCCTAATCAGGTTAATAATGTTTTGGCTTTCCCGGGTATTTTCCGCGGGGCTTTGGATGTTCGGGCCACTTGCATTAACGAAAGTATGAAAATGGCTGCTGTAAGCGCCATTGCCGACCTAATTTCAGAAGAAGAGTTAAACCCCGATCGGGTCATCCCTGCTCCCTTTGATCCTCGGGTAGCTCCGGCAGTTGCGGCCGCAGTTGCAAAGGCCGCTATGGAATCCGGGGTAGCCCGTATACAAGTAAACCCGCGGGAGATCGAAGAAAAAACAAAAAAACTGGCCTCAATAGGCCAGTCCAATACTTAATATCAGGTTAGAATGCTCATTACTTTACGAACCGAGTCCACAGATTTGTGAAGACTCTCTTTTTCCTCTGGAGTTAACTCCAATTCAATTATTTCTTCTATTCCCTTTCCCCCTAGAATGGTCGGAACCCCTAAATAAAGGTCATGATACCCATATTCTCCTTCCAAATAGGCAATGGTAGGAAGGATTCGGCGTTGATCTTTTAAAATAGCTTCCACCATTTCTACCAAGGAGGCTGCGGGGGCGTAATAAGCACTCCCATTACCTAATAGATTAACAATCTCGCCCCCACCCTTACGGGTGCGTTCCACAATTGCCTCTAAACGATCCTTAGGAATCAATTTTTCTAAGGGAATCCCACCGGCATAGGAATAACGGATCAAAGGTACCATATCATCTCCGTGGCCTCCTAGAACAAAGCCGGTAATGTCCTTGACCGAAAGATTCAGCTCTTGGGCCACAAAAGTTCGAAACCGAGCCGTATCTAAAATCCCCGATTGCCCGATTACCCTATTTTTAGGAAAACCGGACTCTCTAAAAACAGTATAAGTCATAGCATCCACAGGATTGGTTAAAACAATTATAAAACAATCAGGGGAATACTTTACAATTTCCTTGGTAACCGCTTTTATAATTTTATGATTTGTTTGGACCAAATCGTCCCTGCTCATCCCAGGTTTGCGGGCTACCCCAGCGGTAATAACCACTATATCGGAATCTTTTGTATCCGCATAATCAGCGGTCCCGGAAATCCGAGCATCAAAACCCTGGACCGGACTCGCTTCTAACATATCCAAAGCCTTACCCCTTGTCGGGTTTTCCATTTGCGGAATATCTACCAAAACAATATCCCCCAGCTCCTTCTGGGCTAATAAGAAGGCTGTTGTCGCCCCGGTAAATCCCCCGCCGATGACTGAAATTTTTTTACGTTTAATGGCCATTGTTATTCCTCCTTGTGATAAAGATCTCTTTCTCTAAATTATACCTGATTATAACTCTTAATCTCTAAAAGATAAAGTTAATCCTTAAGAGGGGACACTTGAGGGTCAATACATATCCACGGCTCTTGAACATTATTTTGAAGGCGATAACCGAAATTATTCTCGAAGAAAACAGCGTTTAAATCCTTTGTAATTTTACCCTCTAAAAATTCCAGAGCCACTTTACTGGTTACATCCATAAATTTAGGAAAAGGCTTTACTAAAAACCTTTGAAAAGCATCTTTATAGTCCTCGATAAGAAAATACCAAGCCCAATTTCCCGTCTTGTCAATTTCAGCGTAGGTGCAGATAATATTACATAATTCTTTTAAACATTGCTCCTCATCCAATCGACCCTGACCGGAATAATTCTGGACTTTATTTTTTATTCCTTTAATAAAGACATCTGATACTTGCCAGATTAGACGCGGTGTAACCTTATTTAAAATATATTTCTTATTGGAAAAGCTTTCATAGTTCTCAAAGAGATCACTAAATTTCGTTATCAATCTATCTCCCCCTCTTAACTTATTTCTAAATTTGGTTCTTTAAAAAATTCTTCTCTTCATTTGTAAGTTCCCGGATTACCCGGCAAGGGTTTCCTGCTGCTAAAGTATCGGCTGGGATATCCTTGGTCAATACACTGCCGGAACCGATAACCGCATTATTACCGATCTTAAGACCCGGGTTAACAATAACTCCGCCACCAAGCCAAACGTTATCCCCTATTACAATCGGGTAAGCATATTCCCATCCCTCAAGCCGCTCTTGAAAATAAAGAGGGTGGGCAGCCGTAAAAAGGCTCACATTAGGTCCAAAGAGAACATTATCACCGATTATTACTTTGGCACAGTCTAAAATTGTGCAATTATAATTAGCGTAAAAGTTTTCACCGATATAAATATTATAACCATAATCACAGTGAAAAGGAGGTTCAATTACAAAACTAACACCGGTTCCGCCAAACAAATCCTTTATAATTTGTACTCGTTTCTCTTCCTTTTTAGGAGGTAAAGTGTTAAATTCAAATATCTTTTCCTTGGTCCGCTGGCGCTCTTTCTGTAATTCCTCATCAAAAGCCCGATAAGGTAAACCTTTTAGCATTTTTTCTTTTTCAGACATTTTCTCGCTCCTTTTTTGAAATAGTTTTGTCTCTAATAGATTTTCCCAATCTGAACGAGGATATTAAATGTCCCTTAAAACAAAAAACTATAAGCCCCCGGGTAAGGTGCTTATAGTTTATAGTTTAAAAAGGTGAAATTAGCTACAAGGTCTAATAGTTTTTAATTGCTCTAGAGAAGTTCCCCCTCATTAAACCAAGCCTTTAGTATTCTGTTAAATAGCTCCGGGGATTCAAAACAGTAAGAATGTCCTAAATCAGCTATTAAATATCCTTCGGCTTTAGGCATTATTGCGCTTATATCCCAGACAGATTTAAGCATCTCTTTACTTTCCTTTTCCCCACTTAAAACAAGAGTAGGGACATAACATTTGCTTAAACCCCTGGGCAGAGTATACCTTGCATTTTCCTCAAGGATTTCCAATAGAGTTTCCCCCCGGAAGGTTTTAGAATCTTCATAGTACTTTGAAAAGTATTCCGGAGGTATTTTCAAAGCCTTAGCCTGTAACTTTGCAAACCATTTCTTCTTAGCCAAAGGCATTGTTCCGCGAAACAAAAACTTTACCCACCCGGGCATCCCTTTCCCTTTAACCAAAGCACTGCCTACAACTGCCTTTTCAATTATTTCCGGAGATAGGGCTAATAATTCCACTGAAATTTGGGCTCCTAAGGAATGTCCAACCACATAGGCTTTACCGTCCAAGGTTTTCTCCTTTATCATAGCGGCGATTTTCACAGCGGAATCGCGAATTGAAAAAGATCCCATATTCTTGCTTTTCCCATGGCCGGGTAGATCGGGAACCAAACAGTGAAAGTCTCTAAAGGCTGCCACTTGTTTTTCCCACATCCAACTACTCACTCCCCCACTGTGAAGGAAAACAATGGTTTTAGATTCCTTATCTCCAAATTCATGGACATGCATCCCTGTTCACGCCCTCCCCAATCATTGGGCTTTTTCTCGAAAAAAGCGACAAGTTTAATTCTTTCAAAATACTCCCCCGATCAGTTATTTAGAATCCTTCTAATCCTTGCTTCCAATTCTAGCATAGAAAATGGTTTAGTTAAATAATCATCTGACTTATTTTTTTTTGGCCATTTTTTGCGCAAAAAAATGAAAAAGATATTTAATTGATTAATTATCGCTTTTTAGCTTATAATTTTAATGTGAGTTTTATAATTAGAACGGAGGTTTTTGGTATATGTTCACAAATATGATCGCCACTCTTAAAGCGGACAAGAGGAAATTGGTTTTCCCCGAAGGGACTGATCACCGGATCTTGAAAGCTGCTGAACGGCTTCATAAAGAGGAAATTTTAGCTCCTATTCTGTTAGGAAATAAAGAAGAAATTGAAGCGGCAGCTAAAGAACATAATTGCAATATTGAAGGTATTGAAATAATAGATCCCCTTGACTATCCGGATATGGAAGCCATGGTTAAAAAAATGGCTGAGTTGAGAAAGGGAAAAATGGATGAGGATGCCTGCCGCGAAGCTCTCAAAAGAACGAATTATTTTGGAACTATGCTCGTTCAAATGGGTTATGCCGATGCGTTGTTGGGCGGAGCTACATACTCCACAGCAGATACCGTTCGTCCGGCCCTGCAGTTAATTAAGACTAAACCCGGTAAAAAAATAGTTTCCAGTTCCTTTATTATGGTTCGCCCTGCTAAAGAAGGAGGGTTAGAGCTTTATGTAATGGGAGACTGTGCCATTAATATTGACCCCAGTGTAGAGGACCTGGTGGAGATTACCTTGGAAACAGCCAGAACTGCTAAAGTTTTCTCCATCGAACCCAAAGTCGCTCTCCTCTCCTATAGCACCCTGGGTTCAGGTGCTGGAGAAGCGGTCGATAAAGTGAGAAGTGCCGCTGAACAATTAATGGCTATGGATTTAGATTTCCTGGTAGACGGAGAACTGCAGTTCGATGCCGCAATCTCACCCACCGTTGCGAAAACCAAAGCTTCCAAGTCCCCAGTTGCCGGACAAGCCAATACCTTTATTTTTCCGGATATCAATTCCGCCAATATCGGTTATAAGATTGCTCAGCGCTTAGGCGGTTTTGAGGCTGTAGGCCCGATTTTACAAGGTCTCAATGCTCCTATCAACGACCTTTCCAGGGGCTGTAATACCGAAGAAGTTTATAAAATGGCTATCGTCACAACGGCCTTAAAATAAAACTTTAAAAATTAACCCCCTGTTGCCGCTTTTGGCAAGGGGGTTTTTTTGATTAGTTTTCCCTACTTCCCGGTTTTTCAGCTTTTAATCCCTCTTTACAGAGAGGGCAACTTTCCGGATCATAGGCCTCGATATTGGTTTTTACCAGACTATGTAAAGGAAGATCACCAAAGCTTACTTTTCCCCCGCTGCGATCCACAAGAACCCCTACGCCAACCGGTTCTGCCCCCAAAGCCCGAACAATTTCCAAAACTTCCCGTACCGAGCCTCCGGTAGAAATAACATCTTCCACTACTAGAACTTTTTCCTCCTTTCTCAATTTAAATCCTCGGCGTAAAGTCATCTCCCCGTTCTTTCTCTCGGTAAAAATAGCCCTGACTCCTAAAGCTTTTCCCATTTCATGGGCAACAATAATCCCGCCCATAGCCGGACCGACAACGGTTTCCACTGCCAACCCTTTAAATTTTTTAGCCAATTCAGAAGCTAGAAGAGCCGCTTTATCCGGATATTGTAAAACTTGGGCACACTGCATATACTCCCCGCTGTGTTTCCCCGAGGTTAATAAAAAATGCCCTTTTAAAAGCGCCCCTGAATCTATAAACATCTGTAAAATTTCGGTTTCACTCAGTTGTTTTTCACGGCAACTATCGACCATTCTCTCACCTCCAATTTTAAACTAGACCCAAAGATTTTCTAAAGCCTCTCGCGGCTTATCCGCCTGGGTGATAGGTCTGCCGATAACAAGATAGGAACTTCCCGCTTCCAGAGCTTGGGTAGGGGTAAGCACCCGGACCTGATCATTTAAATCACTGTTTTGGGGACGAATTCCAGGGGTTACTAATAAAAATTCCGGCCCTATTTTTTCCCGCAGAAGTCTCGCCTCTTGAGCCGAAGCTACAACTCCGTCCAAACCGGCTTTTTGGGCCAGTTTAGCCAGGGTTAAGACCTGCTGTTTTGCCCCACTTTTAATACCAATAGTGGGCAATTCCTCATCTCCCATACTGGTTAAAACAGTAACACCGATAAGTTTCTTATTCGCTCTCTGGCAGACCTCCGCTCCCCTGGCCATCATCTCATAGCCGCCACTACAATGTACATTGATCATATCCACGCCAGAGGAAGTCAACACCTTTAAGGTCTTTTCCACAGTGGTGGGAATATCGTGAAGTTTTAAATCCAGAAATATAGAAAAACCTAATTTTTTAAATTCTTCAATTAAGCTCAAACCCGAAAGAGCATATAATTCTAAGCCTACTTTTAGCCAACAGCCACTGCCAGCAAGTTCTTTGGCTATATCCAGAGCCTTTTCTCGAGAATTGACATCCAAGGCCACGATTACTTTTTGATTCAGTTGGTTCGGAATGGGCATCAATAATCCCTCCTTGTAATGTTTGAATTTAATTACCCAAGGTCATGGAAACCGCCCTACCGGTGCGCCAGACCGATAATTTCTTTTACTGAAGAAAATCCTTTTTGTTTACAGTATTTTTCAAGTCCGGCAATAATCTCTAAAGGAGCTAAGGGATTGATAAAGTTTGCCGTACCCACACTGATCGCCGAAGCGCCGGCAAGCATAAATTCTACAGCATCCTCCCAGGTGCTAATTCCCCCCATACCGATAATAGGTAATTGAACTGTTTTATATACTTCATAGACCATTCGGAGGGCAATAGGGCGAACCGCTGGTCCGGAAAGCCCACCCATGATATTACCCAGCAAAGGTTTTTGATTTTGAATATCTATTTTCATCCCTAAAAGGGTGTTGATCAAAGAAATAATATCCGCCCCGCCCCTTTCCACAGCCTTAGCCATTTCCCCAATATCGGTAACATTAGGAGAAAGTTTGGCGATCAAAGGTAGGGAAGTATTCTCTCTGACAACAGCTATTACTTCTTCCGCACTTTTCGGGTTAGTACCAAAAGCTAGGCCTCCTTTTTTAACATTGGGACAGGAAATATTGACTTCGATAGCTCCTACACAAGAATCCTCCGGTAGTGAGGAAGCCATGAGAGCATAATCCTCCAGGGAAAAACCAGAAATATTAACAATCACTACAGTCTTAAGCTTTTCCAGTTTAGGTAAATACGAAGTGATAAATTCCTTTAAACCGGGGTTTTCTAAACCGACGGAATTTAACATCCCGGCAGGGGTCTCGGCAATCCTGGGCCCAGGGTTTCCGAGACGGGGTTCAGGAGTGATCCCCTTGACTGTTATCCCTCCTAATAAAGAGGGGCTGTAAAAAGATGCGTACTCCTCTCCGAAACCATAGGTGCCAGAACAGGTGAGAACGGGGTTTTTTAAGCTTAAACCCGCTAAATCGGTCCTTAGATCAATTTCAGACATCCCATACTACCTCCCTGGCCTCAAAAACCGGTCCTTCTTTACAAACTCTTTTCCTGGCTAAATCCGAACCCTCTTGAACAGTACATACACAGCCCAAGCAAGCCCCGATTCCACAGGCCATTCTCTCCTCTAAAGAGACCTGAAGAGGGATTTTTTTCGCCAAACAGATCTCTGTTACCGCTTTTAACATCCCCTTAGGGCCACAGGCAACAGCTTCCACCTCTCCTAAAGCCCCATTATCTGATCCGGTCAGGAAATCATTTAAAAGATCGGTAAGCAACCCTTGACGGCCGAGACTTCCGTCCAGGGTTGAAACTTTACAGTCCAAATTCTTAGCCCTTAATTCCTTGAGTCCGGCGCTTTCTAAAAATCTTTTATCCTCTCCGCCCCAAAAAATTTTCAATTCCAAATCTTTATAAGCTTTATGGGCTTGAACCTCTTCGATGATGGAGAGAAGCGGGAAAATTCCTATTCCACCGGCCAGTAAAAGCAGTTTTCCCTTTTCGGGGATTGAAAATCCGTTTCCTAAAGGGCCGAGAATATCCACTTCTTCTCCCTCTTTAAGCTGGCTTAAAAGCTTTGTCCCCTGACCGCTGACTCTATAACGAAGAGCAATCTCGCCTAATTTTCTATCAATACGAGCGATGCTCAAAGGTCGACGGAGAAGAGGATCTTGAGTGGGACCCGCTTTTAGGAATACAAACTGCCCGGGAAGGGCTGTCTGAGCGATCTTTCCTCTTATAATCATTTCCAATAATCCTTGATCCTGAAAACCCAATTGTCTATTCTCGATAACAATCTCTGTACCATGCATTTTTTTCACCTTAATCCTGACCCGAAATTTATTTCCTACCCTAGAATTAGTCGTCTATAACCTTTCTATCCTTCATCACTAATTTCCCCCCTACCCAGGTCCGGATAGGAAACCCTTGCAGCTCCCGATCGAGGAAAAGAGTGTTTTGAGATTTGGATTCCAAAGTCGCCCCGGTAATCACTTCTTTATAATCCGGATCAAACAAAACTAAATCTGCAGGGAGCCCTTCTTTTAAAGTCCCCCCGGGGAGTCCGAACCGCTTTGCCGGGTTTAAAGCCCAGATTTCAACTAATTTTTCTACCGAGAATTTCTTGTTTTGCACCAGTTCCTGCCAAACAGCGGCTAGAGCCACCTCTAAGGCATTAATGCCAAAAGGGGCTTCCCCAAAGGGTCTGGCTTTGTCTTCCCAAGTATGGGGAGCGTGATCTGTAGCTATCATATCGATTGTTCCTTCTATTAAACCTTCCAACAAGGCCTCCTGGTCCTCCCTGGAAGGCAGGGGGGGATTAACTTTAAAGTTGGTGTTTGTTGCTTGAACATCCTCATCTGTAAAAAGTAAATGATGAGGATTTACCTCTGCACTTACATCAATTCCCAGGCTTTTTGCTTTTTTTATAATCCAAACGCTTTCCTTTGTTGAAACATGAGCTATATGGATTTTACCCCCTGTTTCCCCGGCCAAAAGTACATCCCGAGCCACCATCACACTCTCAGCACAAGCGGGGATCCCGTTCAGTCCTAATCTCGCACTAGCTTCTCCTTTACGCATTACCCCTTGGGCAGCCAATTTTTCATCTTCGCAATGGCTAATAATCGGGCACTCAGTAAGCTTGGCATACTCTAAAGCCAGGCGCATTATCTCCGAGTTTTGAATTCCTCGACCATCGTCGGAAAAGGCCACTGCCCCGCCGGCCTTAAGATCGACCATTTCTACCAGTTCTTGACCACCAAAAGACTTAGTCACTGCCCCTACAGGGTAAACTCTGGCTTTCCCAGCCCTCTGCCCCTGCAGAGACACAAACTCCACTAAGGCTCTGGTATCGACAATAGGCTCGGTATTAGCCATCGCTAATATGGAAGTGAACCCCCCTCTTACCGCCGCTTTGGATCCGCTTAAAATATCTTCTCTATCTTCCTGCCCCGGTTCCCGCAAATGAACATGGGCATCCACAAAACCAGGAAAAAGGTATTTGCCATTTCCCTCCACCTGGTCTACTTTTCGTAAATCCTCTACCTCTAAAATCTCCCGGACCTCTTCTTCCTTTAAGGGGGCACTTATCTTTACTATTTTTCCATCCTTGGCTATCAGGTCTTTTAAACCTGCAATATTCTGGCCCGGATCAACTAAATTTACATTTTTAAGCCATAGCATGTCCAGTGCCACCTCCGATCAAAAGATAAATAAGAGCCATTCTTACCGCCACTCCATTGGTGACCTGTTCTTCTATTGCCGACTGAAGGCTATCAGCCAAATCACTAGAGATTTCAACTCCCCTATTTAAAGGCCCCGGGTGTAGGATAATTGTCTCTTTCCCGGTTTTTTTCATTCTCTCTGTCGTCAATCCGTAGAGCTTATTATATTCCCGAATTGAAGGGAGGAGCCCTTTTTTCTGTCTTTCCAACTGGAGACGTAAAGCCATGACTACATCGGCCCCCGGCAGTTCACGATCCAGATCATAGGCGGTTTTAACCCCCAAGTATTTCATTTCCGTTGGAAGCAAAGTTGGCGGCCCTACTAAAACTACCTCGGCACCTAATTTTTTTAAGCCTAAAACATTACTCCTTGCTACCCGGGAATGCAAAATATCACCGACTATAAGTACTTTCTTGCCCTCAAAACTCCCCAGCCGTTCTTTAATTGTAAAATAGTCGAGGAGAGCTTGAGTTGGATGGGCATGTTGCCCATCTCCGCCATTAATAACTGCTGCTGATAATTGTTTGGCCAAAAACTGAGAGGCCCCGGAGCAAGCATGACGTATAACTACCAAGTCCACATTCATAGCTTGCAAGGTTTTCGCCGTATCCAAAAGACTTTCCCCTTTTCGGACACTGCTCTGCGTTACCGAAAAATTAGTTATATCCGCTCCGAGGATTTTGGCTGCCGTTTCAAAAGATGTCTTAGTTCTGGTACTGGGTTCATAAAACATTAAGGCGACGTTTTTACCCCGTAGGGTAGGAAGCTTTTTTATCGGACGGCTCAGTACCTCTTTCATGGGAACGGCCGTCTGCAAAATGTATTCTATTTCTTGAGCATTAATGTTTTCTAAATCCAGTAGGTCTTTATGCTTCCACCGCATGCAGACCTCCCCCTTCCATCATTTATAAACCAAAAATTCCTCCGCTTTCAGGGTAGGAGGAATTGTTAACAACTCTTCTCACCCTTGGCTATCTCACAGGATAAGCTTTTAAAGGGTCTAAATGACTGCTGGGTATACGAAAAATCTCATTTTTCTAATAACAGTACTTCTTCCCGATTATCTGTTTCCTGTAAACAGACCGAGACTATTTCACTACTGGAGGTCGGAAGATTTTTGCCTACATAATCGGCTCGAATCGGGAGTTCCCGATGTCCCCGATCTATCAAAACAGCTAGTTGTATTTTCCGGGGACGGCCTAAGTCAATTAAAGCATCCAAAGCAGCGCGGACAGTTCTCCCGGTAAAAAGAACATCATCGATCAGAATAACAATCTTGCCATCAAGGTTAAAAGGCACCCTGGTTTCATGGACTACAGGCTGGACATCAACTAAACTCAAATCGTCTCGGTAAAGAGTGATATCAAGTAAACCTAAGGGGACCTTAACATTTTCATACTCGAAGATTCTTTCCTGCACCCTTTCAGCTAAGGGAACCCCTCTGGTTCTTATTCCGATCAATACCAAATCTTCGGTACCCTTATTTCTTTCTAGAATCTCATGAGCGATTCGACTAATTGCCCTGCGAATAGCCTCGCTGTCCATTATTCTTTTTTTCGGTTTGCCTTCCACTTTGATCCACCCCCCTATAGTTTTATCCTGGAAATGTTTTTTATCCGGACATTAAAAGCTGCCGGCAAAAAGCAGGCAGCTTAAATGTCTGTAAAAAAGCCTTATTTTAACCTTGCCTGTCTCACGGGACAAATTTTAAAGGTTTTCCTTCTTTTTACTAGGATAAGTCTAGTATATAGAAAAGAAAAAGTCAATCTTCGCTAATAATTTTTTCCAACAGCCGATTTAGAGAAAATAAACTACCCTTGTACTTCAAATAGCAAGAGTTTAAAGGCCGTTTTTGTTTTCTCACTTCGGTAGGGGTTTATTCGAAAGTTTGTTGAAGGTATTTCGGTAAATTTGTCTAATATAGTCAAAATAAGTCTAAAAACTATATTTTCCAGGAGGCCTTTTTTATGAAAAGTATCAGAATGAAGTTAATAATACCAATCGTCGCTATCTTTTTGCTATCCATGAGTGCCCTCGGAGGACTTAATTATTGGAAGGCCAGAAGTATAATGATTGACAATATTCAACAAACCCTTATCGCCGAAAGCGAAAAAACAGCCGCAGGCGTTACCGAATGGTTTGAGACCCGGCAGATGGAATTAAAAATGTTGGCCAGCAATCCAACAATTGTCAAAGGTGACCCTGAAGAGATAATCCCTATTCTAACTTCTGCCCTTAAAACCAATGACATATACGATTCCCTTGTCTACGCCAATCCTAGCGGAATGTCTTGGGATCCCCATGGAACAGTGGTCAATATCTCCGACCGGGAGTATTTTGCCCCAGTTTTAGAAGGACAGACCTACATCTCCAACCCGCTAGTTTCCAGAAGTACCGGAAATTTAGTTTCTATTGTCGCCGTGCCTATTAAAAATGAAGACCAAGTAGTGGGTATTCTCTTTGGACCGGTCAGTATCGAAAGCATAACCGAGCAAATTTTAAACCTTAAAGTCGCAGAAACCGGTTTTGCCTATGTGATCCAAGATGATGGATTAGTTATTGTTCACCCCGATCAAGAAATTGCCGGACAGCAGAATCTCTTAACGGATGAAAATATACCGCCCTCCTTGCAAAACATTACCAAGCAAATGACCCTGGGACAGTGCGGACTTGGTGATTACACTATTCACGGGATCGATAAATATGTCGCCTACGCCCCTATTGCCGGTACTAAATGGTCGGTGGCTGTCAACGTTCCCAAAGCAGAAACGACGAAGGAAGTCGCCGCCCTTTTATATATCACCCTAGCCATAACTTTAGTTATCCTAGTTTTAGCTTCTTTATTTGTAGTGTATTTCGCAAGAAGGATAACAAAACCTATTAAATTCTTAGAGGGTGCAGTGGATCGCCTGGCCAGCGGAGATATGTCCCAAATCAAGTTGAATATTATCTCCAGGGATGAACTCGGGCGCCTAGGTACGAGTGTCAGCAAAATGGCTGAGAATCTCTTCTCTCTGATCCGAAAGGTCCAGGAAGCCACGGAAAAGGTTTCCAGCGCTTCCGAAGAGCTTACAGCCAGCGCGGACCAAGCTACCCAAGCCGCCAATCACACTGCCTCTTCAATTAGCGCTATTGCTGTCGGAGCTGAGGGACAATTAAAAGCCGCTCATGAGACCGCAGAGTTAATAAAAAATATGGCCGCAAATATGACTCAAATAGCTGAAAATACCCAAAAAGTAACCGAACATACCCATTTGGCGGCTCTAAAGGCCCGCGAGGGGGATAAAGTAGCCGAAAATGCGGAAAAACAAATCACCAGAATCGAAGAAACGGTCCTCGCTTCGGCTGGAGTGGTAACCAAGTTGGGAGAACGTTCCCAAGAGATTGGAGTTATTGTGGAAACTATCTCCGATATCGCCGCTCAAACCAATCTTTTAGCCTTTAATGCCGCCATCGAAGCAGCGCAAGCAGGTGAACAAGGCAAGGGTTTTGCCGTGGTTGCAGACGAAGTTCTTAAATTAGCCGAGCAAGCCCAAGACTCAGCCGGAAAAATCGCCGAACTGATCAACGCTATTCAAATAGATACCGAGAGTGCGGTCAACGCTATGGAACATGGTACTAGGGAAGTAAAAGAAGGCGCTCAAGTTGTTATTACTGCCGGTGAAACTTTCCGAGAAATTGCAGCTTTAGTATCTGAAATTTCGGACCAAATTACGGAAATTTCTTCGGCAATCCAAACAATGGCTGTCAGGAGCGGAGACGTTGTGAAATCCATAAATGAGATCGACAACTTAAGCCGCAAATCAGCTGATGAGGCTCAAGTTGTTTCCGCGGCCGCGGAAGAACAGTTGGCTGTCATGGAGGAAATCGCCTCCTCGAGCCAAGTGTTGGCTCAACTAGCGCAAGATCTACAAAACGCGGTCTCCATTTTCCGTCTCTAAGTATAATCAGGATTTAAACCTGCTTTCTCGATTTTCGCAATTACCTCCGAATACCAAGAAGGAACTTCCGTAGAAAACTCCATCTCCTCCCCGGTTCGGGGGTGCTTAAAGGCCAGGGTTTGGGCATGCAAAACCTGGCCTTTAAGATTAAATAAGTTCTTTCGGGGGCCATAAAGAGGATCCCCAAGCAACGGGTGTTTGATATAGGCCATATGTACTCGGATTTGATGGGTTCTTCCGGTCTCAAGGACTGCTTTTATTTCTGTAAAGCGTGGATAACGTTTCAGAATATAATAATGAGTAATGGCTTCTTTTCCGTTTTTAAACACTACCGCCATTTTTTTACGATCTTTGGGATCTCTGCCGATCGGGGCTTTAATTGTCCCCGACGGTTCCGAAAGTACACCGTGAATAATTGCCCTATAGCTCCGTTTTACTTTCTGTTCTTTAAACTGCTCCGTAAGTTTGAGGTGAGTCTCATCGTTTTTCGCTACCAGGAGCAAACCCGAAGTATCCTTATCAATTCGATGTACAATTCCAGGGCGAATGTCTCCATTAATCCTAGAAAGGTGAGGGGAATGGTGGAGTAAGGCATTGACTAAGGTACCCCTTAAAGACCCGGGAGCAGGATGGACAACCATACCCTGGGGCTTGTTTACAAGTAGTAAATCGCGATCTTCATAAACGATATCCAAGGGGATATCTTCCGGTTCAATTTTTAAAGCTTTAGGTTCCGGAAGATTGATCTCTATACAATCTTCCTCTCGCACCCTGTAGCTGGCTTTTTTTAATTGCCCATTAACCAAAACTCGTTCTTCGGCAATCAGGGTTTGGATATAATTTCTGCTTTCCTCGATCTTCTCCCCTAGAGCCAAATCAAGCCTCAAACCAGCAGGTAAATCTATTTTTTGCCATTCTTCATATTCAATTTCCTGGTTTGTTTTTGGATCTATCATTTCTTAACCTTTCCATATTATCTTTACCAGGCGAAGCACCAGGGCTTCGCTCTATTTTTAAGGTAGAGTAAAGCTACCTTTTATTTTAACAAAAAACACTGCGACCGGAGAGTAAAACAGAAAAATAATTAGAACCCCTCTCTGCGTCGCCGTAAGAAGTAAAACATCACTTGTTTTTGTCCCAGCGGTAAACAAGGATAGCTAAGGCCAGACCGCCGATAACTAGAGCGCTGTCAGCAATATTGAAAATATAAGACCAAACTTTAAAATCTAAAAAATCTATTACCTGCCCGATAAACAATCTGTCCAAGAGATTGCCCAAGGTTCCCCCACAGACTAGACCCAGGGCAATTTTCATAAGTTTATGCTCCCTTGGTATTTTTCTATTAAAATAAATTACCGCTCCTAAGAACAAGAAGGAGATAACTACAAAAAACCATTTCTGACCGGCTAAGATCCCGAAGGCTGCTCCGGGATTTAAAATATAGGTCAGATGAAAAAAATCAGGGATAACAGGTATACTCTCTCCTAAGGATATTTTGCTGACAACCAATAATTTGCTTATCCGATCCAGAACTAATACCAGTATTAGGGTTAGCCACAGAGGCAAGTTACCCACCTCCCCTCTTGAGAAACGAAATATCTCGCGTCTTAAACGAGATATTTCGCTTTTTTCTACCCTTTTATGACATCTAAACAACGAGGGCAAATTGCAGGGTGTTCCGGATCAGCCCCCACTTGTTCGTTATACATCCAGCATCTTTCACATTTTTCCCCTTTCGCAGGAGAGACAACAATATGCAACCCTTTAAAATACTCCCCTTCTTGAGCCTTTTCCGACGCCTTTTCTGTCGGGGGATGAACTACTAATTTCGAAACTATGACGATTTCCGCTAAATTGTCAATTTCATTCAAAAATCTATAACCCGCTTCATCTTCTGGGTAAAGGTCTACCTGGGCAGTTAGGGAGTGATTTATGGTTTTTTCCTGACGGGCTATTTCTAAAGCCTTGGTAATATCATAGCGGAGATCTAGAATTTTAGCCCATTTTTCTGCCAAGGCTTCATCCAGCCAGGCCGGGTTTATCTCTGGCATCTCCTCAATCTGGATTTCGGAGTCCTCATTATGCCCGGGCAAATAGGGCCAGATCTCATCAGCAGTGAAAACCAGAATTGGGGCTAGGAGGAGAACAAGGGCTTTAAGGGTCTCATACATGACAGTTTGAGCACTACGCCTGGTCAAAGAATCTTGACCTTCAACATAAAGCCGATCTTTAACAATATCCAGATAGATGGCGCTTAACTCTACTGTACAAAAGTTATGAACAGTGTGATAAACCACATGGAATTCATAGTCTTTGTAAGCCTTGAGCACCCGTTCCACAACTTTAGTTAGTTTGTGAAGAATAAAACGGTCTATTTCTTTAAGCTCCGAGTAGGAGACAGCATGAGTCTCAGGCTCAAAATCATAAAGATTCCCGAGCATAAAACGCAAAGTATTTCTTATTTTCCGATAGGCTTCACTCATTTGCCTCATTATTCGCGGGGAAGCAGCAACATCATTTCGGTAATCAGCAGAGGAGACCCAAAGTCTTAAGATATCTGCTCCCATATCCCTTACAACCTGCAAGGGGTCAACACCGTTACCGAGGGACTTGGACATTTTTCGGCCCTTTTCATCGACTAGAAAACCATGGGTTAAAACCCCTTTATAAGGTGCTTTGCCAAAGGCGGCTACAGAAGTAGAAAGGGAAGAATTGAACCATCCTCTATGCTGGTCCGAACCTTCAAGATAAAGATCAGCCGGCCAGCAAAGCTCCTCTCTACTCTTTAGGACGCCCACATGGCTTGTTCCAGAGTCAAACCACACATCCATGGTATCGTTTTCTTTACTGAAATTTTGGCCCCCACAATCACATTTAAAGTCCTCCGGGAGAAGCTCCGCAGCAGAGCGGGCAAACCAAGCATCCGAACCCTCTTGAAGGAAAATTTCCTGGACTCTTTTGATAGTGGCATCAGTAATAATTTCTTTTCCGCATTCTTCACAATAAAAAATCGGTATCGGCACTCCCCAGGTTCTTTGCCTAGAAATACACCAGTCCCCACGTTCCGCGATCATATTATAAATTCTATCCCGACCCCAGGAAGGTATCCATTCTACTTTTTCAATTTCGGCCAGGGTTTCTTGACAAAAACCGTCAATAGAAGCAAACCACTGTTTTGTCGCCCGGAAAATAATCGGATTTTTGCAACGCCAACAATGGGGATAGCTGTGTTTAATCTTGGAAGCGTGAACTAACAGCCCTCCTTCCTCTAAATCTTTCACAATATTTTCATTTGCTTTTTCGACTTTCAAACCGGCATAGGGAGGAACTTCATCGGTAAATTTGCCCTGATGGTCTACAGGACATAAAACCGGCAGTCCGTGCTCTTGACAAATTAAGAAGTCATCTACCCCGTGCCCGGGAGCGGTATGAACACAGCCAGTACCCTGCTCTAGGGTTACATGTTCACCACAGATTACAATTGAATCCCTATCGAAGAGAGGGTGTTTGCAGATAATTCCTTGAAGATCCCGGCCCTTAAATGTCTTTTCTACAACCAACTCTGTATCCCATAACTCCTTAAGGGAAGGGATCATTTCCTTAGCCACCAGAAAATGTTCATCTTCTTTAGTTACTAAAGCATAGTCAAATTCGGGATGGACAGCAATGGCCAAGTTGGCCGGAATTGTCCAGGGAGTAGTAGTCCAAATTACAACATAACTCTTTTCCTTAGCAAAGAGTCCTTTGCTATCTTGGAGCGGAAATTTTACAAAAATAGCCGGGGATCTTTTATCAGCATAATCCACTTCCGCCTCCGCTAAAGCGGTTTCACAAGAAGGACACCAGTAAACCGGTTTCAGCCCTTTATAGATATAACCTTTTTTGGCCATTTCCCCAAAAACGCCGATCTGAGCTGCTTCATATTCCTTGGTCAATGTTAAATACGGGTTTTCCCAATCTCCCCGCACCCCTAGGCGTTTAAACTGTTCTTTTTGGATTTCTACATATTCTAAAGCATAGGCCTTACATCTTTGCCTGAATTCCAATACCGAGACTGCATGCCTATTTAGACCTAATTTTTTAATAACCTGCTGTTCAATAGGCAGCCCATGAGTATCCCAACCGGGAACATAGGGAGAATCATACCCGGCCATGGTTTTATAGCGGATAATAATATCCTTAAGGATTTTATTTAAAGCATGGCCTAAATGAATATCCCCATTGGCATAAGGGGGGCCATCATGAAGAACAAACTTTTTGCGCCCCGCCCTGGCTTTTTGAACCTTGTTATAAATCTTGTTCTGTTCCCATTTAGCTAAGATTTCCGGTTCCCTACGGGGAAGATTACCTCGCATAGGGAAATCGGTCTGGGGCAAATTTAGAGTATCACGATAATCCATTGTTTTTTACCTCCTACTAAATAGTATTACCTATTTTCTACCGAGTGTAACCGGTAAGCATTTTTCTAAGAAACCTAAAAAAACCCGTCCGAAATCCAAGGACGAGTTTGCTCGCGGTACCACCTTTTGTTGCTTGGCAAAACTGGATTGCCAAACCCCTTTCTGTTCGATAACGGGAACGACCGAGCCGCTTACTCCTATATTCAGCCAGCTACTCCGAGGTGATTTCTTCTTCTCGACCCTTTACAGGCTTCCACCAACCCTGCTCGCTTTAAAAGTTTACGACAAGAATGCTCCTCATCATTATTTTGACCATATTTTTTTCTTTTCCAATTATATAAAACTTTAGCGAAAAAGAAAAGTCTCTCTTAGAAGAAGAATAAAAAAGCAGCACATTTACTGTCCTGCCCTTTTAACACCTGTAATTCTAGAAAGCCATATGGCGCATTAGGAAGTGATACAATTGGTCAATGATTAAATATCTAATCACAATTAGTGATAGTAAAGCCAAAAGCGGCGATAAGTCCATCATTGCCCCTGCTCCGCCGATTCTAAGCCGCCGGAAAGGTTTTAGCAAAGGTTCAGTAAGCTCATAAATAATCCTCACGACAGGATTTTGCCCTAAATGGGGGAACCAAGATAGAAAAGCTCTGATAACAATTGACCATTGCAAGATTACGATTACCATGCTTAAGATTTTAAAAATCCAGGAAACTACAGCAATAATAATTACCCCCCTATTACAGGTTAAAAGTATTATTTATTAGTTTTAGACCAGGTAAAATCCCGCTCCGTGTTTCGGTAAGCAAATTCACCACTGATGTCGACATTGTTCGGCACAAAGAGGAATATTCCATTGCCAACTTTCTGCATGTTTCCACCTAAAGCATAGGTTGTCCCACTGACAAAATCCACCAATCTTTGCGATAGGTCAGGATCCGTTCTTTCCAGATTTAGAATCACGGATTTTCTGGCTTTTAAATGTTCGGCAATTCCTTGAGCCTCTTCAAAAGAAACAGGCTCCACCAACATAACTCTCACTTGTTTTTGAGTATGAATGCTTACTACCGGTGCTTGTTTCCGTTTGGAAGAGCTTTCTCGAACCGACTCCCGAACATATGATTCCTTAAATTTAGGGTTTCGGACACTGCTATCGCCCGAATTAAGAACCTGGAATGATTTTTCGCCTTTTTCAGAATACTCATCTCTTATTTGTTCCGAGGAATAATCACCATCGGTGTCATCGTCCCCGAATCCCATTAGGCCTATAAATTTATCTAAGATTTTGGCCACAATAATCCCCCCTCATAAATTTGTGTTCTTCGGAAAACTTTTTTATGTATCCCAATCTTTTAAGCTCGCTCTCCAAATATTACACTACCGACTCGTATTAACGTCGCTCCTTCTTCCACTGCGATTTCAAAATCCTGGCTCATTCCCATCGAGAGATGAAAAAGGTTCTCACAAAGTCCTTGGCTTTGTAATTTATCTCTTAAGTAACGCAGTTCTCTATAATACCCTCTCATTTCCTCTTGACCGACTCCAAACGGTCCTATAGTCATCAAGCCTTCTATTTTAACAAAATCAAAGTCTCGAGCAGCCAGGAGAAAATCCCCGACTTCCTCGACCTCTAAACCGGCTTTAGCATCATCCTTGGCAATATTGACCTGTACCAGGGTTTTCCAAATCAGACCGCGTTTTTGACCCTCACTATTGAGCCTTTCCAGTAAGCGAAATCGATCCAAAGAGTGAATTAAAGTTACCCTGGAATCGAGATATTTTATTTTGTTGGTTTGAAGGCGACCGATAAGATGCCATTCAATGTCCTTCGGAAGAAGAATAGATTTTTTTTGCCATTCCTGAACTCTGTTTTCACCAAAAACCCTTTGCCCGTATTCATAGGCTTGAAGAATATTCTCTGGCGAGACGGTTTTAGAAACCGCAACAATTTTTACTGGTCCTTTGCGTCCAGCTTTTTCAAGAGCAACGTTAACCTTTTGTTTGACTAATTCGATGTTTTCAGCTACCTTCATGTCCAGCCGGTTATCCCCTTTTTACATGCTTTTAATTTCTTCTACACTCATTCTAAATTCCCTGCTTGAAATTATAAATTTAATCCCTCAATTCCCTTGCGCGGGTTGGTAACAACCTTTATACCCGACGGTATACCCTCGATACAAGCTTGAAATTCGTTGGAATCAAGGATCTCAACTTTTCTAAAGCAAACCACACCTCGTTCAACAACATAAACTCCCTTTACGTCACCATTGCTGCATATCGCACTTAAGGGAACGAGCAGGCCTTTAGTAGAGGGTTTATAATTCCAAATAACACTTTTGATCCTCTCTTGGGCACTTCCAATGACATATTGATTTAATTCCACTAAGGCGCCCTTAGGTTGTTCAGATAATTTTATTACTCTGCCTGTATAGTCTTCTCCGTCAATGGAGAACTTAGTTACCGAATCCTTCTTTAAACCCGCAAGAGATTCCGTATAAATAAACATCCAACTAGGAGATAAATTATTTACTATCTTCCCAATCGGGGCGTATTTACCAACTAAATCGCTGTCCGAGGGGGACGAATCCTTATCTTCTTTAGAAGAATTTGAAACTTGGTCTAGTAATCCTTTTAAATCCAAACTTAAAAAGTTTTCCGGAGTGATTATTTGTTCTAAACCATCACACTCGGAGAAAAACAATCCGGAAACAGGAGCAACTATAGCCACTTTTTCAACACCAGCGCCCATTTGCACGCCGGAAGGGGTCATAAAAGCGACGGTTTCCCCTAAACGGAATCTTTGTCCTTCACCAATTATTTGAACATACCCCTCAATCGGAGCAACTAAAACCTGCTCTTGGTTAGCAAAGACAGCTTGGACAACTTTTTCGTGTTTTAGCCACCCTTCCCCCGCAGTGATCAAGGAGAGGCTCCCAGCAAGCCAAACAGGGCGGTAATTCCAAAGCAGAACGCCGAACGAAAAGAGAATAATTACAACTAATAGAATTTTAGTTTTCTTTTTATTTTTCCTCATTTTTCTCCGTCCTCTTTAAGGACCTTTTACCCCATTGTATTCCGAATTTAACAACTGAGACTAATGATATCCCGACCATCGACAAGTATTACATCCACACCCAATTTAATTATTTTGTCCCATGGAATATAGAGATCTTCATTCCGCCCCCCGCTAAATAAACCTTTCGAACGCAGGGAGGAAAGAATTACTATCCCCTTTACAACCCCTTTCTCTAAATCCAAATCTAAATCTATTACCGGACCTAACCGTCTTCCATCTTCAATATTAATAACGTCTAAAACCCTCAGCTCCGAGACTCTCATGATAGTGACCCCCTTCCTTTTAGTTTATTGAAGAGGCTGTTCAATCATGAGTGTCCACTTAAGAATTATAGTTGATTGCTATTCTTTCTTCAATAATAAAAAGAACTGCCCCGCCCTGTAAACTTAAGGTCGAGCAACAGTTCTAAAGAAAGGTACGGGTAATCAAAAATAGCCTCTCACCCTGCTTAAACATGTTTACGCATATTTTTTAAAGCCGCCTTTTCTAAACGGGACACCTGAGCTTGAGAAATCCCGATTTCTTCGGCAACCTCCATCTGGGTCTTGCCCTGAAAAAAGCGGAGGGATATTATTTTCTTTTCCCGCTCTCCAAGCCGGCCCAAACCTTCCTTAATAGCGATTGATTCTAGCCAAACTTTATCGGATTGCTTATCATCCCCGATCTGATCCATAACATAAATCGGATCTCCGCCATCGTGATAGATCGGTTCAAACAAAGACACCGGCTCTTGAATAGCATCCAAAGCAAAAATTACCTCTTCTTGGGAAAGCCCTAATTTGCCGGCTATCTCTTTAATCGTCGGTTCCCGGGAACACTCGCTAGCCAATTTATCCCTAGCTTGTAAGGCTTTATAAGCAATATCCCTCAGTGATCTGCTTACCCTGATAGGGTTATTATCTCTTAAATAGCGTCTAATTTCGCCAATAATCATGGGTACTGCATAAGTAGAAAATTTTACATTTTGGCCCAGATCAAAGTTGTCAATGGCTTTCATTAGGCCTATACAACCCACTTGAAAGAGATCATCTACATGTTCTCCGCGGTTGCTAAAACGCTGAATAACACTTAACACTAGACGCAGATTGCCTCTAATCAATTGCTCCCGGGCGGAGATCTCCCCGTTTTGCAGCTTAAGAAACAACTCCTTCATTTTAGAACCGCTTAAGACCGGTAACTTTGAAGTGTTAACGCCACAAATTTCTACTTTGTTTAGGACCATGAACAAATATCCTCCGGGTGATAATTATGTGGAGAGTATTCCCGGTCTGGGGTTAAGTTATTCCAAGAACTTATTTTTGAAACTTGTTTTAGAGAATTTACTGCAAACGAACAAACTCTTTGCGTAAGCGACGAATAATCTTTTTCTCCAATCTGGAGATATAGGATTGGGAAATACCGAGGCGATCAGCTACTTCTTTTTGGGTTTTTTCTTTAACTCCCCCCATCCCAAACCTTAGTTCCATGATCAGCTTTTCCCGCTCCGTTAAGCTGGACATTGCTAATTTTAATAAATGTTTATCTACTTCTTCCTCAAGGGGTCTGGAAATAATATCATTGTCCGTTCCTAAAACATCGGAGAGAAGGAGTTCATTCCCATCCCAATCAATGTTTAAGGGTTCATCAAATGATATTTCTGATCTAATTTTGTTATTTCTCCGTAAATACATCAGAATCTCATTTTCAATGCAGCGAGAGGCATAAGTAGCAAGCTTTATTCTTTTCGTGGGGTCAAAAGTATTGACCGCTTTAATTAAACCGATAGTGCCGATAGAAACGAGATCTTCAATTCCTATACCGGTGTTTTCAAACTTCCTTGATATGTAAACTACGAGTCTTAAATTGCGTTCTATTAATGTGTCTTTTACTGAGAGATCCCCCTTTTCCAGCCTCCTAATAAGGTTTTCTTCTTCATCAAGACTTAGAGGCGGGGGCAGGGCTTCACTGCTGCCGACATAAAAAATCTCTTTAATTCTTTGAAAATTGAAAATAAAAAACAATATCCATTTTTTTATTAGGGCGGTGACCTTTGAAATTGGAAACATCAGGCTATCTCCTCCTTCTCAATTAGCTTCTGGACATGCTCTGGATGCAATAGGGCTTGGTATTTGTTTTCCGTATTGAGAACCTGAGGCACTAAAGCAACTGTAACTCCCTGTTCCCACTGCTTTTCCCCCTGACTTATTTTCACTTTGCTCATTCTAATACCCGGTAACCAAGTATGGCCGCTAATCCCTTTGGCCGAAATAAAAACTAAACTTTGCAGAGCGTACTCTTCGTCGTTCCAGATAAAACTCCAGGGGTTAGGGTTATCTTGCCAGGGCGTGTCTAAAAATACTTTGATTTTTTCCGGCAAAATCTGCGCCGCTATTTTTTCTTCCATGATCATAACCGGTGTGCCGATTAAAGGATCTCTTAAATTGTTACCTGTATCCAACAAAGCTTTAATCTTTAGGCTCTTTTCACCGTCATAAGATAGTTCTACGTCGTAGAGAATATTATCTAAAATCAAGTTCGCCTTTCGAATTCTTTCCCAAAGCTGCTGACCTCCAATTGCCAAAAGTATAATAAGAGGAAATATCCAGAGCTGAGCCATTGAGATAAACTCTCCTTGACCCACTTCTAAGCCGATCCAGCCAGCAAAGGCATAAAAGATCCCCCCGCAGACAGCAGTGAGTAAACTAAAATAGAGCAGGCCTTTGAGCAAGCCGTGAATCCCCTTAGTGCTTAAACCAATTTTTACCATGGCTGGTGGAATTAGAACTTTGGATAGGGAAACTAAAACTGAAGAATCGAAAATAATTAATAGAACGGGGAGTTCGCCCAAAGCTACGGCTAGTAGAATATTTAGGACCTTGACTTTTCGGCGAAGCAAGTAAGCGGTATACAGTAAGATGAAAGCATCCATTCCCGCATTAACAAGGAGGACAATGTCCAGGTAAATCATACCCGAGCCCTTTCAGACTGAACTTTTCTCAGGAACATATTATAACTTGAGGACCGAACAAATCCTGTCGTAATGCGTTGGCTTAAAGCCTATTTTTTTGGTAAACAAAAACCAGAATCTGCAATATTAGCAGTATTCTGGTTGATAATGTCTTAAGCCCATCGCGAAGCTTGAAATTGGATTTACTTTATTTACTTGCAAAGAAAAAATTATTTATATTTTAAAAAGCTCGGGATATCAACGTTATCTAAAAAGGGATTATTTGTTTTCGCTCCGGGTGTTTCCTTGTTGCTCTTAGATTTTTTCTGTCCTGTTTCCTGTTCAAACCCGGTGGCAATAACCGTGACCCGAATATCATCTTTAAAATTTTCATCGATAACTGAGCCGAAAATTATATTAGCATCCTGATCTGCGGCTTCAGCAACTATTTCCGAGGCTTCGTTAACTTCCATTAAAGTTAGATCCGGTCCGCCAGTGATGTTCAATAACACCCCTTTAGCTCCCTCAATGGAGGTCTCAAGCAGAGGACTGGAAATAGCTCTCCGAGCAGCTTCCACAGCCCGGTTCTCGCCCGAAGCCTGTCCAATTCCCATAAGAGCCGAACCTGTCTCGGCCATAATTGTCTTGACATCGGCAAAGTCCAAATTTATCAGGCCTGGAATAGTTATTAAATCTGATATTCCCTGGACTCCCTGGAGCAAAACATCGTCGGCGATAGCAAAAGCTTCTTGAATGGTGGTGTGCTTGTCGATAATCTGTAAAAGCCGGTCATTGGGAATTGTTATTAGGGTATCTACCTTCTCCCTAAGCTCTAAAATACCCCTTTCGGCCTGCATAGCCCTTTTTCTTCCCTCAAAGGAAAAAGGCCTTGTTACCACACCCACAGTCAAAGCCCCGATTTCCTTGGCAATTTCCGAAACAACAGGGGCAGCTCCAGTCCCGGTTCCCCCGCCCATCCCAGCAGCCACAAAGATCATATCCGCGCCGAGCAGAACCTTGGCAATCTCATCCCTGCTCTCTTCAGCTGCACTTTGACCGATTTCCGGGTTGGCCCCGGCTCCTAGCCCTTTCGTAAGCTTTGCTCCAATTTGTATCTTTTCAGACGCTCTGGACATCTGCAAAGCCTGAGCATCTGTATTAATACCAATAAACTCCACCCCTTTTAAGCCGGCAGAAATCATTCTGTTGACAGCGTTATTACCGCCGCCCCCAACCCCGATAACTTTTATCCGGGCAAATTGAATATCTTCTTGAACGAATTCCAGCATTTTTCACCCTGCCTCTCTTTATCAAATCCTATCGTATTCAGGCTATGTATCCTGATCTAAAACAATATTATCTCTAAACTTCAATTAATAATTTTAATAAATAATTTCGAGACCAAAGACAAATAATCCTCTTTTTAAACAAAATATTTATTAATTCCTATGAGGTTTATTAATAATGTGCCGGCGGATAATACTGATATTTTGAAACAGTCTTGTTCCAAAGGCCACAATAGCCGCTAAATATAGGTCAGCCCCTATCCGGTCCCCAATAAAAGCTAGGGCGCTGGCCATAATAATATTGACGAAAAAACCGCTCATAAAAATAGTGGTATCAAAATTGCCCTCTTTATAAGCACGAATTCCACCCATAACAGCGTCAAGAGCGACAATAATCGCTACCGAAAAGTATTTCGCATACTCCACCGGAATCGAAATGGGACTTAAAAAACCAATTAATAATCCTAGTATCAATCCAAAAATCGGCAGCCACATATGTCCTCCCTCCTACTATCGCCCTAAAACTGGTTTTCCCGCCGTAAGATCAATATAATTGATTACCCCTTCAACTTTTTTAAAATCTTCATTCTCTAATAGTTTTTCAAGAAGTTCCAACTTTTTCCCGTACTCTTCCCCATGCCCCATTTTGACCATAACACCATTGGTGAGATAAATAAAAACTCCTTCCTGACTGGAAATATGTACTTCGCCCAACAGTTTAGTAAGCTTCTCCGATGCTTGTCCGATTAACAAAAGTCCTTTTTCAAGGCCGGGATCAGATATCTTTTGTCCGGGTCCAATGATTTCCGGAATATTAATCCCGGTAATAACCGGACTGTCCTTCAAAGGCCAAGTTTCATGAAATCTTAAGACCACTGCTTGAGAATCTACTTCCACCATTCTATCGCCGTCGAGTAATAAAGCCCTTGGTTGCCTTTCCTGAATATTTAGAATAATTGTTCCAGGATATTTTTTTTTGACGCTAACCTGATCGACCAGGGGATGAAGTTTTACTCTTTGAATCAGAACTTCAGGATCGATTAGCAAAATGTTTTCACCTTTAACTGTTCCCAATAGTCTCAGAACTTCATCCTCGGCAATCTGATCCAGACCTTCGGTACCAATGTTTTTTACTAAAAAAAAATTGGATTTGGAAAACATAAACAGGGCCACGGCAAGAAGGCAAATCAGAGCTACAACATATAGAAAAGTTGAATTCTTCTTAGTTTGCGGCACTCCCTTCCTCCTCCAAAATGTGAACTTGCCTTTTTTTTTCCTCTTAAAAGGATCATCTTTTTTATTTTACAATAAAGGACTTAAGAGGTGCAAATGATTATTTAGTTATGTCTAATAACTCGCTGCATTTTTGCTCCCAGAGCCCGATATTTTTCTTCCAGCGCCTCATATCCCCGGTCAATATGGTCTACCCGTTCTAACACCGTACCATCTTCCGCAGCCAAAGCGGCTAAAAACAGGGCTGCACCCGCCCGTAAATCCGTGGCTTCCACAAAAGTCCCTTCTAAAGTTGAAACGCCGCAAATTATCGCTGTTCGCCCGTCGACCGTAATCTTGGCTCCCATTCTGACCAGTTCGGCAACATGTTGAAAGCGATTCTCAAAAATTGTTTCCGTAACAATACTTATCCCGTCGGCAATAGTAAGCAGAGCCATGAACTGGGGTTGGATATCGGTTGGAAAACCCGGGTAGGTTAGGGTTTTAATATCGAGACCTTTAAATTTTCCCCTTTGTTTCACCCGTACGCTATCCCCATTAACAGTGATCTCTGCCCCTCCTTGACGGAGTTTAGCAATAAGCGGGCTTATATGTTCAGGCACCACATTATCGACAACCACATCCCCTTCAGTCATTACGGAAGCTATCATATGGGTTCCCGCTTCTATTCTGTCGGGGATAACAGTATGTTCAGCGCTTTTTAAGCTTTTAACCCCCTCAATTCTCACCACATGAGTTCCCGCTCCACGGACCTTACCTCCCATTCTGTTCAGCAAATTCTGCAAATCAACAATTTCCGGTTCTTTAGCGGCATTGTGAATTACTGTGGTGCCCTCGGCCAGAACCGCGGCCATAATTATGTTTTCAGTAGCCCCTACACTGGGAATGTCCAAATAAATCTCAGACCCTCTTAACCTTTCCGCCCGGGCTTCGATATAACCGTGTTTTTCCCGGATTTCTACTCCCATTTGTCTTAAACCTTTAATATGTTGATCCATGGGACGGGTCCCGATGGCACAGCCTCCCGGTCTGGAGATTTTAACTTTTCTATTCTTAGCGATCATCGGTCCTAAGATTAAATTGGAAGCCCGCATTTTGCGCATCAAACTTTCATCTATCGTTGAGTCTTTTAAATTTGTAGTATCTATATACAATTCATTTCCCTTAAACTGGATCGCACAATTTAGCGCTTTTAGAACTTCAATCATACTGAAAATATCCTTTATCCGGGGAACCCCCGAGAGCACGGTTTTCCCTTCTGCCAGAATAGAGGCTGCCATCAAGGGTAAAGAGGCATTCTTGGCGCCGCTTGTTCTAACTCGGCCTTCTAATCTCTGTTTTCCCGTAATGACATAACGATCCATCGCCATGTCTCCTCCCCCCTTTGTCTATCTCTAATGAGTGATTACCCTAATTTCCGTTTGCAATTTGATTCCAAATTTGGATTCAATATCCTCCTGAATTAACCTTATCAATTGCAAAACATCTTCCGCCTTGGCCCTTCCTTTGTTGATAATGAAATTGGCGTGCTTTGCCGATACCTCAGCATCGCCGATATTTCGCCCTTTCCAGCCGGCCGCTTCTATCAGATAGCCAGCCGAATACCCGGGCGGATTCCGAAACACACTGCCGGCGTTGGGGTACTCTAGCGGTTGAATATCCTTTCTCTTCCTCATGAATTCCTCAATTCTTTGTTGAATTGCCGCCTGGTCGGCCCCCCTTGAAAGCTCTAAAATGCCTTCCAGAACAAAATATTCATTATCGAGGACCGAACTCCCCCGATACCGAAAAATAAGGTCTTGAGCCGCTAGTTTTCTTACCTCTCCTGTAGGGGTAAGAACTTTGATTTCCTTAACCAAGGACCCGATTTCCCGACCGTAAGCCCCGGTGTTAATGGCAATAGCAGCGCCCACAGTACCTGGGATGCCGCAGGCAAATTCCAAACCTTCCAAACTTTTGTTTTTCGCTTCTCTAACCAGACGCCTAAGCGGATACCCAGCTTCGACCTGGACTCTATTTCCCTCCCATCGGAGATCCTTTAACTCCGTGCTGACAACTACAACACCACATAACCCTTGATCGGGAAGTAAAACATTGGAACCGCGACCCAAAAATGTAAGAGGCCATTCCCGCTCCTTGCACCAACGGAAAATTTTTATTACTTCCTCCTGGCTGGCAGGCCAAAACACATATTCACCCGGTCCGCCTATTTTCCAGGTACTTAAATTTTTTAAAGGGTAATTCTTTTCCAATCTACCCTTTAAAGGTGGCAATTGCATTAAGTTCACTCCCAATCCTATGTATAACCTTCACTTAAACCTCCTTTCCCTTACGGCATATGTTATGCTCCAAGGGAAGAATCGGTGAAGGTTTTTCAAAATCCCAATTTAAGGTTGTCCATCCCTGCTTATCTCCAAGCCGTTTGCCGACAAAGCCTTACGATTTTTTCCAAAGCCTGGGGATCAAAAATTTCCTTCGCCCTGGCACTCATTTTATCTAAAGCATTTTGATCCGTAATAATACTTCTTATGGCGGCCCATAAAACTGGACCCTCTAATTCCTCGTCTAAAATAACCTTTGCCGCTCCCCTATCCTCAAAGACCTTAGCGTTGTACTCCTGGTGATTTTCAGCAGCATAAGGATAGGGGATGAGAACACTCGCTTTCCCAGCCACCGACAGCTCAGCCAAAGTCGTGGCCCCTGCCCTGCAAATACAAAGATCTGAGCACGCCAAAGCCGCCGGCATTTCGGTTAAATACTCGACAATTTGCCAGTTTTTAAAACGTTCCTTGTCAATCCCTTTAGCCGACATCTCTTCCAGGATCTGCTTATGGGTAGCTGTTCCTGTGGCCCAGATCAATTGTAGGTTTGGATAGGCTCTTAACTGTTCTAAAACGTAAATCAGGGCTTTATTAATACTTAAAGCGCCCCTGCTCCCTCCTGTGACCAGTAAAGTTTTCTTTTCTGGGTCAAGACCTAACTTTTCAGCCCCCGTTTCCCGCCTCAGCTTTCCGATTTCTTCTCGTACCGGAAGTCCCACTACTTTTACTTTTCGCCGATTCTTAAAATGACGGGTGCTTTCCGGAAAAGCAACTAAAACTTTTTTAACAACCCGGGCTAATAATTTGTTGGTTTTCCCGGGGAGAGCATTTTGTTCATGAATTAAAGTCGGAATCCCAAAAAAAGCTGCGGTTATAACTACCGGTCCCGTAACATAACCGCCGGTTCCGATCACTAAATCCGGCTTGAACTCTTTTAAAATCCGCTTCGTTTCCCAGAGGGCCTTTATATTTAAACCTGTGGTTTTCAACAGTTCAATACTTAACCTGCGGGGCAGCCCTTTTCCCGCTATTCCCCGAAAGTCTAAACCCTGCTCCGGGACGATCTTCGCTTCCATCCCTTTCTTAGTCCCCACATATAATATTTTTACATCTCCATACCTGGCTAATAAACCCTGGGCAATAGCTAAGGCAGGATAGATATGCCCCCCGGTTCCCCCACCGGTAACGATAATCCGCAAGTCAAAAAACCCCCTTGGCTCCTGCTGCTGAAATATTAAGAAGCAACCCCACACCAGCTAAAGTAAAAACTAACGAAGTTCCTCCGTAACTTAAAAACGGAAGAGTAACTCCAGTAACGGGTAAAACTCCGGAAACCACTCCCATATTAAGCATGGCTTGGATACCGATCAAAGAAGTAAGGCCAACTGCTAAAAGCCCCAAAAAATTATTAGGAGCATTAAGAGCAGTTTGATAACCACGCCAAATAAACAAAGCAAATAATAGAATTACTAAAGTCGCACCTACAAACCCAAGTTCCTCGCCAATCATGGCAAAAATAAAATCGGTATGGTTTTCCGGGAGGTAAAGAAATTTTTGTCTACTTTGCCCCAATCCTAACCCAAAGAGCCCGCCTGGACCTAAAGCCAGTAATGATTGAATGGTTTGATAACCCTTCCCGGAAGGGTCAGCCCAAGGATCTAGAAAGGCAAAAATCCTACGCATACGGTAAGGAGCAGCTACAATAGCAGCCACAATTATTCCTACCCCGACCGTTCCCAAAGCCGTTAAATGCCAGATCCTAGCTCCCGCTGCCAGTAACATGAAAAAGACTGTCGCGGCTAGTACCAGAACAGTGCCTAAATCTGGCTGAAGCATAATTAAGCCACTGATTAATGCCAGTAAGGCTAAAGACGGTATTATTCCCCTTCGAAAGGATTTCATTTTACGAAGATCAGCAGCCAGAAACCTGGCGAGGATTAAAACCATAGCAAGCTTTATTATCTCTGAAGGTTGGATTGACAGGACGCCAACTCCGATCCACCGAGTAGCGCCATTGACCTCTCTTCCAACCCCCGGAATCTTAACCGCCACCAAAGTAATCATGGCTATGTATAATATCGGTTTAGCCCATTTGTAAAGAACCCTCCAATCTATGAACAAGGCAAAAGTCATCGCTATAAGTCCCAAGGCAATCCACAGCAACTCCGCTTTAAAATAGTGATAAGGGTCCCCATAGTAAAGATAACCCTTTACCGCGCTGGAACTGTACGTCATAATCAGGCCGATAAACAACAGGGTAAAAACCACACCGAGCAATACCGGATCAACTTTTCGGAATTTCCTAAGCACAAAGCTCCCCCCTACAGAATCATTTAGGATCATTTAGGTTCGCTATAATGCTTACGCACCAATTCTTTAAACAATTCCCCTCTTTGTTCATAACTTTTAAACCTATCCCAGCTTGTACAAGCTGGGGACAGAAGGACAATATCCCCTGCTTGAGCCTCATTTATCGCCTTTTGAACAGAATCCTCAAAGCTTTCCGCAGAAATAATCCTTTCAATCCCTATCTCTCTGGCCTGAAGCTCCATCTCAGCCCTTGCCTCACCCATCAAAACCAAACTCTTAACTTTTTGTTTAACCACTTCCAAAAACTCTGTCATATCTAAACCTTTGTTTTGTCCTCCAGCGATCAAAACAATTGGTTCTTGGTAAGACTGAAGGGCCTTAATTGCCGAGGAGGGATTCGTCCCTTTCGAATCATTGATATAAAGAATATTGTTGAATCTTCCTACCACTTCTTGACGATGTTCTACTGGCTGAAAGCTCTTTAGAACAGAGGCAATTTGATGTTTATCGAGACCCAAATTTATAGCTACAGCGCTTGCGGCCGCTACATTTTCAACATTATGATTTCCTTTTAATTGAAGCTCCTTAAGGGCGATAATTTCTTCCGCCTTACCTTTTATTCCGGCAACAATGCTTTCTTTATCCCTATAAATACCATTAGCCAAAATTTCCTGGAGGCTAAAGAACATAATCTCCGCCTTTGTCAAGGGGGCCAAGGCCCTCACTTTCGGGTCATCCCAGTTTAAAATGGCTAAATCGTCCGCCGTCTGGTTTTCCAAAATCCTGGCTTTGGCGGCAATATAATTTTCCATACTCCCATGCCGGTCCAAATGATCCGGTGTGAAGTTTAAGACCACAGCGATGTTAACCCTGAGGTCTTCAATATATTCTAATTGAAAGCTGGAAAACTCGGCTACAATTATTCCCTTTTCGTTCAAATGTTCTACTTGTCCACTTAAAGCCAGGCCGATATTCCCCGCTACTACTGTTTCTCTCCCGGTTTTTTTGGCCAATTCCCCGCAAAGCCTAGCTGTTGTTGTTTTTCCGTTACTTCCTGTAATACCTACCAAAGTAGCCGGAGAATCTTTTAAAGCGATTTCAATTTCGCTCCGTAAAGGGATCCCCCTGGCTGCAGCCTCTTGGATAAAGGGCAGGGTCGGCGGTACTCCCGGGGAAAGGACTAGAAAGTCGGGTTTTAGACTGTCGATATCCGGTTCCCTTTTAAGGATTTGTTGCTCAGCCTTAAGACCTAATAATTCTAATTTTTGCAGACCTGGTAATTCGTCCCGTCCTAAACGATCTGTAATGAAAACTTGAGCCTCATTTTTCAGTAGTTTCTCTGCTGCGGCCAAGCCGCTTTTGCCAGCCCCAACTACCAGAACTCTTTGACCCTTGTATTCCACCGTTATCCCCCCTCAACCCAGCATTAGTGAAAAAGCCAAAACTCCTAGAAAAGCGAAGAAGGCCGCTGCTAACCAGAAGACAAAGACCACTTTTTTCTCGCTCCAGCCTCCCAGTTCAAAATGGTGATGGAGGGGACTCATCCGAAAAATCCGTTTCCCTCTCATTTGAAAGGAAATTACTTGAATTAAAACGGATAAAGCCTCAATAACATAGACGCCGCCCAAAATAATAAACACCAGTTCGCTCTTGGTTAAAACCGCTAAACCGGCCAGGGCTCCGCCCAAAGCTAAGGAACCGCTATCCCCCATAAATACTCTGGCCGGGTGATAATTAAATCGTAAAAAGCCTAAACAGCCTCCGACCAAGGCCGCCGCAAAGATCGGCAAATCGGCAGGGTTCACAGCCACTCCCTCTAAAAAGCCTGTTTTCGAAGCCATTACTGAAATAATTATAAAACCTATTGCTGTAATCATCGTACAGCCGGCCGCTAAACCATCTAAACCATCCGTTAGGTTAACTGTATTCGTAGCCGAGACCACAACTAAGGCCAAAAGAGGAAAATATAACAGTCCCAAATTTATCTCCAGAGTGGAAAACGGAATTCCAATTTCCGTGCCCCGACCTAAAAACTTGGCCGCCAAATAAGCAAAAACCAAAGCTACCAAAAACTCCGCGGCTAACTTTTGTTTAGCTTTTAACCCCAGGTTTTCTTTTTTTATAATCTTCAAAATATCATCCAGAAATCCCACTAAAGCAAAAGCCAGGGTGAGACCTAACAAGGATAAAATTCCGGGAGAATAAGGTTTTTCGGCCATGATCAGGACCGCCGCCACTATCCCACAGAGGAAAATAAGCCCCCCGATAGTGGGTGTCCCGGCTTTGGCCAAGTGCCTTTGAGGACCGTCGACGCGAATGTTTTGCCCGAATTTAAGAATTTTTAAAACCGGAATTAGAAAAGGTCCTACCACCAGGCTAATAATTAAGGCTATAGCTATTGTTAAATAAATTTTTTCTGCCACTTGTTTTCCCTTTCTCTCTGTAGATCTATCCTAGACAGGATTCTCATCCCGCATTAACCACTGGCTGATTCTTTCCATCCTCAACCCCCGGGAGCCCTTAACCAAAACCCAAAATCCAGGTTCATGCTCCTTAAGCACCTCCCGGGCGACATGAGCTGCCTCTTCGCAATCATTGCACACCCGGATGTTTTCTTTAGGGAACCCGCTTTCTCGAGCTCCCGTAGCGATTTCACGGGCTAATTCCCCTACAGTGATAAGTTCCTTTATCCCCAGCTCTGAAACTTGCCTGCCAACCCCTCGATGCCCGGAAAGCGTTGCCGTGCCTAGTTCATACATATCTCCGAGGATGGCAATTGTCTGGTCGCCACCCCGTTCCGCTAAGACTTGGAGGGAGGCTTTCATAGAAATTGGGTTCGCATTATAGACATCGTTAAAAATAACGCTATTTCTAATACCCTCCATCACTTCTAGGCGCATTCTAGAAAGCTCCAGTTCTTCCAGAGCCTTGGCCCCCTCGATAAAAGAAACTCCCAATTCTTTACCCACTGCTAATGCAGCCAGAGCATCAAGAACATTATGCTCCCCGGGTAAGGGAAGTCTGACTGTAACCGGAAAGTCCCCTTGTAATACTTCAAAAGCCGTACCTAAGGAACCGCAGGGGCGAATATTTCCTCCCTGAACAGTGGGAGTTGTATATTTCCCTTCAATACCGTAATATATTTTCTCCCCTGTATAAGAGGATCCTTTTACAACACTAAAATAATCCTCCGCATTTAAAATGGCCTTTCCTGCTTGGGGAAGACTCTCAATCAATTCCCATTTTGCTTGAGCGATATTCTCTAAGGAACCTAATAATTCTAAATGAGTGGTCCCAATATTGGTTATTACCCCTACAGAAGGGCGACAAATATTACATAGGTCCTTAATTTGCCCTAACCCTCGCATCCCCATTTCTAGGACTAAAACTTCCGTCCCCAACCCGGCATTTAAAATAGTTAAGGGAAGTCCGATTTCATTATTTTGGTTTTCTACGTTTTTATGGACCTGGTATTTAGCCCCTAAAACCGCAGCCACCATGTCTTTTGTTGTTGTCTTGCCATTGCTGCCCGTAATTCCAACTACTAAAGGATTCAATTCTGTTCTCCAGGCAGCCGCCAATTCTTGCAGTGCTCTTAAGCTGTTATTTACCCCAATCAAAGCCTTTCCTGCCGGTACATCCAGGGAACTCAGACCTCGCTCTTTAAGAGCCCGGGACTCAGCGATTACCAAGGAGGCCCCGGCCTTGAACGCCTCTTGAATATAAGCGTGACCGTCGGTTTTTTCCCCTTTAAAGGCTACAAATGCTTGCCCAGCGCTTACTTTTCTACTGTCGATAACAAAACCTTGAAAACTTGTCTGCGGGTTGCCCCAAAGCTCTCCTCCAATTAAGGCTGCTATTTTCCCACTATCCCACATAGCCTAATCCCCTTAATGCTTTTATAACTTCTTCCTGATCGCTAAAATGTATTTTTTCAGTACCAATGATTTGATAATCCTCATGTCCCTTGCCGGCTATTACGACCGTATCCCCGCGGGTGGCTAAAGAGCAAGCGTAACCGATAGCCTCCCGGCGGTCTTCAATTATTTTATAGTCCGCAGGAGAAACTCCAGTCTTTTTTAGCCCGGGCAAAATATCCTCGATAATTTCCCGGGGATTCTCAGTTCGAGGATTATCGGAAGTAACAATGGTAAAATCGCTTAACTCGCCCGCTACCTGGCCCATTATTGGCCTTTTGGATCGATCTCTATCTCCCCCACAGCCGAAAACCGTAATCAATTTTCCATCTGTAACTTCTTTCGCTGTCTGGAGTACATTTTCTAGGCCGGCCGGGGTATGGGCATAATCTACAATTACCGTAAAGGGTTGACCAAAGCGAAGGCTTTCAAATCTTCCCGGAACCCCTTCAATTTCATTTAGAGCCGAAAGTACAGTGTCCAAAGAATAGCCGCCGGTTAAACCCCAGGCCATCGCCGCCAAAGCGTTGTAAACACTGAATTTTCCAGGTGTTTTATAACGGACTTCTGCAACCAAAGAATTATAGCGAACCTCGAACTCTACTCCCTGGGAGGAAAGTCTGATGTTCTCGGCTTTAAAATCCGGATTACCCTCTAACCCATAAGTCATAATCCTACAAGCTGTTTTTTGCTTTAGATATTCATATGAGGGATCATCTGAATTGATTATAGCATACTGTTTTTCGGGGTTTTCCTTAAGGCTGGAAAAAAGCCGAGCTTTAGTTTCCAGATATTCCCTCATATTGGAATGATAATCAAGATGGTCCTGAGAAAGATTGGTGAAAACCGCCGCCGAATAAACACAGCCCTTAACCCGGCTTAAAGATAAGGCATGAGAGGAAACTTCCATGGCCGCTGTCTCCACCCGGTTCGCTACCATATCTGCCAACAATCTCTGGATTTCAGGGGCCTCCGGAGTGGTCAATTGACCGTGAATAATTTTTTCTCCGATCTTTGCTCCCAAAGTTCCGATCAAACCTGTTTTTTTCCCGCTTCGACGGGCAATCCTTTCTATTAAATGACTGACTGTTGTTTTCCCGTTCGTACCTGTTACCCCGACTAATTCCAATTGTCGGGAGGGACAATTGTAAAAAGCAGCGGCTAAATAACCTCCGACATCTCGCGCTTTTTTTACTTTAATCTGCGGGACATCGATGTCGAGATAGCGTTCTACAACCAAAGCGGCGGCTCCGGCTCTTACCGCATCTTCTGCGAACTTGTGGCCGTCAACTTTTAAGCCGGGAATACATATATAAAGATCCCCTTGAGTAATTTTTCTCGAATCTTGCGTTATTCCAGAGACCTTAGTATAGGGATCCCCAAGTATCTCCACTTCTTTTAAATCACCGATTATATCTTTAAGACTTTTAATGTTATTAGTAATCTTCCTCACCCCTTTTACCTTGCTATTATACTATTATTAACATAATAAAGGAGGAGCAGACCTAAAAAACTTTTTTTCGGTCTGCTAACTGCTATTTTTAGGGGCTTTTTACGCCAGGCGGAATTCTTTTGCCCAAATCCTTTATAGCCTCCACGTCTGGATCATAAGTATTTAGCCAGGGGGCAAGATCCGGTTCTCCGGCTTTTGGTCCCAGATAAATTATTACAGTTGAACCCTTCTCTACCTGCGCCTCGCCGTGAGGAATCTGATCCTTGACACTTGAGCCCTGTCCTTCGACCAGGACTTTAAAACCCGCTTCTTTTAAAACTTCCTGCGCTTCGTTTAAAGGTCTGCCGATCACTGACGGAACCACAGCAGCTTCTTTCACCGGCGGAATTTCAACCCCATACATTGGAGAACCTAAACTAAGCGGCGCCTTAGGATCAGGTTTGACCCCTAAATATTTTAGAGAATCTAACATTACAGCCTGCACAACTGGTCCCGCGACCACCCCGCCGTAAAAGGGGACTCCGTCGATCACAACCAAAATCGCCAAGCGGGGGTTATCCGCCGGGGCAAAACTGACAAAAGAAGCTACATACTCCCCCTGAATATAAGCGCCACCTGCAGCCTTCTGTGCCGTTCCAGTCTTCCCTGCTACCCGATACCCAGGGAGAAAGGCCCTGCGCCCCGTCCCATTGGTAACTACTGACTCCAAGATTTCCCTTTCCAGCCTTGCCGTCTCCTTAGAAATAACTCTGCCTACCACTTCTTTTTTGAAAGGCACAATTACCTCCCCGGTCGGAGAAACAATTTCTAGCACTAATTGGGGTTTAAGTAAAACCCCTCCGTTAGCAACGGCAGAAACTGCTGTGAGGAGCTGAATAGGAGTGACATTATTAGCTTGCCCGATGGACATCGTGGCTAAGTCTAACATCGTGGCTCTTTTTTTATCCGTTAAAATCCCTTTCGCCTCTCCTGACATTTCAATACCAGTTTTACGTCCAAAGCCAAAGGCCAGGAGATATTTATAAAACCTATCCAGTCCTAGGCGCTGACCCATTTCTACAAAACCGGGGTTACAGGAGTTCTCTACCACTTGAACCATGGTTTGGGTCCCATGGCCGCCTGCCTTCCAGCAGCGTATTCTTTTACCGAGTATTACAGCCGCCCCTGGATCAGTGAATGATTCCTCGGGTTTAATAACCTTCTCTTCCAAAGCAGCCGCTAAAGTTATAATTTTAAAAGTCGAGCCTGGTTCATAACCGTTTTGAATAGCGATATTACGGCGCACAGCAACCGGATAGGCCTGATAATTATTGGGGTCAAAAGTTGGAGCGGAAGCAATGGCTAACATCTTCCCCGTCGAAGGTTCCATAACTAAAATAGAAGCGCTCTTTGGGGATCGGCCTTCCATATTTCGACCCTGCCCGCTCATCAGTCTTTTTAGTTCTCGCTCCGCAAAAGCCTGGATATTTTTATCGATAGTTAATCTAACTGTATTTCCCTGAACGGGTGGAATAAACTCCTGTCTACCGCCGGGTATCTTAATGCCGTCAGCTCCGTATTCAGTGAGAATGCTCCCCGGGTTTCCTGTCAATTCCTCGTCTCTGGAATACTCAATTCCCTCTAGCCCTTGATTATCGATGCCCGTAAAACCGAGAATATGAGCTGCCAAAGTCCCATGAGGGTAAAATCTCACACTGTCCTCCACAATACCGATTCCCGGGAGATTAAGCTTTTTTATAATCGCCGCTGTTTCCGCGGGTATTTTCTTTTTTACATATTCTAAGGAAGAACGCTTTGTAATTTTAGCTAAAACTTCTTCCTTTTCCATCTCTAGAAGAGGGGCCAATTCAGAGGCAATCTCTTCTTGCCGTCCGGACTTTTTTACCTCGGCAGGAACAGCATAAACAGTCTCTGAACTGACACTCATGGCCAGGATTTCACCGTTACAATCCTCAATATTCCCTCTTTTGGGAGCCACGGGTACCCCCCGAAAATGTTCTTCATCGGCTAGATTCTTTAAAAAAGGCCCATCCCTTAATTGCACAAATCCTAACCGAATAATAAGAATTATCATAAAAATAGAGCATAATAAGAAAAGTAAAAAAATTCTCTTTCTTAAAGACAGGAGTTGTACCATAAAAATTCTACCCCCAAGTTTTAGGGGTAGACTAGAACTCAAAAAATGCGTTTACCTTTGGGTTGAGCCAAAAAAGCTGGTGAAAACATGAAAAATTTTATCTACCACGGAATTAGTTTCGCTTTCACTCGGTGTTACGGCAATCTCTTGAGTTTGGTCCACCCCTGCCGCTTTTTCTAATGGAATCAGGTCTTCGGCAATATAAATAGTCTCTTCAGGTTTTTCCATGCCCATTGCTAAAGCCGCTTTTTCAATTCTTGCTACAGAGCGTAAGCGATCTACTTCCACCTGTAATAAATCCCTTTCGATATTTAAAGCTTGGAGTTCACTCTCTAAGGCCTTGATCTCCGCTCCTTTAACAATATTGATATGGACGGTTTTGGCTCCAATAATTCCAAACATGGTAATAATGGCCAAGACGATAACCAGACTTTGCAGCCTTAGCTTTTGAGAATGTTTTTTGGTGTGGCTTCTCCTTTTTACGGATTCCTTCCGGACATCCTCCTCTACATATTGACGACCAATAAGTTCGTCATAATTATGTTTTCTTTCTGCCACTAACATAGTATTCTGCTCCCCCCTTGTTTAGACCTGAAGTTTCTCCGCGACCCGCAACTTGGAACTTCTTGCTCTGGGATTCGATTCTAATTCCTCTTTCGAAGGAAGAATAGGTTTTCTGGTAACTAACTTTAAAAAAGCCTGGGACTCACATTGGCAAATTGGAAAGTCAGGAGGGCAAGTGCATTTACCCAACCCCTTCTGAAAAACATTTTTGACAATCCTATCTTCCAAAGAGTGAAAGCTAATAACAGCAATCCTTCCCCCGCTGGCTAAACATTTTAGAGCTTGGCCTAATGCGGCTTCCAAAACTTCTAGTTCTTTGTTTACTGCAATTCTTAGAGCCTGAAAAATCCTCTTTGCCGGATGAGGACCTGTTCGGCGCGCCGCAGCGGGAATAGCTTTTTTTATGATTTCAACCAACTGATGTGTTGTTTTCAAGGGCTCCACAGCCCGGGATTTCTCTATAAATTTGGCAATTCTAGAAGCCCACTTTTCTTCACCATAATCCTTAAAAATCCTAGTTAAATCTTCTACAGACCATGAATTAACAATCTCAGCGGCAGTCAGTTTTGACCCCCGGTCCATTCTCATGTCTAAAGGAGAATCTTGTTGATAACTAAAACCTCTTTCTGCTTCATCCAACTGGGGAGAAGAAACCCCTAGATCGAACATTATGCCAGTAACCGGTAAGAGGTTATGCTCGCGCAAAGTTTCTTCTAAGAAAACAAAGTTTTTTTGAAAAATAGTGACCCGATCTTCAGCGGCAAAGACTTTTTGTGCATTTTTAATGGCGGCTTCATCGTGATCAAAACAGACCAGCCTCCCCCGGGGACTAAGCCTTTCCAGGAGAAGCTTAGCATGCCCGGCTCCCCCGAGAGTGCAATCCACATATAAACCCTCAGCATCGGTAACAAGTAAATCTATTGTTTCTTCAAGCAGGACACTGCGATGTTGAAAACTCAAATTCGCCATTCCTCCTAGATTCCTAAATCAACCAACGATTCAGCAGCCTCTTCATAATTGCTCTCCGCCTCTAAACAGTATTCATTCCATTTCACGGCATCCCAGACCTCAATCCTATTCATAACTCCGACGACCACAACCTCTTTTTCCAGCGCCGCATATTCCCTCAAATTAAGAGGCAGTAAAATTCTACCCTGTTTATCGAACTCACATTCAGCTGCTCCGGAAAAAAAGAATCGCACAAAAGCCCGAGCCTTTGGTTGAGACACCGGTAATTTCTTAAGTTTGGTTTCGAAAATTCTCCATTCCTCTAGAGGGTAAAGAAACAAACAGTTATCTAAACCTTTAGTGACAATAAATTTATCCCCTAAGGCCTCTCGAAATTTCGCTGGGATTATCAAGCGTCCTTTATTATCTATTGTATGGAGGAATTCCCCCATAAACATAGGATTCACCCCTCTAGGGATTATTTAGTCACCACTTTTACCCACCTTATCCCACTTCATTCTACACAAGTTTTGTATTTCCTTCTAGCCTTTTAAAAAAAATAAAAAAATGGGAAATTTGTCCCATTTTTTTTAAATTTACCGAACCATGGAAAGGCAGAGTCCCCCTCTGGGTCGATACCATATTACCATACCTTGGTTTTAAAATGTAAAAGGCTTTGCTTTCCTATGCAAAGCCCACAGAAAATTTTTTAGCTTTATTTATCCACTATTTTGTTTAATTCCTCCACTAACCAATCCGGGTCTTTACCGTGAGTAAGAGCCGCGCCCTCAACTGTTTCCATTGTTGAAGACGGACACCCTAAGCAATGCATACCGATTGAGGAAAAAATTTTAGCTGTTTGGGGATATTCTTTAAGAACCTGAGCAATAACCATTTCTTTAGTAATCATATTAATCCTCCTGCAAGTTTAATATACATATTATTTCCTATTATAACTTAAGTTATAAATAGAATCCAGAACCTTAAAAAAGCGCCGGTCTTAGAGAAATAAGAGCCTCTATTAGCCCAAAAAAGTACTCCCAATCCTGGAAATGCCGCAACGAAGCAAGGCCAAAAATAAGTATGACTGTCAAGGGAAGAATTATCAAACCAAAAAATTTACCCTTTTGCCTCCGAATATCCAGAATTCGAAGCGGAAACAAAAGCAAAGACAGTAAAAGATAAAGAACTAAAGGGAAATACCAGTAATAGTTGTAAACTAGCAAAACCCAAGTAATCCCTAAGAGTATAGTCCAATTATATCTTCTTTCCAGCCAACAGCAAAGGCTAAGGACTTTGGGATTGTGGGGGAACATAGTGGTTGCTAAACCGACTTGGAAAAATCTTAGGAATAGTAACAGAACCGTTAAAAGAGCCCAGATTAGTACAGGGGATTGACTACGAAGCAGATTTAACCAAGCTAAGTCATAGGGAAACCAAGGAGGAAAAGCAGAGGGCAGGAGAAACAAGGCCGAAGTAGCTAAGGCGGCCCAGGACCCTAATCTGCTGAGGAAAAAAAGATTACGCCAAAAAAATGCTCTGCGAATGGGCCTTTTCGGATTAGGATTAAAAAGCTCCCTGTATTTCCAATTGGGCGCTCGCCAATTTTGGATACTTAAAAGGAAGAGCCAAACCAACCAAGAAATGGCGAATGTTTTTTCTCCCTTCCAATCATACTTTACCTGAGTTGCGGAATCTAATAAATTTAAGTCCGCGGTTTTAAGAAATTCCGCTTCCCCCCATTCTCCGCTTATTTTATCCCCTGTAAGAGGAAGAACATTTTCACTTTCTAAGGCTAAATCGGAAAAGAGCGTAGCGGAATAAACAGGGAGATCAGGAAATATACTCCTAACTTCCTCTATATACTGTTTTGTCTCTTTCGATGGAGGTAGACCTGTAGCCGCAGTTATAGCTAGAACAGAGGAATGGCGTTTTATTATGGAAAACAGATCTTCAAAATAATCCGCTGGAGGGATCTTTTGTCGAGGAGTAAAATAAACCGGCAGTTCCAACCATACCCCTATCCCTAGACGATCAGCCTCATAAAGCCAAGTTTCAGGCGGGAAAAAACCCATAAAATAAATTACATTGGTGCCTTTATGTTTCGCTTGGCGGAGGAAATTTTCAATTTGTTGCTTGTTTCGGAGCAATTGTTCCTGCTCTTTGGTTATTATTTGAGCCTTTACGGTAAACTTTTCACCGTTAACCTGCCAGGCGGCAGGGGAACCCGCCTTTTTGGAAATGCCGATGGGCATTTGCACCCGATCCGCCTGACCGCGATTATTGGTTAAGAGAAGGTCGAGCTCGTAAAGAAAAGGTTCCTCCGGACTCCATAAGTTTACAGCTTCCAAGTCAAAAACAAGGCTGACTTTTTGAAGATACTCTCCATTGGAATTGACGGGCAAAAGGCATTCCGCAACGGTTTGCTCATCTTTTTTTAGAGTACCGCTTATAGCCCAGGGACCGTGATCTAAAGATTGATGGTGCCTGATAGTTAAATTAACAACAATTTTTTCTGGTTCTTTGTAATTGATTGTAATACTAGAGATATCAATTGTTGACTCCGAAACGGCTTCCAAACGGATTTTCCCGGTAATTGTCCCCATTTGGGGCCAAAGCCAGCTGAATAATTTTCTTTTATCTGCACCGGAGGGGGACATATCTAAATAAAGTATGTTTTCTCGCTTATAATCAAGCCGCGCCGGGGCAAGATCAAGATAGCAAGTGCCACCTGAACTCTCGTATTCTCCCAAAAAGTTAGCTTCCCTGATCCCATTAAGAAAGACACGCACTTTACCATTTACGCCCTCTAGCACCAACTGGCTACCCGCTGTACCCCATTTACTAGAGACGCTAAAGCTTTTAGCAGCGACTTTGAAGCCTTGGGCTGAGGGCAGAACTATACTAGATTCGCCGGTAAATATCCCGCTTTCTTCCTGAGGCATTTCCTGCAGAGAAGAGTATTTATTCCATTTGCCACCGAGATCGAGATTTATTCTATAAACAGCCGAAACATTAGTCTCAGAATAAAGTTCCAAACTGGTAGGGTGATGCCAAAATATTGCCAGCGAAACTCCGGTAAGGACAAATAAAACCGTTAAAAATACCGCAAATTTCTTAAACATAGATTCCCTCAAGTTTTTTTGTTTCGGTTATATTTCAGAAGATATTGTGATTATATAAAAAAAGCCGGAAATCTTCCAGCACGAAATGTTTTTCGTCAACTCTTCTATTTTTGGCATTGAGGACATAAACCATAAAAAATTAAACTGTGAGTATGGATATCAAAGCCCGTTCTTTTGGCAACCAGGTCATCCATAGTGAGGAGGTCATTATGAAAATCAACCACCTTACCACACGCTGAACACATAACATGGTAATGATTCTCAGGATTACCGTCAAAACGGCTGGACATATCCCCACAAGGCAACTCCAGGATAAAACCCTGCTCTTTAAGCATATTTAGAGTGTTATAAATGGTGCCCAGGCTCACACCAGGAAACTTTTTCTTTACTTCCTTATAGATCTCCTCCGCTGTAGGATGAGTATCGGTAGCAAGCAAGTACTCTAAGATAGCCTGCCTTTGAGGAGTAAAACGGATTCCTTTACTTTTTAAACCTTTTAGAATTTTTACAGCATCCACAGCCTTCAAATCCTTTCTAAAATAATTCTCAGTAAGAAACAGTGATGATTTCATAGTATGGATAAAGTTTAAAATTATTATAATTACTTATTATTATAATACTGGGGATTATACTCGTCAATCAAAAAAGAAGAAAAGAAGAGCAGCTTCTAAAGCACTCTTCTTTCTTATTTCTTATCTTTTCTTTTAAATTTGGATACACTTATTATATTTACTATTCTTCAATAATAGCACCGGCCGGACAAGCGTCTGCACAAGCACCACATTCTGAGCAAGCATCAGCATCGATAACATAAGTTTCTTCGCCTTCACTTATAGCTTCAACTGGGCACTCTTCGACACAAGCGCCACAACTTGTGCAATCCTCAGTAATTACATATGCCATATCTCTCTACCTCCTCTTGTTATATCCTTAAAAACTATAACAAAGAGGAGTAGAAAAGGCAAGTGCTATTTAGGGTTTTACAGCGGTATTTTAAGTATTTTAGGATATTTTTTCGGGCCGATAAGGAACTTTGTAAAGGCGTCTCATACAATGAGAACAATAAGGAAGAATACGGTTGCTGACCTGGTTTCTCCGAAAAGCAACCTTAGAAAGATCATTGTGTTCATGTCCGCAAAAACGGCATTTTTCTAACAAATCACCCATCTCCTATTTGTGTTGTTGGGAACAAACCTTAAAGGGTTTGTTCATTGTCTAGTATGACCCGAATTTGAAAACTTAAACCCTATTTAGATCAATTTTTTCCGGTCTGCGGTTCGAAAAACTAACTATTTCCCAGACCTCAAGCTCCACTAAGATTGCCCTGGCCTCAGCAAGATCCCGTCCCAAATTAGCGGCTTCATGAGCATCAGAGCCTAGAGTAAAAGGAATTTCCATCTCCTTGGCTCGCTTTAAAAGTTTATACTCTGGATAAAACTCCTTAATCGGCTTATAGCGACCACTAGTGTTAATCTCCATAACTAACCCACAATCCTTGATCGCTTCCAAAGCACGGGAAGCTAAAACTCTAACATCTTCTCGGGGCCGAACCTTAAAAATTTTTATTAGGTCGAAATGGCCTATAATATCAAAAAGCCCGCTGGTAGCAGATTTTTCGACCGCCTCAAAATAAACCTTATATAGGTCATCTGCTTCCCAGCGCTGATGAGCCAACTCCTCCGTTGGGAAATCGAAAAACCAATTTCCGATTTGATGCACTGAACCGATAACATAATCCAGGGAACTGTTTTTTAACCTCGCTGCTATTTGCCCCTCTTTTCCCGGTAGATAATCCACCTCCAGGCCGATCTTAACCTCTAAATCCGGATAGCGTAAAGCAGTATTGCGGATAAGATCGAAGCGCAAGTTTTCCCAATAAATATCGTGATCCGCAAAGCCAAGAATTTTTATCTCTTTCTTTCGCGCTTCGTCGAGAAAAAGACTTATGTTTTCTGAAGAGGCCTCTCTATCTAAATGGCCAAGAAGGTGTACATGTAAATCCAGCATACTTTCCTCCTAAAATATTTCTTAGATAACAAATAGCGGTGAATACTTTTCAAATAGTGGGGAAAACTGAAAATAGTTTCGCGTTTACCAATTTTATCCCCACTCCTCTTTTTTTAGCTTGCGGGTAAGCCCGCAAGTTTTTTCCTTTAGACCAGACATATTTTAGCGGTCTAGTAATCATTCCGGCTAATAGAATTAATTAAGCACTAAATCAATGTAGAGGATAAATTAAAGGAGCACTTTTATGTTAATGCCCCTTTTGACTTCTGTCTTTGGCTTGTTTCTTCTACTAGCAGGGATGTACTGTTTACGAGAAGGTTTAAAGCGATTTGCAGGTTCAAGCTTCCAGAATTTACTCCATACCCTGACCCTTACCCCAAGTAAAGGATTTTTAAGCGGAATCGCTGTTACAACCTTTCTCCAATCCAGCACGGCTCTAACGGTGATGACTGTCTCTTTTGTCGATGCCGAGTTGATGTATTTTGAAAACGCTCTGGCACTAATTCTGGGCAGTAATATCGGTTCCACAGCAACCCCTCAGCTTTTAACCCTCCCTCTGGACAGAATAGCAATTTGGCTAATTTTTTTTGGTCTGAGTGGATTCTGTTTTGTGAAAACTAGAATTAGATATTTGTTCCTATCCCTGGGAGGGTTAGGAATCATGTTTTTTTCCCTAGCTATTTTGGAAATGGCTATGATTCCTATTACTGACTTACCTTGGGTCGATAACCAACTCCATCAACTTCACAATAACTATCTCTACGCCATTGCAGCCGGCACTGCTCTCTCCGCAGCCATGCATTCTTCTAGCGCCGCAACCGGAATTGCTATGCTGTTAACAGAGGAAGGTTTTCTCACCCTACCGGCGGCCTTGGCTTTTATCCTGGGGGTAAATATCGGCACCTGTTTTACAGCGATCTTTGTTTCCTTTTTTGCCTCCCGCGCCGCCCAAAAAGTAGCCCTCTTCCACCTCTTGGTGAACATCGCAGGCGTTATTCTCTGTTATCCTCTCTTAGAGCCCTTTGCAGCCCTAATAGCAATCTTAAGCGACGACTTAGGAAGACAGGTGGCTAATGGGCACACTATTTTTAACATCCTATCTTCTTTATTATTCCTCCCTTTTATTCCTCTGATGACCAAATTATTAAACAAACTCCGATGAAGCATCCCATTTTATTTTTTCAACTTGTAACCTTCCTTTATCCCTATAAATATCCAACTTTTGAACATTTTCCTCAATTTTAACAATTTCTTTGCCTACATAAATCGTGACATTGGAATAGCAATGATCTATTTTTAGCTTGCTGTCCTTATCCGCATAGACAAGGGTTGAACTTACAGAGGCTCCACCTAACTCCCAAACATATAGATCCCCTCCGCAAGTTATTTCTCCTCCTCGACAAACCCCCTGGATTTTAACGTTACCTTGAACATTAATTCTCGAATTGTAAATACCCTTTCGGCATATTAGATCTCCAGCACATCTTAAATTAGAGTTTTGAATATAGTCAACATCGCAAAGCACATTGGTAGGTATAAGATTTTCTTTGGCCATTATGAAACCATTTACAGTGCTTAAAGTATTCTGAAGCAGAATTATATCCGTCAGTTGCAACGGCCCCAAACCGATCAAGAACCGTTTAAGAGTTCTGCTCGCAATTTTAAGTTCCTCGGTTATTAGGTCCGGGTCATTACAGGATGAAAGAAGGTTTTCTAACTTTTCAACCTTCGAGGGGAGAAGAGGAAAGTTTTTCTCAAGAACAATCTTTAATAATTGGCCACAACTGTAATCTGCCGTTGTCTCTTGCAATTGTTTAACTTGCCTTAGACACTGGGTAAGTTCTTCGATTATTTCCTGCAACAGAGCATAAAGCTCACTGCGGAAGACATGTCTTTCCCCTATTCGAATTCTGCTCGCAATAATATTCTTGTGTACCTTTAAGCCGGTTTCCGCTTTCAATTCCGCACCGGAGACGGAGCCTTGAATTTCAATTTTACCGCCAGAGCGGACAAAGAAACCATCGTTAACATTTCCAAAGACTAAGACATTGCCGGGAAACTCAATGCTCCCCGTAGCCAAATCCACATCATCTTTCACGATATAGGCATTCTCAACTCGATAAGTGTATTTGTCTAGCCGGACAGGTAGCCCCTCGATGGCTGCCCTAAGCTCCAAGCCGTCTTCAGAAAGATAAACACTGTCGTGAGGCTTAAACTTAATTTCATTCAACTCTTCAACCGGAATAGGATGCCCAAAGATATTTAGGCCTGGTTCCCCTTCTTGTCCGGGAACTATTTTGGCCAGCAACTCATCCTTTTCACAGACTCTTATTCTACTGCCAAAATGATCAACTTTTCCTCCGGTGTCCTGATTCATAGCCGGAGACTCACTGACATAGTCTACAATTCGAGGCTGGATGGCCTCTGTCGGTGGCAAACCTTGAGCCACAACAATCTCTTTTTCTCCATCTACTTTCAGAAATTCAGCCCAGAGATCGGGTTTTAAACCGTAAGTAATCCCTTTTTCCTCGAGTTCAGCCTCTAACAGCTCTTCTTTAGCTCTAATTTCCAAAGGGATTTCCTCCGCAGATTCTTTCCAGATAAGGTGCTTTTGAATATTAATCAGCGGGGCTTCCGTTATTGCTTCCGGGAGCAAATATCTTCCGGCTCGCTCGTGTTTTACTTTAGCTATAGCCTGCAAATTATCTTCGCTTACTTCAATATCCCAAGTGAGACTTGCCTTTTTACTTGCCGGTAAAAATTCCAAAATGCTCTCGGGCGGAAGCTCATACTCTTGTTTTATTTCATTTCCCATAAATAATAGCTGACCTGCTTCTGGAAAGGGTATAATCTTTTCTACTTTTTTATTGGGAACAATAATGTATTTTTCTCCTTCCCTAGAGATTAAAGTTTTGTCTACAGTGCTGCCCGAATCATTAAGTCTAACTTTAACTTTCCAAACCCGATTAAATAATCCGGATTTCTCAAGTACTTCAATTTCCAGTTTGTCAGGTGAGCAAGCCCATTCTTCGGCAACTTCCCTTCGAATTTCTGGCAAGGATCTGCCAGTAACAATTTTTTCCTTCATTCCCCTTCCCCCTTTACTGTCCCTTGGAATATAAGCTATAAAAATAGTACTAAAGTCCTAAATTTTCAATTAAAATAGGCAATTATACCGTACTATTCTATAGATACAAGATAATTACCTTTATTTTTTATCTCGAAAAATAGAATTTTTGTCTAAAAAACCCATTTTTCTGTCACGGAAGGGGGATCATCTTTAGAGGGGTTATCATCCTTGGGTGGCTTGCCTTCACCAGGAGGGGTGTTATCATCAGGAGGCTCTTCATCCTCAGGAGGATTATCACTGTCCGGCGGCTCGTCTTCACCGGGAGGAGGATCTAAATCAGGTGGATTTATTCCGGGGATGTTGTCATCATCACTTTTCACCGGGTCTTGGCCCTCGTTCTGTTCCTGGGATTCATCGGAAGCAGGAGGTCCTTCCCCGGGTTTAGTAATCCGAGCTTTAATATCGGGGGCTAAGAAATCCAGCACCCTGATATCGTTAACTCTATCAGTTGTAATGCCGAGAAGTAAATTGCGCACTACTTCTTTAGCCATTGCCCTGTTTACTTCCCAATAGCTTACATAATCGATATAAATCCCAAGACCAGGCAAAGTTTGGGTAATGATATTTGAGCTATCAAAAGAAGAAGCCACTTTGGACAATTTTAATAGCTCAGATAATTTTAAATTCGTTTCGACGGCCGCCATAAATTGCGGAATGAGTTTGGGAAGTTTTTTAATTGAACCAGGTTGCAGTATTTCTTTCGCTACAGCCATTAAAACTTTTTGTTGACGGGCCGTTCTGCCGATATCCGCCGAACTATCATTGCGCCACCGAGCATATTGAAGAGCGAGCGTCCCTGAGAGACGTTGTTCCCCTTGATATAAATCTATTACCCCGTCGACCTTATCACCGGTATAAAACGGTCCCATTCTTTTTTCAACATTGATTGTAATACCGCCTAAGGTATCAATAATATCCTTAAAACCTTCAAAATTCGTCAACACATACCCGTCTAGCTTTATTCCGGTTAAATCCGTCACTTGATTCATTAACTCCGGAATTCCCCTAAGCATGGGTAAGGCATTTATTTTTACGAATTCTGTTGATCCAGGAAGAGTTACCCTGGTATCTCTGGGAATGGATAAGAGTGAAATTAGCCCGGTATCGGGATCTACGCTAGCCACTATAAGACTATCAGCATTAAAGTAATTGTCACCGGCCCTCTTGTCTGTTCCGATCAAGAGAAAACTAATTCTTCTTTCCAAGTTCTCCGGATTATTCACTGTCTGCGGGACATCTTTACCGTCATCGCGTACAAAATAAAAGTATCCAAAAGCGGCAGTTCCGAAAATAACCCCGGCTACTATAATTGCCAAAATAACCAATACTTTTATTTTTCTAGATTTCTTCTTAGCCTTCTTATCCATAAGTCCACTCCAATTGTTTAGGATTGTAATTTTCGGCTAGAATTATTAATACAGAAGGTATTCTGGATAATTTAGCGAATAGAGAGTCATAAGCTCTTTGCTTTTTTTAACTCTTAGCCGGTAGAAAGATAAGATGCGACAAAATATGTCTAAAAAATTATAACACCAATAATCCAGCTCTTCAATGTAATTGGTGATTCTTTAGGTTAGCTTCTGCGGCTTTATTTTCACTTTACTGGGCCTGTGTATTTGCTCAAGGCTTTAACTTGAGCTTCAGCTAACACAACCTCATGAACAAAAAGAAGAAGTCGAAGTCTAGTAGCCGCTTCATTTTTCAAACCAAACATTCCTGCTTCTCTGTTATAAGACATAAACTCTAATTATATTCATCCCCGCTTTTTAAGATTTCGACATTGAATTCAATATATTATATTTTTGAGGACACCAATCGTACACCGAGAAGGAGGAAAAGACGAATGACAACTTCTTCTTCTAAAGTTTTGAAATTGGTCAGACCTAAAGATAAAAAGAACCAAAGATGCGTTTTATGCTCTGGTTCTAAGGAGCTTCAATCTTTTAAGAAACAAAAAGTGTGTTTAAGTTGTATAGAAGGTATCCGTTTTCTTTATTTCCGAGGTTTTTTTAATAAACAATAAAAAATCACCTGTGGGGAATTAAATATCTTACTTGTTCAATGCCTCTTAACAAGGTTATATTTTTTCCGGAGCCAAAATAAAAGGAGCTAAGAACTCCTTTTATCCTCCATATTGTAAAGAATATTTACGGCCTTATCCATAATTACTGATTCCCCATGCTCTTGCAAAAAGTCCTCCGAAATAAGAACCTGTTCTCCAAATTCATCCAAAATAGCTTCGGCTGCTTTTTTCTTTCTAGGAGCCCTTAGGTTATTAATAGTTAAATAATACTCATCCTCATATTCGTATAAAGAAGAATTGACACCAGACATTTCCGGTAATAAACTCACCGCGGAGACAATATCCTCAAATTCTGAAAATACATAGACCCAGTCTTGTTCACATTCTTCTTGCACATCAGATTTAGTGGATTTTTTCTTTTCCCTTAAACCGGTTTGGATAATATGGTTTATTTCAGCTTCAATCTGGTCTTCTTGTTTAATCACTGTAATAACAAATTCATCTTCGGAAGCAACTGTAGCTTGTATCCAGAAAGGTTGATCGAGATCAAAATCAACTTCGTCACGAGCTTTGGAAATTAGCTCCCAAAAAAACTGTTCAGTTCTGGCAGATCTTTGAAAAAAATCGGCCAGGGAAATGTCGCGATCTTCTAGCTCGGTAAAGGAGATAAAAATACGAACAGTATTATCGTTGATTTTTAGAATACGCAATTGTTCTCACTCTCCTTCCCCTTAACCTTGTCCGGTTAAGTCATTTTATTAATTATATTATAACATAGGGAGTCAATATACAAATACCAGCAACTTCCAAACCGTGTTTGCTTTATTATATGTGGTCTTCAGCCTGCCTGGTTAATACCTGACAACGAAAGACTTCCTTTTTCAATGGCAGAAAGTTTACCTGGAGGAGATCATGCTTTCGGAGTTTTTTAAAAGTTGCTTGATCTATATTTAAGGTTAGAACCCTTCCCTCACTTTCAAGAAGCAGATAATATTTATTTGCTGTCCAGGGCTCCCCCTTTTCTTGCAAATCTACTACAGTTCCCTGTCTTAAAGAAGGTTTTTGAAACCAATCCCCAAAATTCTGCCCGAACATATGGGTATAAATCACTAAAGCCGCCAAAGATAAAGCCACAAGGGCAAAATTCTTTGGGGAACTACGCAAATTATTACTTCTGATCTTATTAATTACTCTGATTCCTAAAAAAAAATAAACAACTATTAATGCGCTCAGAGCTGGCCAGCTAATTTTAAGTAAATACAGGTAGTATTCAGTATATACCATAATTTCTAGTTTATCCCATATTATACCCCAAAAAACAGGTTTTATAAAAATAATCGACAGAACTATTGCCTAACTATAATGTATTGTCCACTAATTGTCAAGGCCGGCTTTCAATTCCGTTAAAGCCTCCAATTCTTCCTCTAGCAACAAGTTTTCTAAGCTAAGTAGAATAATCATTCGCTGCTCATAGTTTATAATTCCACTGATAAAGGGTACAGTGAGCAAAGAGGGAGGGGGTTCTATTTTATCAAAGGTTCTGACCTCCCGGACCTCATCAACGGCTAAGGCAATCAGGTCCCCATCAATTTCTACAATTATTGCCAAGCTATGCTCATTATTAGTGCTCAGTTCAAATTTCTTGTTTAAATCTATTAAAGGAAGGGCGTTGCCCCGGATATTAATTACCCCTTTAATATAGGCTGGAGCACCCGGCAAAGGATGAACAGTACTTAATTGCGTTATCTCCCGCACATCCTCAATAGCAAATCCGTATTCTTCGTTTTCCAAAGAAAACACTACGACCTGTAATCCCATTATCTCCCACCTTCACCCTTTTATACCTTACCGATATCATTTGCAGCTTTTTGCATTAAATTATCATTAGTTTGGACGACTTTCTGGTTGGCAGAATAACTCCTTACCACAGTCATCATTTTTACCATTTGGGAATTCAAATCCACATTGGATTCTTCTATAAAACCTTGATGAATTCTAATATTTCCCACGGGGATTTCCTGCGGCTCCTCAGTGGCGATAAACAAATTAGTAATCCCGTCTTTTTGCAAATTCTCAGCAGGGATGTTTACAACTCTTAACCTCCCATATACTTCCCCGGTTTCTGGATTCAATACTGTACCCTCTTCAGTAACTTTAAAATTATCCGGCAAAGGCCCTAAGGGACCATTGGTACCAAGAACTAAGTTCCCCCCTGCTGTTCTAAGCATTCCAGAGGGGTCGAGTTGAAAGTGCCCATTTCTAGTATAGCGTTCCCCGCCCAAGGTATCGATTACAAAATAGCCTTGGGAATTTAAGGCTAAATCAGTAGGACGTTCAGTTTTCCGAATCATTCCCGCCCCACTTTTATAATACATACGATCAGCATAAACCCCTGTTCCTACAATACCCACTGGAATCTTTTCCTTTCGCTGAAAAGGAGCTGGTTTATTAGTAATCTTTAAAGCCAACATTCTAGGAAAAGAAGTTATCCTTTCACTTTCCTCCCGGTAACCAGGGTTTTGCATATTTTCTATATTCCTTTGGATTGTTTCGCTTTGCGCATTATTTAAAAGCAAACCCGACGCTGCTGTGTATAACCCTCGCAGCATAAATAACACCTCCCGGGTTAATTAAAATCAGTCTCTAATCACTTGTTTGTAAAGGTTAAGATGTCCTGTCAACATAGTGATCAGAGAATTGTAATGGAGAGTGTTCTCTGCCAATCTAGTCATTTCTAAATCGATATCCACATTGTTACCGTCATTGCGATAGCTAGTGCTTCGATCCTGGATAACAAATCTATCCCAAAACGGCGATCCTAATTCTTTAGGACCTCCCCCTCCTGACTGGGTTCTTTTCTGATGGTTATCCAACGCCACCTGCAAAACTTTTTGAAAGTCTACATCTGACCTCTTAAACCCAGGGGTATCATTATTAGCGATATTATCGGCTAAAACCCGCTGCCGAAGACTTAGACCATCTAAACCGCCCTCTAAGAGAGCAAAAATCTTAGTATCTATCCATCCTGCCATTTTATCCTTATCCTCTCATTCCCACCGTTTGTTGGATTATCTCATCCCGCTGTTTAATAATCCGTAAATCAAACTGATAGGCCCTTTGAGCCTCAATCATATTAGTCATTGCGGTTACAAAATCGGTATTGGATTTCTCCAACTTCCCGGCTAAAATCTCACCGAAGCCACCTTCCCCCGCTCTGCCTTCCAGGGGAGCACCTGATTCCGGTGTCGGAAGGAAAATATTATGGCCCCTAATCTCCAATCCTTGGGGATTATTAAACCGATATAGCCTTATCTCGCCGATGGTAACCGGAGTAGCCTCGTCTTCCTCCCCTTGAATCTTGGCTGTCACCGATCCGTCTTTATTGATACGGATATCACAGGCTCCTGCGGGAAATCTTAAAGCCGGTTCTAAAAGCAATCCTTCATTGTTTACAAGATTCCCTGCCCCGTCTATGGTAAAAAGACCGGCTCGGGTATAACCTAACCTTCCGTCTGTAGTTCGGATTTGAAAAAAACCTTCTCCCTTAATAGCTAAATCCAGAGGATTACCCGTCTCTTCCAAACTCCCCGGTCTAAAGTTATATCTGTCCCCTCCATAGCGGTTAGGATCCAGGATAGGGTTGGGGGTAGCCCTTACCCCCCCGTACTGAGCGTCAGTAGTGCTTCTATCCTGAGCTTTATAAATATCTTTGACACTGAAAAGTTGCTCCTTAAAAGCCGGAGTATTAATATTGGCTAAATTATTGCCTGTAAAATCAAGACAGCTCTGGAAGGTGCTTATATACTCTGAGGAAATCCTCATCACAAATCGCGGCTCCCTTCACATAGTTATTACTTCGCCTTTTTTCCATAAATTCCTCTTATTATCGTTTTAAATCCACCAATTCCTGGAGTAAGGTGTCGGAAACTGTAATTACCCTGGAGTTAGCTTGAAAACCACGCTGGGTAACAATCATATCCGTGAATTCTTGGGAAAGATCCACATTGGACATTTCTAGGTTATTTGGGACAATAGTACCCCGGCCTTCTGACCCTGCAAAACCGATCATGGCTGCCCCGGAATTATTGCTCTCTGTATAAAAGTTGTTTCCTTGTGCAGTCAAGCCTGCTGTATTGGAGAAGTTGGCCACCGCTATTTTATACAGTTCTCTGGTTACTGCTTGATCCCCATTGCTATAGACCCCGGTTATTGTCCCGAATTTATCGATACTATAACTGGTTAGTTTATAGCCTGTACCAATACCGCCGTTTGCATCTGGATCCAAATCCTCTCCAATGCTAAACTGGATATTTACCAGCGGGGTAGTACTATCCCCCCAATCGGCGTCCCCTATTGTGGGTGGATCTCCCGCACCTGGTGCGGTCAGGTTTTCATAGCCCTGCACAAACGCCCCGGAAGCCGGATCAATGAAGTTCCCTTCTTTATCAAAACTGAAATTTCCTACCCGCGTATAAACATTTTCTCCACCTAGTTTAAGGACAAACATACCCTCTCCTTGGAGCATCATATCGGTTTGTTTCCCAGTATACTGAGAACTTCCCTGACTCATTATAGTATCTACTGCTCCCAAGATGCTCCCGAGACCGATCATAATCCCATTGGTCCCGCCATAAGAACCTGCTTGGTCTGGCGCAGAAGATCCCCGTAATTCCTGGCCCAACATATTGGCAAAGGTAGAACGGGATCTTTTATACCCTGGAGTATTAACATTAGCGATATTATTACCTATTACATCCATGCTGATTTGATGGTTTTTCAAACCGGTAATTGCGGAATATAATGAACGCATCATAAGGCCTTACCTCCTAAAATATTCTTTTCTATTCTTGACTATCAGATGGTACTTCTGGGGTTTTTTCCCCTTCCTGGTCAGTTTCAGAAACAGCGGCTTCTCTAATTTCCACAATTCTATCCATGGCTATTGGTTCCTCCCCTACCATAGCGGTCAAATAGCCATTTTGCCAACTAATAGAGGAAATACGACCAGTGATCTCGGTTCCGTCCTCTCCAATAGCGACAACTTCTTTACCGATGAGAGCAGCCCCCTGGGTAAAGAGAAATGCACTATAGAGCGTAGTGAGATCAGATCTTAAATGCTCCACGGCAGTTACCATATTGGTCATTTGTTCCAGGGAACTAAACTGCGCTAACTGAGATACAAACTCAGTATTGTCCATAGGAGACATGGGATCCTGATTCTTTAGCTGGGCAATAAGCAGTTTCAAAAAATCTTGTTGAAGCTCATTAGCCTTAGTTAGGTTATCATTCTTCTTTGTTTCTTCTGTTAACGGTCTATACCCGTATTGGGTGTAAACAGATGACATTTCTTCCTCCTTTATTAGGCTCGAACGTTGATCTTATGGCCTGCGGGAGTGGGCGAAGAGTAAAAAGCAGTAGAATCTACAAAATACTGTTCTCCCTTTTCCTCATTTACCCTTGGGGTCTGCTCCCCCTGATAATATTCCCGCTCTGAATACTGCTCTTGGTTTTGTTCGCCTCTCATCTCTAAATCCCCACAAGTAAACCCGACCTGGGAAAGACTTAAGCGCAATTCCTGCAGATTGTTTTGCAAAATTGTTCCCGTGGATTGCTCCGTGGCCCGCAGAACTAAATGCAAAAGTCCATCCTCCAGACGGAAGAAAACTTTAATTCGTCCCAATTCAGCCGGTTCCAATTGAATGGATAATTCTTTTACATTCTGGGAATTGGTGATCTTCTTGGCTAAAAAATCCGTAACCTGATCCCAAATTTGAGCAGTTTCCAAGGACAATGGCCGAGTATTTTCCAGAGACATTGGCCGAGTATTTTCTAGCGACATCGGCCGAGTATTTTCCACAACTCTCGGACCCTCCTGTATGTTCTCCGCTCTACTATCCGCAAATTGGACTTGTGAACTGGAAGGATCTTTTGGGACCCGAAAATCAATCTTGGTCGGTAGGTCTTCCTGACCGGTCTCGACTTTAGACCTTAAAACTTTATTTTCTGGATCTTCATTTGGTACCGCTTCTTCAGCCTGGAAAAGCCGGGCTTCTTTTATTACTGTTTCTTGAAGCCTATTTTCAGTTCCCTGCTGTTTTCCATTTTCAACTGTAGCAGATAATTCTTTCCAAAGGATTCTTAATGATCTATTATTCTCTAACTCCTGTTCCTCAAAAGAGTCAGCCGTCAAACCAGTAATCCCTTCAGGTTCGAAAGCCTGTTCATAGTTTCCTTGCGGCGGCTGTAACTTAAAAAGCAGAGCCTCTTTTTCAGCCGAAACAATGGCGGGCCCAAAATCTTGAAAGCCCAAACTGTAATTTTTATTTAATCCGATGTCGGCCTCCTTGCCTGTCGGAGTTGAGTTTTGAAAAACTCCGTCCTTTAGTGCTTGATCACCTAAGAGTGCTTGATCATCTAAGAGAGGAGTTTCCAAAACCTGCTCTTCTGCCTTAATCGGTGTGTTTGTCCAAAGAGTCTGAAACATAAGCGCGAAAAAGGAATCCCCATCAGCTTCTATAGAATCACCAGGGTTCTCTTTATTCGGCTTGCCACTGATTTCAGGCAGGAGAACATTAATTATTTCCATTCTTTCACCTCCGTTTTTAATTCTATTCTATTTATCGACAATTCTAGCCCTAAACTTTAGGGAAAATAAAAAAAGCCCTCTGTAATCAGAGAACTTGCCCCTTAGAATGTGAGGGATAAAAAACCGGAATATTAACGGCGATTTAGAACAGATTTTTCTTTTGCCGACCTAGGGATCCTCTTAATCTAAGGATGGCCTGGGAATGAATCTGACTGATTCTAGATTCTGATAATTTCATAATGGCAGCTATTTCTTTTAAAGTCAGCTCCTCCCGGTAATATAGGGCAATAACCATTTTTTCATTATCCCCTAGTTTTTCAATCGCTTTAGTGAGAATCTCTTTTTGTTCTTCTTTTTCAATTTGCTGAAAGGATTCTTGAGCCTCCTCATCAACGATAAAATCTAAGGCTGAAAAATCCCCTTCGTGTGCGTCCTGGGAATTTACATCTTCAAGGGAAACAAGAATCATGTATTGGGATTGAAGAAGAAGAGTATCTAACTCTTCCAAAGAAATTTCTAAATGCTCAGCAACTTCCTCCAAAGTAGGACTGCGTCCAAGAATACTTTCTAAATAACTAAATCCTTGCTGAACCTGTTTGACCTTTTGGCGAGCCGAGTGGGGGACCCAATCCATTGTCCTTAAGCCGTCAATCATGGCCCCTCGTACTCTAAGAGTAGCATAGCTTTCAAATTTTACTCCCCGACTAGGATCAAATTTTTGCAAAGCATCGAGGAGCCCTAAAATTCCGTAACTTAAAAGATCCTCCTCATCTATATGAGGTGGAAGGGAAATTGCCAATCTATTAGCAATTCTTTTTACCAGGGGCAAATATTTTTCAATATGTTCTTCCGTCCATATAGTTTGTTTTGCCTTCTGATAACCACTATACACCTTTATCACCATCTTCTTCCCAGCCCATTTTTCTTAGAAGATCAACTTTGGTTTTTTCGTCCGTTAAACCGTTTTTTAAATCTTCGCTTATTTGACCAGGAAGATTCTGTTCCACCCCGTTTTCCGGTTCTGCTGTACTTCTTTTAAGCCTTCTTTCCTTATTTAACACCCCAAGTATATAGTCAACTTGCGGGTTCTCATCCTTTTTCTGAGATGAAACGGCAAATAGTTTATCCCAAAAATATAACAACACCTGTCCTAAAAGGAATAGCACTGCAAAGGCGAAGATTGAACGCCAGACAATTCCCAGAAAGGTATGTTTGTTTAGGAAAGTGAGTACCGCAACTAATCCCCCACTTAGAAGAGCTAGTCGAAAAAAGAATAGTTCCAGGTTTTGTCTGTTAAGCCCCATCAAATCACCTTTTCACCTTGATTAATCGTTCTAATATGTAAATCTCCTGTTCGGACATCAAAGTGGATGGTTCGCCCAAAATTACCCCCTACATCAGAAGCAAGGAGGGGAATTCGGGCTTTTTCTATTTCTTTAGCCACCGCCTCCGCATTACGTTCCCCAATTTTTAGAAGAGGCGCCTTACCTTCAAATGAAAACATTTGCGCCCCTCCGGCCATCTTAGCTTTAAACCGGGACCTTTTACCCCCCATTTTTTCTAAATCCTCAAGCATTAAGGCAATACAGGTATCCGCATATTTCTCCGGTTTTCCTTTGGCCTGCCCATTGGAACTGGGGAGCATAATATGTCCTAAACTACCGATTTGAGAAGTTAAATCGTAAATACAAATCCCAATACACGAGCCAAGACCTGCGGTCATCAGTATATTGGGGGTTTTCGCCAGCTTATAATCAGCCATACCTACTGTTATTATTTCGCTCATACTCCAAAAACTCCTAATAGCTTATCTAAAGCCCCTTCATCAGGGATAAAGAGAAATTTTCCTTCCAATTCCCCCATTCCGGAAAACTTGGTATCGATTATCAAAACCTTATCCCCCACCACTCCTCCTTCTAATAGAACGGCATCGATAAGAGCCCCAATCATATCCAGGGCAAAAGCGGGGGTGGAAATCTGCAGTACTGTCCCAGAAAAAGAGGCCAAAGCGGTGACAAAGGAACTGACCATAATATTGCCTACTTCTTTGAGAACCGATTGGGCCATTTGGTCCTGGAAAAGATTAGGGATTTCAGACTGACCGAGAAGAGTATTACAGATCAAACCTGCACTGTGTTCAGATAGTACAAACATTGCTTTTCCCGGAGCATCCCCTTTGACTTTTAAATATAGGGCCGCCTTAGGCTCTTCAATATCCCCTATGGCCTTGTCTAATTCATGCAGAGAAACAAACCATACCTTGGGTACTGTCATCTGGATTCTGATTTGCATTAATTCCGATAAAGAAGTAGCGGCATTCCCGGCACCAATATTTCCAACTTCCTTAAGAGCTTCTATCCTGTCAGCGGAAATATCCATTTTTACACCAATCCTTTCTGACGCATTTGTCGTTGGATATCAAAGAGATAACCGATGATTTTATCCCTAACCCTTTCTGAGATTTCATGAAAGCGGATAGCAATTTTATAAGTTTTATCACTTTCTTCCTTTTCTGACCGGATTACTGTACCAGGAATTTCTATCTCAGTCCCTGGAATATTGATGTTCAAAAGAAGAATGGTATTGGGAGACAAATCCTCGCTTGCTTTCAATAATAGTCCGCCGCCGCTCAAATCCAATATGTAACCCCTTTTTACCGGACCGAGATCTTCTTTTTCCACTACCTGATATTCAATTTCTTCCACTACAGGAACGCGTACATGTTGTCGCCGTTGAATTTTCTTAATTTTTTGAGGATACTCGATTATTAAAGTGGGAATTGGATAGGATATTCTTTTAATAACTTGTGAAGTAAAAGAATATGCACAGACATCGTCATTAAAAAACAGTTCTATAGATGTTCCTTCCCGCAAAGGAATAAACTGTCCTTCGCAAAACGGCACCCCGATAAGGATTATTTTTTTCCCGAGTTCCTCAATCTTTGTTGAATATTTTCCTTTATACTCCCCTTCGGGGACAACCAATTCCAGCGCTAACCCTTCCATAAGTTTGTCTTGGTAGAGCATCCTAACCTCCTTCGGCAAAACAGGGCCTAAAAAGCATACGCTCTGTGTTTCTGCTATTTTATCTTCAACAGAGAAAAAATAAAACCTCTAATTCCCTTATTAACAACCGGTTTTTTTTGGTAGTCCCCGACCATATTCGCCGCAATCCATTTAATACAACGGTAGGCATTACTCTGGGGAGCAGATAAGCCAAGGGGCTTTTGGGTTCGGACCGAACGGCTGATCAAGGGATCGTCATAGATCCACCCTAAAAGGTTAAGTTCCAGCTCCAAAAACCTTGTCGTTGCCTTTTCCAACCTTTCATAGGCTTGCCGGGCATCTTGTTCATTTTGTGCCATATTAACAACCACATTGGTCCGAATTTTTATAGCTTGTTGTTTTATGGTTTTCAGCAAGCCATAAGCGTCTGTCATGGAAGATGGCTCCGGGGTCATAACCACGATCACCTCATCCGAGGCGCAAATAAAATCTATTACCGTATGCCCCAGTCCCGCGCCGGTGTCAATAAGCAGGATATCGGCCATCCTTTCTAAGCGCCCCATATTAGAGAGCACATTTTTCAATTGAATCCTATCCAAATTAGCAAGCTCTGCAACCCCCGAAGCCCCTGGGAAGATTTGTACCCCTTTACATACAGGGTAGAGAATTTCCTCGATCCTCTTCTCTCCGGAAATTAGATGGTTAATGTTGTAGTGAGGAGTAATACCAAAAACGACATCGACATTGGCCAACCCTAAATCCCCATCGAGAATTATGACCCGATAGTTATATTCCGTTAAAGCCAAGGCTAGATTAACGACCAGATTTGTTTTTCCAACTCCACCTTTTCCACTGCTAACAGCAATAACTCTCATGTTTTTTAAAGGTAATTTATTCTTGTTTTTGACCAGGAAGCGCAGGCTCTCTACTTGATGACTGTTCATCAGCTTCCCCTCCCCAAGATACAATTCACCAGTTTCTCGGGAGTAGCGACCTCGATATCATCGGGTACGTTTTGCCCGGTGGTTAAATAAGCGACCGGTAAATTGGTTTTCATTATTAAATCCAACATGGAGCCTAAATTGTAACTTTCATCTAACTTCGTAAATATTAAATGGGTGGACAGATCCTTAAAGCGTTTATAAATCAATAGCTGATCGGTTAGATTGGTTGTAATGCTCATTACCAACATGGTTAAGTCCGGCTTAGCAACCTCGATAAAAGCTTCCAATTCTGACATGTGTAACCCATGGTTAGGACTGCGACCAGCGGTATCGATAAAAATCAGTTCTTTATCCCTATGTTTGTCTATTGCTTGGCCTAAGCTTTCCGGGGTCATGACCACTTCAACCGGAACTCCGATTATTTCTCCGAAAGTTTTTAACTGCTCAACAGCAGCGACTCGGTATGTATCAGCCGTGATTAGAGCTACTTTCCTTCTCTCAATAATGCTGAAACCGGCGGCTAGTTTGCCGATGGTTGTAGTTTTACCTACCCCGGTAGGGCCTACTAAAGCCACGACCTTGGTTTCCTTTTTCTGAGGTCTAATTACTTCCGTGTTCGAGCAGATTTTTTCAAGCTGGGAGCGAAGTCTATTTAAAACAAACTCAGGCTGCTCCCACTCCTCCGACCTGACTTCCTCTTTTTGGCAAGCTATCAATTCCCGGGCGGTTTCCAAGCTTATTCCTTTTTCCACAAGAAATTGAACCCAGTTGTCCATCGGTTCTCCGTTTCCGTTTTGTTCCTCAATCTTAGCTATTCGGCCCTTTATTTCTTTTAAAATATTATGCATTTCTTTAAGCTCAGTATGGGTATGTTCCAAAAGACTGTTTTTTTTGTCTTCCGGCTCCCGCAATAAAGATTTATTCTCTTTCACCCGATAAGTCTCATAGGCTTCTTTTATATAATTTCTATTAAGGGGGAGTTCGGTTTTAAAATCCGGCGAAAGGATATTTACAGGTTTATCCTCAATTGCCGCCGTGATTTCAACCTTTGTCCGGGCAAAAAAACCGAACAACCCACCTTCTTTAATATGGCGAGTCTGGAGAATTACAGCCTCTGAACCTAATTCCCTTTTGATTTTAGCCATTGTATCACTGACACTGTTCCCAACAAAACGTTTAACTCTCATTCTCTAACACCACCATTCCCAAGGCTTGGACTTCGATACCCGGAACCAATTCGTTATAAGAAAGAACTGTAAGCTGGGGAAGCTGACGTTCTGTCATTCTTTTTAAATTAATCCGAACCACTGGGGCACAGATAATCACCGGATTATGGCCGCTTAACATCACTTTTTCTACCTGGGTTGCAATGCTGGCAATCAGTTTTTGTGCCAAGGCGGGGTCAAGATTAACATAGTTCCCGTAATCGGAAGTACGGATATTATCTAGAATCATTTGCTCAATTTTAGGCTCTAGGGTTATCACCGATAGTGTTTTTTTGTCATCGAGCAAAGGCTGGATAATCTGGCGAGCTAAACTGTGCCGCACATGTTCAGTTAAGTGGTCAACATCTTTGTTTAAAGGGGCATAATCCGCAAGGGTTTCCAGAATGGTACTCATATCTTTTATCGCCACTCTCTCCCGCAATAAATTAGCCAACACTTTTTGGACTTGACCGAGGTTCAAGAGATCAGGAATCAATTCCTCCACCACAGAGGGAGACTGCTCCCGCACATGATCAATTAGTTTTTTAACGTCTTCCCGGCATAAAATTTCATGGGCGTTAGCCTTAATAATTTCCGTTAAATGAGTGGCTAAGACTGTCGGTGCATCCACCACCGTGGCTCCGGAGAGTTCTGCCTGTTCCCGATAAGCGGCGTTCACCCATTTCGCTTCCAGCCCAAAAGCGGGTTCCTTAGTCGCGATTCCAGGAATTTCTTCGCTTTCAAGACCGCCGAAAACCAAATATTGTTCCGCCATCAATTCCCCAGAAGCGACTTCTGCCCCTTTTATTTTAATTACATACTGATTGGGCTGGAGGTTCATATTATCGCGCACTCTAATGATGGGAACCACAAACCCTAGTTCCGCTGCAAGATGTCTACGGATTAAAACAATTCTGTCCAGTAAGTCCCCACCCTGACCGGCATCAACTAGAGGAATTAAGGCATAGCCAATTTCGATCTCCATATGATCGACCCCGATCAAATTCATAACATTCTCTGTTTTTTTAATCTCCTCAATTTCCCCTTGCAGCCCTGCCGCCACCTCTTCTTCCTCTGTAGAAGTTGGCCTTCTGGAAAGCAAATACCCAAGGATGACCGCGATAGCGGCTAAGATAAGCATCGGTAGCGGCGGCAAACCTAAGATAGCCAAAGCTATTAAAACAACCGCTGTAATATAGAGGGCTTTAGGCACTCTGAAAAGCTGGGTCGCCAAATCCTGCCCTAAGTTGGACTCGGAGGCCGCCCTGGTTACAACTAAACCCGTGGCCGTAGAGATTAAAAGAGCGGGAATTTGAGTTACTAAGCCGTCCCCAATAGTCAAAAGAGTATAGGTATGCAGAGCTTCGACTAAAGGCATCCCCATGGACACTACCCCTATAACAAAACCGCCCAGAATGTTAATTATTAAAATAATTATGGCAGCGATAGCATCCCCTTTAACGAACTTACTCGCTCCATCCATAGCACCGTAAAAATCAGCCTCTTGCTGGATGGCTTCTCTCCTCTTTCGAGCTTCCTGATCAGTTATAATCCCAGCGTTAAGATCCGCATCAATACTCATTTGTTTCCCCGGCATCGCGTCTAAAGTAAAGCGGGCTGCTACTTCTGAGACCCTCTCCGCTCCTTTGGTGATTACAATAAATTGGACCACCACTAAGATACAAAAGACAATAAAACCGACCACCGGGTTACCTTGAACAACAAAAAGACCGAATTGTTGAATAACCTGTCCTGCATAAGCTTCCAGCAAAATCAGTTTTGTAGTAGCTAAGTTAAGGGCTAAGCGAAACAAAGTCATCGTTAAAAGCAAAGATGGTAAAACGGAAAATTCCAAAGAATTTTTAGTAAAGACCGCCAGCATTAGAACAAGCACCGAACAGGTAATATTGATAGTGATCAAAAAATCCAGCCAGGACGCCGGGATCGGAACTACCATCATCACCACAATGCCTACAATCCCAAAGGCGGCTATTACATCTATGCTGTTTTTAATTCTTACGGTTCGCGTTGAAGTAGCCATAAATATTAAGATCCTCCGCTAAAACAGCTCCACCGACTTAAGCTGAGTAATAATGTTTACGTTTACCGAGTTTATAGACAAAAGCTAAAACTTCTGCTACTGCTTTGTATAACTCTTGGGGAATAACCTGACCTAATTCGACCTGAGCGTAAAGAGAGCGAGCTAATTCCTTGTTTTCCATAATGAAGATCCCATTTTCTTTTGCTAAAGCTTTAATCCTTAAAGCCATCTCATTCTGGCCTTTGGCCACCACAAAAGGGGCTGCGTGCTGCGAGAGATCATATTTCAAAGCCACCGCATAGTGAATGGGGTTGGTAATAACAACATCAGCAGTCTTAAGATCCTCCATCATTCTGCGCATCGCTATTGCTCGCTGCCGTTTCTTAATCTGGGCTTTTAACTGGGGATCGCCCTCAGTTTGTTTATATTCTTCCTTAATTTCTTCGTGAGACATCCTGAGGTTTTTTTCATAGTCCCACCATTGATAGAGAAAATCAGCCAAAGCAATTACCAGAAAAGCCAGGGCAATCTTCCAAGCTAAGTTAAAGAGGAGGTTCCCGAAGATCATTACAGATTGCCCTACTTCCACTCTTTGCAAGAAAGGGAACAAATCGAAATTATCCCTTAAAACAGCGTAAAGAAAGTAACCGATTACCAAAACCTTAAACAAAGATTTTGCTAGTTGAACTAAAGCTTTTAGTCCAAACATCCTTTTCAGCCCTTGCAGAGGGCTGATCCTGGAAAACTTAGGTATGATAGTTTCAAACGTTAACAAAGGTCCGACTTGCAAATAATTGGCAACCAAAGCAGTAGCCAGTGAAACTAGAAGAATAGGCCCCATAATTGAAAAACAATGCCCTGCAACATCTAAGCTTACCTTCCAGACTGTACTGGCTGTCCATTCTCCTGAAAAATTAGCAGCATACCGGAAAAGGGCGGCAAATTTTTCTATGGCCTTCGGCGCCCAAATCCGTAGCAGCCCGACCAAAGCGAGAAGCATGAGGGCAGAGGTCAGTTCTTGACTTTTAAGAACTTGTCCCTTTTTTCGCGCCTCTCGTCTGCGTTTAGGGGTTGCTGGAAATCTTTTTTCCGCTATGTACTCCACCCCCTTAAGAGTTCAAACACCCATTGCATGGTCAAATTAAAGCCGTACTGGACAGTCTCTCCAAAAAAAGTGATCATTAAAAACAGGACACATAAACCAAAGATAATTTTCACCGGAAAAATTACGGAAAACATATTTAATTGAGGGACTGTCTTGGCTAAAAGGCCAACTCCAATGTCCGCCAAAAGCAAGGCCACATAAACAGGCATTGCTATTTGTAAAGATAAACCAATTACTTGAGCCGTAATTTTTATAAAAAAGCCAGGACTAAAATTCGTTGGCAGGGCCATTATAGGCAGAAATTCATAACTTTTCACCAAGGCTGCAATTATATAATGATGGGCGTTGGTTGCTAAGAGTAGCAAAGTGGCGATCACGGAAAAGAATCTTCCGGTCATCGGAGTTTGCAAGCCGTGAATGGGATCAACAGTATTCCCCATGATAAAACCCATCTGAAAATCCATTAGCTGGCCTGCTCCCTGCATAATTGCCGTAATTAAATTAATAATAAAACCTATAGTGAGGCCGATTAAAATTTCTTTAATTAATACCCCTGCATAGGGAAAAAGCCCCTGGGGTATAGCCGGGGAACTGGCACTTATTAAAGGATAAATCACAACTGTCAAACCCATTGCCAAGCCCAGTCTCACTAAACCGGGAACTCCCTGGGCCCCAAACACAGGGGCCAACATCACCAGACCTGCCCAGCGCGAAAAAATCATTAAGAATAAAGATGTATTCCATTGCAAAAACTCAGCTAAACCCAAAGTTGCTTCCCTCGCTTATCCGTACTGCCCTAGTGGAGAATATAATTAGGCAACTCCATAAAGAGGTTAACGGTATAATTGGTCATCACTTTTATCATCCAGGGACCTAAAAGGACAAGTATTAAGGCAATAGCAAATAATTTGGGGATAAACGACAAGGTTTGTTCTTGAATTGAAGTCATGGCTTGAAAAACACTGACAATAAGCCCCACTAATAAACTGGCAATAAGGATCGGCCCCCCGACAAGAATCGCCGTGGCGACTGCTTCTCGGGTCAAGTGTAAAATCTGATTCTCAGTCATACTCTACCCCCTTGATTTTGGCTGCTGTCCGCTCTCCTTTACCGAAAACTGGTCACTAATGATTGAACCACTAAAGACCAACCATCGACCAAGACAAATAGTAAGACTTTGAAAGGCAGAGAAATCATCATCGGCGGCAACATCATCATTCCCATAGACATCAAGGTGCTAGCGACAATCATATCGATAATCATAAAAGGAATAAAAATAGCAAAGCCGATTTGGAAAGCAGTTTTTAATTCGCTCACAATAAAAGCCGGGATCAGAACATAAGTAGGAATATCTCCATAGGTATTGGGTTCCTCGATCTTGGCCATATTGACAAAGAGTTGCAAATCCTTCTCCTGCGTTTGCTTAAACATAAAAGTTCTTAATGGCTGTTCTGCTTGCGCCAGCGCCTCATCCCGGGTAATTTCATTTTCTAGAAAAGGCCGCAGGGCATTATCATTAATCGCCGAAAAAGTAGGCATCATCACAAAAAAAGTGAGAAACAAGGAAAGCCCAATAATTACCTGGGTCGGCGGAAGCTGCTGGGTCCCCATGGCATTACGCACAAAGGACAGAACCACTACAATCCTGGTAAAAGAAGTCATCAAAACCAGGATCGCCGGTGCCAAAGAAAGAACTGTCAGCAGGAGAAAAATTTGAATCACAGAACTTGTTTGGCCTAAATCCAACGTTAAATTCATTTTCTAGCCTCCTTAAGCAATTGCTCAAGTTCGGCTGAAAAAGGATTCTTTGTCCTGTTTCTCCTAACCCGGCGTCGTAGTTCTGACCAGAAACGTTCCCCTTTAGGCTGGGGCGCTGTAGCGATTTCTTCAAATATTTCAGCAACTACCTCCGGAGAGTTAATTTCGGCCACCACACTTAGATGGTGATCAGTGGCCGCCAAAACTTGAATTTTGCCCGCGATTTCCACTAAATAAAGACATTGTTGACCCTGCAAAACTTGACGGTCCAGAATCCTAATCCATGGAGAATCGATATATCGATTAGAATGACGACTAATCTTCTTAATCAGCCACAGGGCCAAAAGAAGGATAATTAAAAAAATTACAATTGTCCCTATCAGTCCCACCCAGGAGAATGTTTCCACAGCAGTGGGGGCATTAACGTCCGTTGCTGACCAGGTCAAGGGCTGATCATCCATTTTGTTCGCCACCTTATTTCAAGGCCTTTGCTACTGCTTCGAGTACGCGGTCCGCTTTGAAGGGTTTAACTATAAAATCTTTAGCCCCAGACTGAATAGCTTCAATAACCATGGATTGCTGACCCATGGCGCTGCACATTATAATTCTGGCCTGGGGATCGCGAGCTCTTATTTCTTTGACTGCCTGCAGACCATCCATCTCAGGCATAGTGATATCCATTACTGTAATATCGGGTTTTAACTCCATATATTTTTCTACCGCTACTACTCCGTTTTCAGCCTCTCCGATAATCTGATAACCGTTATTGCTCAAAATATCTTTAAGCATCATCCTCATAAAGGCAGCATCATCGACTAACATAACATTATTGGCCATGTGATTTTTCCTCCTAATTCAATGTTTCGATTCTATCATCGGGGCTAATAATCTCTGTAATCCGAATTCCAAAGGTTTCGTTAATTACTACTACCTCGCATTTGGCTATCAGTTTGCCGTTCACATACATGTCTACCGGCTCCCCTGCCAAACGATCAAGTTCAACCACAGAACCGGGGCCTAAATCAAGTATCTCCCGAATAGTCTTATTAGCTCTGCCCAGTTCGACATTTACTTGGAGCGGGACATCATAAATAAGCTCCAAATTATTAGGTAAAGCCGTCGTCTTATCGGGTATCAAAGGGGTGAATTGCACCGGTTCCACTGGAGTGGAATTATTATTGTTTTGATAAGTAGGCCTCGGTTCTGATTGCGGAGGATAATAGGGTTCCTGAGGCGGTTTCCAGCTTGTCCCCCTTCCGGAGGCCAAAGAAGCGGCAGACATTTGTTGATTATGGGTTTCAGGCGGAACCTGGGTTTCGGGTTGCTCTTGAAGCGGGGCTTGGTCCACAACTTTCGGTTGACCTCCCTTAGGAGTTTGTTGGGCGGCCCCTTGTATTGGGGATAAGAGCTGAGCTGCCATCTCTTTTGCTACCTCCAAGGGCAACACCTGCACTAAGATACTGTCAATAATACCTTCCACAATCATTTTAAAAGATATTCGTACTAAAGGGTCAGTGGTGTTTAAAATTTCCAGGCTCTCTTTTTCTTGATTTTCATCATCAGTGATAACAACCTGGGGAGGGGTTATGTCTACAACTTTATCAAACAAAGTTGACATTGAGGTCGCCGCCGAACCCATCATCTGATTCATAGCTTCCGCTATACCGCTTATTTGCATCTCTGAAAGATGATTCGTTCCTTCCCCCGGACCGCCAAGCATCAAGTCGACAATAATTGCGCCGTCCTGGCGGGATAAAACCAGCATATTAGAACCCTGAACCCCGCTTTTGTAACGTACATCGATTAAAACATGGGGTACCGGATAGTCGGCAAATACTCTCTCAATTGTGGTTAGATCTACAACCGGAGTAGTTATCTCCACCTTACGGCCTACTAACTGTGATAAGGTTGTCGCAGCGGTACCCATGGAAATGTTTGCTATTTCTCCTAAAGCGTCAATCTCTATCTCCGTAAGCTCGATCTCAGTAGCAGACGAAGAAGTGTTTTCGACTTCATTTTCTTCTGCCCCTGACGGACCCGATAATAAAGCTTCTATTTCTTCTTGAGACAACATTCCATTAGCCATTTCTATCCCCTCCTTTTGTTAACACTTCGGTCATTTTAACCGCTAATTTATTGCCAGCTAAGCCCGGCAATCCTTTAAACTTCAAATACTCCCCGACATAAATGGGCAAGGGTTCTTTTATTTTTTGGTTTAAGGGGATCACATCGCCCTGCTCAAGGGTGAGAAGATCCTGGACTGTAATTTGGGCTTCGCCGATAGAAACTTTCATCGCTACCCTAGCTTCTTCGATTCTACTCCTGATCAAATCTTTTTCCCCTTCCGTAGTCCCCTTACCAGCAGTGGAAAAAAGAAGTAAACTGTTTAGCTTTTCTAAAATCGGTTTCATAATGATGTAAGGCAGACAGACATTAATTAAACCGGATTGTTCCTCAATTTTCACCTCTATCGTTATGACGGCAACCATTTCATTGGGGGCCACAATTTGAGCAAATTGGGGATTAGTTTCCATGTCAATAAACACGGATTTAACTTCAAATATCTCCAGCCAAGACTCGCCAATTAGCTGCACGATTTTATCCAACCGGCTGGCAACTATCCTTTTTTCTATTTCTGTTAAATCCCGATTTTTATATGCCCCACCACCGCCGTGACCCCCAAGCAACCTATCCACCATTATAAAAGCTAAGGTTGGACTTAACTCCAATAAGGCATTCCCTTCTAAAGGGGACAGCTGAAAGACTCCCAGAATTGTCGGATAGGGCAAGGAGCGGGCGAATTCATCGTAAGTTATTTGTTCCGTTGAAATAACAGCAGCCTCTACCGGAGTATGCATACTCCCCGCCAAAAACGTGGCAAAAGCCCGACAAAAGTTTTCATGAATATTATATAAGGAATCTATTTGCCCTTTGGAAAATTTATTAGGTCGCTTGAAATCATAAATCTTGACTTTCTGAGGATCGGATATTATTCCCTGATCAACGGATCCTTCGGAAATAGCATTTAGCAGAGCATCAATTTCCGCTTGTGATAGAACATCACCGCTCATCCAATCCCTCCTTCAAAAAGTTTACTTCTTTACTCCACATACACAAAACTCTTAAACAAAACATCCTTAATCTGACCAGAACACACTTCATTTAAGCCTTCGATAAGCTCTCCTTTCAGTTCTTTTTGACCCTTAGGAGAGCGAATATCATCAATTCCTTTGGCTCCCAAAATAGAGATCACTTTATCCCGTAAAAAGACTTCACGCTCTGTAATTCTATCTTGAGCTTTACCATTTACCCCTTCCACGGTGATCTCTGTTCGGATCATACCCCCTCCTTCAAGATTTACGATAAACTCATTTAAATCTACCAAAGGACCTGTTTTTTCTTCTTTTGTAATAACCTCGGCTTTGCTTTTCTGAGCGGGAAAAAACTTTTCTTTCAGCTCTGTTCCTCCCACTCCGGCACCGATCCCAATCAAAAATACCAGAAAAAATATTAAAAACTTCCTCAAAATTTTTTTCATGTTCCAAGCTTTCCTCCCTTGTACTCCGGATGGCAGCAACGACGAAATTCCATGATTCGATCCCTTATCTCTTCTATAGAATCTTTAACAATATATTTATTATTATTGGTCAAGGTAATGACAGTATCCGGCGCAGCTTCCAAAGTTTCAATCAAGTCCGGGTTAATGGCGAACTGCTTATTATTCAATTTGGTGACATAGATCATTTGATCTCCTCCCGCTTACGCTTTTATTCGAATTTTTCTTATATTCTGAGCTATTTCATCCAAGACTGCTTGGTCTTTACGCAATTCCTCTTCCCGGTAAACTTGAAACTTTTTAGCCCTTAGTTTTCTATACTTCTCAACTTTGATTTTACAGTCTAAAAGTTTTTCCTTGCACTCGGCAACAATTTTCTCCTGTTCCTGGATCTCTACCTCTTTTTTTTGCAAATTCTCTTTTTGTTCCCGTGCATACCTTTGCCAGTTTTGTAAAATTACAGGCGCGCTTAACCCTGCTTTTTTCTGACCTTCTAAAGCTCGGTGCCAGCTATAAACTAAAACATTTTTTTGTTCTTCCAACACCTGCAAAGTTCTCAATTCTTTGGAGAAGATAACCTGCTCAATTTTCAGCTCCTGTTCGGACAGTTTTAAAACATTTTCTAAGCGAAACTTAAAACCCATTACTCTTCCTCCGCAAGTACTGCAGCCATAAGATCTTTTAAATCAGCAAAATCATATCTTTCTGTAATGCCTTGGCAAAGAAAAGACTGAATTCTATCTATATGTCGAAGCGCTTTATCTATCTCCGGACTACTGCCGGAAACATAAGCTCCGATATCGATTAAATCCTTCGCTTCATAATAAACTGCTAACAAATCCCGCATCTGATTAGCTAGTTCTTTAACTTTGGGATCTGCAACATCGTTCATCACCCTGCTTATTGACTGTAAAACATCAATTGCCGGGTAGTGGTTTTTAGCAGCTAATTGTCTGGACAAAACAATATGCCCGTCTAAAATGCCTCGTACTGTATCTGCAATAGGCTCGTTATGGTCGTCTCCGTCCACTAACACAGAATATATCCCTGTAATACTACCTGTCTCAGACATGCCAGCTCTCTCCAAAAGTTTGGGTAAGAGAGCAAAGACTGAGGGAGGATAACCCCTGGTGGCCGGCGGTTCTCCGATAGAGAGACCGATTTCTCGCTGAGCCATGGCGAATCTCGTCACGGAATCCATAATAAAGAGCACATTTTTTCCCTGATCCCGAAAATACTCTGCAATTGCCGTGGCCGTAAAAGCTGCTTTAAGCCTTACCAAAGCTGGTTGATCCGAAGTAGCAACAACGATTACTGAACGAGCCAAGCCCTCTTCTCCTAGATCCTTTTCCATGAACTCCCTCAGCTCTCGTCCTCTTTCACCGACCAGAGCAATAACATTGATATCTGCCTCGGTGTTTCTGGCCATCATGCCTAAGAGTGTACTCTTACCCACCCCTGAACCGGCAAAGATGCCCATTCTTTGACCTCGACCGAGGGTTAATAAACCGTCTATAGCCCGGACCCCCACATTTAAAGCCTCCGTGATCCGCGGTCTGAAAAGAGCACTCGGAGGAGTATTGTGCAAAGGGTAGGCTTGATCCGCTTCCAGCTCTTCACTATCCAAAGGACGGCCCAGTCCGTCTAAGACCCTTCCTAGAAGAGCTGGTCCGACCCGGACGGTGAGTTTTTCCTTTTGGGGAATGACCCGATCCCCGGGTCCCACTCCCTCTAAATCCGCCAGAGGCATGAGCAGGGTTTTGGAATCCTTAAAACCCACTACTTCAGCAGGAATTTCCCGGAAGCGAGTGGAGATATGGCAGTATTGACCGACACTCACTCGCGGACCAACCGCTTCCACCAATAATCCGGTAACCCTAGAAACTAGCCCTTGCGGGGAAATAGGCTGAAACACATCAATTTTGTTCGCTAAAGCCGTCCAGTCCAACACTTTTTAGCTCCTCCCGTAGGTAATCACCTATTTTCTCTAATTGGGAATCAATTCCGGCTTCTAAAACTCCCTCCGTGCTTGTTATATAAACAGCTCCGGTTTTAAGACTCTCATCAACAACTACCGGGTAGGGGGGTTTATCCTTCTCTGGCAAATCCTTAAACCATTCCCAGTCCTGGCTGGACAAATAAATTTTAAGCTCTTCTTTTTCCTGGGGGATTAAACAAATTTCTCTAATAATACTTAATAATTTTGCAGGTTCAATATCTAAAGAAACCCGGAGAACTTTTTCACTGATTTTAAGAGCCAGTTCCACTAATTCCTTGTCCACTTTATGAAATTTATCAGTTAAAGCGGTTTCTGCTAATTGCAGGTAGGCCTTGGCCTGTTTCCGAATCTTGTCCGCTTCCTGGTTGGCTTTTTCCAGCCCTTTGGCATATCCTTCCGCCTGAGAAGAGGCTAAAATCTCTTCTCTAAGCATTTCTAAATATTGTTCGCGCTTCGCTTGGCTCTCTTTTTGAGCGTTTTGAATTATTTCCTGCGCTTTTAATTCCGCGTTTTCAATAATCTGGGCAGCCTTAATTTCAGCTTCCTTAAGTTTTCTATCTTGTTCCTGTAAGAATTCCTGGTCGAAATTCTTAACAGTACCTTCCTTTTCGCTGAAGATGGGTAATTCCGAGCTTAAATCGGGAACTTCCAAACGCCGCGGCGAGACAAGCTCCACCACTGTGTTTTTAAGAATTGAAGATTTAGTAGATAATCTCATCAGCTCCACCTCTAGATATAATAATCGCCCCGGCTTCCTCTAATTTCCGGATCACTTTCACTATCTTCTGCTGGGCTTCTTCGACTTCTCTTAGGCGTACCGGGCCCATAAACTCCATATCCTCTTTAAGCATGGTAGAGGCCCGGGTAGACATATTGTTAAAAATTCTTTCCGCTACTTCATCCGCAGTTCCTTTTAAAGCTAAAGCGAGATCCTTAGTCTCAACTTCCCGTAAGACAAGCTGAATTCCCCGGTCATCGAGTAAGACAATATCTTCAAAGACAAACATTTGCTTCTTAATTTCCTCTGCTAAATCAGGGTCTTCCATTTCCAGTACATCCATCACTAATTTCAGGGTCCCGGGATCCGCTCTATTTAACATATCCACCGCAGATTGAATTCCTCCTGTAGAGGTGTAATCCGCGGAGGCTAGAGCAGATAATTTTGTTTCTAAAACTTTTTCTATTTCTTTAAGAATTTCAGGACTTGTTCGTCCCATAGTCGCAATCCTCTTGGTAACATCGGATTGGAGTTCGGGAGGTAGGCTTGACAAAATTGTAGCTGCCTTATCCGGTGGCAAATGAGTCATAATAAGGGCTATGGTCTGGGGATGTTCCCCCTGGATAAAAGAAAACAATTGTTTGGGATCGGTCCGACGCACAATATCGAAAGGTCTCATTTTCAGGGAAGAAGAGAGACGATTCAGGATATCGAAAGCTCGCTGTTCCCCTAAAGCCTTTTCCAACACTTCCCGAGCATATTCGATTCCCCCTTGGGCTATATAACTACTGGCCAAACACATTTTATGAAACTCGTCGATAACGGAATCCCGCTGACTTTCAGAAACGCGGCGCATATTTGCCATTTCCAAAGTAAGTTGTTCAATCTCTACTTCTGATAAATGTTTAATAATTTGGGCTGATCGTTCCGGGCCGAGAGAAATAAGCAGTACGGCCGCTTTTTGCAAGCCCGTCAATACTTCATTCATGTATCCTACTCCTCTGCCAGCCAAGTTTTCACCAGTCGTGCCACTTCATCAGGGTTTTGTCTAGCATATTTCTCTACATCCTCCCGGATCTTCTCTTTTTCTATTTCTTCGGGAGTTTTCACTTTTTTACGGGCTAGTTTTAACTCTGCCAATCTTTCTGCTTCCATTTGCGAAGCTAAAATTTGTTCCGCTTCCTCCAAAGTCACCAGTTGTTGACCTTCTGGAATTTCCAGTTCTTTTAAATCCTGTTTCTTTCTTCGAGAGCGGATTCTTAAAATAGCGATTAAAGCGATCAGGGCTAATAATACCCCTAAACCGGTTTGAATGTAGAACCACAGTCGTTCTTTACGAGCAGCTTCTTCCAAAGCGGCTTGTTCCTCCATTTGGGTGGTTTTATTAAAAGGAAGCCTGGCCACTTGGACTTCGTCCCCTCGATTCTCATCAATACCTGTGGCCGATGAAATAATTCCGCTGATCTCAATAAGTTGATCTTCGGTAATACTGTCGGAATCTGCCAGCACAGAAACCGTTAATCTTCTGATCTGGCCTGGACTGACTATGACCTCTTCTTGGGTGACACTGGGTTGATAAGTCTCGCTTACAGACTCTCTCTCAGAAAAGAAGGCTCCGCCCTCTAGGTCGGGAAACTCATAGCCTGGAATATTGGGATCACCCGGTACCCCACCACCCTCTAAGGAATCTACATTTCTTTCTGAAACTTCCTGGCGGCTGGTAAGAGCCCCTTCATCGTTTCTTTGACTAGTAATTTTCCTCTGGTCAAAATCCAAGGAAACGCTGGCTCTTACAATTGTCTTTCCAGGACCAAAAACTTTGTCCAACATAGTCTGGGCAGATTTTTGAACATTTTCTTCTATTTTTTGCTGTATCTGAAGCTGTCCCGCTGTTAAGCCAGGAACAGCATCCCCGCCTAATACATCAGAGAGCACATTGCCATTAGTATCGACAATTGTCACTTTATCTGGCTTTAAACCCTCGATGGAATAAGCTAAAAGATTGGCAATGGCCCGAATCTGGACTTCACTCATCTCGGAATTGTACTGCCTCTTTATAGTCACTGCCGCAGTAGTCTCTTTTTGTTCTTCCGCAAACAAAGCCTGGGTAGGCATAACAATATGCACCCGGGCATACTCCACCCCTTCTAAAGTACTGATAGTTTTTTCCAGGATAGTGTACAATTAAGTTCGCAAAAGTAAAAAGGAAAAACCATCGGCAACTCCAAAAATGGTAAGTGATGAGCAAACCAGAAAGGAGTTTTAACCGATGGTCTACTCTAATTCTACCGTAAGTTTT
>JBMNOZ010000003.1:0-110646 GCA_050943335.1 Desulfitobacteriia bacterium | reverse complement strand
AGAATTAGAGTAGACCATCGGTTAAAACTCCTTTCTGGTTTGCTCATCACTTACCATTTTTGGAGTTGCCGATGGTTTTTCCTTTTTACTTTTGCGAACTTAATTGTACACTATCAAATGAGGAGGAAAGGAAAATTATAAAAGGCTTCTTAAAAGAGTACAGTGTTATAATAGCAAAAAACAGTCAAGAAGCCCTTTTTATAATGGAAACACACCCTGATTTATCCCTTATCCTGCTTGATTTAGATGCTGATTATAAAGATGGGATACAATTTTTAAAATCTGTGCCCCTGGGGGTAATTAATCAGCGGATAATCCTCCTTACAAACCCTAAGGATCCTAAGAAGGAAGTTGAAGCCCTTAATCTGGGAGCTATAGATTATATAAGAAAACCGATTTCGGAGAAATCCTTTAAAACCCGGATCAAAATCCATTTTGAATTACTTAGTACTGAATATCTGGATCAGGGTATTTTAGAAAAGGGCTCAATTTTTGATGCCCTTTTTCAGCAGGCTCCAATGGGGATAGTAATATCTTACGCTAATGATCCTTGTCAAAGCGATAGAAATAGTATTGTGCGTATAAATCCCCTGCTCACTCAAATTATCGGTCGAACAAAAGAGGAAATTTTGGAATTGGGCTGGGAAAAAATTATCCATCCCGAGGATTTGGAAATAGAACGAAAATATTTTAAAAGATTTCAAGACGGGGAGATTAATAGCTATTCCTTGGAGAAACGCTTTCTAAAGCCGGATGGGACTGTAGTATGGGTTCATACAGTAGTTTTGCCCTTAACTATCGCTAATAAAAATAAATACGGGTATATCTGCTTTGTTCAGGATATTTCTCAACGACGAGAGATGGAAAACAACCTGGCTGAAAGCGAGCGGAGTAAATCCGTTTTTTTGGCCCATCTTCCGGGTATGGCTTACAGGTGTAATAATGATGAGGAGTGGACCATGCAATATGTCTCGGCCGGTTGTTTACAATTAACTGGATATCCCCCTGAGAGTCTTCTGTTCAACCGGGATTTATCCTTTAGAGAACTTATTGTTCCCGTTTATCAGGAGCCGATTCGGCTAGAATGGGATCGCATTCTTAAGGAAAGAATCCCTTTTGAATATGAATACGAAATCATAACTGCTACAGGGGAAAGAAAATGGGTCTTAGAGATGGGCCAAGGGGTTTTTACAGAAGAAGGTGAGATAGAAGCTTTAGAAGGGATAATCCTGGATATTTCCGATCGAAAACAGATGGAAAAGGAACTTCGCTATAATAGTGAACGAGAGGCTTTTACCGGTCTTTATAATCGCCGTTATTTAATAACTCTTCTCGAACAGCACGCCAAAGTCTTGTCAAAAAGTAAAAGGGCTTTGATAGCGATAAATTTAAGTGCTATCCATTTATTAGCGATGACCTACGGCTTTCAGTATGGGCGGGAGTTCATTAAAAAAGCGGTTGAATCCTTAAACACTCTTACCAGCGATAAACACATTTTATTTAATGTTTTAGAAAACAAATTTGTTTACTATATAAAAGAATATAAAGATGAAAAAGAATTAACCCTCTTTTGCCAATCCATTATCGAGCTTCTAGAGCCTTTGCTGGCCGTGGAAGGGATTAACGGGGGGATTGGGGTTATAAAAATAGAGGATTATAACAAGGAAGATGTGGAGCAATTACTGAGGAACCTTTTAGTAGCCTCTGAAAAAGCGGCTAAGATTTATGACAAGGATATCGGAATTTGTTTCTTTGATAGAGAGATGGAAGCCCATCAAAACCGGGAAGAAATAATAAATTGGGAACTTAACCAAATCGCTGCCGGGGAAAATATTGACAGATTGTTTCTGGAATATCAGCCAATTCTAGATCTGAATAAAAATGAAATTTGCGGTTTCGAAGCTCTAGCTCGCTTAAACAGTGATCGGCTTGGATTGGTACCGCCTTTGGAATTTATACCCTTGGCGGAGAAAACCAAACTCATTGTTCCCTTGGGGCAAGAAATTATTTCTCAGGCTTTGTGGTTTTTAAAGGAATTAAATAGGGAGGGATATAATTCAATTAATGTTACTATTAATATTTCTTTAGTTCAGCTTCTAAGGAATGATTTTGTTAAAAACCTGGTTACAATGTCTCAAGATTTAGGGATAGATCCTCGGAATGTAGGTTTGGAGATTACGGAATCAATGTTTGCCATCGGTTGTCAGGAAATAAACAAAATCCTGGGTGAACTTAAAAGGCATGGTTTTACCATTGCGATCGATGATTTCGGCACCGGCTATTCCAATCTGGCCAAGGAGCGGGAGTTAAATGTCAACTGCTTAAAGATCGACAAAAGTTTTATCGACAAACTGTTAATCCTTAAAGATGAAGAGGCAATAACCGGAGATATAATTTCTATGGCTCATAAGCTCGGTCACTCTGTTATTGCAGAAGGGATAGAACACGAACGGCAAAGACGCTATTTGGAAGATCATGGTTGTGACAAAATCCAAGGATATTTGATTAGCAGACCTTTGGCCAAAGAACAAGCTTTTGAACTCCTTAAAAAACAAGCTCCGAATTAATTGAAAAACAGTCTGAATATTCCACCCCTCTATACCAACAAGGAGCGAGGGGTTTAATTTAAGAAAGCGTGATTTGAAAGTAGGTTTAAAAAAGAATATAATAAGATTCTAGGATATAAGGAGGATTATTGTAATGGCCAGAGTTTTTAATTTTTCAGCCGGACCGGCGGTTTTGCCGGAAGAGGTGCTAAAAGAAGCAGCAAACGAAATGTTGGACTATAAAGGTACGGGCATGTCAGTTATGGAGATGAGTCATCGCTCTAAAGCTTTTGAAAATATTATTGAAGAGGCCGAAAATGACCTTCGGAGTTTGATGAAAATACCTGATAATTATAAGGTGTTGTTTTTACAGGGTGGAGCGTCTCAGCAATTTGCTATGGTTCCTATGAACTTAATGAAGAATAGGTGTATCGATGTTATCCATACCGGACAATGGACAAAAAAGGCTATCGCAGAAGCCAAACTTTATGGAGAGGTAAATATTGTTGCCTCATCCGAGGATAAAACCTTCACCTATATTCCCGAATTAAAAGACCTAAAGTTTTCAGAAAAAGCCGATTACGTGTATATTTGCCATAATAACACTATTTACGGGACACAATATAAAGAACTTCCCGAGGTTGGGGATAAAACATTGGTTGCCGATATGTCCTCGGATATCCTGTCCCAACCGGTGGATGTAACAAAATTTGGCTTAATCTTTGCCGGAGTGCAGAAGAATATTGGGCCAGCAGGGGTAGTGGTTGTAATTATCCGGGAAGACCTGGTGACCGATGAAGTGCTTCCGGGGACCCCGACCATGTTAAAATATAAGACCCATGTGGAAAGCAAATCCTTGTATAACACTCCGCCGGCTTATGGCATATATATTTGTGGCAAAGTATTTAAATGGGTCCAAAGAATGGGCGGCCTGGAGGCAATGAAAAAAAGAAACGAAGAAAAGGCTGCAATTCTTTATGATTTCCTTGATAACAGTAAGTTATTTAAGGGCACTGTTATTAAAAAGGACCGCTCTTTAATGAATGTTCCCTTTGTTACAGGAAGCAAAGAACTGGATGCCAAGTTTATTGCCGAAGCTCAAGCCCAAGGATTGATGAATATAAAAGGGCATCGAACAGTCGGCGGGATGAGGGCCAGCATCTATAATGCGATGCCGATTGAAGGCGTTAGAAAATTAGTAGACGTAATGAAAGAGTTTGAAAAGAAAAATTGTTAGAATGATTTCTCAGTCAAGGGCCCGGGGTGGCCTAAGGACTTTCGACACCTGAAATCATAGAATAATATTGAAGGAGATTTGTTATGTTTAAAATAAAATGTCTAAATCCGATATCTAAAATAGGGTTAGATCATTTTACAGAAAATTACTGTTTAACTGACGACCTGAATGAAGCTGATGCGGTGCTTGTTAGAAGCACGCCAATGCATGATTTGAAATTTCCGAACACCTTGAAGGCGATTGCCAGAGCCGGTGCGGGAGTAAATAATATTCCTTTGGAGAGATGCTCTGAAGAGGGAATTGTGGTCTTTAACACCCCCGGTGCTAATGCTAATGGTGTTAAAGAACTGGTTATGGCTTCTTTGTTTTTGGCCAGCCGCGATATTATTGGCGGTGTTAACTGGGTTAAATCAATTAAAGATGATCCAGATTTAATTAAACTTGTTGAAAAAAACAAAGCTAAATTTGCTGGCATAGAGGTAATTAGAAGAAATTTAGCCGTTATTGGACTGGGGGCTGTTGGGGTCCAAGTTGCTAACGCCGCTGTTAAATTGGGTATGGAAGTCTACGGTTATGATCCCTATATTTCTGTCCGTTCCGCTTGGAATCTATCAAAACACATTAAGCCTTGCAGCTCTTTAGAAGAAATATTAGGAGTGGGCGATTTCCTTACTATCCATGTCCCTCTTGCTAAAAACACTAGAGAAATGTTGAATGAAAAAACCTTTGCGATGATGAAAGACGGGATCCGGATACTCAACTTTTCTAGAGATTCACTTGTGAATGAGGATGATCTAATCAAAGCCTTGAAATCCGGAAAGGTGAGCAAATATATTACCGATTTCCCAACTCCGAAAATTGTTTCTTTAGACAATGTTATCGCCATCCCCCATTTAGGAGCTTCAACTTGTGAATCGGAAGAAAACTGCGCCGTAATGGCCGTTAACCAATTGATGAATTTTTTAGAAAACGGAGCGATCTGTAATTCTGTTAATTATCCGGACTGCGATAACGGTTACTGTGACGCCGTTGGCCGGGTGGCCGTTTATCATCGAAACATTCCCAAAATGATCAGCCAATTCACCACTGCTTTTGCCGAAGCGCAAATCAATATTTCGGATATGATCAATAAAAGCAAGGGCCAATACGCCTATACCTTATTAGATATCGATACCCCGGCCACAACAGAGATGGTTCATAATATCGAACAAATTGAAGGGGTTTTAAGGGTGAGAGTAATTAAATAACTAACTACGGGGGAAAGGATGAGCAAAGAAACCGCGACGCTAGATACTGTGCTGGAAGACTTAATATCTTTCAGTAAAAAAACTTATAACCGCAAATTAACCTCCGGCATAGGTGGGAACCTGAGTGCCAGGATTTTTTCTCACCCGGACCAGATTTTCATTAAAGCCAGCGGGAAAAGCCTGGCAGAGGTCGAACGTGAGGATTTTATTCGCCTTAATCTTGAGGGAGACGTTTTGGAGGGAAGGGGACGGCCTTCCATAGAAACTCCTTTTCACTGCGGTATTTATAAAATTCGGCCCGAGATTGGAGGAATTCTGCATGGTCATTCTGTTTTTGCAACCGCTTATGGCAGTTCTCAAAGCAGGTGGCCGACCCTCCCCTGGGCAGCAGAGGCAGGGCTTCATGCTGTAGAAATTATTGAGTATGCAAAGCCGGGCTCCCAAGAACTAGCCCAGCGGGTCATAAAAGCTTTTGCTAATCGGGAGTGTCAAGCGGTTATTTTGCAGGGGCATGGTTTTGTGACTATCGGTCGTGATATTGGCACTGCTTTTTATTTAGCGGATATGTTGGAGGATAGTGCCAAAACTTTATGCTTGATGTCTATTCTTAATAAACATTGACGGCCCGAGACAAAAACTTTCGAACTTCTCTCGTAGGAGTTTTTTTATTATTATATAATAGGAGTTGTTTGGCAGATGTCAGTAATATCTCGCTTTCAGTTTAAATAATCTAAATAAGAGTCAAAATAAGAGAAGGAGCCGGAAGAAAAATGATTGATTTTATTCTTCACGTCGATAAATACATAGCCTTTTTTTTTGCTAACTATGGTACCTGGACTTATCTATTATTATTCTTGGTTATTTTTTGTGAAACCGGATTTGTTGTGACTCCCTTTTTGCCGGGGGATTCCTTAATTTTTGTGGCCGGAGCTCTGGGAGCGGCGGGATCTTTGGATGTCCGGTTGGCCGGGATCTTATTATTCATAGCTGCCCTAACGGGGAATATTTCCAATTACCATATCGGCCGATTTATTGGCCATAAGGCCTTTAATATTAAGAATAGTCGTTTTTTTAAACGCGAATACCTGTTAAAAACCCAGGCTTTTTATGAAAGGCATGGGGGTAAAACAATTGTTATTTCGAGGTTTATGCCGATTATTCGCACCTTTGCTCCTTTTGTAGCTGGAATTGGCAGGATGAATTTCATAAAGTTTATGTTTTTTAATTTTGCGGGGGGTTTTCTTTGGATTGCTACTTTTTTGATCGGCGGCTATTATTTCGGTAATATACCTACAGTCCAAAAAAACTTTACTCTGGTTATTTTTGCTATTATCTTTATTTCTTTTTTGCCCAGCATAATCGTTTACTTACGAAGCAGATTCCCTAGGTGGAGGTAAGATTTTTTAGAGATACCGGAGGACAAGTTCTGAGTTACAGGCCTTTCCTACGGAAATACCGCCCGAAAAAATAGTAAAACACTTTTGAAGAAATTTCCAAAGTGTTCGTTATGTCTCTGTGGGCGTAACAGACTTCCAAAGAATTATGAATAATTTAAGAAAAAACCTCCAGAATAGTAAATGGATCTCTATTACATCTTTACGAGCCTAAGGAGGTAGAACATGCAGCTTAGTCAAAAAGAACAAATGCTTTTAGAAGATCTCAGAAGCCATGAACAGATGGTTATTCAAAAATGCAACGAATATGCTGACCAAACCAGTGACCCCCAACTGAGACAAATGTTTGAAAACTTGGCGAAACGGAAACAACAGTATGTTCAAAAAATAAGCCAAAACTTAAATCAACCGAGTATGACCCAACAGAGCAATCAAACCTCTCAACAAGATGCGGTTTTCTGTCATGACATGCTTTCGACTGAAAAGTATCTTTCCAGCGTCTACAATACAGCAATCTTTGAAATGAAGGATTCGAAAATCAGGCAGGATTTGAATACCATTCAAAGCGACACGCAGAAAAATGGGGAAGAACTGTTTCAGTATATGCAGAGCAAAGGTTTCTATAATTTACAATAAATGAAGGAGGTAAAGTATGCATTTTACTCAGAAAGAAAGAATGCTCATAGAAGACGTAAAAAGCCAGGAACAATTGTGTATTAAAAAATACAATAAATACACTGAGCAAGCTCAAGACCCACAGTTAAAACAGCTCTTTTCTAGCCTCGCCCAAAAAGAGCAGGAGCATTTTGATACTTTAAATCAGATGCTGGCGGGACAAATTCCTAATGTCCAACAGGGTCAACAACAGCAACAGCAGCAACATCAGCAGCAACGATTTGCCCCTCTAACGCAAAACCAATTCAATCAACATGATGCTGATCTTTGTCAGGACATGCTTTCCACGGAAAAATATGTATCCCAGACATATGACACCTCAATCTTCGAATTTACTAATCCTCAAATCCGCCAGGTATTAAATCATATTCAAAGCGAAGAACAACAACATGGCGAGCAAATTTTTAAGTATATGGAAAGCAAGGGTATGTATCAGGTCCATTAGGAAAAGTATTCTGAAAAATAAAAATATAAAATAGCAGTACAATAGGCTTTCCCTGAAATCCTATATACTGCTATTTTATATTTGGGCCTAAACAATAAAAAATAATTTCACCCCTTCAATTGAGCAGCTTCCGGTTGATATAGAACTTTTTTCACTTTAATGAGCACAGTTCCGTTAGGGACTTTCCATTCGATATCGCTACCTTCCCGATAGCCTAGAATAGCGGTGCCGATGGGGGATAATACAGAAATCTTATTTTCCAAAATATTGGCTTCATTGGGAAAGACAAGGGTTATTTCTTCTTCCTCGTCCCCAACTAATAGAAGAACCTTTGAATTCATGGTGATTACTTCTTTCGGTAATTGCTCGGGGTTTACAATTTCAGCTCTATTGATTTCCGTTTCTAAGTCCATAAGGTGTGGGTCATTTTTTAATTGCTCATACTTGGCTTTATTAATTAATTTTAGCAACTTTTCTCTATCTGTTGCGGTGATAAGAATTTTACGGGGCATTTTAGGCGCTCCTCCTTACCTTGATATTTTATTGTCTCTTCTGACAGGTGGAAACAAAAAAGGGAACAATTACCGAACAGTATAAAAGACACTTCCCCCAAAGGTGATAAGGGAAATGCCTATATACTCTCATTACAGCATATCTCATTTGACTACCGTTGTCAATAATGGATTATATTTACAGAGGGATCAAATCTTGACTTTTTTAGATAAGATTTTTATCTAGATATTTAGTAAGCTTGCCGAGACAATTTACATAACAGCCGAATTCATTATCGTACCAGCCGAAAATTTTAGCATGAGTAACAGGGAGATTAGCATTTCGAGTTGTATCTATTCCGCAATGCTGTAAAGTATCGGCGTTCAAGGACAAGAAACCGGTTCGGACGTGGGTTTCGAGCCCTTCGATAATAATTGCCGCTTGGCAACCTATTAGATCTGAGGAAACGTTTTGGTTTTCACTGAAGATTACCAGTCCCTTATGGGCACCGGCTGCAGCTTTTCGATAAATGTCATTTATGAAGTCCCGGGTAATAATAGGTTCCCCGCTGGCAGTCAAACCGGTGCGGAAAGTGATATTTAAAGAAATAAGAGAGCCTATAGTTGTAGGGATCCGAATAGAATCAGCCATGAACCCTACATTTTTAATAACGGGTAAAATCTCTTCTAAAGCGATAGCCGCACCTGTTGAAGTAGGAATTATATTGTTGGCTACGGAACGATTTCTTCTCAAATCTTTGCTATAGGCCTTGGGCGGAATATCGAGAAAACTTTGGTTATTGGTTGCCGCGTGTACTGTGGTCATCGAAGCAGTAACAATCTCTGAAGTTTCCTTTGTATCCAGCAAAGGTTTGATCATGTGAGCCAAAGCGGTTGTGGTACAACTGGCTGCGGAAATAATATGGTGTTTTGAAGGGTCGTATGAAGAGTGATTGATTCCGTAGACAAAAGTTGAACAGTCTTCTGGCAGTTGGAGGGAAGAATCTTTAATCTTAAAGGGTGCGCTGATAATAACCTTCTCTGCTCCCGCTTCCAAATGCCCCCTAATGCTCCCTTTAGGGTGATCAGCCGGTAAAGTGGGGTCTAAAAAAGCACCGGTGCAATCAACCACTAAGCGGACATTTTCTTTGGCCCAATCAATATCGCGCGGGTTGCGGGCTTTTTTTAGAATTTTTACCGGGATCCCGTTCATTTCTAGAAGAGTTTCAGATCGATCTAAAATTTTAACATTTGCGGATTTCCCCGTAAGGCCATACAAAAATTGATCTAGATTCCCATAGGTTGAGTCCGTCGTTAAGTAGTGCATAATATCTTCTATTCTTTGTCCTAACTCCCGGCCGGTGTTAATCACTATCCCGTCAAAATGTTTAAGATTTAGGTGGTTCCAGAGTGTCAATTTTCCTATCCGTCCAGAGCCGTTTATCCCTAAGATTCTTTTATTCTGTAGTTTGATTTCCATATTTCTATTCCTCCTCATGTCTTTTTTCCTTAAAAGTTAGATATTTCATAGCAGCCTTCATAAATATTGCCGAGGCTACCATCAATTGACAGTTCATCTCCTGGACCAAAAACATGACCGTTAATAGTACACTCTTTTTTGAATTCCTTGATCTTCAGCCTCCGACATTTTACAATGCAGACCTTCCCTAAGTTAGCGGCGGTCACTGCCGCATGGGAAGTAATTCCCCCTTTATTAGTTATCAGGGCATCACAGAGAAGAATTAGAGGAATATCATCGGGGACTGTATCAGGGCGAACCAGTATAATACGAGCCTCCGGCCTTTCTTTTCGTAAACGTTTAATATCTTCCATATCAAAGGCCAATAATCCTGTTAACGGGCCCCCGCTAACTCCAATACCGTGACCGACGAGCTTCATCTCGTTTGGGGGACGGACAAAACGGGCATAAGGTTTCTCTTTTTTTAGATTCTGGTTGCGGGTCTGTAGGATATATAAACTTCTAGGGTGAGCGGATTCAAAAGTGAATTCAATCTCCTGATGACCAAAGCCATGCTCCTCAACTAAACGTTTGGCGTAGGAGACTAGAGTTTTGTAGATTTGAGGGAATGCGGATTCCAAGGACAGGCCGCAATCCCGGTAGCAGTTTTTACGTTGATATTCGGAAATCGGGAGGGTGTCTACCAGCCCGGAAACCACATCTTCTCCTTGGCAGCCAAGAACAAAATCCCCGTAGAGGTTGAAATCTGAGCAGTTATTAAAAGGATTGCTCGTAAAAACTACTCCTGTTCCAGAATTAGTCGACAGATTTCCGAGGATCATTTTTTGAACCAAAACCGCTGTTCCCCATTCATTAGCAATTTGCATATGATCCCGGTAATAAACCGCATTCGATGAGGACCAGGAATCGAAAACACACTGGATAGCCTGTTTGAGCTGTTTAAAGGGATCGGTTTCAATTTTTATATTGTAATCTTCTAAAACCCTTTTATAGGAGAGAGATATTTCTTTCATTTGTTCCGGAGTAAATTGAATTTTATGTTCTACCCCGTATCGTTCTTTATGCTCTTGCATGACTTGGTTAAAAACATGGCGTTCAATGCCAAAAGCCATACCCCAACTTCGAAGAAAACGGCGGTAGCAATCCCAAGCTGCCCAACCCAATCCTTCCTTTTGGCTGGAGATTTCCGCGATTTCTTTATTGATACCGACATTTAAAAGAGTTTTCATCGCTCCCGGCAAGGAGATTAAAGAACCGGAGCGGACGGAAAAAAACAATGGCTTTTCAGGCCGGCCATATTTTTGGCCGGTGATTCGTTCAAGGGCCGTAATGTTTTGGACAATCATCCGGTCCAAATCCTGCCTCATGTAAGGGTGAGAATTAATAGTTTTAAGATGGCGAAAAACCTCCGTTGTCAAAACGAAGCCGGGAGGAACTGGAAAACCAGCGGTGAAAAGTTTTTTTAGGGAGAAAGCTTTTGCCCCGAGGAAAACAGGATTGTCAACTTTTTCTGTTTTCTGGGTTAAAGGGCTGAAAGTAAGATCGGGGTCGTAAGTAAGCATCTTTTCGATACAGGAAACGGAATAGTTATCAGCCATGGTTCTCAGAGTATTGATAAGGTCTGTGATAAAATTATCAAGCTCTTGAACTAAAAAGGCTGAGGCCAGGTTATCGCGCAGGAATTTCTCGGATTCCATTTGCAAGGTTTGGCGCTTCTCATCTTCGTCCCGGAAGTTTTGGGAAGCCAAGATTTCAGGAATAATAATTTTCAGCGGTTTTTCGTAAACCTCGAAAAAATATTCCCGGATAATTTGCTTAATATCCTGAGCCATGAATTGGAAGATATTAATATACTGGTCCAGGGAAATACTCGGGGAGACGAGACTATATTTCAATATTTCTAAATGGGAATTAAATTCCTGGTTACAGATCCCGTCGAGTTCCAGGCCTTCTTTAAAAAGCGAGAGGATTTCATAGACCTGGCGGAAGGTTTTGGCGGTAATATATTCAAAATTAAAACTTAATAAGATCTGGGTCATTAACTTAGAAACGGTTCTTTCGAGCCGGTACATTAAGCCTAAAGCCTCAAATTTGGGTTCAATATACCGGCCGTATATAGAAGGAATGCCGGCGGCAATATGTCTTTTATAATAAATATCCTCCAAGGGCTCACTTTTCTCAGGATTCAAAATAATCTTTCGTAAACGGTGCATCAGTTTGTAGATTTGATTTATAGAGTCTTCGCAGCGCCCGTTTTCTAGATTTGTTTTTAAAATCTCTAATTCGCTGGCCGAGAAGAAGTTATGGTTTTTCAATAGGGAGATAATATTTTCAGTCTCCAGGGAATATTTTTCGAGAAGCAAGAGGTAAATCTCAAAAATATATAATACCCTTGTTTTATCCTGAGCAGAAGTTTTCAAGGGAAGGGTTTCCAGAGTTTCTTTTAAGCTTTTCAGGTCAATGGTTGCGGGTTTCTCAAGGTCGAATTTTGTTTTCTGGTAGAGGTAAGTTAGGACTTTGTGAACCCTGATAAACCGTTCTTCATCGGTATTTAGGTTTCTAAAAATATCCCTAGGGATAAAACCCTTTAAAGGCTCTTTATCTCCTGTTAGCCAGTAGGAAATAATTTTCTTGGTAAGCTCAAGATGAGTATTGTTGCTTTCAGTGTGAATTTGTTTGCGCAGGAAATGAATAAGTTTATCCTTACGCCTTGTTTGCTCATCCAGGGCAGTGGTAATTTCTCGCAATCTGCCTTCCGCTCCGATATCCCGGAAATAGACAGGGAAGATCCTAGCCAGTTGTTTTATCTCCCTATAAACCGGCCCGATATCGGAATTAAGCAGTTTTGTGATCTCTCTTTGGAAAAGATCAGTATCGGAGATAAAGATTCCTCCTAGCTTAAGATTGACTATCAGCGCCGTTATCAATTCCCTTAGGGCCAGGGGGTCTTGTTCAATTAGTTCCAACCAGACCCGTATGTTTTTCACATGATTGGTGTTGACTCGAATCTGCCAATCCCTGCTTAAACGCAAAGGTCCAGGAAAGTTAAACCCCAGTTTGATAAGGTTCTTCAGAAAATGAGAAAGAAGGCCTTGATCTCGGGTGTTGATTACTTCTTTACCCAGGGTGAGCAGGCAATCTAGAACCATTGAGGAGTGGTTATTTTTCAGAGCTTTGAGTTCGGCCATGACATTATCCAAAAAAGCGGGGATCTCTTCCGTATTCAACTCTTTTAAGACGCTTCTTAAGTTTCTGTTCAGGTCATAGAGCAAATGATTATATAAATTCGACATCGTCGGTAAATGCAAAAGATAATACAGATAATAGATTTCTTCTAGGCGGGAACTAAATTGTTTAGTGAAGCTCCGAAAATGATTAGAAATATCATTGTAAAACATTACTCGACGCAGGGATTCCCAATCAGTGGCTTGCGCTAAATCAATCCTAAGGCGGGAGAAAAAAGGCTTTCCTAAAGATACTTTTATCATTGTTTCATCCATCAGTCGAAAAAGCTGCTTATTAGAATGGAACCATTCTTCGGCCAGGGATGTATTTTCCCAGTAGTCAATACATTTGGCGAGCAGTTGGGAAGTCATCTCTATTACTAGGGGTTCAAACTCTGGGAGTTGTGCTATTTTGCTCAAATAAGTTTTAAAATAACCCGAATTCCGGATAAATAAAAGTTCATATTTTTCCATCTCGTCTTTTAATATTTGGAGGCAGTCAAAAACTATCTTCATGGGAAAGCCATGAAGATTGGCTAGGCGATCTATGAATTTAATGATATTTAACATTAGGAGCTCCCTTTGATCTTCTTTCAAATTAGATAGGGAGAGCTCTCGAAAAATATCAACCAGGACAGACAAAGCTTTTTCCGATTCATCTAGGGAATTATAAAACCAGAGATCTTCTAAACAAATATTGTGTAAAGACTCGATAACATATTGATTATTACGGTATTTATGATTTAATTCAATCAAAAAACCCTTGGTGCGCTTATAAACCCCCCATTTGGATTTTGAAAGCTCGCCAAACCATTGTTGTATTTCAGGGATTTCGGAAGTTATTTCTTGAGTTTGGTTCAGATTAGCTTCTAAAGCCTGGGAATAAAGTTCTTTGCTCATTTTAATTAGCTCCTAAGAATAAAGCACTCAACTTAATTACAGTATAACATAAGCAGGCATTTATTTTGAAACCGCTTTTTATTTGTGCCTTTTTGGTTCAAAGAGCATTTGGCAAACATTCTGAAAATTTGGCTTAACTAGACATTCATTGGCAAACTTTTATATAATGATTGAGGTGTAAAAAATTTTAACAAATTAAGGATGATTTGTAGATGAGCGGTATAGAGATGTTATTCGCTTTCTTAGGCGGATTAGGTCTATTTTTATTTGGAATCAAGTCTATGTCCGACGGATTGCAGTCAGTAGCCGGGGATCGCCTGCGTTTAATCCTGGAGAAAGGGACTAAGACTCCCTTGCGGGGAGTTGTTACAGGGGCCTTGGTCACAGGGCTTATTCAAAGCAGTAGCGGCACAACAGTGCTTACGGTAGGACTGGTTAACGCCGGGCTTCTTAGTTTACGACAGGCGATGGGGATTATTATGGGGGCGAATATCGGAACTACCTTAACTGCTTATTTGATCGGTTTTAAACTAAGCGATTATTCTTTCCCAATAATAGCCTTGGGAGTAATTCTTTTATTCTTTGCCAAGAATAAACGTTTAAACTATATCGGCCAGTTCCTTCTCGGCTTCGGCCTTCTTTTTTACGGGATGGATATTATGGGCACGGGTTTAAACCCCTTAAAAGATTCCCCGTTTTTTATTAATATGATGAGCAATGTGGAAAATAATGCTCTTTTAGGGGTTTTAATAGGAACTGTGTTTACTGCTATTGTGCAGAGCAGTACTGCCACCATCGGCGTGCTTCAAGAACTAGGCAATCAAGGGGTAGTAACCTATTTTCAAGCGGTGCCAATTTTATTCGGGGATAATATCGGCACCACTATAACCGCACTTCTTGCGGGAATTGGAGCCAGTGTAGCGGCTCGGAGAGCAGCTCTTACTCATTGTATGTTTAATGTAATCGGCACTATGATTTTCCTTCCCCTTTTTTATTTGGGAATTTTTACGGAGGTGGTCCGTCTAGTTACAGATGGATTTGCCTTTATCCTTCCCGGGTTTGAAGGGGGTTGGGAAGCCCTAAATTTTAAACACCAGATTGCTCAAACCCATGGGATGTTTAATATCACTAATACTGCAATTCAACTGCCCTTTATAGCTGTCATAGCCAGGATTGTAACCAAGCTTATTCCCGGGAAGCAGGAAGAAATTGATGTTCAAGTTAAATATCTCGAACCCCGCTTTTTTGGTAATCCTTCCGTAGCCTTGGCTAATGCCAGCCGGGAAACCTTGCGCATGGGAAATATCGCCGCCGAGGCAGTAAAGCAAGCCAGTGAATACTTTTTTGACCATAAAGCGGACAATAAGAATTTGGCCAAACAATTGGAAGATGCCGCGGATCAATTTGAAAATGAGATCACCCAATATGTTCTTAAAGCTACAGCCGGCAAAAGCATAACTCCAAAATTATCTCGCCAGAGGTATGTAATTCTGCAGGTTATCGGGGATATGGAGCGGGTGGCCGATCATGCTGATAATTTAATCGAACTTACCGACTATGCGATTGAGCATAGAGTTAGATTCTCAGATGAGGCGCTAAGCGATTTGAGACATATGATTCAAAAGGTGCAAGAAATTTTTGCCCTATCTTTAACAGCTTTAAAGACCGAGGATGTTCAGTTGTCGGAGGAAGTTATTCAGTTGGATGATGGAATCGATGAATTAGAACGAATTTTACGGAAAAAACATATCCAAAGATTGAATGAAGGAACTTGCAGCGGCAGTAATGGAGCAGTTTACTTGGATATTCTTAGTAACTTAGAGCGAATCGGTGACCACGCTGTAAACATTGCTAGCTATGCGATCGGTGAGCGGTAAAGAAGAGAAAGGAGGCTATAAAATGATTATGGCTAAAGTCCTGCAGTCAGCCCGGCCTTATTTAAAAGACAGATACCTGAAAGATCTGGTGGTTGGGATCTCTCTGTTAGCAGTAGAGTTGGATAATGGGGAGGTTGGAGTTTCCTATGTCTTGCGATCGGCGCTACCTCAAGGTTGTTCGGCTTTTCCTTATGCCCAAGAATTAATAGGAAAGCCCGCCCTAGAGATTGCTGACTGGGCAGTTACCGGTAAGGACAACCTTCAAAGAGCAATTGCCTCAGCAACTTTGGGAGCGGCTTCCTCTGCTTTGGATCTCCCTGCGGATAAAGGAAAAGGCTTGCCTTTCGGATTGGTAGCCGGTGAAAACGACACTGTAGGGATGATCGGCTTGCTACCTCCGGTAGCAGAAAAACTAACCAAGGTTGTTAAAAAACTGATTGTCTTTGATGAAGGGGTTTCACTTCATGGGGATAAATCGAAAGTTTATCCCCTGGACCGTCAAAAGGATTTACTCCCCACTTGTGAGGCGGTAATTCTCTCGGGCACTACTACTATTAATAAAAGCATTGACAGCTTATTGGGTATGTGTACTAAGGCCCGGGAAATTGTGATGTACGGCCCTTCAACGCCGATGTTTCCGGAAGGTTTTAAAGAAAGCAGGATAACCAGGCTGGCAGGTGCCCAATGGGATAAGAACTATAAAGAAGAAATTTTCAAAGGAATCTCCCGGGCTTGCGGGGTTAGTTATTTAAGTCAATATATGTTCAAAAAAGTTGTTGCCGTCTAATTTCAACGGCAACAACTTTTTTAAGCTTCTCCTAAACACTCCGATAAAGCCCGAGGTCCCGCTAAAACCTCTCTACCTATATGCAAGGAACCATCTTCCTTTGTGACAACTTTCCATTTTACAAGGGTGATCTTTCCTTCTTCAATTTCTATCCCCGTAATAGAACGGGGATGCACACAGCTACCGGTGTTAAAATAAAGGGGTTGATTTGATTTGGGCAACATGGGGCGGTGGGTGTGACCTGTAATCAACATTTGGTTTTTTTCCATCACCCATTTAGTAAGATTATTTTCGATAGTGTCTTTTTTCCGATAGTTTTTGGCGGCACTGGTGGGATCATTGAAACCGAATAACTCCAGTTCTTTCCAAATATAGCGGACTAAAAACCTTCTTAAACCCCAAAAGGTATAGTCCAAAATACTACCTTGATGACCGTGGATCAAAAGGATTCTCTTTTTAAAATCCTGATACTCTAAAACAATACCTTCATGGATTGTTATATTTTCAAATAGAGGTTCATGTTCCTTGATTTGCAGATCATAGTAACGATTCAAGCATTTATCTACAAATTTCTTCTTGCATTTAATCATATCATGATTACCGAAAAGTAAATAAAGCCTTCCTTCATCATGGAACTTTTTCAACAATAAAAAGGTATCCTTATGCACAGTAATAATATCAGCCATCTTTTTAAATTTCCACAGTTCATCGCCGTCACCAAGTTCGATATAGGTAAAACCTTCTTTAAAATAATGGGATAAAGCCCCATAATAAAGGTTTTCATTTCTAAAAAAATCATCGGCCCAGCTCCCATCCCCTCTGTGAACATCGCTCATTAGAATTAATTTGGAGGAGTCATCGATAGGGATTCTCTTGGCGGTTTGAAAAACTTTATTTACTCGTTTTATAGTACTCATGCTTACCACCTTTCAGAGAGATGATCGGTAATTCCAATATATTCAGACCATGATAGAAAGGGTGTTCCGACAGTCCCATAATTTATTATGAATCCCGGGCAGTTAGCAGCCTATCAATAGAGTGGGATGAGGCCCATCCGCGTGTCTTTTTTCTTTTTGCATAGAAAAAACATAAAACCAAACACTAAAACCATAGAATATCAGTTAATGTTCTATGGTTTTTTATTTAATTGAAGATTTAGGGTCAAATAGAGAAATGGAGGATAAAGAACAGTGGCCAAAACAATGATAAAAACCGAAGTCGGCTGGAATTTTGATAATAGCTACGCTCGCCTCCCGGAATCATTTTTTAGCAAAATCGATCCTACTCCTGTGCGCGCTCCAGAGTTAGTTATCTTGAATTCTCCTTTGGCTGAATCTTTAGGCTTTTCCGTCCAAGCCTTGCAAAAGGAGGAAGGGGTGGCGGTCCTGGCCGGGAACCTGGTTCCCGACGGGGCTCAACCTTTGGCCCAAGCCTACGGCGGACATCAGTTCGGCTATTTTACCATGCTGGGGGATGGAAGGGCGATTTTGATAGGTGAACAGATAACTCCCCAAGGAGAACGTTTTGATATTCAGCTTAAAGGTTCGGGAAAAACACCTTACTCCCGGGGGGGTGATGGCCGGGCCGCTCTCGGACCCATGTTGCGGGAATATCTTATCAGCGAAGCAATGCACGCTTTAGGGATTCCTACTACCCGTAGCCTGGCGGTAGTGACGACAGGCGAGCCGGTATATCGGGAAAAAGTACTCCCCGGGGCAATTCTAACCAGAGTGGCAACTAGCCATATCCGCGTTGGAACTTTCCAGCACCTTGCTAATTGGGGTTCTTTGGAAGATCTGCGAATTTTGGCAGATTATACTTTGCAGAGACATTTTCCCGAAGCTCAGGCTGCTGAGAACCGCTATCTTGAATTATTAAGAGAAGTGATTAAGCGCCAGGCAACTCTGATTGCAAAGTGGCAGTTGGTAGGTTTTGTTCACGGCGTGATGAACACCGATAATATGGCCCTAAGCGGGGAAACCATTGATTATGGTCCCTGTGCTTTTATGGATACCTATGATCCGGCGACAGTATTCAGTTCCATTGACCGGTATGGGCGTTATGCCTATGGAAACCAACCGCAAATAGCGCTTTGGAATCTAACGCGCTTTGCGGAAACCCTTTTACCTCTTCTTCATTCTGATCAAGATCAGGCGCAGCAACTAGCACTGACGGCGCTGGAAGAGTTTGCGGATTTATACCGTCAGAACTGGTTGCAGGGAATGAGGGCCAAGTTAGGGATTTATGACGAAGAAACAGGGGATGAGCTTTTGTTTACGGATCTTTTAAGCCTTATGCAAAAATATAAAGCAGACTATACGAATACTTTCCGGGCTTTAACTTTAAAAAGAAATTTTTCGAATCTAAAAAACTTAGAAGATACAACATTGTTTGCTACCGCGGAATTCATTTCCTGGGCAAAACGTTGGCAGGAGAGACTTCAAAAACAGCAGGGAAAGAGAGCTCTCCAATTGATGAAAAATGCCAACCCGGCTGTAATACCTCGGAACCACCGGGTGGAAGAGGCTCTAAAAGCCGCTGTCGAAGAAGGGGACTACAGTCTACTGGATCGTTTTCTGGCTGTACTTGCCAACCCCTATGCTTATTCCCCTGACCAGGTGGAATACACTACTTTGCCGCCGCCAACTTGCAGCCCTTATCGCACTTTTTGCGGTACTTAAAAATTTCAAGATGTAGAGTAGGAAAACTATAAGAACCTAAATAAGGGCAGAAACCGGGTTGTAAAATTTCCTTGTTTACGAATATCGAGCATGCTATAATGAATTAAAGTAAAGGTGCGAGGCTCGAACAGGCCTAGCATAAGCAGCTTGGGTATGATAACGAAAAACTCGCTAGACTAGCAGACAAGCCTAGCTCTTTATATGCGTCTTTAATACGCCTATAGATAGTCGGGCTTTTTTGCAATGGTAGTTATTTACAAACCACTGTTCTCGGAACTTTTTCCTCTGTACCCAAGTGAAGTCACGGGAAAAAGAAAATTATACAATAAAGGAGAAATGAATATGTCATTTGTTACCGACCCCTATTCAGGACTGCAATTGTTGGAACTCAGTCATGTCTGGGGACATGGTGTGCCATCTTATCCCGGACAAGATGACGTGAAGATGCACCGGGCCGTGAAACACGCCCAGCACGGTGTTCTGGCTTGGAAGATCAACACTGTAATGCACACCGGAACACATATGAACGCCCCTATACATTTGATTCAAAAAGGGGCAGATCTTTCGGAGATTCCTGAAGATCGTTTCTTTGGCAACGGTGTTGTTCTTAGCATTCCTAAGGGTAGCTATGAAGTGATTACCGCTGCCGACTTGGAAGCCGCTAAACCAGAAGTCCAGCAGGGAGACATTGTAGTAATCGTTACTGGCTGGCATCACAAATACTCTGACTCCTTAGAGTATTTTGGCGAGAGCCCTGGACTCTCGAAAGACGCCGCTGAATGGCTCGTTAAAAAAGAGTGCAAATTAGTCGCTGTTGACACTCAACAAATCGACCATCCCTTGGCAACATCCTTAGGACCCCATCGTGGCGGCCCCACCATGAAACGGTTAGCCGATGAATATCGTAAAGCCACTGGCTTGGATCCTAAGAAAGAACATGGAGAATGGTATGCGGCTCATAAAACCCTTTTAGCGGCCGGAATTCCGACTATTGAGCAAGTCGGAGGGGATGTTGACCTCTTATTAGGCAAGCGGGCTACCTTTGTTGCCACCCCGTGGAAATTTGAAAAAGGTGATGCCTGTCCGGTCAGGTTCGTGGCTATGATCGATCCTTCCGGCAACCTCCGTATCGATTCCGGTAACGAGTAAAATATTAGAGAGGAGTAAGAACATGAGTCTTAAAATTTATAATTTAAGCCATACCTTTCATCAGTTTATGCCGGAATGGCCTTCATCTCCCGGCGTTAACATAAGTATTGACAAATTCCATGCTAAAGACGGGGTTTACCAAGTTAGATGGGAAGGTATTATGCACCGTTGTACCCATATGGATGCCCCGCTACACGTTACAGAGAACACTCCAGATATTATGGGCTATCCCCTGTGGAGACTGGCTGGAACCGGCGTTTGCGTTTCAATTCCTAAAGGCAAATGGGGGATAATCACTCCTGAGGATCTGGAAAACGCCACTCCGAAAATTCAAGAAGGGGATATCGTCATTATTAACACCGGTTTCCATCGCAAGTGGGCCGACACTGACGAGTACTTCTCCTATGGTTGCGGCATCAGCGGTGCCGGTGCTCAGTGGCTGGTAGATAAAAAAGTTAAGCTCGTAGGCTATGGATGTCAGGCTAATGACCATCCTATGGCGACGAAATTAGTTGACCACGGTCTTGGACCCACTCATCCACATTTAATTGAAGAGTGGAAACAAGAATTCGGGCGCGATCCTAAAGTAGATTTTCCCCTTTGGGAAGATGCTCATAAAAACCTGATGGTTAAAGGTGGTATTCCTGGCATTGAAAACGTGGGCGGCGACATCGATAAAGTTACAGGCAAACGCTGCTTCTTCATCGCTATGCCTTGGCGCTTTGCCGGTGGCGAAGGATGCATCGTCCGTGTTTTAGCTATTGTTGACCCTGAACAAAAGTTCCGTTTTGAGACGGGCAAATAATAGAAGCCGAGACTAAGTACCTTGTGTAACACAGTCAATTATGTTATAATATTGTTACAATTTGTAAGGCAGTAATTTATGTGTTACGGGTAGCTTGAGTATGTTAACGGATTGAATGAAAATTCGTTATTGTAGTAATCAAGCCTAGCTCTTATTGCGGATCTACATTTGCGTATAAATAGCTAGGCTTATTATTGTTGTAAAACATAATTTAAAAACGAGACACTTACTTATTCAACTTCAAAAGAAAGTTGTAAGGGGAGGCGGAAAACTGTGATTCTTGTTAAAGCTAACGAGGGGAAAGTCTACGAAGCCAAAAACCATTTTAACATGTGGGGAGTCAGAAAATTCGGAATTCCTGAAGGGGCAAAAAATGTTACCATGTCCATATCCGAATTTTTACCCGATGGAGGGGCGACCATGTGCTCCTCAGAGGCAGAAAGAATTTACTATGTCCTGAGAGGTTCAATCACTGTTACCAATAAACAGGGTGAAGAATTTGTTTTGAACGAAGAAGATATGATTTATATTCCCCCGGGTGAGGAAAGAGACATGAAAGTAAATGGATTAGTGGCTGCAAGAGTATTAGTTATTGTAGTCAAAGTCTAAATAATATTGGAGGTAAAAATGAAAGTCCAAGACGTAAAAAAAATAGCTTTATTTGGAGCCGGCACCATGGGCCCCGGATTAGCCCAGGTTTTTGCGCAAGCCGGTTATGAGGTGGCGATGTTTTCCAGAAAAAAAGAAACTCTGGCCAGAGCCCAAGCAGTTCTCAAAACAAACCTTGATACTTTTGTAGAGCAAGGAGAAATAACTTCAGAACAGGCTGAACAGGCTCTTAAAAACATCACTCCTACCCAATCCGTAGAAGAAGCCGGCAAAGATGCCGACTTAGTCATTGAAAGCATTGCTGAAAACAGAGATGCCAAACGGGCTTTATATGAGCAGTTAAACAAGATTTGCCCTGAACGTACAATTTTCACTAGCAATACTTCGTATCTGAATATTTACGAAGTCATGTGCGAAGAAAGATTGCCAAGAACCGTTATTGCTCATTGGTTCGCTCCACCGCACATTATCCCGCTTGTTGAGGTTGTCCGGGGAGAAAAGACTACCCAGGAAACAGTGGATTTTGTGGTGGAATTGCTTAAAAAAGTAGATAAAGTTCCTTGTGTTATGGAGAAGTTTGTGGATGGTTTTTGCATCAACCGTCTGTTAAGAATCATAGGTCGTGAGGTTTTCTTCTTGTTGGATAACGGTTACATTACCCCTGAAATGTTGGATATCGCAGTTAAGGCCAGCATTATCCCTCGGGCTATGGTTCTCGGCTTTGTCCAAAGATACGACTTTACGGGCTTAGATTTGAGTGCCAACAATCTTCAGAATCCAAATTACCTAGAGCCTCCTATTGACAACGCTCCCGCCAGCTTGGTGGAAAGAGTAAAAAGAGGAGAGCTTGGTGTAAAAAGCGGTAAAGGATTCTTCGACTATAGCGACAGGCCTTTAGTCGAGGTGCTAAAAGAACGGGATCTTAAACTTATGGAAGTATTCAAAAACACCAAGGATTTAATTTATAAAAGAATCTAAAACCGGTTCATTTTCTGGCTTAGGTCGGAAAAATAAAAAAATTACTGATTTATTGAAAAGAGGGTGAGATCATGGAAGATATTTTTTCTCTGAAAGGTAAAAATGCGGTCGTAATCGGTGGTGCTGGCGGAATAGGTCAAGCCATAGCTCAAGGACTAGCTTTTTATGGCGCTAATGTTGTCATTGCCAGCCGCAACTTAGAAAACTTGCAGAATGCGGCAAAAGAAATCGAAGAAGAAGTTGGGAAAAAAGTTAATGTCCTCCAAGTTGATGTCTCTGATGAAAACAGCATTAAAGAACTGGTCAAAAATGTTGTTGAGCAAATGAAAACTGTAGACATTCTTGTTAACTCCCAAGGCTATAACATTAAACATTCAGCTATTGATTTCCCGATGGATCAGTGGGAAAACCTGTTTAAAGTTAATGTCCAAGGCGTTATGTCTTGCTGTAAAGAGTTTGCCAAAGTCATGGTGGAACAGAAAAGCGGGAAAATTATCAACGTTTCCTCAGTGCGAGGCATTAGAGCCAATGCTGGCGGAAATAGTGCCTACTGCGCTAGCAAAGGTGCCGTAGATATGATTACCAGAACTCTGGCGGCAGAATTGGCTCCGCATAATGTTAAAGTCAATGCCATTGGACCGGCCTTAATCGCTACTAAACTTACTGCCAAACAGATGATGGAACCCGGCAGAACTGAAAAATATGTTAGAAACATTCCCATGGGACGAATTGGTCGAACAGAGGATATGATTGGGGCAGCAGTATTCTTAGCGTCACCGGCTTCTGATTTCGTAACAGGTCAAATTCTGTATATCGATGGTGGTTTAACTGCTATTGGTTAAAAACGGATCATGCTTCGGAAAAAAATAAGAGGAAAAAGAGGTGATAAGAGATGGAGTACGATAAGATTGTAACTACTACGGCTTGGTCTCCCGGCCCGGGTTGTCACGGAGGATGCGGGGTCAAACTTTTTGTTAAAGACGGCAAAGTTGTCAAAGCCGAAGGAGATGAAAACCATCCTTTCAGCCAGGGACGCTCTTGCCCACGTCTTTTAGCTATGACCCAGTATATGTACCATCCTGACAGACTGACTCACCCTCTCAAAAGAGTTGGTTCTCGGGGAGAGGGTAAATTCGAAAAAATTTCTTGGGATGAAGCTTTTGATATCATCGAAAAGAAATTTAATGAGATAAAAGAAGACTACGGCCCGGAATCGGTATTGTTCTGTCAAGGCACAGGCCGAGATGTAGGCGGACCTATATCCTTCTTAGCCTATTCTTTCGGTAGCCCAAACTGGTCACAGTTAGGATTGGCTGGTCAATCTTGCTATACACCGAGGCTAGGAGCTATGATGGCCACCCAAGGGGATTATGCGGTCCTGGATGCCGGACAATTCTCAGAGAAACGTTATGACGATCCGGAGTACGAACTTCCGAAAGTAATCGTTCTCTGGGCCCAGAATCCCATGAGCGGGTGCCCGGATGGGTTCTTCGGTCATTGGATTGTAGACTGCATGAAACGCGGGTCTAAAGTTATTGTTATCGATCCCCGATGGACTTGGTTTTCCGCCAAGGCTGATAAATTCCTGCAGATTCGCCCCGGTACTGACGGTGCCCTGGCGATGGCTTTCATCAATATTATTATTCAAGAAGAATTATATGACAAAGAATTCGTAGAGAAATGGACTTTTGGATTTGAAGAATTAAAAGAAAGAGCGGCGGAATATACTCCTGAAAAAGTGGCGGCCATCACTTGGCTTTCTAAAGACGATATTATTGAAGCGGCTCGGATGTATGCCACAGCTAAACCGGCAGCTATTCATTGGGGTCTACCCATTGACCAATGCCCGGAAGCGACCACAGTGGCTCAAGCTATTAATCATTTATGGTGTCTAACCGGAAACTTGGATGTTCCCGGCGGTAATGTAATTGCCCGTTCAGCTTATGATGTAACCAGCTATCCTTATTCCACTCAAGAGATGAACGAACTTTATGGTGAAGAATTTGTCAAAAGATTGAGTGAGAAAAGGATAGGCGCTGATAAATACGGGATGGTTAAAAATTTCCGCGGGTGGGCGCAACCTGATATGGCAGTTAAACAAATGCTCACCGGCGATCCCTATCCAATAAGAGCTTGTTGGATTCAAACTACCAACATCCTCGGCGGTCAAGCGGCTGATCTATCTTTACACTATGAAGCCCTAAAGAAAATGGACTTCAACGTTGTAGTCGACACCTTCCATAATCCTACTTCTATGGCTATTGCCGATATAGTTTTACCGGCAGCCAGTTTTGCGGAAAAAGAAAGCTTCCGCTCCTGGTGGGCCCCTCTGCAGGTTATAAATCCGGCGGTGGAAGTTGGGGAGTGTCGTTCTGACTGGGAGATCAACTTAGAATTAGCAAAAAGATTCAATCCGGAATTGAGAGAAAAATACCCAACCGTGAAAGATCTCATTAACGAGCGTCTCAAACCTTCGGGCTTAACCTATGATGAGCTCGTCGCCAATGGCGGTTGGATAATGCCTAAGGATAATAGCCCATCGAAACCTTATCGTCGCTACGAAAAAGGACTCTTAAGACCGGATGGCAAGCCTGGATTCCGTACCCCTACTGGTAAAGTAGAGTTCTGGAGCAAGAGCTACGAGGAATGGGGATTAGACCCCCTCCCATATTATTCTGAACCTCCAGAGAGCGAAGTGCGGACCCCTGACTTGTTCAAGAAATATCCCTTGGTTATGGTGACCGGTCGTCGTTCACCGGTATATTTCCATGCCGAACACCGGATGATCCCTTGGTTGAGGGAATGCGACCCCTATCCTGTAGTTGAGATTCACCCCAGTGTGGCTCGGAAGCTCGGGATAGACGATGGTGAATGGATTAAAATCGAAAATGATCGGGGAAGCATTAAACGGAAAGCAAAAGTGACTCCTATTGTTCACCCGAAAGTGATCAGCGTGCCTCATGGCTGGTGGTTACCGGAGGAAGAGGGGGCTGAGCCAAACCTATTTGGCATTTGGGATATCAACTGTAACCTATTGGTTCCTGTGGGTACCCAGAGCAAATCAGGATTCGGTGGTGGAGCTTATAAAACCACTCTAGTAAGAGTTGCTAAACTGCAAGGGGGGGAAGTGTAATGGCCAGAACCAGAAAAGGTTTATTAATTGATTACGAGTATTGCACTGGCTGCCATACTTGCGAAGTGGCCTGCAAACAAGAAAACAATTACCCTCCCGGCAGTTGGGGTATCAAAATTAATGAAATTATTCTTGAACACCCGGATCGGGTAGAAATAAACTATCTTCCTTTCCCTACCGACCTATGCAATCTCTGCACCAAACGCACCAAAGAAGGAAAAGTCCCCGCTTGTGTCAAACATTGTCAAGCGGACTGTATGCGGTACGGAGAGGTGAGCGAACTGGTTAAAGAGATGGAGAAGAAGCCAAAAACAGTTCTTTTTGCCCCTAAGTAAACAAAAAATTTTATATACAAAACCCAGATTACTAAAAGGAGGTATATAGTTAATGGCAGAACAGGTATTTACCAATTTAACGAATGGAGGGCCTATTTCTGTTTATGTCAAAGACGGTAAAATCGTCCGTGTCCGGCCTTTACAGGTGCCTGAGGAAGAGTACAAGCCTTGGGTAATTGAAGCGGGTGGTAAAAAATACTCTCCGCCTAAGGCCATGCGCTGCGTCCCTTCAGTTCATGCTGAGAGAAATCGTTTTTACTCTGAAAACCGTATTTTATACCCGCTAAAAAGGGTAGATTTTGATCCCAATGGCGAGCGTAACCCGCAGAACCGTGGGAAATCAGGCTATGAGCGGATCAGTTGGGATGAAGCCCTGGATATCGTTGCTGGCGAAATAAAAAGGATAATTGATAATTATGGTGGCGCAGCAATTGCCGGGATGACCTCATCTCACCATAACTGGGGAATCGTTGGCTATAAAATGGGACCTTTTGGCCGCTTTATGAACATGATTAACTATACCCCGGTATTGGACAATCCGGACAGTTGGGAAGGCTGGCATTGGGGAGCAACCCATATGTACGGCTTCTACTGGCGTCTGGGAATGCCAGAGCAGTTTGACCTTCTAGAAGACGCTCTCAAACACACAGAAATGATTGTTTTCTGGTCCAATGACCCGGACACCACCCGTGGTACCTACAGCGGACAAGAATCGGCAATTTGGCGGGTTTGGTTAAAAGAAAAGGGCATTAAAACAGTATTCATCGATCCCTTCTTTAACTATACCAACGCCGCTATGGAGGGCACTTGGCTACCGCCTCGTCCCGGCTCTGACACTGCTGTAGCTATGGCTATCGCCTATGTCTGGATTACAGAAGGTCTCTACGATAAAGAATATATTGCAGAAAAAACCGTTGGCTTTGACGAATTCAAAGAATATATCCTCGGTGCCGGTGATGACGGTTTAGCAAAAACACCGCAATGGGCAGAAGAAGAATCCGGAATTCCGGCTCGGAAAATTATTGCTTTAGCAAGAGAATGGGCCTCCAAGAGAACTTGTCTCAGTAGTGGTTGTCGTGGCGGCGAAGGTAGTGCTTGCCGTACTGCCTTTGGCACTGAGTGGGCCCGGATGATGGTTGCCTTACAGGCTATGCAGGGCTTAGGCAAACCCGGTATTTCCATCTGGGGTACTACTATGGGCGCACCTGCTGACTATACCTGGTTCCCAGCCTATGCTGAACCTCAAGGTCAAATGGGTAAATCTGATGTAGCCAAACACAAATTAGCTACTCAAAACAAAACTAAACAAAGACTGTTCAGACTGACCCTCCCCGATGCTATTCTTAACGGAAAAGAAGAATTCTGGGGCGATGGCTTCTGCGGTCAGAGCATAGAGCAACAGTTTGTTCACAACGTCTATCCCATCGAAGGAAAAATAAGAATGTTCTATCGCTATGGCGGTTCTTTCATGGGTACAATGTCAGACACCAATAAATGGGTTAAAATGTATCAGAGTCCGGAATTGGAATTTGTAGTCAACCAGGACTGCTGGTATGGTAGTGAAGCCAGATTTGCTGATATCATTTTACCCGCCTGTACAAACTTAGAGCGCGACGATATTGGCGAATGGGCAGCCTGCGGCGGTTATACCACCAACTCCCATATCGGTAACAACTGGCGTGTAATTGTTCGCCAGCAGAAATGTGTCGAACCCCTGGGCGAGTCCAAATCCGATTATCAGATCTTTAGTTTGATTGCGGAGCGCTTAGGTATGGGCGAACTCTACACCGAAGGAAATACCGAAGAAGACTGGTGCCGCTTATTCTTTGAATCCTCCGAGATCTCAAAACGGATCTCCTGGGAAGAGTTCAATAAAAAAGGCTACTATATCGTACCTGTTCCGGAAAACTACAAACCTACACCGGGCTTGCGCTGGTGGGCAGAAGGCAGACCAGTGGATACTCCGGATACCAATAATCCGAAGAGGGGTACTGACAAAGCCCATGAACTTGGAACCTACACCGGTAAAATTGAGTTTGTTTCTGAAAGCCTAAAGCAGAACATGCCTGATGATGAAGAGCGTCCTCCTATGCCTCACTGGATTCCTTCCTGGGAAGGCTACCGGAGCGAGCTTTACGACAAATATCCTCTCCAAATTATCTCTCCTCATCCGAGATTCTCTTTCCACACCCATTATGATAACCATACCTCTTGGTTGAATGAAATACCCTTGCACCGGGTAGAAAAAGACGGCTATTACTGGTGGCCAGTACGCATCAATCCTGAGGACGCCAAGGCTCGCGGCGTTAAAGGTGGGGATATCGTTGAACTATACAACGACAGAGGTTCCGTGCTTTGTATCGCCGATGTCACCGAACGGGTTCCCAAAGGTGTATTGCACAGCTATGGCTGCTCAGCAAAATATGATCCCCTGGTTCCCGGACAACCTGGATCAACTGATAAAGCAGGTTGCGTCAATTTCTTGACTTCTTCAAGAATGCTATCTAAACATGCTCCGGGCATGACACCAAACTCATGTCTCTGTGAACTTAGAAAGTGGGAGGGTTAGGCAAATGGCTAAATACGGAATTGCTGTTGATATTGATAAATGTACCGGGTGTTATTCCTGCTTTCTCGCCTGTAAAGACGAATATGCAGGAAACGACTACCTGCCTCTTTCGGCAGCTCAGCCGGAAGAAGGTCATCAGTGGCTGCGCATCAACGAAATAGAACATGGTGGCGGGACAAAAATAAAAGTTGACTATATCCCCATCATGTGCCAACACTGTGAAGATGCTCCCTGTATGCTCGGTGTTCCAGAAGGGACAGTTTATTGCCGGGACGATGGCATTGTAATAATCGATCCGGAAAAAGCTAAAGGGTATAAGCAAATTGTAAATAATTGTCCTTACCGGGTTATTCAGTGGAACGAAGAAAAACAATTGCCACAGAAATGTACTCTCTGTGCTCATATGATCGACCAGGGCGAGAGGACAACCCGCTGTGTCGAATGTTGCCCCACCGGCGCCTTAGTATTCGGCGACTTGGACGATCCGGAAAGTGAAATTTCCAAACTCTTAGCCGCCAAGGCAGATAAAGTAGAAGATTTCAAGCCAGAATTCAAAACAAAACCGATTGTAAAATATATCGATCTACCCAAACCCTTCATAGCCGGTGAAGTATTGCTCGCCGATAAAACAAACGAGTGCGCTAAAGGCGTTAAAGTTACCCTTACTGATTGTGACGGTAAGGTTATGGAAACAGAAACAGATTTCCTTGGCGATTTCGAATTTAAGGGTCTGGCTAAAAATGCCACCTACACCCTTAAAGCCGAACAGGATGGATATTTCCCCGCAGAAATCTCTGTCCGAACCAATGCTAGCAAAAACGTAGGCGAAATTCTGCTCCAACCCAAATAGCTTTGGGCTGGAAATAGAACCACTTCCAAGTGGTTAAAATAGTAGAAACACGCTGATGCTGCATCATAATGATGCAGCATCAGCACCGTAATTAAAAACATTTAGCTATACTGAAAGAGAGTGTATAAAAAATGGATAAGCTGATTATCACTGCTGCTTTAACTGGTGCAGGAACTACTAAAAAACATGCCCCTGCAGTTCCAATTACTCCCGATGAAATTGCTGCGGATGTAGTAGCTGTGGCTAAGGCTGGGGCTGCAATTGCTCATTTACATGTCCGGGATAAAGACGGCAATAACACTATGGAAACTGATGTCTGGGTAGAGGTTTACAATAAGGTTAAAGAGGCGATGGCTAAAGCCGGAGTAGATATTATCTTAAACCTCACCTCTTCCGGCGGAAAGTTTCCTCTGGAGATGAGATTAGCTCACTTAAGAAAATTAAAACCGGAGATGTGCTCTTACGATCCTGGAACCATGAACTGGGCTAATTCCTATGTCTTCCTCAACCCGCCTGAGTTCTTGGAACAACTGGGTAAGCTAACCATGGAATTGGACATTAAACCAGAAATCGAAATTTTCGATGGCTCCATGATCGGAAATGCTAAATACTACATCAAGAAAGGGTTTATCAAAACTCCTGCTCATTTCCAATTTGTTTTGGGTGTCCCTGGAGGTTTAGATGGAAATGTTGATAGCTTAGCTTTCCTTCTTCCCAAACTTCCAGAAGATTCGACCTGGTCAATCACCGGTATTGGAAGAACACATATGCCCATGATGCTGGCCGGTTTGGCAGAAGGATGTAATGGCTTACGGGTCGGCCTAGAAGATAATGTTCTAATGAGTAAAGGTGTACCGGCCACCAACGTTTCGCTTGTGGAAAGAGCGGTTAAATTAGCTAGACTTGCCGGAAGGGAAATTGCAACTGCTCAAGAAGCGAGAGAAATCTTGGGCATTACTAAAAGATAAGTTTAGGACAGTAATTTTTTAAACCGGGCAGAACGAGAAAAAGCTTCTGCCCTAGCAAAATGGAGGATCAAATGCAAGAAGTTGTAATTGTGAGCGCCGTCAGAACAGCAGTCGGTAAACTGGGCGGAACTCTAAAAGATGTTCAGCCTGAAGAACTGACGAGAATTGTCATTGAAGAAGCTGTACAGCGAGCACAAATTGAAAAAGAAAGCATCGACGAAGTAATTATTGGTCAGACCAAACAGAGTGCTGACGCTCCTAACATAGCGAGAGTAGCTGCTTTAATGGCTAAGATTCCCATTGAGGTTCCGGCCTACACTGTAATGCGCCAATGCGGTTCCGGTCTTCAAGCGGTTAATAATGCCGCCCAGGCCATTATGTGCGGCTTGGCTGACATCGTAGTAGCCGGGGGAACGGAGAGCATGAGCAATGCTCCGTACTATTTGCGCGGAGCTCGTTATGGGTATCGGGCCGGCAATGCCGTCCTCGTGGATTCCAATACGGAAAGCCAACCCCGTTCTCAACCGATAGATCAATACGGTTCTCTCACCATGGGGCTTACTGCTGAGAACTTGGCTGAAAAATATAATATCAGTCGGGAAGAGCAAGATGCCTTTTCCTTGACCAGCCAGGAAAGAGCAGCAGCCGCTATTCAAGAGGGGAAATTTAAGGATGAAATAATTCCCGTTTATGTCCCTCAAAGAAAAAGTGACCCCATTGTTTTCGATACAGATGAACATCCCCGAAAAACATCTATGGAACAGTTAGCCAAACTCCAACCGGTCTTTAAAGAAGGGGGCACAGTAACGGCTGGTAATTCCTCGGGACGTAACGACGGGGCTGCTTGTTTGGTTCTTATGTCTGCCAAGGAAGCTCAAAGAAGAAATATTAAACCTATGGCTATTCTTCGGAGTCAGGCGGTTGCAGGAGTCTCACCTGAAATTATGGGAATCGGACCTGCTCCGGCAACCCGAAAAGCCTTGAAATTAGCGGGGCTAACCCTCGATGATATCGGCTTGATTGAGCTTAACGAGGCGTTTGCAGCTCAAAGCTTAGCTGTAATTAAAGAGCTGGGTCTTAATCAGGAGATTACCAATGTTAATGGTGGCGCCATTGCTTTGGGTCATCCCCTTGGATGTTCCGGAGCCAGAATTTTGACCACCTTGTTATATGAAATGAAGAGAAGAAAAGTAAAATACGGCCTGGCTACTATTTGTATTGCCGGGGGCTTAGGTCTTGCTGATGTCGTTGAATTAGTAGACTAGTTCAAACTGTTAAAGGGGGCGGGAATACTAATTATTCCCGCTTCGCCCTTGCTTTGAATGAGCTTTGCGCTTGGAGTCAGCAGAAAACCTATTTAGAAACCTGGTGTTAAGTTAATTTAAAAAGAACTAGAAATTTGGCTCTAAAACACAAAAAATAGACTCACGTCTCGGGAATACTCCGTTTCGTGAGCCATAGCTGAGGATGACGTATAATTGTAAATTTATTTTACTAACAATTCTAGGAGTGGTGAGCTTGATTTCTTTTGACAATAATATAGCGGTTATAAAGAGTTTGAATGGCATTAATTAATGCTCGCCGGGTTGGCGTGTGGACAGTACGCTCGATCTCCTTAAATATCTTTTCCAAATCCGTATCTAAAGATTTACCTTTCAAAATCTCGACGATAAAGTTTTTATGCATGGGATTATAAATTGAAATATCGCTATCGAGGATAGTTCCGGTATCAATGTCAACAATCATTAAAACAGAAATAAACTTATAACTTTCATAAACATCTGTTCCATTAGGGAGTTGAGCATGTCCCGCAAAAATATGCTTTCTCAAAACTTTCACCTCTATATCAAATGTTACCTCAAAAGTACGGTTTTGAAAAGTTTAGATAACAGCTTTCTATAATAATCCCTTTTGAATATTGTAAAAAAATGTATAGGCTAAAGGTCTGAAAAATGTCGAACACTTGACAAATATGGGCTCGTAAGTTAACTTTATAGTATACTATAAAACAATATAAATCGGGTAGTTTAGATATGATATCGAAAACAAATTCTGATATAAAGTATACAAGCCTAACTCAGATCTGCAGCACTTAAGTTAGGTTTGTAACTTTATATTTTATTTTTTGAGAAAGATCAGGCCGTAGATTCAACTCTCATAGCTATGGAGGCAGGAAATATTGAACAAAAACTTCATTATCACCGGACAAAGGAGAACTGGCAAATCGTCTTTGATTAAGGAATATATCGATACCTATCGTCAAGAAATTTCCGGTTTATTTGTTCAAAGGATTTATGATGATGAAAAGAAAGTAAATGCTTATCGTTTGGTCGATTACGCTTCTAAGGAAGAATATATCCTGGATATCCCTGAAAGGCCGGGGCTAAAAATGGATAATATTTTTTTGAAAACGGAGGAGAAAGGCGTTTCCTACACCAACCCCGAGATATTTGAAACCACAGGAAAGGATATTTTAGAAAAATCATTGGCCTTTAAAAAATACTTGGTAGTAATCGACGAAATTGGATCCGTAGAAGAAGATGCCGAGCTCTATAAAAAAGCGGTCCGGGATGTTTTGGATGCTCGGATACCTGTTTTAGGGATAATCCAAAATATAAAAACACCGTTTATAGATGAGATTAGGAACAGACCTGATGTTGAAATTCTTAACTTAGATGAAATTTCCCGCGAAAAAGCAGAGAAGCAGGTTTATGAGTTCCTAAGGGAATGCGGTTTTTACTAAAAAAGTGGAGATCCGGTATTATACCCAATTAGAAAAAAGTACTCGGAGAGGGTTGACCATGGTGCGGGAGCAAACATTTTATGTATAGTGAAGCAAGCCTAACTCATGAATACTCGGTGAAAGGGCCGATATTCTTGGGCTAGGTTTTTGTTGCATAAAATCAACTATCAAGTTTTATAAGAAAGGATGATAAAGCGTGAGCAAGGTTGTAACCAAAGAGAAAGCGTTGTCCATGATCCAGGATGGACAAACACTGATGATTGGCGGTTTCTTGGCTGCCGGCTCGCCAGAGACCCTTCTTGAAGCTCTTGTAGAAAAAGGTGTTAAAGACTTAACTATTATTGCCAACGATACATCTTTCGTGGAAAAAGGTCTCGGTAAGCTCGTTGTCAATAATCAAGTCAAAAAGGCTATAGTTTCTCATATCGGGACCAACAGGGAAACAATCAGGAAAATGAACGCGGGAGAAATGGAAGTCGAATTAGTTCCTCAAGGGACCTTAGCGGAGAAAGTACGTTGTGGAGGTATGGGCTTAGGCGCCGTTGTTACACCCACTGGAGTTGGTACTATAGTTGAAGAAGGCAAAGAAACCTTAACCATAAATGGAAGAAAGTATCTTGTGGAATTGCCTTTAAGGGCTGATATTGCTTTGATTAAAGCCCATAAAGCTGACACTATTGGTAATTTAGTATATCGTTATGCTGCCCGTAATTTCAACCCCTTAATGGCCATGGCTGCCGAAACTGTTATAGCTGAAGTGGATGAGGTAGTTGAGGTAGGGGACTTGACCCCCGATGAAGTGATAACACCTGGGATGTTTGTCGATATGATTATCATTCGGGAAAAGGAGGCAAAATAATGAATATACGTGAAATTATCGCCCGCCGAGTTGCGAAGCTTTTAAAAGAAGGAGATGTAGTTAACCTTGGTATTGGGTTACCTACAGAAGTTGCCAACTATATCCCTGAGGGAGTCACTATTCTATTGCAATCTGAAAACGGTTTTATCGGGGTAGGACCAGCTCCGGCACCTGGTGAAGAAGATCCAGATATAGTCAATGCTGGTGGCCAACCGGTGACAATTTTGCCCGGAGGAGCGGCTTTTGACAGCGCAACGTCTTTTGGTATTATCCGGGGTGGACACTTAGCAGCTACAGTTCTTGGTGCTTTGGAAGTGGACGAAAAAGGGAATTTGGCAAACTGGATGATTCCTGGAAAACTTGTTCCCGGTATGGGAGGAGCAATGGATTTAGTGGTCGGGGCCCGGCAAGTTATTATTGCCATGGAGCATGCTACTAAGAAAGGTGAACCTAAGATCCTGAAAAAATGTACCCTACCCCTGACCGCAGCGGAAGAGGTAAACATTATTGTTACCGAACTAGGTCTTATGGAAGTTACTCCGGAAGGTTTGGTCTTAAGAGAACTAGCACCTGGGGTTACAGTAGAGGAGATCCAGTCTAAAACAGAAGCGAAATTGATAATACCCGAAGATATCAAACCGATGGAAGTATAATGTAGTGAAAACTTGTGAATGGGGGAAAGAAAAATGAGAGAAGTAGTAATTCTAAGTGCAGTAAGGACTCCCGTAGGATCTTTTGGCGGCTCCTTATCTAAAGTTTCCGCCCAAGAACTCGGTGCTTTAGTGATTGGGGAATCCCTAAAAAGAGCACAGGTTGATTCTAAACTGGTTGACGAAGTAATCATGGGTTGCGTGCTCCAGGCAGGTCTGGGTCAAAACGTAGCCAGAAGCGCGGCCATTAAAGCCGGAATCCCGGTTGAAACTCCGGCCATGACCATCAATAAAGTCTGCGGTTCCGGTTTGCAGTCCGTAATCTTAGCCGCTCGCGCTATTGGCGCTGGCGATGCGGACATAATTGTAGCCGGCGGTACGGAAAACATGTCCCAAGCTCCTTATTTATTACAAAAAGCCCGGTTTGGTTATCGGATGGGTGATGATAAAATTGTTGACAGCATGATCAAAGACGGCTTATGGTGTGCCATGGCTGACTATCACATGGGCATCACTGCTGAAAACATTGCCGAGCAATGGGGGATTACTAGAGAAGAGCAAGACGCCTTTGCTGCTGCCAGCCAAAACAAAGCCGAGCGGGCAATTAAAGAAAACCGCTTTGCAGATGAAATAATCCCGGTAACCGTACCTGTAAAACGAGGAACTGAGGAATTTTCAGTGGACGAGTTTCCACGGGCAGGTGTTACACCGGAGAGTTTGGCCAAATTAAAACCGGCTTTCAAAAAAGATGGTACAGTCACTGCTGGTAACGCTTCCGGTATCAATGACGGCGCAGCGGCTTTTGTGTTAGCTTCTGCCGAAAAAGCCAAAGAGTTGGGCCTTAAACCTCTAGCAAAATTTGTGGCTGGCGCTTCCGCCGGAGTGGACCCCGTAATTATGGGTATCGGACCAGTTAAAGCAACCCGCAAAGTATTGGAAAAGGCTAATTGGAGTTTAGATGACATTGATCTTATTGAAGCCAATGAAGCTTTTGCTTCCCAAGCCTTAGCAGTAGCAAAAGAACTTAAATTTAATATGGATATCGTTAATGTTAACGGCGGAGCCATCGCTTTAGGCCATCCGATTGGAGCGAGTGGAGCCCGGATCCTGGTCACTCTCTTATACGAAATGCAAAAGAGAGACGCTAAAAAAGGACTGGCCACTCTTTGTATCGGTGGAGGTCAAGGGGTAGCCGCTCTGGTTGAGAGAGAATAGTAAAATAAATAACTGCAACAAAATCATTAGACGCTTGAGAAAGGCAACGGTGCAATTCATATGGATATGAGGACTTATCACACTTGTAAACTTGTTAAAAGCGAGGATTTAAATCATCACGGTACTTTATTTGCAGGTCGAGGCAGCGAATGGTTTGTAGAGGGGTGTTTTATTGCTGCAGCAGCCATGCTCTCTCCCGAGAACATTGTATGTAAAAAAATTCACGGTTTAAACTTTTTACAACCGGTAAAAAACGGAGAGATCATCCATATGGAAAGCAAAGTTGTCTTGGTTGGGAGAACAAGTCTTAAAGTTTATGGAAAGATAGTAAAGGCCGATGATAGTCTTGTACTGGAAGGTTTCTTAACCTTTGTGCATGTGGATAAAAACGGATCTCCTGTTCCTCATGGATTAGAAGAAATAAAACCGACTAATCCTGAGGAACAGCGCCTGATCCAAAAAGCACGGTTATTAAAGAGATAAACGCTGGAAGGAAGTGCAAAAAAGTGTTTGCTAAGGACAAACTGCAAGAAATAAAGAAGAAAAAAGAACAATGGGAAGAAGATAAAGTTGCAAAGTCCCTGGCCCGGACCAAAGAAAGACAAGAAAAATTTCTCACCTCCTCGAAAATAGAGATTAAAAACCTCTACACACCGGAAGATCTTGCTGATCATGATTATTTAGAGGATTTGGGTTTCCCGGGTGAATATCCCTTTACCCGCGGGGTACAAACTAATATGTACCGCAGTAGACTTTGGACCATGCGCCAGTATGCAGGCTTTGCTACGGCGGAAGAATCCAATGCCCGTTATAAATACCTTTTGGACCAAGGGCAAACCGGGCTCTCGGTAGCTTTTGACCTGCCCACTCAAATAGGCTATGACTCTGATGATCCTATTGCTCAAGGGGAAATCGGAAAAGTGGGAGTTGCTATCGACTCTTTAGCCGATATGGAAATCTTATTTGATGGTATTCCCCTGGATAAAGTCAGCACTTCGATGACCATTAACGCTCCGGCTGCAGTTCTCTTAGCTTTTTACCTTGCTGTTGCCGAAAAGCAAGGAGTTGCTTATGAAGACCTTAAAGGGACAATTCAGAATGATATCTTAAAAGAATACGCGGCCCGAGGTACTTATATTTTCCCACCTGCGCCGTCGATGCGCTTAATTACTGACATCTTTGCTTTCTGTTCTCAGAATGTACCGCGTTGGAACACCATCTCTATCTCCGGTTACCATATTCGCGAAGCCGGCTCAACTGCTGCTCAAGAAGTGGCCTTTACCCTTGCGGATGGTATCGCCTACGTTGAAGCGGCAATTAAAGCCGGTTTAGATGTTGATACCTTTGCGGGCAGACTTTCCTTCTTCTTTAACGCTCATAATGATCTTTTTGAAGAAGTCGCTAAATTTAGAGCGGCCAGAAAATTGTGGGCTAAAATTATGAGAGAGCGCTTCAAAGCGAAAAACCCTCGTTCTTGGACCCTAAGATTCCATACCCAGACCGGTGGTTCAACACTTACCGCTCAACAGCCTGACAACAACATAGCTCGAGTTACCATCCAAACTTTAGCCGCCGTTCTTGGAGGTACTCAGTCCTTGCATACTAACTCTAAGGATGAAGCCCTCGCATTACCTACGGAAGATTCAGTTCGCATTGCTCTAAGAACCCAACAAATCGTGGCTTATGAATCTGGAGTTTGCGAGACTGTCGATGCCCTAGGCGGTTCTTATTATGTAGAATCTCTTACTAAACAAATCCAAGAAATCGCTGAAGAATATATTGCCAAAATCGATGAAATGGGCGGAGCAGTTGCGGCTATAGAAAAAGGCTATATTCAGAAGGAGATTGCCGAAAGCTCCTATGCTTATCAAAAAGAAGTAGAAGCCGGCAAAAAAATTGTGGTCGGAATGAATAAATTCCAAATCGAAGAAGAACCGGCTACTGATTTATTACGTGTGGATCCCGCAGTAGAAGAATTACAAATCAAAAAGCTTAAAGAGTTGAAATCATCTCGTGATAACTTAGCGGTTCAGACCAAATTGGATGCTTTACGCGAAGCTGCCAAAACAGATGATAACTTAGTGCCATATATTCTTGACGCTGCCCGTACTTATGCTACCGAAGGCGAAATTTGCAATGTATTGCGCGAAGTATTTGGAGAATATAAAGCAATTGAAATTCTTTAATTAGAGAGCTGCAATGTAGGAGTCTTTAAGGAGGTTAAGAAGGTGACAAAACAAATAAGGGTTTTAGTGGCTAAACCTGGTTTGGACGGGCATGACCGCGGTGCCAAAGTAATTGCCAGGGGTTTAAGAGATGCCGGGATGGAAGTTATTTATACTGGTCTTCGTCAAACCCCAGAGCAGATTGCTATAGCGGCAATCCAAGAGGACGTTGATGTTGTTGCTTTAAGTATTTTATCCGGAGCTCATAACCATCTCTTTCCGGAGATTGTAAAGAAAATAAAAGAAATGGGCGGTAGTGATATTCTGATCATCGGAGGGGGTGTAATCCCTGACGAAGACATTCCTTTCCTAAAACAGAATGGCATTGCCGAAATATTTACCCCGGGGACAACAATCAATTCCGTAGTGGAATTTATTCAGAATAACCTTGCAGGATAGAGAAGCTGGTTTCAAACGGATTACTGTTAGTGGGGTGGTTAAGTGGAGTTGGTAGAACAAGCCCTGCAAGGTGATCGACGTTCGATATCTAAACTTATAACTTTGGTTGAAAATGAGGCTCCTGAGGCCAAGCAAGTTTTAAAAGAATTGTACCCGTTAACTGGAAGGGCCCATATTATTGGTATTACCGGCCCTCCCGGTTCGGGGAAAAGCACCTTGACGGACAAAATGGTGAAAGAGTTTCGCCGTAGGGATCAAAAGGTCGCCGTGCTGGCAATTGACCCCTCCAGCCCATTTACAGGAGGCGCTATCTTGGGTGATAGAGTACGAATGACTGATATTTCCTTGGATAGCGATGTTTTTATTCGTAGTATGAGCACCAGGGGTGGTTTAGGAGGTATTTCGGCGGCCACAAATGATGCCGTAAATATTTTCGACGCCGCAGGCTATCAGTACATCATCATTGAGACTGTAGGGGTCGGGCAATCGGAAGTCGATATCGTTAAAATGGCCCATACAACCCTTGTGGTAGAAGTTCCAGGACTCGGAGACGATATTCAGGCTATTAAAGCCGGGATAATGGAAATCGGGGATATCTTTATTGTTAACAAAGCGGACTCTGAAGGAGCCGATCGGGTATGCACGCAACTGGAAATGATGCTCAGTTTAAACCCTAATAAAATTGAATGGCAACCGCCCATCCTCCAGACAATTGCGACCCAGGACAAAGGAGTAGCCGACGTAGTTGACAAAGTGATAGATCATTGGAATTTTCTTATCGGGTCTGATTTGCTGGTAGTAAAACAGCGGCAGAGATTAGAAAGAACGTTATACGAGTTAATAGGGAATAGGATAATGAAACATATTATCGACAACTTGTGGCAGGAGAGCGGATTAGATAAAGAGTTGGACAACCTTTTAAGTAAAAAAAAGGATCCCTATACTTTGGCGGATGAGGTGTTGGCAACGATAATCAAGCCTTAAGAATATATTTAACAAGGAGGTAAACATGGAAGTCTTAAAAATTGATCACATCGGTATTGCGGTCAAAAATTTGGAAGAAACTTTAAAGTTTTATGTGGATACCCTAGGTTTAAAGCTACAAGGAGAAGAAGTAGTTGAGGAACAAAAAGTTAAAGTAGCATTCCTACCCCTTGGAGACAGCGAAATAGAATTATTAGAATCTACTGAGCCGGATGGACCGGTAGCAAAGTTTATTGCCTCTAGGGGAGAAGGTATTCAGCATATTGCCCTGCGGGTCAAAAATTTGGAAGAGGCCCTAGCGGAATTGAAAGCCAAAGGTGTGCGCCTAATCGATGAAAAACCGCGTTATGGGGCTGGAGGAGCTAAGATTGCCTTTATTCATCCCAAAGCAACTTTTGGCACTTTAGTAGAATTATGTGAGCGCAATGATTTGTAGGAGGAAATGGTGAATGGCCAGAGAAAAACAATTACAACAGTTGGCAGAAAAAAGGGAAAAAGTTCTTGGCGGTGGGGGACCCCGCCGTATTGAGAAACAACACCAGGCTGGAAAACTTTCGGCCCGGGAGCGGATCAATAAATTATTGGACGAAGGAAGTTTTGTTGAGCTCGATCAATTTGTCGAACATCGCTGTGTAGAATTCGGCATGGAAGAGCAAGAGGCCCCGGGTGAAGGGGTAGTGACCGGATACGGTTTGATTAATGGTCGTCTGGTATACCTTTTTGCCCAGGACTTCACAGTTTTAGGTGGCTCCTTAGGCGAAATGCACGCCGCTAAAATCGCTAAAGTTATGGATTTAGCAGTCAAAGTAGGAGCACCCCTTATTGGCATTAACGATTCCGGTGGAGCCAGGATTCAAGAGGGTGTGGACGCCCTTAACGGCTACGGAGAAATTTTCAAACGCAATATCGGCGCTTCCGGAGTCATTCCGCAAATCTCTGTAATCATGGGACCTTGTGCTGGAGGAGCTGCCTACTCTCCAGCCTTGACGGACTTTGTGTTTATGGTCAATAAGACCAGTCAAATGTTTATTACTGGACCGCAGGTTCTTAAAGCCGTCACTGGAGAAGATGTTACTACCGAAAACCTAGGCGGCGCTATGGCTCACAATAGAATTAGCGGTAATGCCCATTTTTATGCCGAAAACGAAGAGGAATGCTTAGAACAAATTAAAAGATTATTAAGTTATTTACCTGCTAATAATTTGGAAGGGGTACCGACGATAGCCAATGAAGATCCCGTAGAGCGGATGGACGAAATCTTAAAAACAGTTGTCCCTGAAGACCCGAACAAAGGCTACAATATGATGGACGTTATCCTAGCTTTAGCTGACAACCGGGATTTCTTCGAAGTCCAACCTTATTTTGCTCAGAACATTATTATCGGCTTTATCCGTTTAAACGGCATGTCCGTAGGCGTAATAGCTAACCAACCCTCAGTTATGGCTGGCTGCTTAGATATTAACAGCTCCGATAAAGCCAGTCGTTTTATACGTTTTTGCGACGCTTTTGGAATTCCCTTGCTTACAATTGCCGATACTCCTGGCTATTTACCGGGAGTTAGTCAAGAACATGGTGGTATTATTCGCCACGGGGCCAAGCTGCTATACGCTTATTACGAGGCTACCGTTCCCAAAGTGCAATTGATAACTCGTAAAGCCTATGGGGGAGCTTATTTGGCCATGTGCGCCAAATCTTTAGGAGCCGATATTTCTATCGCCTGGCCGACAGCTCAGATTGCGGTTATGGGTGCCCAGGGCGCGGCAAATATCGTCTTTAGGAAAGAGATTCAGAACGCTGAAGATCCGCAACAGAAACGCCAAGAAAAAATTGAAGAGTATGAAGATAGATTCTCCAATCCTTACTGTGCGGCTTCCAGAGGGTATGTCGATATGGTTATAGAACCCGAAAAGACTAGGTATTACCTGGTAAAATCATTTGAATCCCTGTTGACCAAGCGGGAAACCCGACCGCCTAAAAAACATGGTAATATTCCGTTATAAGGTGGTGTAGAAATGTCTGACGAAATGATATTTAGAATTATCCTCGCTGTGGTCTTAGTAGTTCTGATAGTCTGGTATAGGATTAAGGTTTCTAAAAGAATTGCCCGAGAAAAGGCTCTTAAAAATGCCCAACTTGATTCGTCTGACCAGAGGGCGGAAGTCAGCGAGGCATCTCGAGATATAAATGCTCAACCGGGTCTTTCACCTGCCGTTGTAGCGGCGATTACAGCGGCAATATGCGTTATGACAGGAAAATCGGCTGAACAGTTTAAGTACACGGCTATCCGAAGATTAGCCAATAATAATGTCTGGTCATTAGTCGGAGCCACCGATTTGATGTCCAACCGTCAAAGATTTACCGAAAGGGGAAGTAAATAAAAATGAGAAAATTCAGCGTAGTAGTAAATGGAGAAGCATTTGAAGTGGAAATAGAGGAAATAGGAGCACCGAGTGCCGGTCCTTCTCCCGCTCCTGCCCAACCGGCAGCGCCTGCTCCACAGCCACAGGCTCCTGCTCCGGCCGCAGCAGCACCGGCACCCCAGCCTAAAGCTCCTAAGCAGGCTGCCACTGGAGCCGCCAACGAAGTAACCAGTCCTCTTCCCGGAGTAGTTTTAGACATTGTTGTCAAAGAAGGGCAGCAGGTTGCTCCTAATGATGTCCTCATGATTATTGAGGCCATGAAAATGGAGAATGAAGTTGTTGCTCCAGTTGGTGGAACAGTGGGCTCAATAAATGTGACCAAAGGGGCCAGTGTTCAAGCCGGCGACTTGCTCTTAGTAATAAACTAGATTTTCATAGAAAATAATAATGATTGAAGGAGGCTTGAAAATAGCCTCCTTTATTATTAGAGCATATCATTAGATATAGTATTTTTTTAAGAAAGATGATTGATTCTAATGAGCGCTTATCACAAATTAACCTGGAAAGCAGTCCTGGAGTTGGCAGCTCCTCACACCTGGTCCGCCAGTTTAGTCCCTGTTTTTCTGGGAGCGATTTTAAGTATTGCTTTCGAAAACTCGTTTTCACCGCTGATATTTTTTTCCCTGCTGGCGGTTGCTGTTTTATTGCAAAGTGCAGTCAACAGCATCAACGATTATGCGGATTTTGTTAAAGGAACGGATAGCGAAGAAAACTGCGATGATCCGACGGACGCCTCCATTGTCTTTAATAAAATAAACCCACGCCAAGCTCTTTATATAGGCCTGGCGGCCATTATCGGAGCAGGTTTATTTGGGGTCTATATTGTTTACCAAGCCGGCATAGTCCCCCTTTTATTTGGCGGGTTCGGAGTCCTAGTAATTGCCTTCTATTCCGGCGGGAGAATCCCTATTTCCTACCTCCCTTTAGGAGAACTCGTTTCCGGGTTTGTAATGGGAGGGTTAATAACCCTAGTCTCTTATTATTCCTTCACCCAAAACCTGAATCTCAAGATCCTCTATTATGCTTTGGTACCGATTCTAACCACAGGGTTGATTATGCTCACCAATAATACCGCCGACATTGAAAAAGATCGTCAGGCTGGACGTAAAACATTACCCGTTCTTATCGGCAGAAAACATGCTGCCCGAACCCTTAAAACAGGGGTGGTCCTAGCTTTAGTGCTTGTTAGCTATTTAATTCTCAGTAGTTTTAAGAAGTCCTTATTTCTTCTGCCGATTATGTTAATATTTCTAAGCGGTCCAACTTATAGCCTTTTTAAGAACCCGATAGGGCCTTATAAGCGCCGGGAAGCGATGGTTTTAATACTAAATATTCATAAAGGTCTCAATTTCTTTTATTTAGCAGCCATAGTAGTTAACTTAATTTTAACCGAATCCTAGTATTGGTCTAAACGGATTAATAGTAATTTCTTTATCTTGGCAGGCCGGAATTTTTTGTTTTGTTAATTGTTTACAGGTTCATTTCCTTATATAATTTAAAAGGTGTTAAAATTCGGAGGCATAAGGAAAAAGTAGGAATGAAAAAGAAAAGTAAAGTAAAGTAAAGAGCAAAGCCGACTTAGGGTCCGAGTTCAAAAAAACAATGTTACCAGTATTACAGGGAGGAAAAAATGATCATATTTTTTTACTTAGCAGCAATAGTTATTGCCAACGTTATTACCGCGGCTTTAATGCCTCTTAAAATAGGGACTTTCCTAATTCCTTACGGTACTTGGTTTATTGGGGCCACCCTTGTTCTGAGAGACGTTCTACAATACAAATATGGGCGGAAAAGGGCTTATCAAGCCATTATTGGGGCCTTAATTCTATCGGCTATCACTTCAAAACTCTTAGGAGACACCTTAGCCATTACTGCGGCTTCCGCAGTATCCTTTTTCATTTCCGAAGCAATCGATACCGAGATTTACACCAAATTTAAGTATGCTTTTGTAAAAAGGGTTTTAGCCAGTGGGATTGTCAGTAGTCTAATAGATAGTGTTGTTTTTATTGTAATCGGCTTATCGCCCCTAATTTCGGGAATACTTCCTTGGGAATTGGTACCCAATGCTGTGAGCGGACAGTTTATAGTAAAGGGCCTTATGCAGTTTTTGGGAATAGGTGTTCTATTTATTTTAAGAACTCACTGGGGTTTTTTCAAAGGGGAAGGAGCCCGGTAAGGAAGGGTTCTACTTCACCCTTAAGAAAATTTTCAAGTTTGTTTTCACCCTGAAAAAGAGAATATCTCTAGAAAATATTAATTATTCGGTTTTATTTAAGGCCCAGAATTTTTCCGGGCCATTTTGTTTTAATATTCTCTTTTTCGGTGCTTTATAAACCGAGATTAAATTTGACGAAGGCTTGGGTTAAAAGATATAATTAGTAAGTATTCTAACTATATTCCTTTTTGTAGAGAGATTTAATCTAAGGAGCATTACATGGATATTAAAGACGCAAAGAAACTTCATAATTTACTTTTTACCTATTTAGGATTATTTCATGAAAAGTTTATTCTGCGCTTTCGGGAATATTTAGGACTGCCGGAAGTGAAGAAAAATCATATGAAAATCCTAAATATTTTATGTCATCATGAATATTTGACTCCAACCGAAATTGCAAGAATGCTCGATATAGAAAAGGGCAGTCTAACAACTATGGTCGACTTTTTGGAACAAAAGGATTTAATCACTCGCCTTGTTCATCCTCGGGACAAAAGAAAATACTTAATATCCTTAAGCAAAAAAGGGCGAGCGGAAATGAATAAGTTGATAGATCATTATGCTGTTAAGATTGGCGAAATGTTCGACAATTTTGAACCGGAAGAAACCAAAGAATTTATAACAAATTTAAAATCCGTGGTAGATTTTTTGAAAAAAGTGTAGGGTGAATATTAAATGAACATGAGAATGAAAGAGGAGAAAATAGGGAGTCTGCTGTGGAAATTTTCCTTGCCGGCGATTATCGGGATGCTGGTGAACGCTCTTTATAATATTGTGGACCGTATATTTGTAGGGCGGGGTGTAGGGGCCATCGCTATAGCTGCCACAACTGTTGCTTTCCCCATTATGATCCTGATGATGGCTGTGGCAATGCTTATTGGGATTGGGGCCACTGCTTTAATATCTATTCGCTTAGGAGAACAGAAAAAGGATGAGGCTGAAAAAATTGCCGGTAATGCCATTACCCTGTTAGTTATTTTTTCTTTGCTTTTTACAGGCGTTTATTTCTTGTTCGCCGATTCCCTCCTGCTGATGTTTGGGGCTGACCAGGATGTTCTGCCTTACGCCCGGGATTTCACGCACATAATTATGCTGGGCTCGGTTTTTGGGGCTATCGGTTTTGGGGCCAACAATTTCATTAGGGCTGAGGGTAATCCTACAATCGCCATGCTAACCCAGTTGGCCGGTACTTTCGTAAATATCATTCTTAATTATGTCTTTATTTTCAAATTGGGATTAGGGATCAAAGGTTCCGCTCTGGCCTCTGTTATCGGGCAGGCTCTATCCGCAGCCCTAGTCATCGCTTACTTTTACTCCGGTAAAAGCCTCCTTCGAATACGGATCAAATATTTATTAAACCTTGAGTTTGCGCTTGTGGGGAGAATTATGGCTATCGGCGCGGCCCCCTTTGCTATGCAAATCTCCTTTAGTGTTCAACAAACTATCTTAAATAAAACCTTGATTTCCCTAGGTGGTGAATTAGCCTTAGCGGCAGTGGGTATTATGATGAGTATAGGGACCATTATCATTATGCCTGTAATAGGAATTAGCCAAGGTGCCCAACCGTTGATCGGGTATAATTATGGAGCTAAAGAGTATGCCCGCGTCAAAGAAACCCTTAGAAAAGGTGTTATAGCCGCCACCTGTTATGTTCTGGTAGGTTTTGCTGTGATTTACAAATGGACTTTTCAAATTATAAGCGCCTTTAGCCGTAATGACACAGCGCTTACAGCTCTTACTTCTGAAGCGTTAGTAATCTTCTTTATGCTCCTTCCCTTTGTAGGTTTTCAAATAATGTGTTCAAATTACTTCCAGGCTGTAGGAAAACCTGTTAAGTCTATGGTCTTAAGCCTATCCAGGCAGGTCCTATTTTATATCCCGCTACTCCTAATCCTACCCCGTTACTTTGGATTGCAAGGAGTTTGGTGCACTTCTCCTATCGCTGACGGTTGTTCGGTCCTCTTAACAGCGGTGGTAATTTTTTGGGAAATGAGAAACCTAGGAAAAGAAAAGCCTTCCCTGCCTACAGTAAGCAAATAGCTATTAGGAATAAAAACGTGGAGGTAGAAAGCAATGAAAAAGGATCGGATTGAAGGATTAACCCATTTAGGGTCCGGAAAAAGTGTATATATTTTTGAATACTCGCCCGATCTTTTAGAGTGTTTCGAGAATAAAAATCCGGGAAACGATTATTTTGTCAAACTTAATTGTCCGGAATTTACCTGTCTCTGTCCCATGACAGCCCAACCGGATTATGGCACTATTTACATCAACTATATACCGGACAAAAAATTAGTAGAGAGCAAATCTTTAAAACTGTACCTTTTTAGTTTTCGAAATCACGGCAGTTTCCACGAGGACACAGTGAATCAGATTATGAAAGACTTGCTAAACCTCTTACATCCCAAATACATTGAAGTCCTTGGTAAATTTACCCCTCGAGGGGGCATTTCCATCCATCCTTTTGCCAATTTCGGGCAAAGGGGAACAAAATGGGAGTCCTTTGCGGAAAAAAGGCTGCTCGCCTTCGCTAGAGAAGAGGTTCTCTAAAAATTTCTTAAGTTTGTTTTAGGTAGTGGTAACAAGATTATAAATAAGGTATAATATTGTCTAACTAAACTTGGAGAGGATAATTCGAATGAACAAAAACATTACCATCTGTATTACAGTTATTATAATAATAGTTGCTATATTTGTTGGTATGTACAACCAATTTTTTAACAAAACTGTGGCTAAAGTTGAGGGCCATAAAATATCCCAACGAGATCTCTACAACTATATGTTTAAGGAAAGCGGTGAGCAAGCTTTAAACAATTTGATCTCAGAAAAAATTGTTGATTTAGAAGCTCAAAAAAATAATATTACAGTCACTGAGGAAGAAGTCCAAGAAAAAATTGATTTTTATAAGGATGTCTATGGCGGGGAAAAGGCCCTTCTTTCGGCTTTAAAAGCCAGCGGTGTTACCATGGAAGAATTAGAAGATAATATTAGAGTTGCCCTTAAAATAACAAAACTTCTCGCCCCGAAGATCACCATCACAGAAGAAGAAATTGTCGAATTTTATGAGGAAAATAAAGAAGTCTTTCTCGGCGCCGACCAGAAGCCTAGTTTAGAGGAAAATAAGGAAAGAGTCAGGGCTGCTCTTCTCGAACAAAAAGCCCAAGCGGAGTTCACTCCCTGGATGACTGAACGTTTAGCTTATTATAAAATAGAAAGACTATAAGTCTTAAATATTTCTAGTGTTACCAAGTGTAAGATTGAAGGGAGCATGGTAATGCGCGTTTTTCAAATTATTTGGGATTGGATAAAGAGCCATAAGCTGATTGTCTTTGGGATATTCTTTTTCGGACTCGTCAATATGGCGACTGTAATTGGATTTGGCTTTATGTACAAAGGCGCGTTTTGGGCGGAACTGAGAGGCCGACATGCTGAATCCGCTGAACTATACGCCGAACAGGGGAATTACCAATCCGCGGCAATCCAATGGGAAACCGAAGCGCTTAAAACTCAGAAAAAAATAGATAAAAACCAGGAATACCACCTCTTAGTTCACCAGGCGGAAAGCAGAGTGAATGCCGCCAAATACTGGGAGATAAATGGCGATTCTAAACTTGTGCGGAGCAATTTAGAGAAGGCCGCCGAAAAATACGTAGAAGCTGGGCAGTATTATGAGGGAATTCAAAATATAGATGAAGCCCGCAAATGCTACGAGAAGGCCCAGCAGACTTATCTTACCCTAAGCGAGAAAGCTAATGCCGAAGGGTATACGGATAAGAGTTTGGAATATAAGGCGAAAAGTGAGAGATGGCGGGCTAAAGCCGAAACCATTTTTTAGAAACCGGTGAAAGAAATTATTGCCCGGACGCAATTTTATCGCACCGGATAACTAATCCCTAAAATATCTCGCACTACGTGCCAGAGTATTATAAAAGGACTAGGGATACTGACCTCCAGCAGATAAAGAAAGATTAGAACGGCAGCAAAAGTTAAGAGCCCGCAAAAGACTGCCAGATCCCGCCAGTATCTATTTTTGATTAAGATTGGCGCCTGCAACAAAAAAATAACGGGGATGCAGAATAATAAAAAGATCATTTCTTTTTACCTCCTTGCCCCTGTGGTAGTTTTCTGATTTTAATCGTTATGTAAGCGGCAATGGGAATCAAAATCTGGAAAGGAACTGTTACTTGAGGCCAAATATAGGTGCCTACAAAGCCCAGATCAAAGTTATAATCGTAAATAATAACGGTGTAGAAGGCAATGACAATTCCCAAAGGTAAGATTATAGAGCGATAGGAACGGAGATTAAACAATTGAGCCAGTCCCAGGCTAGAGGCATAATAAAGAACGCCAATTCTAAAAAACATCAGCGTTATAAATGAAATAACAACCAATAGTTCCATCCTGGTGAAGACCTCGGCGATATCAATTAAACGTACAACTTCAAAGGTTGAGAAAACAACATATTGACTGAGATTTCCCAACACAGCTTGATTACGCACAGCAGTAAGTATTAAAAATAAAAAACCGATAAAAGTTCCGGCTAAGACCGGTTTTGTTGTTTTTGTAACCTCTTTGGTATAGGGAAGAATCATTAAAAAAAGTAGAACTTCGCCGAATTGAATAGCAGAAACAATGTGAGTTCCCTGGAGAAAATCCAATAGACTGAAATCAAAGAGGGGTTGTAAATTTGTAAAATCCAGTTGGGGGATTAATAATATAAAAACTCCGATAAAAGTCAGCAAGAAGAGAGATAAAGTTAGAAAAAGCATCCGGACTATTACTTCGATCCCTTTGCTCACAGCCTGGGCTAGAATCAGAATTAATGGAACGAGAACCGCGAGCATTGGGGTTTCAGGAAGAAAATAGGTATTAATAGCATTGATTACTTCTCGCAAATTGGCAAATACAATAAGTAAGAAATAGAATAAGTAATAAAAACTGATTGCCCTTCCCGGCCAGGTTCCGAAAATTGTCTGCCAGAGCTGAACCATGTTCTGTCCCGGAAAATAAAGGGCAATTTTTACATAGAACCAGATAAATAAGAGACCGACCATAAATCCAGAGACAGTGACAATCCAAGTGTTTTGTTTAGTAATGACGACAGCGTAATCCGGAGATACAACCGCCCCGATTATAAACCCTCCGACCGCAAGTAGTAATTGAAAATGTGATATCTGTCCTTTTTCAAGGCTCATATTAAATTTAACCCCTTCAGTCCTATTTTAAGGACTCTTTTTTCAATATTTTTTATTGCTTTCGAAAGCGCATCGATGGATAGATGGAATTAACTATTTTCCCGGTTCCTCTTATTTTGGTCTCGATATCAAATTTGATCTTAATTTCGGGAAAAATCTCCATCCACCTATCCTCCAGTTCCTTCCACTCTTTCGGGTAGTTTTTACAAATCATATCTCCAAATCCGAAAATATCTGCCTCTAGAAGCACCGCTTTTTTAAAGGCAGCCTTAATTTCCCGTTCGATCTCTTTATTTAATTCCGCACTTAAATCAGAAATATTGCTTTTTTTACTTAAATCCAGATTCCCGGATTGGCTACCAAGATTAGCAGTGTTTCTTATTTTAATCTCCACTTCAACTTGCTCGTCTTTCAGTTTTGCTTTGACCTTGGTTTTGGAACGCATGATTTCCAAATTTGTTTTCTGTCCGGGAGGGTAAGCGAGTTTAACAATCCCTCCCGATATTTCATCTAATACCCATAGAAGCCCGCGGGTTTCCCATCTATCAAGTTCCCCCACTAAGTGCTCGCCCCGAAAAACAGCGCTATTAGCGACGACCACAGATTTTCGCCCATTTTCTTCTAGAACCTTAACTTTTGGTATAATTGGGGCTGTGGCTTTACTAGCCAAACCTTGAGCAAATCTTTTCAGGGTTATTAAGGCGGTATCCGAAGTGGCATATTGATTACGCAGGATATTATCGATGCTTGAGCTTGGGATTTCTTCCAAACCAGCGTCGGCTTCGAAAAGATCCTTGGCCTCTTCCTCGGCTACTAAGACCCAGATATTTAAACGGATACCCGGGTCTCGAAGAAAGATATCCAGGAATTTTTCAACCCCCGATTCTGCGGCCTGCCGCCCGAACACCAGAACTTTATTATGGGGAAAATAAAGTTCTTTTCCTACTAAATGGGTTAATTCTCTAATCATCAAAAAGGGCGAATCTCCGGTAGTGGAGAAATTTACATAAGTTTTTCCTTGTTGGCTTTTTCCTTTTTCGCCGCTTTCCCCGCCGTTTTTCCCGCCGCTTTCCTTGCCGGAACTGGGGTTAAAAACTTGAATTGTGAGTCGGAATTGTTCGGAATGCTCGGTTTGATCAAACCCCACTCCCGATACTATAGCCAAGTCTTTTAACTCTCGACGGCTCCAACAGCCTGATAGAAGCAGTAACAGGATAAGGCTGAGGCTGAATAAAAATTTTAACTTGGAAGAGAGGCTTTTATTTGCGGCCATATTTCTTTTCTCTTCCTTTCTCTCTTTGGAAATTTTGGGAGTCAAGAGAATCAGGGCGGGTCCTCATTGACGGCAGGGGGACTCTGACCAAAGTATCTTTCAAATCTCTAAATACGGTGGGGGAGAAAGGGGAGAAATAAGGGGTACCAAAGGACCTTAAGGAGGAAATGTGGATAAAGACGCTTAAAAGACCGAATAAGATCCCGATACCTCCCATGACACCTCCTAAGATCACAAATAGAAGGCGTAATAGCGCTCCGGTATCGGTTTGAGGAGGGACCACAAAACTGGAAACGGCAGTCAGGGAAACAAGGATAACCACAGGGGCTCCCACAAGCCCTGCTGACACAGCCGACTGACCGATGACCAAGGCCCCGACAATGCTGATGGCCTGGCCTACCGGACGGGGCAATCGAATACCAGCCTCTCTAAGGATTTCAAAAATCAGGCCCATCAAAAGCATATCTACAAAAGAGGGAAAAGGAACACCGCTTTCCTCTCTGGCAATAGAGAAAAGCAGATTAGTAGGGATCAATTCCTGATGAAAAGTTAATAATGCGACATAGCTTCCGGGCAATAAGATACTGATGGCAAAGGCTACAAACCTAAGCATTCTAATTACGCTAGCGTAATAAGGGCGGGAGTAATAATCTTCGGCGCTTTGAAAACTCTCTATAAACACCATGGGGACGGTCAACACCATTGGCGACCCGTCAATGAGGATCGCTACCCGGCCCTCTATTATTTTCCCGGCCACATCATTTGGTTTTTCGCTGTTCGCAACGGTAGAAAAAATAGAAGTGGGGGCATCTTCGATAAACTGCTCAATATAACCGGACTCCAGGATGGCATCGATCTTGATTCTTTGCAAGCGTTCTTTGACTTCCTGGATCAGCAGCGGATCAGCGATATTACTTAGATAAGCAATACCCACCGTGGTATTGCTTTCTTGACCGAGAACCATTGTTTCTACGACAAAGTATTTGCTTTTCAGGATTCTTCTTAATAACGTAGTGTTGGTCTGAAAGTCTTCAATAAACCCGGCCCGAGGGCCGCGAATAATAGTCTCCGTATCTGGCTCTTCGATACCGCGGGTTTCCCAGTGGCGAGTTTGAATTATTAAAGCTTGGTCACTGCCGTCCATGAGTAGGATTGAATCGCCGTTAAAATACCCCTTAAAGACGTCTTCAAAATAAGAGGAAAGAGTAAGCTCATTGACCGTTAATAGTTTAGCTTTTATAGTTTTGATATCTAGAGGGTCCTCGGATTTTCTGCCTTCGGAGTGTTCGACTAGCGGCTTGATAATATTGTTATTGATTACTTGAATATCCGTCATGCCGCTCAAAAAGACCAAGGCTAGACGTAGTTCATTTTGCTTTCCCAAAGTAATCAGCCGTTTAGTGAAATCATAGTTTTTTCCTAGGACTCTTTCAATATATTCAAGATTCTGGTCGAGATTGAGAGACAGGAGCCCTGTCTTTTGGTTTTCATTTCTTTTATTTTTTTTATTTTCTTGCTCTGCTGCAAAAGCATTGTTTTGTTTGATGAGATGCAAAGAATGCAGTTTTCTAAATATGTAGCGAAACAAACTTTTCACCCTTCCTCCAAGTATACTCATTATTAAAATTACCTTTTTTTATAATTTTATCCAAAAAAAAGACCCTATTAAATACTCTAGGCACGTCTGGGTCATGATTTCCGGAGGGTTTGGAAGGGTTGAACAGAGAGGTCTGCCCTTCTGCGAAACAACTTTGTTTCGCCAAATCTAAATTTTCTTAAAATAAGCTTAAACCTTCTGGCCGATTTGTTCCCCGATTTTAATTTTGGTTTCCAGACCTCGGGAGGTATTTATCAGCAGATCTTCATCGACTTTCATTTTATTGTTTTTTAAAATAAGAATAATCGTCGAGCCGCCGAACTTAAAATAGCCCTTTTCCGAACCTTTCAAAACAGGTTTTTCCGGGCGATAAGTTTGTACTATAGAACCAATGAAGGTGGCTCCTACTTCAACCATCAATAGCTTGCCAAAATTCTGGGAGTAAAAAATTGTCAGCTCCCTTTTATTTTGGCTGTAAAGATTAGGGATTTTCGACAGAGCTTTAGGATTGACAGAGTAGTATGCCCCTTTAATTTTTATCGGGTAGGAGGGGGTTCCTTGGTCGGGAAAGTAGAAACGATGGCAATCCGCAGGGGTTAAGCGAATTATTAGGCAAGTGCCGCCCATATATTCGCGAGCTAACTTTCTATTCTGTAATAGTTCGGCCAAACCGCAGTAGCGTCCCTTAATGGGCAAGGGTTTCTCAGATACAATATTTTCCCAGGCTAGGATCCGGCCGTCAGCAGGAGAGATAAAAACATGGTTTTCTCTTATTATGGGGCGAGCTTCTGGTTTAAGCTGGCGGGTGAAAAAATCATTAAAAGTTCGGTAGGCTGACGGATCTTCTACAAGTGCTTCAGTCATATCGATCTTATTTTCAGCAATAAAGCGCTTGATTTTTGTCTTGCTGAGGCTTGTGTCCTGCATTTTTCCATAAAGGTAAGAAACTAGTTTTCTTTTGATCAGAGTTTGGAGAAAGAAAGAACCACTCTTTGTTTGGTAGAGCCAGGAGAGGTAATCGTCTCCGGCCACCTTTTCTTCCTGCTTGTGGCCTGTTTCCCTGTCAATAAAGAAAATTGCCATTTGCTTACCACCCGCCTTTAAAATTTATTTAAACTCCTTAACCAATTTTTCAAAAGCCGGTATCGAATTTATAATGATATCCATGTCTATGCAATATGACATCCTAAAATAACCTGGACAGCCAAAACCGCTTCCCGGAACCAAGAGAAGATTATATTGCAAAGCTCTTTTAACAAAAGCGATATCGTCTTCCAGCAAAGCTTTGGGAAAAAGGTAAAAAGCCCCCTGAGGTTTTAGACATTCAAAACCCAGCCGGGTAAGGTTCTTCCAAAGAAAATCTCTCTTCTCCTGATAATCCTTAATATCGACCTTAGCATCCAAGGCTTCGGCAACAACCTTTTGGAATAGCCCTGGGGCATTAACAAACCCTAGAGTTCGATTGCAAAAACTGAGGGCGTTTGCGAGTAAGGAAACATCTTTGATTCTACTGCTGGCCGCCACATAACCGATCCTTTCCCCTGCTAATCCTAAAGATTTACTGAAGGAATTAACGATAATAGCATTGTCGAAAATGTCCAGAATGTTTGGTAATTGATGTTGGTCATAAACAATTTCTGCATAGGGTTGATCGGCGATAATATAAATATTGGACTCAAATTCTTTTTCCTTTTCCTGAAGGATGTCTCTGATAAGCTGAAGCGTTTTTTCTCTATAGATTATTCCGGTAGGGTTGTTAGGGGAGTTAATGATCAGGGCTTTTGTTTTTGCCGTGACCGCTTGCTCTAAAGCCTCAAGATCGGGTTCAAAAGTGGCGGTATCCGGAGGCACGATAACAGGCTTTCCCCCGTGATTATCGATATAAAAATCATATTCCACAAAATAAGGAGCTAATACAATTACTTCTTCTCCGGGGTTAAGAAGAGCTTTAAGGACTACATTCAACCCTCCGGCAGCCCCGACAGTCATAATTATATTTTCCGCCTTCATGCTTACTTTACTTTTCTTTTCCAGATCTTTTGCTATCTTTTCTCTAACCTCAGGATATCCGGCATTACTCATATACCTGTGAATTCCTTTAATCTCGCCGGAAACGTATTTCTTTAGAGAATTGAGAACTTCTTCTGGGGGTTCGGCAAAAGGGTTTCCCAGACTAAAATCATACACGTTTTCGGGGCCGTAAGTTAAAGCCAGCTTTTCGCCTTCCTCAAACATAGCCCTTATCCAGGAGGATCTCTCCAGATTTTTGACAATCTTTTCTGAAAACAAGGCAAATTCTCCTTTTCTAATAGTTTTTTAGAAATAACAGAAATAATATTTCCTTACTAGTTTACCTTAATATTCCGATCTTCAAAAGCATTTAAAGGAGTATTCTCCCGCCTAGACCTCACAAGCAAGGGAAATCTCGAATAGTTATGGTAGAAATAGTTTTTTAAGGAAGGTGACTATTATTATTCTGTCTTTACATTTCTGGGACGGTTACGGGAATAGAAACAATTACGAACGGTACTTAGGTTATGTCCCGGAACCCTTTACCGATTATATTCAAATCTTGGTCCCCAACTTTTGTGGTCCCCTTCAAAGGGACGGGAGCTTTGGTTATTGTTTTAGGGACTGGAGCATTCCCACATACCTGGTCTCTTTAGGGCAGAGCAAAAAAGCTCTTGTTATGCCCCTGGTTCTCGGCAGTGGTCAGATCGCTGATCACATGCTCTATGATCCCTTTAAGCGGCGTAATTTTATTAAAAGTGCTTTAAAAATACTAAGAGAAACCAACTCCGACGGCTTCCTGGTGGATTTGGAAGGGTTAACAAATGACACCGGGCCCGGCTTAAACGCCTTGATGAAAGAATTATCCACCTTAATTAGGGCGGAGGGTAAGCTTGTGGCCATGGCTGTGATGCCTAGAACTTCCGAGCAGGCCGAACCTTGGTCCAAACAGTATGATTATGCCCGGCTCGCTTCCTATGTCGATTATCTTCAGATTATGGCCTATGATTTCCACTATGCCACCTCTCCTCCGGGGCCCATTGCTCCTTTAGATTGGGTGGCTAAAGTGGCGGCTTATGCCGGGACTAAGATCCCTTCTACAAAGATCCTTCTGGGGATTCCTTATTACGGGAGGATTTGGAACTCTTCCGGGCGAACTTGGAAATCCAAAGCCTGCAGTTTAAGCGGAGCCCGGGAGATCGCTGCCCGTCACTCTGTTCCCGTTAGAAGGGAAAGATCCGGTACGGACCCGGTAGGAGTGCCGACCTTTACCTATTTTGATAACTCTGGAAGGGAGCAGATTGCTTATTTCGATGACCCTTTAAGCTTAAGAGCCAAATTGAATTTAGTTTCTAAGTATAATTTAAGGGGGGTGGGCTGTTGGTCCATGGCTTGGGTTGATAGGGAAAGCGCCAAAGAGATCTACCCCCTTTTGAAAACACTAGGATAGTAATGCTAAAAATATTTAGAGGCCGGTTAAATTATCGGCCCCTAATTTTGTTTACTCTATTCTATTATTTCCCCCATTTGGGAGATATCATACCCTCCCAATCCCTCTACTTCCTTACGGTAGGCCGGAGAACGAAGTATCTGTAACAAAGCTTTAAAATGAGGCTGCGCTAAGTCCTCCTGCCGGATAACCAGATCATATTTTTCCTTTTGCAAAGGAATAAAGTCCAGATTTGCAACTTGCTGAGCGGCTTTTTCTATTCCCAGGCCGACATCGGCTTCTCCTCGGGCCACCTTGCTGGCAACAGCCATATGGCTTAACTCTTCCTCGTAATAACCCGTAATCAAATGGTGGGGGATACTTTCTAGGCGCAACTTTTCGTCGAGAAGGACTCTAGCTCCAGAACCCCTTTCCCGATTAATAAAGCGCACATCTGGGCGGGTCAGATCCTTCCAGGTAGTTATGTTTTTAGGGTTACCTTGGGCAACATAAAAACCTTCCTGACGATAAACCAAATTAATAACGATAGCCTGGTGGCCGGGCATTAGGCGGCGTACATAGGGCAAATTATAATCGTCGGCATCACTGTCCCAGAGATGAATAGCGACCACATTGGCTTGCCCTTTATAAAGGGCAGTTAACCCATCAATACTACCGATATAATTGCGTAAGAATTTTATAGTAGGGAAAAGCTTGTTCAGGTGACGGGTGAGAATATCTAAAACTATATCTTGACCACAAATAATTAAGTTGGTTTCTGCTAAATCTACAGAGGGAGCGCTCAGAGACGATTTTTCCGTAACGGTCTGGGTTTTAGTGGCAGGGGAAGGCCGTGTCTTACTCCTCTGTTTATAGGATTCTATATCTGCTTTCTCAATTCGCATATTCCTTCCTACCCGGTAGGCCGCCAATTCCCCCCGCTTTATAAGCTCATAAACCGTATATCTGGAGATTTTTAAAAGTTGAGCGACTTCATCCGGTGTATAACTTGTGTTACCGGGCAAGTACATCACCTCATTATAATAAGTCTGAGCTTATTATACCATAGAAGGAGGAAACACTCAAAGGAACACCAACTAACAAGAACCAACTAGAAGAAAATCATATCTATTTGTCAATGTGGTTTAGATTGGTATTGATTGTTGTAGCCGGTTGGAATATAATGATCTCAGGGCTGTAGTTGTTTTATTTTAGTTTTTGTTAGAATGTTCATCTTAACAGCCCCAAAAAAAGCTATGAAAGTTGGGGATGGAAAAATGGAAAAGCATAAGCGGAGCATTTTAAAATCTTTGGTTTTAGTTTTGCTTTTTTTATCGGCTGCCGGTTTGGTGCTGACCGGATGCGGTTCAGCAGCCGGAGAATCCGGTTCGGAAAGCGGAACTGAAGAAAAAGAATTAATCGTCTCCGCAGCGGCAAGTTTGAAAGGCGCGCTCACAGAAATTAAGGCTCTATACGAAAAGGAAAACGAGGGCCTAATTCTGACCTATAATTTCGCTTCTTCAGGCTCATTACAGCAGCAGATCGAACAGGGAGCCCCCGCTGATATTTTTCTCTCCGCTGGAAAATCCCAGATGGATGCCCTAGAAAAGAAGGGCCTCCTTGCCGAAGGGACGCGGATCGATCTCTTGGCTAATGAGTTAGTTCTCATTACTCATAAAAACAATCAGGATCTTAAAAGCTTTGAGGACTTGAAAAAACTATCCAGAATAAGCATTGGAACCCCGGAAAGTACCCCGGTAGGAAAATACGCCCAAGAGGCCTTAAAAAGCATGAATTTATGGTCTAGTTTGGAAGATAAGATTATCTTTGCAAAGGATGTCACCCAAATCCTTACTTATGTGGAAAGTGAAAATGTAGAGGCCGGAATACTTTATAAATCCGATGTCCAAGATTCGGAGAAGGCTAGAATTGTAGTTAGCGCTCCCGCTGACAGTCATTCTCCTATTGTTTACCCAGCCGCGGTGTTAGCTTCGTCTGCAAATCCAGCAGAGGCTCAGGACTTCTTAAATTATCTTGGCGGGGAAGAAGCCAAAGCGGTTTTTGCCAAATATGGGTTTAAAGTCCAGTAGTAAACAGGAGATAAGCGATGGGTTTTGACTATACACCAATTATTTTATCCCTAAAAGTCGCTACCGCAGCAGTAACAATCGTAGTTTTAACGGGGATTCCTCTCGCTGGGTTGATGGCTAGAAAAAGTTTTCCTGGGAAAGACTTGTTGGAATCCTTATTTACCTTGCCCTTGGTTCTGCCCCCCTCAGTAGTGGGATTTCTTCTGCTCTGGCTCTTCGGTAAAAATGGTCCCCTAGGGCAGTTCCTCGCCAATGTCTTCCAGGTCAGCGTGGTTTTTAATCTTGCAGGGGCTGTAATTGCGGCCGCAGTAGTGTCTTTCCCGCTTATGTATCAATCTACAAAAGCGGCGGTTGAAGGAGTTGACCCCTTGCTGGAACAAGCGGCCCGCACCCTGGGCGCCGGCGAACTGCGAGTTTTTTTCACCATCACTCTTCCCTTATCCGGGCCAGGTATTATCTCTGGTTTTATTCTCTCCTTTGCCCGTTCTTTGGGGGAATTTGGCGCGACTTTAATGATCGCCGGCAATATCCCCGGCCGGACCCAGACCATGCCCCTTGCTATTTATATGGCTAATGAAGCTGGTGATTTTAACACGGCGATGATCTTGGTGATAATTATGACTGTTTTCAGTTTTCTTGTTGTTTTCGGCTTAAATCGTTGGACCCGGAAACAGGAAAAGGGAAAAACCTTTGAGGAAGGAAAGGAATAGCTATGCTCAAAGCCAATTTTAAGATTCGGTTGCGGCATTTTGAATTAGAAGCGGATTTGGAAGTCGCCGGGGAAATAATGGTCTTAGTAGGTCCTTCGGGCTCGGGAAAAACCACGACCTTAAAATGTTTAGCCGGCCTTAAAACACCCGGGGAGGGAAAAATAAACATCAATGAACGAATGGTATTCTCCTCTCAGGAAAGAATAAATCTCCCTTCCAGGGAAAGAAGGGTCGGATATGTCTTCCAGGAATACGCCCTTTTTCCTCATATGACAGTTAAAAAAAATACCCTCTACGGCGTGAGTGGAAAAAAAAGAGCCCTTAAAAAGCAAAAGGCCGAAGAGATTTTAAAAATGTTAGGAATTTTTCATCTGCAAGATCGCTACCCCCAGGAGATTTCCGGGGGAGAGAAACAACGGGTAGCTTTGGCTAGAGCGTTGATGATTGAACCGGAGATTATGTTGCTCGATGAGCCCTTATCTGCTCTCGATCAGGAAACGAGAAGAGAATTGCAGCGGGAATTGAGAAACATTCATAAACAATGGCAAATCCCCATTGTCCTTGTCACCCATGATTTAACCGAAGCGGAAATTTTAGGGGACCAAATAATCAGAATTGAACAGGGGAAACTAACTCGTTTAAAATAAAGATATGGAGCTTTACCCACTTATAAAGATTATCAATAGGTAAAGCCCCATATCTTAAGGACACCACCCGGCCGTAAGTCTTCAAGTTTCATGACCCTGCTCGTGCAAGGTGGGCGCCTAAACTGATCTTTCCGACTTCCAATTAAGGCCTGCCGTACTAAACCAGTACTCAGCTCCCGAATTCAATATAGGATCAAAACTTAGAAGTCCCTACCTGCCGGAGCAGTCACGTACATTATAGCATTTAGAGCGGTTTTGACAATACATAAGATTTTCCAAATGACAGTAAGGAATACTGTTTATTTTTTTTTATCTCCTCGCCGAGAGTGCTTCCGCCGGTTTAGTTGACGATAACGGTTGGTGGGTCGAAAACCGTCAAAATGTTTACGGTGCAGTTTCCTTGCGGGAAGAGGAGTCTCGGCAGTCAGAGTTACGGGTGCGGTGTTCGGCTCTTTAGTCAAAAGCCGGAGGGCGGCAGAGAGCAGGGATAGGGAATCGTGTTCAGTGAGCAACTCGCCGGCGATTTCCCGGTATTTCAAAGATTCATTATCTTCCAGCGCATTTAAGAGTCTCTCTATAGCAATTCTTTGCTGGCCGGCAAAAACATCGTGTAAAGTGGGGGAAGGCTTCCGGGTAATTTTCCTTTTGGTTACCTGTTCGATTAAGCGGAGATGGCCGATTTCCCTGGGAGTTACTAAAGTAAAGGCCTGACCGGTTTTACCGGCGCGCCCGGTTCTGCCGATCCGGTGCACATAGCTTTCAGGATCTTGGGGGATGTCAAAATTATAAACATGGGTTACCCCGCTGATATCCAGTCCCCGGGCAGCTACATCTGTAGCAACCAAAATTTCCGTTAAGCCGTCTTTAAAATGTTTCATTACCGCGTCCCGTCTGGCTTGGGTTAAATCACCGTGAATGCCCTCTGCGGAATAACCTCTTTTGTTTAACGCTTCGTATAATTCATCGACCCGCCGTTTTGTTCTTCCGAAAACGATCGCCAAATCAGGAGCATGAATGTCTAAAAGACGGCAGAGGACATCGAACTTATGCTTTTCCTGAACCTCTATATAGTTTTGTTCGATAAGGGGAACAACCATTTCTTTGGTTTTAATCCTGACCAATTCAGGATTTCTCATAAACCGTTTTGAAAGATCAAGAATGGGTTTCGGCATGGTTGCTGAAAATAATAAAGTCTGTCTTTCCGAGGGGACATCCTTTAAGATATTCTCAATATCTTCTATAAATCCCATACTTAACATTTCATCCGCCTCATCAAGGACTGCGAAACGCACTTCCTGGAGGCGAATTGTTTTTCTGCGCATGTGATCCATCAGCCGCCCCGGAGTGCCGACAATGATGTGCGGCTTATTTTTAAGGGCCCGGATCTGTCTATTAATATCCTGGCCGCCGTAAATCGGCAGGGAGCGGATCCCTTTAAAGTTGCCGATCCTATTTAATTCTTCTGCTACCTGAATAGCTAGTTCCCGCGTAGGTGTAATTACCAAGCCTTTTATATGATCCCTGGTCTCAGATAGGAGTTCAATCATTGGGATTCCAAAAGCGGCGGTCTTTCCGGTCCCGGTCTGGGCTTGTCCGATAACATCCCTGCTTTTCAAAGCGAGAGGAATCGTAAGTTTCTGGATGGGTGTTGTTTCCTCAAACCCCATCTCTGCGATAGCTTGGGTTAGGGGACTACTAAGTCCCAATTTGTGAAAACTGGACATGTAATTAATTCCCTTCTTTTTCCTTTCTAGTATGAATTCCCGAGAACTTAATTTTAAGTTATCTAGAGGATTGAGCTAGTTTTTTTACCTTTTTGAGGCGGCCAGCAGCAAGGACCCCGATAATTATAAGAGCGATTAGGGTATATTTTATTTCCGGTTGACGGAAAAGATCGGGGAGGAAGGGTTCACTGGTAATCATTTTTCCGGCAGTATAAGCGATAATCCCGGCCCCGATCTCAATAATGATCGGAAAACGATTCATTAGTTTAATAATAAAAGTGCTTCCCAAAATCATAATGGGGATGCTAATAATTAGACCGATAATAACTAGAACATAACTCCCGTGGGAAGCTCCGGCAATAGCCAGGACATTGTCAATTCCCATTACAGCATCGGCAACAATAATAGTAATGATTGCCGTTAGAAGGGAGTTGCCTTCTTTCACCTTTTTATCATCTTGCTCTTTGGTCAAAAGTTTATAACTGATCCAAACTAATAGCAGTCCTCCGCCCAACATTAGGCCTTTAATCCGGAGGAGCCAAACTACGGCCAAGGTGGCCAGAATACGGATAATAACAGCGCCTCCAGTCCCCAGGATAATAGCCTTGAGGCGTATCCTGTCCGGTAGATTCCGGCAGGCAAGTCCGATCACAATAGCATTATCTCCTGCTAAGACCAGATCAATAATAATAATTGAAATTAAACCGGTAATAAATTGGGAAAACGTCAATCCTATTGTCTCCATTTAATCAAGACTCCTTAAAAAATAAATTATAACCGGACTTAGCCGGATTGTAGAAAAACAAAAGACCCTAACGCGAGGTTAAGGTCTTGCTTACAACTGAGTTGCCCCAAAAACCGGGATAGTTATCCGAGATGACGGCTTTGGGTCTAAGCTACTCCCCTTCCACTTAAAAAGTATAGCGAAAATAGTAAACTCTTGCAAGTGTTGGAGGAAAAATTAGGCACCTCGTATTTAGCGGACTGTTTGGAAAAGATAGTCTTCGGCTTCTTCCCTGGTTGAAAATACTTCCACCCGATCATCGGCTATTTCGGCACTGTTCCAAGTCAAGTATTCTCCGGAAGGGATCTTAGTTACATACCACGAAACCTTATTTTCGTAAATAACACTGCTTTTTCGTAACATACCTTCAAAATCTGCAAAGCCAAAAGTTTTGGCAAAATGGTCTTTAGTCATAGGTTACTCCTTTCTTCTATTCGCTAAAAGACCTTAGTTTTTCTAAATCTTTGATTTTAATCGCTGTTCCGTAAAAATCAAGTAGTCCTTCATCCCTCATTTTACCGAGCTCCCGCGAGAGGGAAGGACGGGTAGCATTGATGAAATCTGCCAAATCGTTGCGGTTAAGGTTGAGCTGAAATATTTTATGGCCAGATTTCTCATACTCTTCTAAAATGTAAGTGGCGATTTTACCTCTTAAGCTCTTTAAAGACAAATATTCGACCTTCCTGTTCAGCATTAAAGCCCTGTTGGATAGGATTCTAAGCATATTAAGCATTAATTGTTGATGACATTGGCAGACTTGACCGCAACAGCCCACTATTTTTTCCTGGGAAAAGAACATAATTGTACAGTCTGTTTTGGCGGTTACAGTTACCGGCCAAATTTTGAGGTCCGAATAGGCTGCCATCTCGCCAAAAATTTCTCCCGGACCGAGCAGATTGATTATCACTCTATTTCCCTTCACAGTTTCCTTGGTCAGAGCGACTGTTCCGTCTAAAACAACACCGATCCGGGAGAATTTTTCCCCGGCAATGGTTAGGTATTCATTTTTTTTATACTCAGTCACCTCAGCTCCTAAACATTGAAGAATACCGTTTATATCTTCCTTGGCGATTCCTTCAAATAATGAACATGCAGATAACACCTCAAGCCAATTTCTATGCATCTTCTACTCCACCCTTTTTGTTATGATTAGGCGCGACAATTTATGATCTTGTCCTACTTTTATTCTTCATAGATCGTCAAATACCTTTACCGAAAAAGGGTGGTATTGTAGGGACGGTTACTATGCCGCTGCGAAGGTCACTGCCAAAACTCTCCCCGCGGGGTAACAACGATACGCTGGATTTTTTCCTCGGTACCGTCCAAGGCGTTAATATAGATCAAAAACTCCTCATCACCTTTTCGGCCTCGGAACTCGTAGCAAAGCGCTTCCTCGTATCCAGGCCGCGAGATAATTGCCAGGAGCTTTTCCTTGACTTTAAATTCCGGACGGAGTTTAGCTTGGGCTTCTTGCATGCTCAGTTTGGGGGTCAGGTTTCGGGAATGATTGTAAAGCCAGTAAGCGGTGGCATCGTAACTGGTAAGACTGCCGTTATCCTTACTGACTTTTAATCTAATTTTATCGGGATAAATACGGACCCCTCTTTCCTTATTGATGGCCTCAAGCTGAATATAGGCGCCGAAATCTTCAATTGCAGTGGGCACAAATTCTTTCCACCCTAAGCGGTGTAAAGTCTGCATGGCCTTTGCGGCGGCCTCTTGGTTGGAGAGTTTGTTAACCCCCTGATCTCTTTCATCCCTAAATAGGGTGATTACGCCTCCCTGCTTGCAGACATCGATAGTGACATTTCCCTGGGTAAATATATACCCTCCAAAAACTCCCTGAGAAGTGCCGGCTAAGGTCAATTCCTTATCACTATACCCGAGAGTCTTTAAAAAACTCTGAGCTTTATGTCGGGCTTCGTCTTCTGACACCTTTTTTTGGGGCAAGCCTAAAGGTTTGGGCGCGGCATGGACATCAGTTTGGCCGCTATAGGAAAAAGGAGGCAACTTCTGTAAGGAAGCATCAAGTTTTTCGAGGCTGGAGCGCAAAGAATCCCCTTCGGCTACCGAACCTTCATCCCCTTGAGCGGTTGCCGGGGCGACAGGGGCGGTCGTGGTCCAAAGAGGTTGGGGCTTATCCAGCCAGGCGATATTTTCTTTCTGAACATTGACAGCGATCTCTTGTACGGTGCGGTTGACTTCAATTAAGCGTTCATGCATAGAATCGAGAGTTGCTTCTTGTTCAGTTGTTAAGGGATCCCCTTTCGTTATTTGCCGGGCCAAAAGACCGGAAAACTCACCGATTTGGTTCAGAAATTGATCAATATAGCTGAGTCCCAATTCTTCGGCCGGCAGTTGGGAAAGGTTCTTCACCGTGATTTCACTTTGCTGTTCCGACTGGCCTAAATAATAAACTTGTTGGAGGGGGGTTCCAGCAACTCGGCTTTTAGCCATGTTGGTCTCCAAATTGTCCAGATGAGTGACAAAATCTGAGAAAGCGCGTCGATTCTGATTTTCTGTAGCAATTCGATACTCGGCTGCGGACCTGTTTTCGCCAAAACCCCATAGCAACGAAAAGACAAGCAGAATAGATAAAGTTATTAACCAAAAACTATTTTTTTTCATAATTTACCCCTCTAACGTGCAAAAATATGATTTCCGATTCTAACGGTCTGGGGGCGAGACCAAATATATTTATTGGTTGTTTTAGCCGGGTTGAAAAAGAAAAGCGCCCCATAGGAAGGATCAGTGCCGGTTAGAGCTTCGTTCGCCGCTTGATAGGCGGAAGAAACAGGTTCCTTCCAGATCTCACCGTTTGCTACTGGGGAAAAGGCCCCGGGCTGGTAGATCACGTCAGGGATGGAATTAGGAAAGGAGGAACTTTTCACCCTGTTTAAGACCACGGCAGCAACAGCCACTTGTCCTCTATAGGGTTCCCCCTTGGCCTCGGCGCTGACTATGCGGGCTAATAAATTGATATCTGAGTTCTTATATCCTACTGCGGTGCCCCCCACATTAACAGTTTGCCCGGTCAAACGTTTTAACTCTCTAATAGTTTTCGGTCCCGCAATACCATCTTGGACCAAACCATGTTCTTTTTGAAACAAACGAACCCGGGCATCGGTTTGGGGTCCAAAAATACCGTCTATAGGCCCAACAACATAGCCGAGCATCGATAATCTCTTCTGCAGTTCAGCTACTTCCGGCCCCCTAGACCCCCTGGCCAACATTCTGTCCCCCAGGGCAGCGTCGCTGAAAGAAGAAAAAGCGAATATTAACAGCCCTAGGACCACCCCAATAAATACCAATCGTCGGGCTTTTAACGACATAACATCACCTCAATACCTTTTTAGGGTTAGTTTGGCTAAAGAGGGAAAAAATTATCCTTATTTTGGATTTCGATAATTGTTTTCCAAGGTAATGAAAAAGAAGTATAATATATAGGATCGAAAAAAGTAATAGTCAAGGAGAAGGATAGATTTATGTTGATACTTGGTTTAAACGGCAGTCCTAATAAAGATGGGAACACAAAAGCGCTCCTAAATGTAGTTTTGGCTGAAGCCGAAAAACGGGGTGCCAAAACCCAGATTCTAGAAGTTCCGCAACTATTAAAAAGCGCTAAACAGCCTTTCTGCACGGTCTGCAGTAGTCCCTGTTCAGCTCAGTGCTATAAAGGTACGGCTTTAGAAGAAGCTTTCGAATTGTTAAAAAAGGCGGATGGCTTAATTGCAGGCAGCCCTGTTTATTTTGGAACCCTTTCCGGTCAATTAAAAGCCTTTTTTGATAAAACCCGCCGCTTACGCGCGGAAAAGAGCCTTTACAATACTGTCGGCGCGGGGTTAACCGTGGGCAATACCAAATACGGAGGACAGCAGTTAGTCCTAAGAGCTATTCACGATATTATGCTTGTCCAAGGCATGATTATTGTCGGAGACGGGTACCTGGAAGACGATTGTGGATATCAAGGGGTATGCGCCCAAAAACCCGGTGCTGAAGATGAGTTTGCCCTTAAAAGAGCTAATATTCTAGGAAAAAGAATGGTTGAGGTTTGTGAAGCGACAGCTTCCCTGCGCAGGTTAAAAGCCTCTCTTTAACTATTGTTTATGTTCTCTCAAAAGTTCCGCGGGAGCTGGCAATAAGACTTAAACTAAATAGTAGGAAAACAACGAGCCAAGTATTTTACGAGGCTCGTTATTTTGTTGTTTCAAAAACTGATGTCCATACATTTTTTTAAGTTAAAGCTTAAATAATAAGCAGTGATCAGACCTAATTAATACCAAGGAGGCAGGAATGAATGCCCAAAAAAACGGCAACGATGGATGGAAACGAGGCAGCCGCTTATGCCTCATACGCTTTAACTGAAGTGGCGGCGATATATCCGATAACCCCCTCTTCCCCGATGGCGGAAGCGGTCGATGAATGGTCAGCACATGGTAAAACAAATCTTTTTGGACAGCAAGTCAGAGTAGTAGAGTTGGAATCGGAAGCAGGAGCAGCGGGTACTCTCCACGGCTCTTTAGCGGCTGGGGCCCTAACCACAACTTATACCGCCTCCCAAGGGCTGCTCTTAATGATCCCCAATATGTATAAGATTGCCGGTGAACTCTTGCCCGGGGTTTTCCATGTCAGCGCCAGATCCCTGGCCACTCATGCGCTATCGATTTTTGGTGATCACCAGGACGTTATGGCCTGTCGCCAAACCGGATTTGCTCTGTTGGCCTCCACAAATGTTCAAGACATAATGGATTTAGGGCATGTGGCTCATTTAGTGGCCCTTAAAGCCCGGGTTCCCTTTCTCCACTTTTTTGACGGTTTTCGTACTTCGCATGAGTTTCAAAAGATTGAGGTTCTAGAGCAAGAAGACCTGAAAACCATTTTTGATTACCAGGCCCTGCAAGAATTTAGGGATAATTGCTTAAATCCTGAGCGCCCCGTGGTCCGGGGCACTGCTCAAAATCCAGATGTATATTTTCAATTCCGGGAAGCGGCCAATCCCTTCTACGAAAAAGTCCCGGATCTGGTCGAAGATACAATGCGCCAGTTGGAGAAAATCACAGGTCGGAATTATCAGCTCTTTAAATATTACGGGGCCCCCGATGCCGAATACCTGATCATTGCCATGGGATCGGTTTGCGGCACCATAGAGGAAACAATTGATTACCTTCGGGAGAGGAGAGAGAAGGTTGGCATGATAGCGGTTCACCTTTATCGCCCCTTTTCAGCCCGGCATTTCTTGAAAGTCCTTCCCCAATCCGTAAAAAAAATAGCTGTTCTCGACCGTACCAAAGAACCCGGGGCTATAGGCGAACCGCTTTATCTCGATATTGTCCGGGTTTTCAAGGATTATCGGCCTCAGCCCCTTATAGTAGGCGGTAGGTACGGTTTGAGCTCAAAAGATACTACCCCTTCCCAAATCCTTGCCGTTTATGAAAACCTAAAACGCGAACAGCCTCGGGATAATTTCACAATCGGAATTGTTGATGATGTTTCCCACACTTCTTTACCGGAAGAGGAAATTATCGATACCACCCCTCAGGGAACGGTTAACTGTAAGTTTTGGGGGCTGGGATCAGACGGCACTGTGGGCGCAAATAAATTAGCGGTTAAAATAATCGGCGATAACACCGATTTGTACGTCCAAGCTTATTTTTCCTACGACAGCAAAAAATCGGGGGGAACAACAGTTTCCCATTTGCGCTTCGGCAAAACCCCGATTAAATCTCACTATCTCGTTTATAACGCTGATTACATCGCCTGCCATAATAGTTCCTTCCTCTATCAGTATAATCTGGTAAAAGGACTTAAAAAGAAGGGCACTTTTGTTTTAAATTGTCCCTGGTCCCAGGAAGAATTGTCTCTGCACCTTCCGGCTCCTCTTAAAAGGTACTTAGCTGAAAGGGAGATCAATTTTTATATTATCGATGCCGTTAAAATCGCTCAGGAGATCGGCCTGGGCGCCAGGATCAACATGATTATGCAGGCCGTCTTCTTTAAACTGGCCGCGATCATTCCCCTTGAAGAGGCTGTAAATTATCTGCACAATTCCATTGAAAAGACTTATGGCCACAAAGGGGACAAAATCGTGAACATGAATAAAGAGGCCGTTACCAAAGGGATTTCCCAATTAGTTAAAGTAGAGGTTCCGGCCGCTTGGGCAAGGGCTGAAGAAGAGGCGGAAGCTGTTAAACAGGAACCGGATTTTATAAAAAACATCCATGATCCTATTATGCGCTACGAAGGGGACGAACTGGCGGTAAGTACTTTTAAAGGGATGGAGGACGGGCGGGCACCTCTTGGAACCACTGCCTATGAAAAGCGAGGAATCGCCGTCCTTTTGCCGCAGTGGCAGATTGAAAAATGTATTCAATGCAATCAGTGTTCTTATATCTGCCCCCACGCCACCATCAGACCCTTTTTGCTGACTGCGGAAGAAAAAGAAAAAGCCCCCGCTACCTTTGAAACAAAAAAAGCAGTGGGCAAGGGCTTGGAAGAACTGCAATTCCGGGTTCAGATTGCTCCTCTGGATTGCACAGGCTGTATGAACTGTGCTGATGTTTGCCCAGCTCCGGGTAAAGCCTTGGTCATGAAACCAGCGGGGCCGGAAATAGAGAGGGAAGCTGAAAACTGGGAATACGCCATGACCCTAACCCCTAAAGAAGACCGTTGGAACCGCTTCACTTTAAAAGGCAGTCAGTTTATCCGCCCCCTGTTGGAATTTAACGGCGCCTGTCCCGGCTGCGGCGAAACTCCTTATGTCAAACTCCTAACCCAGTTATTCGGCTCCAGAATGATGATCGCCAACGCTACAGGCTGTTCCTCCATTTGGGGCGGGAGCTATCCTTCAATCCCTTATACAACCACTGCAGAGGGCAAGGGCCCTGCCTGGGCTAATTCCTTGTTTGAGGATAACGCCGAATATGGTTATGGAATGTACTTGGGCTCTTTACAGAGGAGAAAAGGAATTGCCCAATTGATGGAGCAAGCTATAGAACAGGAAATTGGCGAGCCCCTTAAAAAGGCCTTTCAGGAGTGGTTAGCGGCTTTTGAGGATGGTCCCTTGTCAGAGGTCGCTTCTTTAAAAGTTTTGCAAGCCCTTAAAGAAGCCCAGGGGTTAGAAAATCCGCTCCTTGAAGAGCTCCAGAACCTCAAGGATTTTTTGATAAAACCTTCTGTCTGGGCCATTGGCGGTGATGGCTGGGCTTATGATATTGGGTTTGGGGGGCTGGACCATGTTTTGGCTTCTGGAGAGGACATCAATATTTTGGTCATGGACACTGAAGTATACTCTAATACTGGCGGGCAATCCTCTAAAGCTACACCAACTGCTGCCATCGCCAAATTCGCGGCTTCCGGCAAAAAAATTCGGAAAAAAGACTTGGGGATGATGGCCATGTCTTACGGTTATGTTTATGTGGCCCAAATAGCTATGGGAGCGGATATGCAGCAAACTATTAAAGCCCTGATCGAAGCAGAAAAATATCGAGGTCCCTCCTTAGTGATCGCTTATTCGACTTGCATTAACCATGGTATTAAAGGGGGAATGGGGACCAGTTTACGCCAGCAGAAAAGAGCGGTTCAGGCAGGATACTGGCATCTCTATAGGTATAACCCCTTGCTAAAACAGGAGGGAAAAAACCCTTTCATCCTGGACTCCAAAGAGCCGAAAGGAGATTTCAAAGAGTTTTTAGAGAGTGAAATTCGCTATTCTTCTTTGAAAAAGGCTTTCCCGGAAACCGCGGAAGAATTGTTCAACAAAGCCCAGGAGGATGCTCAAGAACGTTATGAGAACTATAAGCGCTTAGCGGGAATTGATTATTCCTAATAGGAAAAAGTTTATTAAACAGGTTTCGCTAAATTTTCCCGTTATTAAAAAACCATGAGGGGACTTATCGCCCTCATGGTTTAATAATTTGGCTTTACCGTTCTTTTATATTCTTATGGGAACCTTCCGTATCTGGGCCTAAGAAGCTTCAATTACCTCAGTAAGTTTATGGTATAATAAGCACAAATTAAATCGGGGAGGAAAGAAAATGGACAGAAAAATTGTCAACCCTTGGACTTGGCAGGAAAAATTGGATTTTGTTCACGCTAATGACGTTACCGGAGCCCAGCGAGTTATTTATATTGCTGGACAGGTATCTTGTGACGAAGATGGTAATCCCCTTTATCCCGGCGACTTAGAGGCCCAGATTAACAAAGCGTTTGATAATTTGGAAACTATTCTCAAACAAGCTGGGGCTCAACTTTCTGATGTTGTACGTTTAAATTACTACACCACTGATGTTCCCGGCTTCCATAGCGCGGGTCCGGTTGTAGGGAAGAGATTAAAGCAAGGTAATTGTAAGCCCGTTTCCACCTTGTTAGGGGTAGCATCTCTTGCCCACCCGGATTATCTCATAGAAATAGAAGCCACCGCGGTTCTTTAAAAGCCTATAACTGGTTGGTATCCACCCAGTCTTTCGCGTTTTGAACATCTGTTTCTGAAGGGGTAACAATTTGGGATTCCGGTTCTACATTTTTCCAATTAGCAATCCAGGCGGCTGTTTTGTGGTTTTCAATAGGAAAAGCCAGGGAGTGGTCCTTGCTTTTTCTAGATTTCATTAACTTCAGTCCTTCCAAATAAAATTCTATAAATATTTTGAGCGCAAGAACATTCATTTATGTATAAGCAACAAAAAAAGCGATGTCCGGTTGAGCATCGTCATTTAAGAGTTAAATTAAGGAAGGGACAGCTTGGTCTGTCCCTTTAAACCTCATTATTTACCAGTTACTGCTCCGGCGCATTTGAAAGCAACTGCGGCAGTAAACAGGTTTGTCACCGGAAGGTTGGAAAGGTACTGTGGTTTCTACACCGCACTCAGAACACACGGCTGGGAACATTTCCCGGGGAGAGCGAGAATAGCTGTTTCGGTTGGCTTTTCTGGCTGCTCGACACTCGGGGCAGCGACCTGGTTCATTGGTGAATCCTTTCTCAGCGTAGAATTCTTGCTCAGATGCTGAAAAAATAAATTCGCGACCACAGTCTTTACAACTTAATGTTTTGTCATTATACATTTAATGACCTCCTAGCATTATTACCCGCGCACTATGGGAAGCTTATTCCTTCCCAGAGCCTGAGGCAATCGAGAAGGTCTTCTAAATATCCACAAGTAACGAGTTAGGAACAGTATATCTAAATCCAAGCCGCTTGTCAAAGCAAAATCTTAACTTAACATGAAATAAAGGGAACAGGCAAATAAGTTCGGTTTGTGATATGCTATATTAGATATAAAACTGCTTCCAAATCGAGGGCCGAGAGAAACAGTCCCAGTAATTCGACCGGGGGCAGTAGGCTTCACGGTTTGGTACGAATAAACCTAAAAACAGGAGGATTTAATGGCCGAAAATATTATAGAATTAATGAAAAAGGACAAGTTTGCTTCTTATGTAGGAGTAGAGATCATTTGGGCGAAGGAAGGGAAGGCCGAAGCCCGCCTCCGGACGGAAGAGAAACATTTAAATGGCTTAGGGATTGTGCAGGGGGGAGCCATCTTCACCTTGGCAGATACAACCTTTGCGGCAGCCTCTAATTCCAGGGAGGGAACAGCAGTGGCGGTAAATGTAGGCATTACTTATTGTCAAGCCGCAAAATCGGGAGTGTTGATTGCCAAAGCACGTGAGGTGTCTCTAAAGCGCAAGCTTGCTACTTATGTAGTAGAAGTTTTTTCCGCAGGGGAGGAAGGCGAACCTCAGGAACTAATCGCTCTTTTCCAGGGCACTGTCTACAGGAAAACCTAAGTTTAAGGGATTTTTAAAGGCCACCGAGAGTTTCACCGGTGGCCTTAACCTTCGAACCAGAACCATCATTCATTTAGAAGGGGTGGTTTTTTTATTGTCTCGGCTTAAAAGTATCGCACTGGGTTTCTTGAGATTGGGACGAATGGTTTACCCCATTATAATTAACATGAATCAAAGGCGCATGACATTCCATTTGATTATAATATTGACACTCTTCCACAGAACATTTAACAGTACCCATACTTAGGCAACCTCCTTTTTAATGTTGAGTGTGAACCTAAAGCTTTACTTTCTTGGGATAAAGGATTCGCATTGGGTTTCATATACCTCTTCGGGATGAATTGACCTGTTTAAGGTATTATGATCGATGTGAACCACTGGGGCATCACAACCTAATTTGCGGTTATAGTGACACTCTTGCACAGTGCATTTTATATGGCCCATTACAAGACTCTCCTTTAAACTGAAATCTAATTTTATTATGGTCAAAAATTAAGAAATTTACTTTTCAAAGTAAAAGAATAAAGAGGAGAATCAGTCAAAAATAGGAACAAAACAAGGAGATAAAAAAAGCAAAACAGGCAGGGGAAGCCTGGACTTGCATATAGTATACTTAGCAAGCATGTCTATTTTTTGCCAAATTTTATACTTTTTAGTGGCTTAGCATAAGATCCTGACATAAACTACATTAGGGATAAGATAAAGGAGAGCGGGATATGAGGGTTACAAGCCAGGCTTCAGGATTTTCAGGGGATTATCAATATTTTTGGCTGCAGAAACAAAGGGGTCCTAACCTCTGCGGCTTTAAGCATCAAAAAAACCTATCCAGTTTTAACCCCTGGGAAAAAAAAGAGCCGGATTTATTACTTTTAACCCCGGCAATTTTTGGAGGAGCGGCATTTTTTATTCTAGGCGTGAGTTTCCACGGCCGGAATCTAACGACCGGGTATAATAAATTCATATTTTTCATGAATATCGCAGCCCTTATTTCTACATTCGGTGTTGGTGCCTATATTATAAATATATTCCAGTTTAGACCAAAGGAAGCTTACTTAAATGATATTATACTGCCTTTGGTGGTTATGGTCTTATATTTTGCTTCCTCTTTTAATCTTATATACTCCCTTTATCCCTCCGCTTATTCAGGAACAATTGGAAAAACACGAGCTGCTCAGTTCCTGACTTTTTTAGCTATGTCCATAGGGAGTATCTCCGTAGGTGAGCAATATGATGTCACCTTTAATAACCCCGGAGTTCAAATTTTAACAGCTATAGAAAACGGATTTAATTTAATAATCCTCACCCTCTTAGTGGCTTTTGTTGTTTAAGTATCTGGTAAGGAAGGGGAACAAATCCCCTTTTAGAAACGTCTTCGTTTTCTTACCGGCAGACAGATTATCTGTCCTACTTGAAGTTCCAAGGGATTAACCCCTGGGTTAAGAGCGGTCAGAGTGCTTACTGGAATCCCATATCTACGAGCCAGTTTGGAAAAAGTATCGCCTGCTTTGATGGTATATCTGTTGGCAGGTGGGCAGGGAACGACTTTTCTACGGACCGGTATATAAATTAATTGGCCAATCTGCAGGTCTTTAGGATTGAGACCAGGATTTACAGAGCGTAAAGAGGCGACAGTAGTATTAAACCTTTTGGCGATGGAATAAAAAGTATCTCCCGGTTTAATTTTATAGGTAATTGTTCCTCGCGGACGTGGCATTAGATTCACTCCAGTACTCAGTATTCTAGATTCCTATAACTATACTATGTAGCCTAACCTTGTCTGTCTTCCCAATAAATAAAAAAGCAAAGACGTTTTTTCGACAGATACAAACTTACTTTGATTATGAAACTATTTGACAACCAAACTATAAATAAGGTAATATTTCTGTATGCTTTACTTTACTAAATCAAAAAAGAAGGTCTATAATTTATGTATAATGTCGAGATAGTGGGAACAGGTAGTTTTGTTCCCGAACACATTGTTACTAACCATGATTTGACGGCCCTTGTAGAGACAAGCGATGAGTGGATCCGGCAGATGACGGGGATTGAGGAAAGAAGGATCTCACTGGCTGAAGATACGGCTGATATGGGCGCTCTAGCGGCTAAGAGGGCTTTGGAGAATTGTGGGAGTCATCCGGAAGAAATAGAGCTTATTATTGTGGCCACTGTGACCTCGACCTATCTTTTTCCTTCCACGGCCTGCCAGATCCAGACCATGTTAGGGGCTTCGAAGGCGACTGCTTTTGATATCAGCGCGGGCTGTGCCGGTTTTATTTACGGGCTAAGCATTGCCAGACAATATATTAAAAGCGGCCTTTTTGAGACTGCGTTGGTAATTGGGGCCGAGGTTTTATCCAAAATTACCGATTGGGAGGATCGGAGTACCTGCGTGCTCTTTGCCGATGGAGCCGGAGCTGCGGTTTTAAAAAGGGGAGAGGTAGGAATCGTTTCCGAGTTCACAGGCGCTGACGGTAGGGGCGGTAAAAATCTAAATTGTCTTTCCCGGACTTTAAAGAATTGTTTCCTTCCAGCGGAAGATAATGGTCCCTACTATACGACCATGGATGGGAAGGAAGTGTTTAAATTTGCCCTCAAGGTGGTCCCGGAGTGTATTCAACGGGTTCTCGAAGGCACAGGATACGCTTTGGAAGAGGTCAAATACTTTATACCCCATCAGGCCAATGTTAGGATTGTGGAGGCAGTGGCTAAAAAACTGAGTATTGAGAATGAAAAATTTATTATTAATATGCATAAGTACGGCAATACTTCTAGCGCCAGCATTCCTATAGCTCTTGATGAGATGTCCAGGGAGGGCTTACTATTACCGGGCGACTTGGTTTGTATTGCCGGTTTTGGTGCTGGCTATACCTATGGGGCCCATTTGATTAAGTGGACTAAAAACGCTTAAAATAATATTTCAGGAGGAAAATTATGATTTTTGATAAAATAGTTAGTGTAATTGCCGAAAAAACTGGTTTGAATCCGGAACTCATTACCCTGGATTCAGATTTCACCGACGATTTAAACATCGATTCTCTTGATATTTTTGAAATTATAATGGATTTGGAAGACGAATACTCCCTAGAGATTCCCACCGAGGATTTGGAAGGGATGCGGAAAGTTTCCGATTTGGTATCTTATCTTGATCGGAAGCTGAGTTAGTGATATAAAGAGACAAGAAGAAGGGAAAAATGATGAACAATTTCAGTTTTTTTCACGACCTGGGGATTAAATACCCTGTCATTCAAGGCGGGATGGCCTGGATTGCCGATAGTTCCTTAGCGGCTGCGATTTCTAACGCTGGAGGTTTAGGAATTGTGGCGGCTGGTAATGCCCCGGCCAGCTACGTCCGGGAGGAAATAAAAAGGACCCGGGAGCTTACTGATAAACCCTTTGGGGTAAACATTATGCTTTTAAGCGAGTTTGCATCAGAGATTGCAGAACTAGTTTGCGAAGAAGGGATTGAAATAGTAACTACGGGAGCCGGTAGTCCCGGTAAATATATTAAAACCTGGAAAGAATACGGGATTACAGTTATCCCGGTTATCCCCTCGGTAGCCTTGGCTCGGCGCATGGAAAAAGAAGGAGCGGATGCGGTTGTAGCGGAGGGAGGAGAAGCCGGAGGTCATGTGGGAGAATTAACTACCATGGCTTTGCTCCCCCAAGTCGTTGACGCTGTTGAGATTCCGGTTATCGCTTCCGGAGGGATAGGTGATGGCCGCGGGGTCGCGGCGGCCTTTATTTTGGGGGCCAGCGGGGTTCAGATAGGCACGAGATTTGTTGTCTCCCGGGAATGTACTGTCCATCAAAACTACAAGGATCGAATAATTAGAGCTAAAGACACGGACACCATTCTGACCGGTAGACCGACCGGTCACCCGGTCCGGGTTTTGAAAAACAAGCTGGCTAGGCAATTCATTGACTTAGAGAGAAGTGGCGCTCCCCTTGAAAAGTACGAGGAATTGGGAACCGGCGCTTTACGGAAAGCAGTAGTTGACGGGGATATGGATTACGGTTCTGTGATGGCGGGTCAGATTGCGGGGCTCATAAAAAAGGAGCAAACCTGTCGGGAAATAATCGAAGAGATCTTCAGTGAGGCGGAAGAAATCTTAAAAGATCCGGATGGGAAACGAAGAAAATTTATTAAACCGGATGGAGAGAAAGATGAGTAAAGTAGCATTTGTCTTCTCCGGTCAAGGTTCCCAATATGTAGGAATGGGAGAGGAGTTATATTTTTTCCATCAGGAAGCCCGCCAAGTTTTTAAAGATACGGATAAGGTATTAGGTTATAGTTTAAGCAAACTATGTTTTAACGGCCCGCAGGCTGATTTAAACCGGACGGAGAATACCCAACCCGCGATTTTGGCTGTCAGCCTGGCTGCCTATCAGGTTTTAAAAGCCAATGGTGTTTTCCCCGATCTGGTAGCTGGATTCAGCTTGGGGGAATACTCTGCCCTGGTTTGCAGTGAGGTTCTTGCTTATGGGGAAGCAGTAAAACTGGTCCGCAAAAGAGGACTGTTTATGGAAGAGGCTTTTCCTGAAGGTCAAGGGGGAATGGCCGCCGTATTAGGATTGGAAACAGCTCAAGTAGAGAGAGCCTGCCAAAGTGTTGACGGAATCGTCAGTATTGCTAATTACAATTGCCCGGGCCAAATTGTAATCTCCGGGGAAAAGGAAGCTCTAGAAGAAGCAAGCGCTAAACTCTTGGAATTCGGGGCCAAAAGGATCATCCCCTTAAAAGTTAGCGGACCCTTTCACACCCCTTTAATGCAGCCAGCAGCGGTCAAGCTAAAAGCGGAATTGACCTTCTTAAAATTCCAGGAACCAAAATTTCCCCTGCTCTCTAATGTGACCGCCGATTATATTGAAAACGTCACTGAACTGAAAGAACTCCTAATCAGACAGGTCAAAAGCCCGGTCCTCTGGGAAATGATTATTAGGAAAATGCTGTCAGAGGGAGTAGACACTTTTGTAGAGATCGGCCCCGGCAGTACCTTACGGGGATTTATTAAAAAAATTAATCGAAACGTAACTCTTCTTAATGTTGAAGACGAGCGTTCTTTGAATAAAACGTTGCAGCATCTAATAAGGCTACAAGGGACTCAAAAGAAAAAAGCGGAGGAAATGTATGTTAAAAGGGAAAATAGCGCTAGTTAGTGGGGGCAGCAGAGGAATCGGTCGGGCTATCGCTCTTGAACTTGCCTGTCAAGGAGCGGACCTTGTTCTCAATTATGTCCACAATAAGGCCGCCGCTGAAGAAACAGCGCAAGAAATTAAGAACCTAGGCCGACGGGTTTTAGTGCTCCAAGCCGATGTCAGCGAGTATTCAGAAGTGGAATCGCTGGTAAAAAGGGCTAAAGAAGAATTTGGAACTATTGATATCCTAGTTAACAATGCCGGGGTCACCAGAGACTCCTTACTAGTGAGAATGACAGAAAAGGATTTTGACGAGGTTCTGCGAGTCAACCTAAAAGGAGCTTTTAATTGCTCCCGCCAGGTGGTGCCGTTAATGATTAGGCAACGGAGCGGGAGGATTATTAATATCAGTTCTGTTGTGGGACTGGTTGGCAATGCCGGTCAAGCCAATTATGCGGCTTCTAAGGCCGCCTTGATCGGTTTTACAAAATCGCTGGCCAGAGAAATAGGTAGCCGAGGCATTACGGTTAATGCCGTAGCCCCGGGTTTTATCGAAACGGATATGACTTCTGGTCTGGCTGAAAAAGTAAAAAACACTATTAAAGAAACCATTGCCTTAAGAAAATTAGGAACCGCCCAAAACATTGCCGATACAGTGTGCTTTTTAGCTTCTAAAAAGGCTGAATATATTACTGGTCAAGTAATAGTCGTGGACGGTGGAATGGCTATATAGGAGGTAAAAAATAAAAAATGAGAAGGGTAGTAGTAACCGGCTTAGGAGCGGTTTCGTCCCTAGGCACAGACGCAGCAACCCTTTGGGAAAATATCAAAAAGGGTCAGAACGGAATTGCCAGAATAACCGCTTTTGATCCTACAGGTTTTAAGGCGACTTTAGGTTCGGAAGTAAGAAATTTTGATCCCGTAGATTTTTTGGACAAAAAAGAAGCTAAAAGGATGGATCGATTTTGTCAATTTGCCATGATCGCCTCGGAAACAGCGTATGGGGATGCAGAACTGGAGAGGGCAAGTATAGATAGGGAGAAGTTCGGAGTGATTATTGGCTCCGGAATAGGGGGTACTTTAACCACGCAAGCTCAATATCTAAAACTACTTGAGAAAGGGCCTTCCAGGGTATCCCCTTTTTTTGTTCCCATGTCGATTTCCAATATAGCCGCAGGTAGTGTGGCTATCAAGTTAAAAGCCAAAGGAATCTGTACCTGCATTGTCACCGCCTGCGCATCCTCCACTCACGCTATTGGCGAAGCTTTCCATGCCATTCGCAATGGCTTGGCGGATGTGATTGTTTCCGGGGGAGCGGAGGCTCCCATAAGCCCTTTAGCGGTCGCGGGTTTCATTAATATGACAGCTCTGAGCACCAGCTCTGATCCCTTAAGGGCCTCTATTCCCTTTGATAAGGAACGGGACGGTTTTGTTATCGGAGAAGGAGCGGGAGCTTTGATTTTGGAATCCCTGGAGCAGGCTCAAAAAAGAAACGCCAAAATCTATGCGGAAATCGTGGGTTACGGGGCCACCTGTGATGCTTACCACATTACTGCTCCCCCTGAAGGCGGGGAAGGGGCAGCCAGAGCGATGAAACTGGCTCTCCAAGATGCAAAAATAAAGCCGGAGGAAGTCTCTTACATTAACGCCCACGGTACCAGCACTCCCCATAACGATAAATCGGAGACGGAAGCTATCAAAAAAGTCTTTGGAGAACTAGCTTATCGCATTCCAGTCAGCTCTTCCAAGTCCATGCTCGGCCATTTGCTTGGGGCCTCGGGAGCAGTGGAAGCAGTTATAACTGTTAAAGCCGTTCAAGAGGATTTTATTCCCGCTACCATTGGTTACCGGGTAAAAGACGAGGACTGCGATCTGGATTATGTCCCTAATAAGGGGCGCAATTCCCAAGTAAATTATGCTCTGTCCAACTCCTTTGGTTTTGGGGGGCAAAATTCGACACTTGTTTTTAAAAAATGGACTGGGGAATAAATAGCCTCGGAGAAAAGAACGAAAATAATTAAGGGAGATGAAATGGTGGAACTGGGCATTAAAGAGATCATGGAGATCTTACCTCACCGTTATCCATTTTTATTGCTCGATAAAGTTGTCGACTTAAAAGCGGGTAAAAGCTTGGTGGCTTATAAAAATGTATCTATGAATGAATACTTTTTCCAAGGACATTTTCCCGAAGAACCGGTAATGCCAGGGGTTCTCATTGTTGAAGCCTTGGCCCAAGCGGGAGCCGTTATTGTCCTTACCATGCCGGAACACAAGGGTAAAATCGCCTATTTCGCCGGGATCAATAAAGTCCGGTTTAGAAAAAAAGTTGTTCCGGGGGATGTATTAAAACTAGAAGCGGAGATTGTTAAAATTAGGGGTTCGGTAGGAATCGGGAGAGGAGTAGCCACTGTCGATGGCCAGATAGCCGCCGAAGGGGAAATTATGTTTTACCTTGCCTAGGAGGACGAGGAAACAGGGGGACGGTTCTTCTGTGTTTAGAGAAGAATTATGTCCAAAATTATTAAAATAAGGAAAATTATTGTTAGCCAAGCAGCGCTCAAACCGTAGGGGTACCGGTAAGCAAGCATAAATCATCACCTCTTTAATAGCAGGATACTCCTCTTAAAGCCCTTTGGTTAAAGTTTTTACAGTATCTTGGCAAAAATTGATCCTTTCAAAGTCAGCTTGGTTGAGGAGAGAGAAAGAGTCTGGAGAACTTAAGGCTTCCCTAACCGGTATAACCTCATAGAAAAATTTACCGTTAATAATTTTTTTATTCACCCAGGTAGGCTCCCCATCTGCCGCTATAACCTGTGGAGATTCCCCTTTTTTGATCTCCAAGGTGACTTTGGCAATCATTCCTTGTTCCGTATAGATATTATTAACGGTTTCTTGACGTTGATCGGAAATAAAGTTACCCAGGGAATAAAAAACCGGAACCTTTAACCCCTGGGGATTTTTTATATATTCGACAGGCTGAAGAACATGGGGGTGACCACCAAAGATGACGTGGACTCCAGCGTTCACTAATTCAGAAGCCAGTTTTTGCTGAAAATCATTAGGCTGCCGGTGATACTCATCCCCCCAATGGAGGCAAAGGACAATAATTTCCGCTCCCTCTTCTTTAGCCTTTGTTATTTTCGCGGTTATCTTCTGGACAGAACTCTGGAAATCTAGAGGATTAAAAGTATCCATCAAACTGCTCATTGAAGCCGGCAAAATAAGGCCGTTGATGTCAATACTCCCGTTTTCCAGAGGATAACCGTAACCAAAATTGAGGATCGCGACCTTAACCCCTTTGATAGTTTTTAAAACATAGGTTTTTTCCGTCTCCTCATTTTTGACCCCGACAATATCCAGCCCTTTTTCCCTGACCACATTTATAGTGCGGTAAAAACCCGGCACTCCTTGATCCAGCCGGTGGTTGTTGGCGGCAGTCAGAACATCGACTCCGGATTCTTTAAGGGCCTCGATAATGGAGTCGGGAGTGTTAAACTGAGGATACCCGGAATAGCCCTGGGCTGGGCCGCCTAGGGTAGTTTCCAGATTGGCGATTGTAAGGTCCGCTTCACTTAAAGAAGCACGAACATGTTGGAATTGATCCCTAAAATCATAAGTATTAGTTTTCGGATCATAGGCGGCAAAATAAACAGTGTTGTGAATAAGGATATCACCGGTTGCGGCGATAGTAATATGTACCGGCTCTGGTTCAGGTTGCGGGGCGGGGTTTAAATCTGTTTCGTGCGCTGAAGGCTCTTTTTGGCTTTCTCGGAAATGTTGGAAACCATAGATCAAACCACCCGCAATAAGGATGGCTATAAAAACTACAAGAAAAACATAGAACCGGACTTTAGCTTTAGAGGCCATATTTAATCAACTCATTTCTGTTCTTTTTCCCTATCTTAAAACAAATTCTCAAGAAAAAACACCCCGTTTGGCAATTTGCTTAAGCGGAGTGCTCTAAAGATGGATGTTCTTCCCGTTCAATGGTCAAACTTAACATCAATAGACTTATTGGTGCTGGCTGTTGATTTAGGGAAAAAGATATTTAAAACACCATTTTTATAGATCGCTCTCACATTTTCATCGGCAACACTTTGCGGCAGGGTAATTGTGCGCCGGAAAGATCCAGAATATCTTTCTTTTCTATGCATACGGTCTTCCTGGATGACCTGTTGTTCCCGGTTCACAGTACCGCTTATTGTAAGCTCGCGGTCTTCAATACTAATATTAACATCCTCTTTTCGTTGCAGCCCGGGAAGATCGCAGGATACAATTATTTGTTCATCAGTTTCATAAACATCCAACGGAGGAGAATTTTCGTGATCGGCAAATTTCTCCGCAAAAATGGGAAAAGGTAGTCTGTAGATCCGGTCGATTTCTCGCCTTATATTGTCGGCATCGATCATGGCGCGATAGGGAAAAAGATTCATTAAAGAGCCCCCCCTTATATTTCTGGAGAAATAATTTTACCTTTCGGAGATATTTTTTCCGGGAAAGAGAAAACTATTCAAAAGGAGCTTTCGTATTTCCCCGTGGCTTTTCGCAGGCCCTCAAGCTCATCTCTTGATTTCTGAAAGGAAGGTTTTAGGGGGGCAAAAACATTTGACCTTTATTGACCTTTGATATAAAATAAGAATATCAATTAGAGCTTTTAGGAAAAATATAGAAAAATATAGGAGGTATAAATATGAGCTATCTAATTCCAATGGTAGTTGAACAAACCAATAGGGGTGAACGTTCCTACGATATTTACTCCCGGCTTTTAAAAGATCGGATTATTTTTCTGGGAGGCCCGATTAACGAAGGGGTAGCCAATCTTGTGGTCGCTCAACTCCTATTTTTAGAGGCTGAGGACCCGGAAAAGGATGTTTTTCTCTATATCAATAGCCCAGGAGGTTCAATTACAGCCGGGATGGCCATCTATGACACCATGCAGTATATCAGGGCCGATGTGCAGACTATTTGTATCGGCATGGCAGCCAGCATGGGAGCCTTTCTACTAGCCGCAGGAGCAAAAGGCAAACGTATCGCGCTACCCAATTCTGAGATTTTAATTCATCAGCCCTTAATTGCCGGCTCAGGTTTATCTGGACAGGCTACGGAGATAGAAATTCATGCTAAACATCTACTAAAAATTAAGGAAAAACTTAATAAAATTTTAGCCGAAAAAACTGGCCAGCCTCTAGAAAAAATTGAAAGGGACACCGACCGCGACTATTTTATGTCCGCGGAGGAAGCGCTGGAATACGGTCTTGTTGATAAAATTTTGGAAAGAGCTCCGGGAGGAGACTCCAAAAAGAAAAACCTAATACGCTAAAAACTGGTTTTAGAAACCTTAAAGCCTGATTTCCGAGCCGCTTGGAATCCACTTCCAAGCGGCTTTTGCCTATCCAAAAAATTGATATTTATATTTTCTTCTTAAAACTGACATACTAACTGAGTAACGACTAAAAATTTAAAAAGGAGGAAGTATCTTGCGCAAAATTCGCAAAGCAGTAATCCCTGCGGCCGGTTTGGGTACAAGATTTCTTCCTGCGACCAAAGCTCAACCTAAAGAAATGCTACCCATCGTCGATAAACCTACGATCCAATATATCGTAGAGGAGGCCGTCCTTTCCGGCATTGAAGATGTTATTATTGTTACCGGCCGGAATAAAAACGCGATTGAGGACCATTTCGACCGCTCCGTAGAATTAGAAGTTTTTTTGGATAAAGGAGAAAAATACGAGCTGCTGGATATGGTAAAAAATATTGCCGATATGGTGGATATCCACTATGTGCGGCAGAAAGAAGCCCTGGGGTTGGGGCATGCCGTGTACAGCGCTCGGAAATTTATTGGTAATGAGCCCTTTGCTGTACTTTTAGGGGACGATATTATTTTCTCCGCGGAACCATGCCTCAAACAGATGATGAGGTACTATGAGCTTAATGGCGGGAATATTATCGGGGTTCAGGAAGTGCCCTTGGAGGATGTCTCCAAGTATGGAATTATTGAGGGGAGCAAGCTATCCTCTCGCCTATATAAAGCGGAAAACATGATTGAAAAACCAACCGTCCAGGAAGCGCCGGATTTGCCTTTGGCCATTATGGGACGTTATATTCTCAACCCGGAGATCTTCGATATCCTTGCTGACCTACCCCCGGGACGGGGAGGGGAAATACAGTTGACAGACGCGCTCCTACTCTTAAGTAGGCTCCAGGATGTTTATGCTTATTGTTTTGAAGGCAAGAGGTATGATATCGGGGACAAATTGGGGTTTGTGAGGGCCACCTTAGAATTTGCCCTCCGGCATGAGGATATCGGGGTCAGTCTTATGAATTATCTCGTTGACCTTGTCGACAGGTACCAAATAGAGGGTCAAGAACTGCGTCTGGTCTCTTCTAATGTGGAAAAGCTACCTGCTAAAAAAATGCCCTCCGTGAACATTATCGGTCAATCCCTCTAAATTAAATTGAAGAATGGACACTGTTAAGAGTTGGGAATTAGATGCAAAAAGCAAAAAGTGGCGGATAATTACGTTCCTTTTAAGAAAATAGGTAGTCCAACCTACCCAATGTGACATGCTTTTCCTCGCCTTATTGGTAATCTTATACAGAAATACCAATGATGGGAGGGAAACTGATGAAAATAAGCCGCAAAAATTTATTGACATTGGCAGGCGTATTTGTCCTGGCAGTGGCAATAATTGTCGGCGGTATTTATGGGCCTACGGCCTGGAAGGTGTTTCGCGGTCAAGCGGAAGCCCCAGAAGATCAGGTCGTCATTCAGACCCCACCGGTAAATTATGTTGAAGCGGCGGGAGATATTACCCCCTCGGAGACAGAAGAGACTTCGCCAGAAACCGGTGATACTCCGCCACCGGGAAGCAATCAAGGCGGTGTTAAAAAATACCAGGAACCTGATATGAGTTTACTGAATCTAGCTCCCTCTATTGAAGATTATTTCGGCCAAGGAGCGTTAAGTGATTCAGCCAAAACTCTTGCTTTTGGGGCTGCTTGGAACATCCACCAATATGTGGATGGATATCTATTTGGGGTTGAGGCCGGACCTCAGATGAATGAGAGTGATATCAAAAAGTATATTGTTTTCCATAAAACCCTGTGGGAAAAACAAATGGAAAACGAGGCGAACCTTAGCAAAGGGGCAACCTTCGATGTCTATTTGAGGAATCTGCTGAATAGAGGAATAGATGCCTTTGATTCCCGGGACAAAGTAAGGATTGAACAGTTCCATCAGGAAATTCATGATCTTGACACTCATCTCTTTAGAGATGACACCAGTTCCAAAATTTATGGAGCGACACCTTTTGCTACTAAGCGTTCGGAATAGAAAAATTTTCAATTGATTATACCGGTATAAATCCTAGAAATGTTATCCTTTTTTAGAAACCTCCCTAAAAAACGGATAACATTTTTTTCAGAATGTTTAAAGATCCCCTTTCAAGGACATAATGGGAATATATTCCTTAATGGGGGATTGTGATTTTATGCGTAAAATTTATTGGTTGGTAACCCCTTTAGTCTTCTGTTTAGGCCTGACGGTGGGAGTATTCGGCCACGCGGCCTGGGGTACAAACTTACCCCTGGGGTTTCTAAAAAACAACGACTTAAGGGTTACCGAAGCGGCGAAAATCGAGCCTGGAAATTATCCAGCGCCAGGGGATCAGAATGGAGCGGAGGACCCTGATCCGAGCTTGGCAGAACATGAAAAAATCGAAGCCGACTACAAACAGGCCGTAGGTCTACTCTTCGATGCTTGGAAGGTCAACGACATAAAAGACTTTCGCCAAATCCTATCCCGAGCCTATACCGGTGAAATTTTGGAAAGCCATGTAAAAAAAGCTGAGAAATATTTATCTGAGGGGATAGGTCTTTACGTTAGTCAACTCCAGTTTGATAATGTTGTGATCGAAGCCGCGGACGAGCATTCTGCAACTGTGGATGCTGTCTATCGTTATACCGTGCAGGACTACGACCTTGATGAACAGTATCCCTTTGGCAAGGAAATAAGTCATTTTGTCCACGTGAAAGCGAACTTGGTAAAGATTGATGGAAAATGGCTTATCACCTCCGAAACAGTAATTTAAAACCGGAGCAGGATCCTCTGGGAAAATGTCGAATAACAGCTTGAGATATAAACTCTCACTGTTATTCGACATTTTTTTTAGGAGAAGAAAGATGTTCAAAAAATCCGGACTAAACTTTAAGCTGGTAACTTTTGCGCTGTTATTTGTTTTCTGCGTAGGAAATTCCCTGCCCGTTTTAGGGGAGGAACCAGGGAAGTATCAAAATCCTCCCCGAGAAGAAATTGCCCGTAAGCTGGAAGCGGCGGCCCAAAAACATAATATTCCCTGTGTAATATTTAAAGCCATTGCCTATAAGGAATCAGGCTGGCGGCAGTTTGATGAACACGGCCAGGTTGTGATGAGCGCCTCTGATCATCCGGCTTTAGGAATTATGCAGATCGCCAGTTATAACCCTGAAGATACAGAAGAAGTTGAGAGGCTCAAATACGATATTGATTATAATATCGAACGCGGGGCCGAAATCTTAATTGAGAAATGGAATATGACGCCCCGGATCGGTAACGGGGAGAAAAATATTCTTGAAAACTGGTATTTTGCTATCTGGGCTTATAATCACTGGTCAGAAAAAAATAATCCTAACAATAATCCCCCTGGAGAGGCCTATCAAGATAAAGTGCTCAGAATTGCAAGCACCTCATATTTCCCCGGCCTAACCACTCCGGTAAATATTACCCCCATCCCTCCAGAACTTCTCCCTCCGGATACAACTGATTATTCTCAAAGGCACCGGGTTTGGGATACCCCGACTCCCTTTACTGTTTGGGATCCCCAGAATCCCGGCGGGGGAAATGATACCCAACCCGTTGAACCTACGGCTTTGAGGATTGCTGGCCAGAACAGATTAGAGACAGCAAATCAGGTGGCTTTGACGGGCTGGCCTGAAGGGGCGGACACCGTTATCTTAGCTAGAGCGGACGACTTCCCGGACACTTTAGCCGGTGTACCCTTAGCTTACCAGTACCAGGCGCCTATCTTAATAACGCCTCCTCAAAAGCTCGATCCCGGAGTTATAAATACTCTGCAAACCCTTAAACCGGCTAAGGTTATCATCCTCGGAGGAGAAACGGCTGTCAGCAAAGAGGTTGAAGAGAGTTTAAAATCCGTGCTCTCTCCCGGTTCCCAAATCAGGAGAATCGGCGGTGCTAACCGCTACGAAACCTCAGCCCTAATTGCCCAAGAAATCCCTGCTGCTGAGACCTTAGTTATGGCGACAGGCGAGGATTTTCCAGATGCTTTAAGCCTAGCTGCAGTTGCTGGCGCCCAGGAGATCCCCTTGCTTCTCACCCCCACTTCCAGATTGGCGCCGGCTACCGCTCAAATGCTAAAGAGCCTCAAGCCAAAGAAAATCTATATTGCCGGGGGAGAACAGGCTGTCTCTGCGGGAGTAGAGACAGAAGTAAGGCAAATAACAAATTTAACTCCCGCTGACTTGACCAGATTTGCTGGCGCAAACCGCTATGAAACTTCCATAATGATTGCTGAAAAATTTTATCCCACAGCGACTGAAATTTATGTGGCTGGTGGCTCGGACTTCCCCGATGGACTGGCAGCAGGAGCCTGGGCCGCAAAAAATAAGGGCTGTCTGCTCCTTGTTTACCAAAAGGGTTTTGCTGTCAATGGGCCTACGGAAAACTATCTTCGAAAAATACCGAACTTTAAAAAGCTAGTCGTGATCGGCGGGCAGGAAAGAGTTGCCGAAAGCACCTTCAACCGGATTAAAGAGCTGCTTAAATTGTAGGGAATTAACCAGGGGCGTGGCAGCCATATTAACATTTAAGGCTCTTAGATCCAAAAACAAAACTTTTAGATCTGGAATTTAATGGGATAAGATTTTGAATTTTAAAAAAGATATGATATACTCTCCAAGATAGAAGATGATAGAATCAGGGAAATGGAAGAAATGTTAAATTATTACAACCCTGCTATCATTTTTTATATTTTTTTAGGATACATAACTTTATTTCGACAAAAACTATGTATCCTATTGTCCCCAAACTAGGAGGTATTTGTTTGAGTAAAAGGAGTTTTAGGCCTGAAAAACTAGTCGTGGCTATTGTTATGGCCCTACTTCTGGTAATGACAGGCCATCCCCGGGTTGCCAGCGCGGGAGTAAATCCGCCGCCGGAAGAGATTTCTCGAATTTTTGATCAGGTGGCAGAGAAAGAACAAGTTCCGGCCGAAATCCTCAAAGCGATCGCCTATGTGGAAAGTGGTTGGCGGCAATGGGATAACAACGGAAATGTGATTTTAAGCGGATCAAAAAGCAGACCCAATATCGGCATCATGCAGGTCAGCGCCTATGATCCCCGGGACAAGACAACTGTCAACAAGCTGAAAAACGACATTGAGTTTAATATAGCTTACGGCGCTAAAGTGCTAATCTCAAAATGGAACATGACCCCCAACATTGGCGATGGGGATCGGGGCAAACTGGAAAACTGGTACTTTGCCCTTTGGGCCTATAATAGCTGGTCTACCTACAATAATCCCAACAACGCTGCAGCCGCCGGTAGAGTAGCTTACCAAGACAGAATCTACAAGTTAATGAGCACAGACTACAGTCGTGGCCTTTCCACCCCTTTGAAGGTTACGCCCATTCCCAGGAACTTAATTCCGGTTGGGACCCTTCCTACCGCAAAAACTGCTTGGAAGACCCCAGAACCTTTTCATTACGCCGGTTTTGTGACCGTCACCGGTTTACCTAGAAGCGAGGAAGAGGCGTTACTGGCCTCGGTGAAAAGAATATTCGGCTCGGATCGGGTTGAAACGGCGGTAAAAATCGCTTACCAGGGTTGGCCGGAAGGTAGTAAAACCATAATTTTGGGCAGAGCGGACAAACTGGCCGATGCTTTGGCCGGGATAAGTTTGGCCCGGGAATATAACGCCCCGATTTTAATTACCCCCCAAGGGGAACTGGATCCGCGAGTAGAAAAAGTTATATTGGATTTTCAACCGCAGAAAATAATTATTATCGGGGGAGAAAAAGCGATCTCTCGTCAGACAGAAGAGAAATTAAAAACCTTAATGTCCTGGGACGCAGAAGTGAAAAGAATCGCTGGCGAGGACAGATATGGTACCGCAGCCCTGATCGCTTCATATTTTCCGCTGGGCAGTGGGGTAGCCATAGCGAGCGGCGAGAACTTTGCCGATGCCTTGAGCTTAGCTCCGGTAGCGGCTACCAAGCGCATTCCTCTTTTGCTGGTCAAGAAGGACGGTTTGCCGCCCCAAACAGAGAAAGCCCTTAAAAAGATTCATCCGGCCTTTGTTTATGTAGCCGGCGGGGAAAAAATAATATCCCAAGAACTTTTGGAGACTATAAAGCATACTGCTTTCGTGTCGGAAAAAAATATTGAGCGCTTGGCCGGCAGGGACCGCTATGAAACGGCAGCCCTGATCCTAGCGAAGTTTTTTCCGGAGATCGATAAAATGTATCTGGCTACCGGGACGAATTTTCCTGACGCTTTAGCCGGCGCAGCAATGGCGGCCTGTGAAGAAACACCGCTTCTTTTGGTGCCGCCCCAAAACGGTTTGAATCTCGAAGTGAAAAAACAGTTTCAAACCTTGACCGCGGAAGACGTTGAAATACAAGCTTTGGGCGGTGAAAAAGCGCTTCCGGATCCATGTTTAATTAGAATCAAACATCTGTTTACAAAATAAACAAAAGCGGGACCAGGGACAGGGGACGATCTGTCCCGCTTTTTTCTTAGTCCGGCGAGCAGGATTACCCCCGGTCCCCGGGTCCAATCGTTTCTGCGTTGTAAAATCTAAGGAATTGTAGTAAACTGAGAAACGGTAAAAACCATTGTGGACCGAAGGGACGGCTAAAAGTGAAACATCTTAAACGCACCTTGCTTATAATGTTTCTGGATGCGATTTTAATAAATTTAGCGTTGTTTGGCAGCTTCTACCTTCGTTTTGAAGAGGGATTACCGGCTGATTATTTTATTACTTATCTTGAAGCGGCAATCATCGCTACCATTGTCTTATTAGTTGCCTTTCACATTTTCGGTCTCTACCGGAACATTTGGCGTTACGCCAGTGTGCGGGAACTTCTTTCCATAACTTATGCTGTAATCGTGGGCGCCGCTGTTACGGCTACTTTAGTTTATTTTATTGCTCCGAAACGACTGCCCCATTCAGTAAGCGTTCTTTTTCTACTCCTGGTCATATTCTTATGCGGAGGCTTGCGCTTTAGCCAAAGGATGCGCCGGGAAAACACGATTTTCACCGCTCGTAACAAAGACGAAAAAAAAACATTGATTATCGGTGCCGGCGATGCCGGTGTTTTAGCACTTCAGGAACTTAAAAGAAGGGACTTTGCCGAAGGGATACCAGTCGGCTTTATAGATGATAGCGCGAGTAAGATAAACCTCCACGTCCAAGGATTCCCGGTTTTAGGTTCCAGGGATGATATTCCCTGGGTCGTGGAAAAGTACGAAGTAGATCAAATTATTATTGCCATCCCTTCCGCGGAAGGGGATACTATTCGCGAGATTGTAGAAATTTGTAAAGGAACAAGGGCAACTTCTCTTAAAATCCTCCCTGGGGTTTACGATATCCTAAGCGGAAAAATCACAGTCAGCACCATGCGGGAAGTAAAAGTGGAGGACCTCCTGGGCCGGGATCCGGTTTCCCTGGACCTGGAAGAAGTAGCCGGGTACTTAAAAAACAAAACAGTCTTTGTCAGCGGGGCTGGGGGCTCCATCGGCTCCGAGCTTTGCCGTCAAATTGTCTGCTTTTCGCCCCAGAAACTTATCCTGGCCGATAGCAGTGAAAACAGTATTTTTGAAATCGAACAGGAGCTAAAAGATCATCCTTTGGCTGTAGAAATCCTGGATATCAAAGATCGGGCCAAAGTGGATTTAGTATTTGAAAAATATAAGCCGGAAGTAGTTTTCCATGCGGCAGCCCATAAGCATGTCCCCCTTATGGAAAACAATCCGGAAGAGGCTCTAAAAAATAATGTCTTAGGTACTGACAACCTGGCTCACGCCGCCGCTAAAAACGGAGTGCAAACCTTTGTCCTGATCTCTACCGACAAGGCGGTGAACCCCACCAGTATAATGGGGGCCAGCAAAAGAATTGCGGAAATGGTGATCCAGGATTATGATCGAAAATCAGCGACCAAATTCGTGGCTGTCCGCTTCGGCAATGTGCTGGGGAGCAGGGGTAGTGTTATTCCTATTTTTAAGAAACAAATTAGCGCCGGGGGTCCCGTCACTGTAACAGACCCTAGGATGACCCGCTATTTTATGACTATCCCGGAAGCCAGCCAGTTGGTTATTCAGGCCGGGGCAATGGCCCAAGGCGGGGAAATCTTTATTCTCGATATGGGCAAACCCGTAAAAATTTTAAACCTGGCCCGGGATTTAATAAAACTCTCCGGTTTAGAACCGGATAAGGACATAAAAATTGTTTTTACCGGTATTCGCCCGGGAGAAAAACTTACCGAAGAGCTTTTGACAGCAGAGGAAGGAACAACCGCTACCAAACATAAACGGATTTTTGTTGCCCGGCCCAATCATATAGATAGCGATAAAATTAACACTGTTCTGGAGATTATTCGCCAAAAAGGCAGTTATCTCCAGCCGGAAGAAGTTGAAGATACAATACGCAAAATATTGCCTGATTTCAGACCGCAAACTCAAGGAGGCAACTAAAAAGAAATGTTCTGGAAAACCGGAATTACCAAAAGCAATGATCTAAGATTATTTCTACTCGTGACCGCTCTGCTTTCCGCATTACTCCTGCCGGCCATTCCTCTTCATCCTTCCTTACCCAGTATCCGTTTTGAGGAACTAATACTGTTTATTGCTTTCGGCCTTAATATCCTTTGGCTAATCTGGGTAAAAATTCTTAGCAAAAACCCAAAAAAACCGACTCTAACAGGATTTAAAGATAAACATTTTAAAACAGTCTATATACTGTTTGGACTTTTATTCTTATCTTATTTTCTCTCTAATCTCTACGGGGTCTATATTAGAGGGATGGGCTATTTCGGCCTCAGGGACGTTATGGAGTTGGTCACTTATTTTAAATATTTCCTGCTCCTTACCTTAACCATGTCTGTGGAAATAGGGAAAAGTGAATTTGATTATCTAAGCAAAGTTTTCCTGGCAGGACTGGTCTTTCTCATAGTTTTCGGCTGGCTTCAGCATTTAAACCCTTTAGGGATTAATACCTGGCTTACCCCTTATTTTAACCAGGTCCACTGGGAACACCTTATTACCAGTTACCCGGTGCGGGTTCTAGGAACTTTTGACAACCCCAACTATTTTGGCATATTTACAGTAATCAGCCTTTCCTACCTTACAACTTACTACTTTTTCGGTTCCCGGAAAGGCAAATTTCCCTGGCCTCTTTTTATTTTAATCGGTTTTATGATCAAGCTGGAGATTTTTACAATTTCCCGGACCGCTTTATTCAGCATGGCTTTACTGTTTACCATAATCTGCATTGCGGCCTTTTTCTACCACCGCTATAAAAAAGAAGTGCTCAAAAAAATCGTCGCTTTATTCCTGTTAACCATGTTGCTCTTCTTTACCGCCTCGGGAGATTTCTTCTATCGCTTAAACGAGGGCTTGGACTTTTCGACCAGCACCTCATTTACCGGGCATGTGGAAAGATGGAACGAAGCCATGGACACTTATTGGGGCTCGCCTGTTCTGGGCTGGGGTACTCAAAAATACGTTATGACCACTAAAGTGGATAATGAATTTGTCCTCTTTTCCCGCCGCTACGGGCTGGTGGGCTTAGCGGTTTATCTGGCTTTCTTCTTAACCCCCTTCATTAAAGGTTTAAAGGGCCTGCGGCGAAAGAGGGGAAGTTTTAATCCGGAAAACAACTACCGGGCCTTAGTTATAGTTTCTTATTGCGCCGTGCTCCCTTCCGTTTTTGTTTTTGCCATGATGGCCGGTATATTCTATAATTTAAAGGTCATGACTATTTTTATAATCGCCATGGGTTTGGTATATAATTCACTGAGAACTTTTGAATCCCATTCTTTAAGGGAAGGTTAAAAAAATCATGAAGATTCTGGTTATCTCTCATATGTATCCATCGTCCTTGAATCCCGTTTACGGGATTTTTGTCCATAAGAAGGTTAAAGCGCTGCTGGAAATGGGTCATGAAATTAGAGTGATTTCTCCTGTACCCTGGGCGCCTTGGCCCTTAAAACATTTGAAAAAAAAGTGGCGCACCTATGCTTCTATGCCTTTTAAGGATTCTTGGGAAGGAGTAACAGTTTATTACCCTCGGTATCCGGAATCCCCCCGGTCTGTTTTTTTAGAGAAGTCCGACTTTTTTATGTACCAGGGGCTAAAAAACCTGGTGACAAAGATTTACCGGGAGTTTAAATTTGATCTTCTCCATGCCCACGTAGCCCTTCCTGATGGAGGGGCGGGTATATATTTTAAGGAAAAATACCGGGTTCCCTTAGTGGTCACCGTTCACGGGCGGGATTTTCAATCCACCCTGAAAAAAGGACCCGGTTGCCGCCAAAAGCTTTTTGAAATTCTGGCTAAGGCCGATCAGGTAATTACCGTAAGCAGTAAATTAAAAAACCTGGTCCGAGAGCAAGAATTTGCCTCAAAGATTAAAGTTGTTCCTAACGGGATTAATCCCCAGGACCTTCCCCGGGCCGGGGCCTTTCCAGACCGGGCGGGGGAAAAAAGAATGGTCAGTGTTTCCAACCTCAAAAAAATCAAGGGGATCGATCTCAATTTAAAAGCCTTGGCCCAACTGTTAAAAACCTATCCTCATCTCCGCTATACCATAGTGGGAGAGGGGCCGGAAAGGAAAAACCTGGAGAACCTGGTTAAGGATTTAAAACTGGAGGATAAAGTAGAGTTTAGAGGACAACTTCCAAACCCTAAGGCTTTAGAGGAAATGGCGAAAGGGGATCTTTTCTCCCTTCCCAGCTATGAGGAGGGCTTCGGTGTTGTTTATCTAGAAGCTATGGCCCTGGGCCTTCCCACCATAGGGGTTTTAGGAGAGGGGATTGAGGACGTTATAACCGATGGGGAAAACGGACTCCTGGTCCGCCCCCGGGATGTGGAGCACCTGGCCCAAACCCTGCTCAAGGTTTTAACGAACCCTGATTTAGCAGCCAGATTAGGAAAAGCCGGTCGGGAGACCGTCCTTAATAATTTTACCTGGGAGCGGGTTGCTCAAAAGATAACTGAGATCTACGAGGAACTTGATAAAAACTCTACAAGCCGGAAAAACCTTAGATAAAAAAATTTCTTAAGATTCCAATACAAAAGATTTAGGTTCATACTAACAAAACACAAGGCGGGGAGGTAGCAGATTTGAAAATCTGTATCCTGACAACAGGCCACCCGGCACTAGACAACAGGATTTGTAGGCTCTTTTAGCGATGCCCAGGAGCAAGAATTGGTTGCTAAATATCTGAAAGAACATAATCTGGAAGAAAATATATTTTTTACAGGCAGGGTACCTTATTTAGAAGTCGAAAAATATATAAGAAAATCAAAGGTCGGTCTGGTTACCCTTTTGCCTTTCCCAAAGTATTTTAAAAACATTCCCAGCGACCTGTTTGAATATATGAGCTGCAGCGTACCGGTAGTTGGGAGCAATCTGCCCCCTATTGAGCGTTTCCTTACCGACTACAACAGTGGGATTCTTGTAGACCCGACCAAGCCTGAGGATATTGCCAAAGCTCTATACATTTTGCTCTCTGACCCCCGTCTCTGCCAGGAAATGGGCGAAAACGGGCTCAAAGCGGTTAAGGAAGAATATAACTGGGGGCGGATGGAAGAAAAGCTCCTGAGAATATATAAAGATTTAAGTTGGGAAATAAGACAAAGCGAGGTCAAAAACAATGCCTCAGAATAGTGATAAAAACATAATTGTCTCCGTTGTAATGCCTGTTTACAACGAAGAGAAATACATAGAAAACTGTATTCTCTCCTTGTTAAAACAAGATTACCCCCAAACCCAAATGGAGTGGATTTTTGTCGACGGGGATTCGAAAGATAACACTAAGGAAATCATAGAGGGTTTCAGAGAACGCTACCCTGATTTAATCCGGCTGTACAACAATCCCCAAAGAGCCGTTCCATACGCTATGAATATCGGGATCAAAAAAGCAGTGGGAAAATATATTATTCGTTTAGACGCCCACAGCGAATATGAAAAGGATTATATCTCCAAGTGCGTCTACTATTTGGATAATACCGATGCTCATAATGTAGGCGGGGTAGCGACCACAAAAAGCCGGGGCTTTGTAGGAAACACTATTGCCAAACTGTTAGCTTCTAAATTCGGGGTCGGGAATTCCCGGTTTCGAGTTGGAGGGCAAAGCGGATATGTGGATACTGTTCCCTTCGGCGCTTTTAGGAGAGAAGTCTTTACCGAATTCGGTCTCTATGACGAGCGCCTAACCCGGAATCAAGACAATGAGATGAATTATCGGATCCGGAAAAACGGGGGGAAAGTGTATCTGGCCTCCGATATAAAATTCTCCTACTATTGCCGGGATAATGTTAAGGATTTAGTAAAAATGGCTCTGAGTAACGGCAAATGGAATATTATTACCATGAAGCTCTGCCCGGGTTCCATGGGTCTGAGACATTTTATTCCCTTTCTCTTTTTACTTTCATTAATAATTCTGCCGCTGCTCGGTATTTTCTTTCCTCTGATTGGAAAGCTGTTTCTCTGTGAATTAGGGCTCTACTTCTTACTGAGTTTGATTTTTGCTTTTAAGGAAGCGGACCAATTAAAGCAGGTTCCCCTTTTATTCATCCTCTTTCCGATTTTCCATCTCTCTTACGGCTTGGGCTCTCTAGGGGGATTAGTGGCCGTTTTAAAAGACTATTAATTTTGGAAAATTCCCTTTTCTCATGTTAACATTGTAAACACAGGGGGAAAAACAATGTCTTTGTATAATAAATTGCTCAAAAAAGAAGAAAAGATTGCCGTTATCGGTTTAGGGTATGTGGGGATGCCCCTGGCAGTCTCCTTTGCCAAAAAAGTTCCGGTAATCGGTTTTGATATCAATGCCGAAAAAATCGCCTTGTATAAAGCCGGTTTCGACCCTACCGGAGAAGTAGGGGACGAGGCAATTCAAAATACCAGCGTGGACTTTACGGCTGAGGAGGAGAGACTAAAAGAAGCCAGATTTCATATTGTAGCTGTTCCCACCCCGATTAATTCTGATAAAACCCCTAACCTGGCCCCTGTAGAAGGAGCAAGTGCCATTATCGGCCGGAATCTTTCACCGGGCTCTATTGTGGTCTATGAATCCACTGTTTACCCGGGAGTGACAGAGGATATCTGCGTCCCGATTCTGGAAAAAGAATCCGGCTTAAAATGCGGAGTGGATTTTAAAATCGGCTACTCGCCGGAAAGAATTAATCCCGGGGACAAGATAAACACCTTAGAAAAAATAGTGAAGATTGTCTCGGGTCAGGATAAAGAAACCCTGGAGGAAATAGCCAAAATCTATGAGCTTATTATCGAAGCCGGAGTCTACAGAGCGAGCTCCATTAAGGTTGCAGAAGCGGCGAAAGTGGTGGAAAACAGCCAGCGGGATATTAACATCGCCTTTATGAATGAGCTGGCCATGGTTTTTGACCGCATGGGAATCGATACCATGGATGTTATTGAAGCGATGAACACCAAATGGAATGCCCTGAAATTTTATCCCGGGCTGGTAGGCGGTCACTGTATCGGAGTGGATCCTTATTATTTTGTTTATGAAGCGGAAAAACTCGGCTACCACAGCCAGATTATCCTCGCCGGCCGGAAAATAAACGACGGGATGGGCGAATTTATCGCCGACGCCATTTTAAAACAGCTCATTTTAGCGGATAAAGTGGTCAAAAAAGCCCGGGTTGTCATTCTGGGGATTACTTTTAAAGAAAACTGCCCCGATACCAGAAATTCCAAAGTGGTAGATATAATTAAAACCTTAAATGATTACGGACTGGAACCCCTAGTAGTGGATCCCCGGGCTGACAAAGCCGCGGCGCGGGAAGAATACGGCCTGGATTTAGTAGCTTTGGAGAAAGTGAAAGAGGCGGACTGCCTTGTCTTCGCGGTAGCCCATGAGGAATTTAAAGCCCTGACAATAGAAGAAATCGATGGTCTGTTTAAAGAAATGGACAATAATGAAAAAATTATAATCGATGTTAAAAGCATTTTGGATAAAGAAAAGATTGAGGCCCGGGGCTACCGCTACTGGCGCTTATAAAGGAAACGGCAGAGGTTGGTCATGAAAATCTTGCATCTTAACTCCTACTATAACGGGAGTAGTTTTTATAAAAATCTCTACGATAAACAGGTCGAACAAGGTTTGAAAATCGATGTTTTTGTGCCGGTCCCTTTTTCCGCGGATTTAAAAAATTTCGATTTAGGGGACTACACCTTAGTAAGCCCGGATTTTAGCGAATGGGAGCGGTGTATATTTCATTTAAAACATGCTAAAATTCTTAAAAGCCTGGAAAGAAGATATCAAATAAATAATTTCACTCTCTCCCATGCTCACTCTTTGTTTTCCAACGGTTATCTGGCCCTTAAACTTAAAGAGAAATATGGGCTTCCTTACTTAGTGGCTGTTAGAAACACCGATCTGAATGTTTTTTTCAAATATATGCTCCATTTGCGGCCTTTAGGGGTTAAAATTCTAAAAGAAGCGGAAAAAATAATTTTCCTTTCCCAACCCTACCGGGACAAGCTTCTGGCCGGATATATCCCGGCTCCTCTACGGGAGGAGTTCCTGGCTAAATCTTTAATAATTCCCAATGGGATCGCTGATTTTTGGTTGGCTAACAGGGAGAAGAAAGGAAAAACTCCCCCGGAAAAGAAGGTCAAAATAATTTTTGCCGGTCGCTTAAATAAAAACAAAAATATTATCAGAACAGTCAAAGCTTTAGAAATATTAACCACTAAGGGTTATGAGATAGAATTCACAGTAGTAGGACCGGTAAAAGATAAAAAGGTTTATGAGCAAATTAAAAAACAGGAGTTTATCCGCTATTTAAAACCCCAGCTTAGGGAGGAACTTTTAAAAACCTACCGGGAAAATCATATTTTCGTCATGCCCTCCCTGTCAGAAACTTTCGGTTTAGTGTATGGGGAAGCTTTAAGTCAGGGACTTCCCGTTATCTACTCTCAGGGCGAAGGTTTTGACGGTCAGTTTGAAGACGGGGTAGTAGGCTACGCTGTTGACCCTAGAAGCCCCCTTGAGATTGCCCGGGGGATTGAAAAGATCTTGCAAAACTATGAAATACTCTCCGCTCAAGCCCTTAAAAACTGTGATAAATTCAATTGGCAAGATATTAGCGGGCAGTATTTGAAACTCTATGAAGAAGTAAATTTAAAGAAGTGATAATTCTTGGACACCCGTTTAATTATAAAAAATGCTACTGCCTTGGGTATCTCCGGCTTTTTAGCCAAAGCCATTACTGCAGTGGTAGGGATAGTGGTCACCCGCTATTTAGGGCCGGGGCCTTTCGGGGACTACTCAACAGCTTACGCTTTTGTCGGCACCATTATTTTGTTTTCCGAATTGGGAATCAGTCAGCTTATGGTGCAGAAAGGCTCCCGCAACCCGGCAGTACTACCTAGCTATTTTGGCAACACCTTGCTTTTTAAGAGCCTGGCGGCAATTGTCTGCTATCTCGTAATGTTAATTTTTATGTTTCCTGCAGGCTATAATCAGACTGTCAAGGCCATGATTGTTATTCTGGGGCTGGCGGTAGGCTTTAACGCTCTTAATCAATCAGTTTATAATTACTACCAGGCTGTAGAAAAAATGTACCTGGCCGCTCTTTTTCAATTTTTAAACACAGTCCTTATCAGCGGCTTGACTTTACTGGTAATCTTTAACGGCTTAAGTGTGGTCTCTATTACGGTCACCCATCTCGTAAGCCATGTTTTGATAACCCTGCTTATATATTTTGCTCTCCGGAAACAGGTCAAACCCCTGATTAAACTTAAAAAACTGCCGGAGATGTTAAAAAGCGGCCTTCCCTTTGGTATCCACCGGATTTTTTATTATATTTTCCTCCAGATCAGTATTCTGATTCTGTCCCTAAAAGTGAGCAATGTCCAAGTCGGGATATATTCCGCCGCTTATAAATTAGTTTCCATTCTGGTTTTTATTCCCAGCTTAATGACCAGTGCCCTTTACCCGGCCCTTTACAAAATGGGGGAGGGGGATTTTAAAAGTCACCGGCAGACAATTGAAAAAGTCTTTAAGGTTTTATCGGCAGTGGGAATCGCCGGCAGTGTTCTAATGTTTACCTTAGCCGATCCCCTTATAAAATGGATCTATGCCGGACGTTTTAATGATTCTATTCCCATCCTGATGATTACCGCTTGGTTTTTGGCTTTAGAATGTATGAGCTTTTCCTTAGGAGATGTTTTGACTACTACTAATCGGCAAACCCAGCGGATGATAATCCAGGGTTCAGCTCTAGCCCTGCTCTTTGTTTTGATTATCGTTTTAAGCACCTTTTTTGGGATCTACGGTGCCGCTTATGCCCTGATAATCGTGGAAATCTATATTTTCTGCGGCTATTACGCTTTAGTTTATTTCCGGGTTTATAAAATCCGCATCTGGCGTCAGCTTCCTTTAATTATCCTGGCTTCTGTTATAATGGCTTTTACAGCCCGTTTTCTCTACAGCTTCCATCCTTTAATCTCCGCTTCTGTAGCCGGAGTTGTGTACTGTGCCGTACTCTTAGCCTTGGATTCGGATTTCCGCCGCTTAGGCAGTTTCTTCTGGCAGAGGTTTTTTCCCAAATAGGCAATTTTAAGAATGAGTGAGGAAATAATAATGCTACATTGGATCTTTTTTTTCATAACCATTCTGGTTCTCGCATTTTTAATGCTCAGGAAACCGGTGGGGCTTATCCCCCTCCTGGTTATAGCAGTGGCTTTGGAAATCTCCAGCGCCTGGTATCCGGAGTTAGGAACGGTGGGAAAAATTTTAAGCCCTCTCTCCTTAACCCGGTTTACATCCTTAGCTTTAATCGGAGCCCTTATTTTACGTTTTATTCTCTACCGGGAAATAAGGATTAAATGCTTTACAATTCTTAAAGATCCTCTCACCTTGGTTCTCCTTCTTTATCTAGCGCTGGGAGCGGTAAGCCTTTCTTACTCGGCAGCGCCCCGGGAAACGGCAATCGAGGTTCTCAGGCTGGTCGTACTTTTCGGAGTATTCTTGGCTATCGCTACCTTAGTGGATCGGAAACAAGTCCTCTATCCATTTAAAGCCCTTTTAGGCATGGCTCTTGTCCTGGCCCCCTTTGCCTTTTATGAAGTGGCCAGAGGGAAACTCCTCTGGCTTCAGGCAACAGAAGTGGGGAGAGGGATAATCAGGGCCAAAGTAACTTTTATTGATCCCAATATTCTGGCCCGTTACTTAATCCTGGGAATAATAGCGGCTTTTATTCTTCAGTACTATACCCGGGAAAAGGGTAAGCGCTATTTCTATTTCGGGGCCCAGATTGTTTTACTGGTCGAACTTTTTCTTACTAATTCCCGGGGGGGTTTTATAACCCTGGCGATCGTTCTTCTGGCTGTTTTAATTATCCTGCCGAGAAGGAGAAGAGCGTTGGCTATTTTGGGGATCTGTGTCTTAGGCTGTGCTCTAGTTCTCCTCCTGCGTCCGGAAATGATGGAGCGGATGTTAAGCTTAACCCAGGGTTTGGAAGCCTCTAACCCCCAGCGCTTTTACCTCTGGCAGGCGGCTTTGGCAATCTTTAAGGACCATATAGTCCTGGGGACGGGTTTGGGAACCTTCCAGACCGTATTTCTGACGGATTATATTCATTTAAAAACAGTAGCTGACGGGGCAACCCTATCCCATACCACAGTGCTGACCATTGCTTCTGAACTGGGGATACTGGGCTTAGGAGTTCTGGCCCTGATCTGGGGAGTACTCCTGGCAAAGCTTTTAGTTTTGTTCCGGACCGGAAACGACTATCTGGGAATGTTCAACGATTCCCGGAACGCCTATCTGGCCGGGGCGGGCTATTTCCTCTGGATCTTAGCTATTTTTATCAGCTCCCAAGGGGAAGGGCGCTTCTTCGAAGATCCCTTGTTCTGGCTCAGCTCCGCCTGTCTCCTGGCCTTAAAACTGAGATCCGAGACCCTAAGTCTAAACTGACTTCGTAGAGAAATCAGACCGGAAAGGAATACCCGCTTATGAGTGCAATCCTTGCTTTTCTCCTTACCGCTCTTCTTGTACCTTTGGTAATGAGATTAAAAATAATGGATAACCCGAATTACCGCAGTATACATTTGCAGGCCACTCCCAAAGCCGGGGGAATCGCCATATTAGGGGGACTCTTAGCCGGAACGCTTTTAAACGGCTGGGCTTTGGAGTATTGGGCCTTAGGCCTTCTTTTTATCGCTTCTGCCGCTTTAGGCTTATTTGACGACTTAAAGAACATAAGCCCCCGGGTAAAGCTCTTCGGACAGTTCCTCCTCGCTTTAGCCACTGTGCTTTTAGGCTACAGCTTCCAGCTCTTGGGCAACTTTGGGGATTATGTTTTAACTCTTCTATGGATAATAGGTTATATGAACGCCTTTAACCTGATAGACGGCTTAGACGGTTTAGCCGGAGGTTTAACGGTGATTTCGGCCCTGGCTTTTCTCTTTTTGGGAATCCCCGGGTTTTCCCTGTTCCTCCTTCCTTTGAGCGGGGCCTTGATTGCTTTTTTGCTTTATAACTTTAAACCCGCTAAGATATTTATGGGAGACACCGGGAGTATGTTTCTCGGGTATTTATTGGCTGTCGCGGGGGTAATGGCCCAGAGCGGGGGAAGTTTAAAAATACCGGCTTTTCTGGGGATTTTACTTATTTTATACTACCCTCTTTTCGATCTTGTTTTAAGCATTATCCGCCGCCGTTTGCATAAAAAGCCTATCTTCGCCCCTGACCGGAGCCACAGCTATAATTTACTCACCGATCAGTTGGGTTTAAGCTATTTGGGGACAGTGCTGAGCATTTATTTCTTCTCCCTTCTTACTGCTTTCCTCGGGGTCCTTACTTATAAATACCTACCCTGGTTCGGGTCAATTATTCTCTTTATCTTAGTGGCCCTAAGTCTGGTTTTTCCGGTCCTCCGGTTTAAACTCTTAGCGGAGAGCAAATTAGAAAAAAGTCAAAAAGAAGACAGCTCTTGGAGGAAAAAAACATGGTCCTAAAACCTCGAATTCATTTATCCTTAGCCGAAATGAGCGGTTACGAACAGGAATATATCAATGAAGCGTTCACAACTAACTGGATTGCCCCTTTAGGCCCTAATGTGGACGCTTTGGAAAAAGAAATCTCTGCTTACATAGGTACCAAAGGGGCTTTAGCCCTTAATTCCGGCACTGCCGCTCTTCACTTAGCCGTTAAACTTCTGGGAATAGAAAAAGGGGATCGGGTGTTCTGTTCTTCTCTCACTTTTTCCGCCAGCGCCAATCCCATAGTTTATGAGGGAGGGGTGCCGGTCTTTATTGATTCCGAACCTGAAAGCTGGAATATGTCTCCTTTAGCCTTGGAAAGAGCCTTTCTGCAAGCCAAAAAAGAAAACAAGCTGCCTAAAGGAGTAATAATCGTTGATCTCTACGGCCAAAGCGCGGATATGGATCCTTTATTGGAGATCTGCGATTTTTATAAAGTTCCTGTCATAGAGGATGCGGCCGAAGCTTTAGGAGCCACTTATAAAGGCAAACCCTGCGGTTCTTTCGGGCGGTTTGGGGTCCTCTCTTTTAACGGGAACAAAATAATCACCACTTCCGGCGGGGGAATGCTTTTAGGAGACGATTTAGAAGCTCTGGAAAAAGCCCGCTTCTGGTCCACCCAAGCCCGGGATAAAGCCCGCCACTACCAGCACAGCGAAATAGGGTATAATTACCGGTTAAGCAATGTCCTGGCCGGTATCGGTCGCGGGCAGTTTAAAGTTTTAGACCAGAGAGTAAAAAGACGGCGGGAGATTTTTAACTACTACTATACGGCTTTAAAAGAAATTCCGGGTATCGAATTCATGCCCGAAGCCCCCTATGGACGTTCCAATCGTTGGCTTACCACTCTTACCTTAAAGCCTGAACTCCGGAAAGCTTCCCCGGAAGAAGTCTTAGACTATCTGGAAAAAGAGAACATCGAGGGCCGACCGGTATGGAAACCCCTCCATTTACAGCCGGTATTTAAAGACTGCGCCTATTTCCCCCATGGGGATGGAGGAGAAAGCATCTCCGATTATCTTTTCCATAACGGCCTCTGTCTCCCTTCCGGTACCGGTCTGAGTTCTGAGGACCTGGATCGGGTAATAAACGCTCTTTTGAAAGTATTAACCTAATCCCTTTCGGTTTTGTAGGCTCCTCAAAAATGTAATTAGGAAAGAAGAGGGTTAAAATATGTATGAATGGCTAATTTTTGGATTGACTTTAATAGTTTTACTGATAATCGTTTTTTGGCGCCCTTTAATCCTGGCTGCCGTCTTACCGGCCGCGGTCCTTTTGGGGAATCCCTCCCATATTTACCCGGAACTGCTAATCAGGGGGGAAGCGGTATCCCTTTCTTTGAGTTCTATCTTAATAACAGTCCTGATTTTTAGCGCTTTTATTCAGCTCTTTATCTTTCCGGAAAAAAGAAAGAAACTTAAAACAGCCCTTAAGGACCCTCTGCCAATCCTTCTTTTCCTGTTTATAGCCTATAAAACGGCTTTCGCTTTTAACTCTCCCGATCCTATTTTAGCCGGGAGAGAAATCCTCAGCCTCCTAATCCTCTTTGTTTTCTATTTAGCCTTAACAATTTTTTTGGATCAGGAATCAGCCTCCTTACCCCTCATAGGGGTTCTTATAACCGCTCTTATTCTGGCTCCTTTATTTTTCTATTTAGATCTTGTTTCCGCCGATCTCTTGAGCCTTTTTGTAATCCTGGGCTTGGTCGCGAATTTCGGTCTCCAGTTGAAAACGAGACATGCGGGATTAAGGCTTCTTTATTTCCTGCTTCTGGCTCTCCTATTAGCGGAACTCTTGCTCTTTTCAACCAGTGGAGTAAGCACTTTAGCCCTTATCTTAATCCTCACCCTGATTATCCTTCCCAATAGAAAAGCAACCCTCTGGGTAATAGGGCTGGGGCTTCTCTGCGGCGGGATAGTCCTCTTTTTAAGGCCGGATCTCAGCGGGGCAGTGGGGGAATTACTCTTTCCCGCTCCTATCTTAAAAACTCTCGGAGCCTTAAATCTGATCGAATTAATCTTCCTGGTTGTTTTTTGGTTTATCCTGGCCGTAAAACTCTATCTTTTAGCCCAGGCTAAGGCTCCCCGGGGCAATTACTTAACCGTTCTCTTTGAGGATACCGGCTGGGAATACTTTGCTGGGGCTTGCTTCTTCCTCTGGGCCTTAACCCTCTTTTTCGGTTCTCCCGGCGTCGACCAATTCCTATCCACCCCTTTAACCTGGTTCAGTCTGGCCTTATTCCAAAGCGTCAACCTCAATCTGCCCTCCAGCCATTGGTGAGGTGAAGTCATGTGTTTCATAACCTGTGGCAGGTTGTTTATCGTCCCATTCACCAAGAACTTCCCCTGTAACGCGGAAGATGATTATGCCGGCGCTTTTAGAGACGATTTCCAGGCGCCTGACAAAAGCAGTAGTAAACGTAAGCAGGAAATAGAGATTGTCTATAATGGCGCAGGCATACTGAATATACCTGAATTAATCGATGAAATGCTACGAAAAAACAGGCAGACGACGCAACCTTTCGGTTACACCGTCTCCTGTAAAATTAAACTTCTTTATGGCACGCCCTCTTTGGTGGGGGGTGTTTTTTCGTTTCCGTTACCTCAACCTGGATTTCAACAGGCTGTAAAACCCCGGAGCGATTTCCTCATCCAGCCAATACATAGCCCAACCGCCTACTCCGCCGAGCCGGAAGCGATCAAGGAGTAGAAGCTTGTCTTTCCAGCTCTTAAGATCGTCAAAATAAGCGGTTCTCTTTTTCCCCTCGCTATCTCGATACTCAAAGTACGGTATTCCGCCCGCGTCTCTCTTTATAGTCGCGTTATGGTCCCTAGCAATCTTCTGGGCTTCTCCCCAGCCAAAAGCAAAGCTGGTCCATTTCCCGGCGCTGTCTTGAGTCCAGCTTCGCCCGTAATAGGGAATGCCCATCAGTATTTTATCCCGCGGGATCTGGGTCACAGCATAAGCCATTACCTGTTCCACCCAATTGAGGGGAGCGATCGGTCCGGGTTGAGAAGTGCTGTAGTGTTTATCGTAAGACATTATTTGTACATAATCCGTATACTTGGCCAAATCTTTATAATTATATTCTCTCAGCCAAGGTTCAGCGCTGGGGGAAGTCCTGGACATCACACATATCATAACCAGCTTGCCCTGGGGATGAAGCTCATTATACAGCTCTCTCATCAAAGCGGTAAGGTTATGCTCATTACTGTCTTTTAGAACCTCCAAATCCACCATTATCCCGTCGGCACCTGTTTCCCGGATCACTTTTTGCGCGCTGGCCACAAAGTTACGGCGTTTTGCAGGATCCTCTAATATTGCGTCAGCAACGCTGCCACTGCCCATGATAAGAGGGACCACCCTGGCTCCTTTGCTTTGCCCTAAAGCCACTAAACTCTTGGGAATAGCGGCGCTGCTAAAGCGATAAGCAAAGCTGCCGTTAGATTGAAGCGCTCCCACAAAATTAGGAGCTAAGATGTCAATATAATCTGTAAGTTTTCCGGGCACATTATTGATCAGATCCTCGTAGCGGGTTTTAGACTGGTATCCATCCCAAAACTGCAGTGAGACCCGGGTATTGAATCCTCCGGTGCGGATTATGCTTTCCACCTTGTAGTTAAGAACGTCAAAACCCCCGAGGATAAAAGTTTCAGTCGTTATTGTTCTTAAATAAGCGAGATAATTAGCGGTCTCATATTCTAACAAAGCCTTTTCCCGTTGAGGTACCAACACTATGGGGTTATTCCCCTTAGCGGCCAGGACTGACCCGGCTAAAGCATCGGGAAAAGTAGCTCCCGTCGCGATTACAGCCCTGGAAGTATTAAAAGAGTACTTATTTAAAATTTCAATATTGGTATCGTAACGGTTAGGACCGCTTACCCTTTCCACACTGTAGCCCGCTGTGGAGAATTCAGTGGCTATTGCCGGCGGGATAACGGTTTCCCCGCCGATTAAGGTAACTTTAGTTACCCCTAAATCTTTTAGTCCTTTAAGAGTACTCTCCGGCACCTGCCCCTTTTTCGTTAATAAAAGGGGCATCCCTTTAGCCGCCGCATAAGCGGAAATACTTAAAGCATCGGGAAAATTCTCCCCTGAAGCGATAAATGCTTCTTGACTGTTTCCTACGGCTCTAGCGGCAATCTGGACTGCTGTTTCGTATCGATCCTCGCCTCCCAGGCGCACAGTTACCAGCCCGCTGCTTTTAAGAGTAGCCTCAATTTCAGCGGAAATGGCGTTTGTTCCTCCTAATATAAAGACCGTCCTGGTATTTAGGCGCTTTATTTCTTTCAGAACCTCGGCATTTAATTTGTTGGCGCGCGTTAAGAGAAGTGGTCCTTTCACACCCGCGCTATTAGCTAACACCGCCCCTGTTAAAGCATCGGCAAAAGAGTTGTCTCCATCTCCCCGGGCCAACACCACATTATATGCTTCCTCCCAGTCTTTGCTGGAGATTTGCACTGCGGTCTCATATCGATCCTTCCCTGCCAGCCGCTCAAAAGTGGGATATGCTTCCTCCGCCTGGGCCTCGGGCAAAGAATTTCCCGGCGCCAAAAGCACCCCGCTGAGCAGAAGAGAAGTGGTGAGTAAAAGGGCTATTGATTTTCTAAAAATAGACTTGAACATTCCTTTCTCTCCTTTCTTTTTTAGTAATAATCTAAAATCTCGTCCTAAAAGTAATTTAGAATATTGGCCCGGTCTCCGCACCGTTCCACTTTTAAAAATAAAATATCTAAACTTCTATCTAATAAGAATTCGACGCCTTGAACAAAACTCCTGTCCCAACCTGAAAAATCGCTATATAGCAACTTTTCCCAAAAAAAACTACTGGAAATATTCTGCAGAATATTGTAAAATACATAAGCGATAAAACCTTAGCAAAATATGCTAATAATATTTTAGTAATTTTTATGAAATTAATAGGGGGTGTGGCAGGAATATCAAAATTTTTACAGAATAATACTTACAACGAGGTATAGAAGCACATCCATGGCTTCTTTTACCTAATAGAGGCAGTCTAAAGGGTTTGCCGCTCCTGAGGAACGTGGCTCAGAGGGGGGACGCCCCCGTTTGGGCGGTGCCTTTAGATATTGCGCAATGTCTAAGGATAATAGATCGACACAAAAAAGAGGGGGTGAATAAGGGCTTAGGACATTCAAGTAAAGGTTAAGCCGGTTTACTAAAAAAATAACAATCAGAATTGAAGGGGCTTAACTGAGGACAGAATTTTACCCTTAGAAAGAAAGAGAGGAGATTAGACTAAATGAGAAGAACGAAAAAGATAGCTATACTTGCTATCATTGCTATGGTTCTGACCATGATTCCGGCGTCATTATTTGCCGCCCCAACTGACAGTGACAGACTTGCAGGTGCCGATCGTATTCAGACCGCTCTTGCAATTGCGGACGCAGGCACTTGGGGCAATACCGTAATTCTTGCCGCTGCTGATAACGAAAACCTCGTCGACGCTTTGGCTGCTGCTCCGTTGGCAGGCCAAGAAAATGCTCCGATTCTTTTAACCTACAAAAACAAACTAGATCCTGCTGTTAAGCAGAAAATTATTGATCTTAAAGCGACTAAGGTTTATGTAATCGGTGCTGCCTATGCACTTGCTGAAGAAATAAATGCAATCGATGGCGTAACTGTTGAAATGCTAACCGGTGACAACCGTCAAGTTACCGCAGCCGCTATCAATGCTCAACTAACCAACCCAAGCGGCACATTTATTGTTGGCTATGACGCAATTCCTGATGCTCTATCTGTTGCTTCTTATGCAGCAAAGAACAATTATGCAATTGCTATTGCTGGTAGTGATGGTACTTACGAAGATTCCTACTATGGTGCTGCCAAGTATATCATTGGCGGAACTGCTAAAGTTAAAGACATCTCCGGTGTAGAGCGCATCGCCGGCGCTGACCGTTATGCAACCAACAAAGCTGTTTCTGACAAATTTTCTTTCAGCTATGAGAGAATTTATGTAGCTAATGGTGTAAGCTTGGTCGACGCTCTTGTTGCAGCTCCTCTAGCAGCTAAGTACAACGCTTTTGTTGTGCTGACTGACGGAAAAACCGTTGCTTCCCCTGCAGGTGTAACTGCAGCTACTAAAGTTATCGCCGTTGGTGGAACTAATGCCGTTAGCGACGCTGTAAAGGATAGCGTATATGTTCCCCCGGCAGTACTCTCTGTTGAGAGTGTAAGTGCTATTAACTGCTCACAAGTTCAAGTTGTATTCAATAAAGAAGTTACCAAAACTTCAGCTGAAGCAGTAGGAAACTATGCAATAAATGGAACTCCATTTATTGCAAGCGGGGTTTTTGGCGGAGCTGGTTCGATTGCAACTCTCCAAAGTGACAACAAGACCGTAATACTCGAAGCAAGAAGCGCTGCTGTTGCCAATAACACATCATTTACACTCAAGATTACGGGCGTAACTGATACAAATTACAACACAATAGCTACAACTTACAAGACCGTTACTGCTCTTGATCAAGTTGCACCTTCTATTGTTTCAGTAGTCGCGACAGCTGGGGCAGCTGGAACTAAAGATGTTGCGGTTACACTGAGCGAACCTGTTGCACTGGGCACAATTGGTGCTTATAAAATTAACGGTGTAAATGCTGTTGCAGCAATCGATGCAACAAATAAATGCAAAGTAAACCTGGTTGCTGCTTCGGCCTTGGCTGCAGGATCAACCAATACACTCACTGTGGCTGGACTTTCTGACGGTATCAATGCAGCACCTCTGTTATCGCAAAGCTTTACTGTAACCGGTGATCAAACAGGACCGGCTATAGTATCCGTTGAACAAGTCGGCAGCACAATTAAGGTTGTCTTCGACGAGAAAATTTCTGCGACCAATTTTGCAGCTTTAACTCGTGGAGTAGCTTCAACTGATGATATTACCTTGACAAAACAAGGTGATGCAACACCATACATCACGGCTGCTCCGGCTCTTGACCCGAACGATACAACTAATAAAACAGTATTATTTACATTCCTTAATACTGTTTATGGCACTGGAAACACAGCTAATGTTGTATTCACATTCAAAAATATCGAAGATGTTAACGGCAACAAGGTAACTCCTTACTCGAATAGTATGACTCTTACTAAAGATACTGTGAAACCTACACTGGTTTCTTCAGTTCTTGACACATCCGATAATAAAACTATCTACTTGACATTTAGCGAAGCAGTATCAGATCCTAACTTGACTATGAGCGGTCTAACTGTAGTAGACAATTCTACTGCTCAAGATGTTACTGTTACTGTACTGGCTGGTGCTGCTGCTGGTGATGATATCATTACTAAGGCTGACTGGACTGCAGTTCCTGCCGGTGTGACAAGCTCTAAATATGTCAAGTTAGTATTACCGGTTGCTCTAAGCGCATCTAGAACCTATACGTTTACGATTCCTGCAAACGTTGTTGCCGACACTTCAACAAATAAGATGCTTTCCACAACCTTCCAGGTTTCGACTACTGCCAGTTCCGATACTACTAAGCCTACAGTTGCAAAAGGAGCCGCTGCTATCAATGTAGTTGGCGGAAAGAACGTCATCCACGTATTATATAGTGAAAATGTACAATTAGCTGATGCTATCAATACAGCTAACTACGTATTAAACGGTTCCGCATTACCAGATGGCACGGTTATTACCAACGAATCAGCTGTTCCCACTGATACCAAAGGGTTTGCAATAACGCTTCCTGAAGCTGGAGTTGCATCCGATTGCGCAGACGCATCGCTGCTGGTAACTGGCGTTAGGGATATTGCTGGGAATGCTGTTCTCCCAACAACACTAACTAGCTGGAATGCCGGACTAGACTTAGTTGATACCAAGGTTCCGACACTTGTATCTGCAAAGGCTATTGGAAATACTAAACTAGAACTTACCTTTAGTGAGCCTGTAACATTGGTAGCTGACGGTGCTGCTACTTTTGAAATCACAGTAACTGACGGCACAAATACAGGCAATATTGATTTGGATGTCGACGCGGTAGCCTACCTTGGTAACACTGCAACTATAACCATGGCTGGTGACACATTAGGAGATATTAACTTTAATTTGGCTTATCTGACCATAGCTGCAAACGCTGTCCAGGATAAGGCTGCTACACCGAATAAATTAGTCGCTATTGCCGCTGCTGATGCGGTACGTGTTACTGATGCATTTGTTGACACAACCGGTGGTGCTGTAGCAACTACAAACGGTACCGGAACAGACAATACATTTACCGAAGTAGCTGTAAATATCACTGCTCCGACAAATGCTACAGTAGACAGAATTGTTAAATACGAAATCTATATGCTTCCTGCCACAGCAACTGATTATACTACGGTTGCTGACGTAGAGAGCCACTGCACCAAACTTGCAACCTTCTTATCAACTGATTGTGGAGCAGCCAAAGATTTAACTGCTGCTTCAGGTTTATACCTGTCAGATGGTACTACTGCTATTGCCACATTCAATGCAACAGTTGACACCTATGTGGTCGCAATTGATGCCCTTGGCAACAAAGCCTTGATTTCACAAACACCGTCTGGTGTCGCAATCAACGTAGCTGACTAAATCGTAGATTAAGAAGGTCGAAAAAGGAAGGGCTCAACGCCCTTCCTTTTTGTTCGCCCGGCATGTCTGCCGAGCCGATGGGTTGAAAGAAACCCTGTCACCTAACCAGCGGGAAGACAACCCGTAGGCAAGGGCGTCACCGGTAACGGTGAGGTCTATTGGTGCGCCGAAGGGGGAACTTGGAACATAGCGAAAGCGAACCGGTGTTGGCTACTCAGGTGGGTAACCTTGCAAAGAGTGGGAAAGCCCAAAAGCTGGATAACCTGAGAAGTTAGGACGGATGCGTTCAAGTCCAGGGGGGGGGGAACACAAGGGGACAGTTCTTTTGTGTTGTTAATTAATCAACGGGAGGCCACCCTAACCGGAGCCTCCCTCCCGCACGGGGTCGTACCCCGGCACAATTCGGAAACAATTCTGACAATTTAACAGGGTCAACTGCCAAACAGGTGGTTGGCCCTGTTTTCTTGTTCCGGGGAGTGAGAGCAAAACCAGCCAAGCAGGTAGGTTATGGTGCAGAAAGATTTAGCGTACCTAGTTGGCTGGTTATTTTATTCATTCTCCCGGGCCAGCTTTGTCGGCAGCCCCGCCGGAACGTATCCACTCATCCACTTCGGAAATCTTAAACTTCCAAAGCCGCCCGACCTTGTGAGCTGGCATATTGCGGTGGTTTATCCATTACAGTATGGTTTCCCGGCTCTGGTGTTACCGGTCAGCTAGTTCCTGTGTGTAGTTGGTTTGGGTGAGGGTGGCTGGGTAGTGGTGACCAACCCCCCACAAAAGCCCACGGGCGGCGTTGAAAGCCTTTGCTCGTTATGGGGCAATGGGGTTGTTGGTATCCCGGTATTGCGATAATCGAATTTGCCAGTTTTGGTCGAACCATCCCCAACCCACCAGAACTGCCAGTACGGTTCCCCAAAAGTTCACCGGGCCTCGTTTTTTTTGCCAAGGAGTTTTAACCCTCCACAATCTCCACGATATCAGAAATATCGCAGTCCAAGGCCCTACATATTTTAACCAATACATCAGTGGTCACGTTCTCACCTTTACCAAGCTTGGCCATTGATGCGGTGCTGATACCAGCGGCCATTCTTAAATCCTTTTTTCGCATATCCCTATCTATCAGAAGCTTCCATAGTTTTTTATAACTTGTCCTCATATTGCCACCTCACTTAGCTGCCTATAAAGATGTTTATGGCAAAATAAAATTGTAGCACTCCGGAAGTAGAAAAATATAGCATTTAAATGGAAAAAGCCATTGCCAGCACCCCTCAAATACACTACCCTTTGAGTTGCGAAGCTTAAAGGGGGTAAAG
>JBMNOZ010000026.1:0-14855 GCA_050943335.1 Desulfitobacteriia bacterium | reverse complement strand
GGTTTCTGCGGGACTCAAGGGTCAAGATGAACTCGCTTTGCTCGCCCTTGATTCCCGATCACAATTAGTCGCTAACCATTACGGATTTTTTTAGATGGTTTTTGCGAACATTACTTGACACTAACTTTTTATCAGGCATCTTTTTAAATAAAATGTATTATTTAACTATTATTACATTGATTACCTTGCCCCTTATATTAAAGACTTTAGGTCGATACAATTTAGGTAAATTATTAAACAAAAAGGGGGATTTAAGAATGACTAGTGTTTTAGCTGAAGGAGCTGAAAAGGGTTGGAAGAATTTTGACGATCTTTCCGTAGGTATGGATACCAATAGGATTCCCAACTCCAAAGATTGGGTTGGAAAAGAATTAAAAATTAAGTTTGAAAATGACAAGGTATTAGAACTGGAATTTGGCGACGATAAGGTTAAATGGGCTTGGGATGGAGAAAACGGTGAGGATCCATACGAGGAAGTACGTATTGCTCCAAAACGTTATTTTGTTGATATTTTCTTTACAGCTAAAGGCAATGAAACTCTAACTTTAGTATTCAATTCTGAAACCGGACGGGTAATATCAGTGCGCACAATTGTTCGAGATCATCTTCCCAAGGGAGATACCCGGGTCGCCCAAGATTTCTTGGTTGGAGAGTTTTTAGGAATGACTCCTACCGGTGAAGTTCCCGGACTGACAAGGGATCTAATTGGCTATCGGACAATAAACATCTATAGCGATAATCATACCTATGAACATTTTTATGTTAATTCCCAAAGATATGCTTGGCAATGTCTTCAAGGGGTTCAAAAAGGGCATGGAGATATGGATTATGCCACCTATTATAAACTAGAGGATAATATCTACCTTTTCTGTTTTAGAGAAAAAATAATACCCGTGGCTTCGGTATTTCTTTTTGATTTCAATAAAGGTACTAACACAGGAAAATTCCTTGGTATCACTTCTGAAGGAAAAATTGAAAACTCCAGAACCGGAGCAACTATTCAAAAAATGAGTTTCAATTGTTATCCTACGGGTATTGAACCGATTTAAAAGTATTAAATTAGATTTGATATTTAATTAAAAGTAGTAAACAGAGTGCCAAAAAAGAATTGTGTCACCTATGCAATTTGTATCGATAAGTGATAATAGGAGGTAAACATGAAAAAGCCGAGAATGCATATTAAACCAACCAATTATATCTCTTCCTTAAGAGATAATATTGCGGAGAACATTCTTTTTACCCTCCCAGAAGGTCCTAAATTAATCAACGAGACAAGTGACTACATTGTTGAAAAGGATGGGTTAATGTACTATCATGAGCACCCCTTTGGCTATGAAGTTTTCATTATAGACAAAGGCTCGGTGGCATGCTGTATCTGTGGCAAGCGGGCCATAGCCCATGAAGGAGATTTTGTACTAATTCCTCCTCATGTTCCCCATGGTTTTGTTTATCTTGAAGAAGGGACAATTTGGAGAGAGTTGTTCCAGGGGATTGATATGTATCAAATCATGCTGGATCAAGATACTGTTAGAAAAAATGCTCCGGAAAAAGCAGAAGACGAAGAGTTTATGAATAAATTACGTTTGGAGCGGGGAATAATCAATTTGCCAGAGCCGGACCCCGTTGAAGACGTGGATAAGAAAGATTTATCGGCTTTTATTAAACCGAAGGAATGGGCCCTAAAAAGCTATAAATATGATGGAATTACCTTAAACCTTAAAATAGGGCGCTGGGAACTTGATGGCGTGAAAGAAATCTGGGAATATGTCTTGGACAAAGACATGGTTATAGATTGGACCGAACCCCACGGCTTCACGGATCTATTTGTTGTCAAAAAAGGCAGCGTAAAAGTTGAAGTAGCGGGTGAAAAGAGTTTTATTGCCAAAGCGCGGGATATAATAAATATCCCGAACTATACTCCACATAAATTCACCGTCCTTGAAGCGGGAACAGTCCTCCACGATTATAATTGCCAGGCCCATTTATTCCGTTTCCTTGGGGATATCGAAAGATTTAAAAAGAATGACCCTCGAAAACTAGACGATCCCAAATTCATTGAGAAACTAAAGGACAAACACGGTTTAGTTGTAACCGGGGTTTATAAAAAATAATGGTTTTCTAAACATCGACTTTTAAGAGCCTTGTAACAGCAACTTTTACAAAACAAATTTGCTGAGTTGTCAAGGGTTAAAGCTTCATAATAATTTGCAAACATGGACCTGAAACAGCTTCAGGTCCATGTTTTTGCAAAAAGGGAGGAGATATTTTGGAACTCAAGGGAAAACGGGGATTAGTTCTGATGATGTTTGCCATCTTGATGTCTACTTTTGCCATGCAGGGAGATTCTTTAATTATTCCCGGTGCGGATGAAATGTTTAAGTATTATCAAGATGATGCTTTTGTTAATTTTCTTTTATCAGGTCCAAACTTAGTTTCAATGTTTGCTTCAATTATTGCGGGGAAGATATTGCAATATGTTGATAAAAAGAAAGTGCTCATGCTCGGGGTGACTCTTTTCTTGGTGGGAGGGACTCTCGGGGCTGCTATTGAAAGCGCACCATTTATGATGGCTATGAGATGCTTGGTTGGTTTAGCTCTTGGTTTTACTAACATTTCCGCTATATCGATTGTCACTAGTATGTATATTGACGAAAACATACGGAGCAGAATGGTTGGAATTCTAAACGGAGCTATGTATGGCTCAGCGATTATCTTAACGGCGATAAGTGGCATGATAGCTGAGGTTTATGGATTCAAAGCAATGTTTAACCTTTATGGCATTGGGATTATCCTATTGCTTTTAATAATTGTTTTTGTTCCCAAATGCCCGCCGGACGCAACGCCTTTCAAGAGTGATTCGGCTGACTCTAGCCCCGCTTCCACAGTTGACGAAAGTTTGTATAAAGGCTGGTCGGTGCGACTTTTCCTGTTAGCTGTGGCTTATCTAACTTTTCAAATATCCTATGCTATTACGCAGTTTTTCAATTCGGTCTATGCTGCAGAACAACTTAGGGGGGCCGGCTTATGCAGGCGTATTATCGGCATTCATATTCATCGGTTCTCTTACCGCTTGTATAATTTTTGGATTTATTTATCCAAAGCTCAAGCGCAACACACTTCTGATATCTTTTACCTTGTTGGTTGTAGCATATGTCTTGCTTTTCCTTGCTCCGCATAAGATCATAACAGTAGTGAGTTTCTTCCTTTGCGGATATGCCAATGCCAAGCCTTTTCCCAAGTTATTATGAGGGCAGGGATTCTTGCTCCGCCACGTAATGTTTCCCTAGCGATAAGTATAGTCGCGGCAGTTATGGGATGCGGATTCTTTTTGTCGACCTGGGTTGTGAATCTTTTAAAGGCAATAATGAATGTGGATACGTTTTTACCGATTATACCGGTCGTCTTAACAATAGACATAGTCCTATTAATCGTTACGGCTATTTATATCTTCTCTACTAAATAAAAAGGTAAATCCCGCAAATACAGGTCCCAATATTAAAGGCCAATAAAGTCTCGCATCCGTTAAGCCAATTTTTTAAACCGCAGTGAAGATAACACTGCGGTTTATTTAGGTGTGCCACGCATGACGATTAGCTAGGTGGTGAAAGTCCACTATGGGGGTATGTAGCGACCAACCGGCAAGGGTGTCCATCGTGAGGTGGAATCTGACGGAAGTCGGAGGCAAAGTTCCGACCCGACGAACAAGAACCGCATATAAGGCTAAAGCGGTGGGACAGTATGCTAAACAAAACGAAGTCCACCACTGCCCGAACTCCGCACAGTAGGTGCGGCGGGTACATGGGAGGAAGGCGGTCGCTCTTACCCGGGGAGGTCTGGCAATCCGGAACTCGATTGTCCTCTAAAGAGTATTAGGAGTTTAAGAATTTGCTATTTTGACACTCAAGCAGGAATTAGTATATACTGAATTGAAATTAATATTTTGTTTTTTTGAGGTAACAGTGAAAAAAGTAGCGGTAGTTAATCTCGGATGTCCAAAAAATCAAGTAGATAGTGAAGTAATTACCGGCCTCCTGGCGAAGAAATATAAAATTGTCTCCGAACCGGAAGAGGCCAATATTATTATTGTGAATACCTGTGGGTTTATTGAAGAGGCTAAGCAAGAGTCCATCGAGGTTATTTTAGAAATGACCTCCTTAAAAGGGAGGACTTGTGAAAAAGTTTATGCCGTTGGCTGCTTGGCTCAAAGATATAGCCGGGAATTGCTAGAAGAGATTCCAGAATTGGACGGAGTTTTAGGGGATGGAGACCTTGATAAAATTCCTTCCGTTCTTGAAACAACTTCTAAGGTTCATTCCCTAAAAAAATGTCAGGACTTTATTTATTCCCACGAGATGCCAAGAATTCGATTCGGGCCGCCCTATTTTGCTTATGTTAAAATAGCGGAAGGGTGTAATAATCGTTGTAGTTATTGTGCAATACCCTCAATAAAGGGTCGCTACCGTAGTAGGACAATCCCTTCTGTAGTTGAAGAGGTAAAAAAACTAGCCAGAGAAGGGGTTAAAGAAATTGCTCTTGTAGCCCAGGATACTACCCGTTATGGAATAGATCTGGGGGAAGGTACCAATCTAGTACTTTTGCTCAAAGAGCTTGTCAAGGTGGAGGGCTTAGCCTGGATCCGTTTAATGTATTGTTATCCGGATGCTTTCACGTCTGATTTGATAGAACTTATAGCTCAGGAGCCAAAAATTTGTAAGTATGTGGATTTACCCCTCCAACATGCTGATAACGAGATTCTTAAAAAGATGAACAGACGAAATACTTCGGAAGAGGCGGAAGATTTAATCAAGCGTTTACGCCGTGAGATTCCCGGAATTTTTATCCGTTCTACTTTTATTACCGGGTTCCCGGGGGAAACTGAAACCCAGTTTCAAAAGCTCGTTGATTTTATTAAGAATAACAAATTGGACCGCCTAGGGGTTTTTGCGTATTCACGGGAAGAGGGAACACCGGCGGCTGAATTTACATGTCAAATCCCCAGTGCGGTCCGGGAACAACGTAAAAAAACCCTTTTAGACAGGCAGTACGAAGTTGCGCTCGAAACTCAACAAAAAAGGGTGGGGAGCGTAGTAAGGGTAATTCTTGAAGAAAAGATAGCCGATTTTTATTGGTTGGGGCGAACTGAAGGGGATGCCCCTGAAATAGACGGCCAAATATATACAAGAGTCCATCGCCAGCATGTTCCAGGTGATATACTGAGGGTGCGGATTTTAGAAGCGGACAGCTATGATTTTAAAGGGGAGGGCCTTCAATGAATCTGCCCAACATTTTAACTTTAATTCGGATCGTGATGATACCGATTTTTATGGTAGTACTTTTACTAAAGCTTCCAGGTGGGAAAGAATATCTTCCTTATCAAAATGTTGTCGCGGCTCTAATCTTTGTAATTGCTGCCGCCACAGATGGTCTGGATGGTTATATAGCTCGCAAGAGAAGGCAAGTAACAAATCTAGGGAAGTTTTTAGACCCCTTGGCTGATAAGTTGCTTGTCTCAGCGGCTTTAATCTCTTTAGTGGAGTTAGAGGTAGTTTCAGCTTGGATTGTTTGGGTTATTCTTGGTCGAGAATTTGCGGTCACCGGTTTACGAGCGATTGCCGTTGCCGACGGGGTCATTATCAGTGCCAGTAAATTAGGGAAGTTAAAAACTATGACCCAAGTAATTGCCATTACTTTATTAATTTTAAATGATTGGCCGCTATCATACTTCCATATTTATATTGGCCAACCTCTGCTCTATATCGCCTTGGTTCTGACGGTTATTTCTGGTTTAGATTATATTTTGAAATCCCGTAAGCTGTTGCTGAAAGCTCAAAGAAAATAATAGGGTAGTACGAGGACATAACTGTACAAAGGTTGAAAAGAGTTTTCTAAAAGAAAACTCTTTCTCTATAGGTTTGGGGATAAGTAGTCCGGACCGAAGAAATAATGAAAGAAGGATAAAGAGGAATAGGAAAGGAAGGACTTAAATTATGAAAGCTGAAATTATCTCCACCGGTACAGAACTGCTTTTGGGAAAGACGTTGAATACTAGCGCTTTTTACATCACCGCTCAGCTTTCCGGGTTGGGGATAGAAGTTGTTTATCATACCACTGTTGGCGACCATAGGGAACGTTTGTTAGGCGCAGTCCGTCAAGCATTAACTCGTTCGGAGCTTGTTGTTTTGACCGGAGGGCTGGGACCTACAAAAGACGATTTGACAAAAGAGATAGTAGCGCTGGCTTTAGGACTTGAATTGGAATATGACCGGGAGAGTATGGAAGCTATAAAAAGTTTTTATAAGCGGGAAAAACTCCCTCCCCAGTCAGGGAAACAAGCCTTTTTTCCAAAGGGAGCAAAAATATTACCCAATACTCAAGGTACGGCACCCGGCGCCTTTTTGGAGAAGGATGGCAAGTACTGTGTAATTCTTCCCGGACCTCCCTCTGAAATGAGGCCTATGTTTGACAAATACGTACGTCCGGAATTATCGCGTCTTACAGAAAACAATAAAGAAAAACAGTTCACAAGGGTCTTAAAGGTTTTTGGACTCAGTGAATCGGAACTGGAACAAAAATTATCCGATCTTACGCTGCTGAAATCTCCATTTTTGACTCTTCTAGACCAGCATACTTACATTGAGGTGCGGATAACTATTCGTAGTGACCATAAAGAGAAAGCTCTCCAAGAATTAACTCGGCTGGAAGAAGAAATACGACAAAGACTAGGCACCCGAGTCTTTGGCCTTGATGAGGAAACCCAGGCTCAAGTAGTGGGTGAGCTTTTAAAATCAAAAAAGATGACTTTGGCGACTGCCGAGTCTTGTACCGGAGGTTTACTAGGCGGAAAGATAACCTCCACAGCGGGTAGTTCGGAATACTATATCGGGGGGGTAGTAAGTTACGCGAACTCAGTAAAAGAAAACTTGCTCGGTGTAAGTAGAGTCAGCTTGACCCAAAAAGGAGCGGTCAGTGAACAAGTTGCTATGGAAATGGCAGAGGGTGCGCGCCGAGTTTTAAAAGCAGATTTTGCCTTATCGATAACTGGTATCGCCGGTCCTCAAGGAGATACCCCGGACAAGCCTCTGGGGCTGGTCTATATTGCCCTTGCTCATAGCGAGGGAGTTAGAGTTTCAAGGCATCTCTTTACCGGTGATAGGGAATCCGTAAGAAATATGGCGGTTGAGTCAGCCCTTAACACTTTACGACTTTTTCTACTCGAAGGGTAGAAAAAAATGTAAGAACAGAAAAGTTCTAATTGACAACACTTAGGATCTTAGTATAATTAAAAACGAACATATGTTTTGAAAGTTTCTAAATATTAGATATATAGGTAAAAGGTTGAGGAGGCTTTATAAATATGGCTACTCCGGAAAAATTGAAAGCGTTGGATATGGCTCTAAGCCAGATTGAAAGACAATTCGGCAAAGGTTCGATAATGAGATTGGGAGAAGTTTCATCCCGATTATCAGTGGAAACGATCTCTACCGGATCACTGGCTTTGGATTTGGCTTTAGGGGTAGGAGGGGTTCCGAGGGGAAGAGTAATCGAGATTTTTGGGGCAGAGTCCTCAGGGAAAACGACAGTTGCTTTACATGTTATTGCCGAGGCTCAAAAAACAGGAGGAGTAGCAGCTTTTATAGATGCGGAGCATGCTTTAGACCCTATATATGCCAGAACCTTAGGGGTAAATGTGGATGATTTGCTTGTCTCCCAACCGGATACCGGGGAGCAAGCGTTAGAAATCTGTGAAGCTCTTGTTCGTAGCGGGGCTATTGATGTGGTGGTTATTGATTCCGTCGCTGCTCTGGTTCCCCGGGCGGAAATAGAAGGAGAAATGGGTGATTCCCATATGGGGTTGCATGCCCGTTTAATGTCTCAGGCCCTACGGAAACTTACAGGAGCAATTAGCAAAAGTAGAACTTGCGTTATCTTTATTAATCAAATAAGGGAAAAAGTAGGGATTATGTTTGGAAATCCGGAAACAACAACCGGGGGCCGGGCTTTAAAATTCTATTCTTCTATCCGAATGGAAGTCAAAAGACAGGATGCCATTAAACAAGGGCAGGATATTATTGGGAATCGGACGCGGGTTAAAATTGTTAAGAATAAAGTAGCCCCGCCCTTTAGCATTGCTGATTTTGATTTAATTTATGGGGAAGGTATTTCAAGAGAGGGCAACATTATTGATATTGGTGCCCAGACCGAAGTATTACAAAAATCCGGCTCTTGGTACTCTTACAACGGGGAAAGACTCGGCCAGGGAAGGGAAAATGTGAAGGAGTTTTTACGGCAGAACCCTGATATAGCTCTGGAAATTGAAAACAAGATCCGTCAATTAATACTCGGCGGGGCGAAGGAGAACGAACTCCCCGCAGATCACAGTCCGGAAGCAGACAATGAATAAACCCAAGAGCTCCCCCTTATCCGTAGCCTTGAGTTTTTTAAGCAGGAGGCCTTTGACAGTTTTCCAACTGGAGCAAAAACTTAGAAATAAGGGATATAAATCTGAGGAGATAGGGGTTGCAATTAAAAAGTTGATTGCCTGGGGTTATTTAGATGATTACTCCTATGCGCGGACGTTTATAAAAACGAGAAAGAAAGAACTTTCTGCGCAAAGGATTTATACCAAGCTCCTAAAAGTCGGAATCGATAAAGAAATCATTAGAGAACTTCTCGAGAAAATTTATCCGGAAGAGTTAGAATATCAAAATTGTTTAAAATTAGCGGATGTTCTATGTTCTAAAGAATATCAAAAATGGAGGCAAAACTATTGTAAAAATCCAAAATATAATAATATCTCGCCTAAAACCTACTTATACAGAAAAGTAGGGAACAAACTATTGTATCGCGGTTATCGTTCTGAGGTGGTATACGCTGTTCTTAGTGAGATTTTAAAGGAAAAAATAGAGAAAGAACGGCTTTAGATAGTTTACAATTATATATTGAAACGAACTTGACATTGCATATCTGTTTTATTAAACTAAGATTGGACTGTTTCTAGTAAATTTTAACCTTAAACGGTTTTCTCTATATAAATTGGCAACTTAAACATAATAGTATTTAACATAGGTGTAAGTTTAGTTGTTTTTTGGAGAAATTTTAACTATAAAGGTTATATTTCTATTGGGACTGGTCCAGCCAGTTTTTTTTAATGTCTATTTGATACGAAGTTTTATAATTGGAATTAGGGGGTGAAACTGTTTGGAATTAACATTTGGAATTATTTTAGTCTTAATCGGATTAATAATCGGAGTTCTGGTAGGATGGGTCACACGGAAAATACTTGCCGAGAAAACCATTGGTTCGGCCGAGATTGAAGCCAAAAGGATAAAGCAAAATGCCACAGTAGAGGCTGAAGCCAAAAAAAGAGAAGCAATAGTGGAAGCAAAAGAAGAAGTCATGCAAATCCGAAATGATATGGATAAAGAAATCAGGGAAAGGAGAAATGAGCTTCAAAGACTGGAACGGCGAGTGCTTCAAAAAGAGGAAACATTGGAAAGAAAAGTTGAAGTCTTAGAACGCCGTGAGGAAAACCTGCAACGCAAAGAAGCTGATGTTGAAAAACAAAAGAGAGAATTAAGCGATTTACTAGCTAAACAGATTGCGGAATTAGAAAGATTGTCGGGGTTAACGCCGGAGGAAGCAAAACAGATCTTATTAAAAGCTGTAGAAGATGAAGTGCGTTATGAATCCGCAATTATGATTAAGGAAATTGAAACTCGGGCCAAAGAAGAGGCCGAAAAACGCGCCAAAGATATTATCTCTCTCGCCATTCATCGCTGTGCAGCGGACCATGTGGCAGAAAGCACGGTTTCGGTGGTGGCCTTACCTAATGAGGAAATGAAAGGAAGAATTATTGGCCGTGAGGGTCGCAATATTAGAGCTTTAGAAACCTTAACAGGTATTGATCTAATTATTGACGATACTCCAGAGGCAGTTATTCTTTCCGGTTTTGATCCGATTAGAAGAGAGATTGCAAAAGTAGCACTTGAAAAATTGATACTTGATGGGCGTATTCACCCGGCCAGAATTGAAGAGATGGTTGAAAAAGCACAGAAAGAAATTGATCAAAAAATCCGCGAGGAAGGAGAACAAGCAACTTTTGAAACCGGAGTGCACGGTTTACATCCGGAATTAATTAAGCTTTTGGGTCGCCTGCGTTACAGGACAAGCTACGGGCAGAATGTTTTACAACATTCTATCGAGGTTTCTCATTTGGCAGGCTTAATGGCCGCCGAATTGGAAGTAGATGTTCAAACTGCAAAAAGAGCAGGGCTTCTGCATGACATCGGAAAAGCCGTTGATCACGATACAGAAGGTACTCATGTGCAAATCGGTGTTGATATTTGCAAAAAATACAAAGAATCGTGGGATGTAATTCACGCCATTGAAGCCCATCATGGGGATACAGAATCAAAAACAATAGTTTCCGTACTCGTGGCGGCGGCGGATGCGGTCTCAGCCGCAAGACCCGGGGCCCGTAGGGAGACTTTAGAAACGTATATCAAACGTTTGCAAAAGCTGGAAGAAATCGCCGAAACTTTTGCCGGTGTTGAAAAGTCATATGCTATTCAAGCGGGAAGAGAAATTCGAATCATTGTCAACCCTGAAAAGATTGACGATGCTCTTGCTCCAAGGATTGCTCATGACATATCCAAACGGATTGAAGAAGAGCTTGAGTATCCTGGACAAATTAAAGTAGTTGTTATTCGGGAAACCAGAGCGGTAGAATACGCTAAATAAAAATATGAAAAATGAAAATCACGGGAGTCTCAAAAAATTTTTTGAGTCTCCTCATAATTTTAAAAGCCTTTCTCTGGAAATCTTATTTACTAACTTGCCGGGGAAGGAATTTTGTCTTATGTTGAAGAAGATAGTAGACAAGTTATTTTAAGAAATTATATTTTTGGAAAGGGTTAATACTATGACAGCCTTAGCCTCTAATGCACCAAGTTTTGATTCTAACCATTTTAATTACGGTACCGGTTTATTAGTATCCATACTCTTACGTTATCCGGAGGTGGGGACAATTAAATGTTCCCAAGAACAGCAGACTTTGGTTCTTAAATTTCTGGTGACGAAAGAATGCCCTTTTGAACAACTAAAAAAGGAACTTACCGAAGCTTTGGAATTGTTTCACAGTATTGAAGGCCGGAAAATGAATTTCTTGAGTATAGAAAAGCAGGAACGAGAATTCGATATAATCGTTGTTGTCCGGGATCTTCGGACCATTACTAAAAGTGAAATTAACCTGATTGTGGAGTTTATAAAAACGAAGAGCGGTAAAGGACTGATAATTGACGAGGGCGAGTTGCCCGAAGATGAAATAATATTTCAGGATGAGGTAATCAATCACATGCTTGCAGCTTTACGGGCCAATGGAACGGATAAAAGTCTTACGGCCCTTCGGGAAAATGGGAAGGTATTAGTATATAACTGCTGATTATTCTTAGAGGAGATTACTTGTATGCGCGTTTTTTTTATCGGTGATATAGTCGGTAGACCTGGGAGGGATATTGTTTATAAATTATTGCCGGAACTTCGGGAGGAATATGGTTTTGGTTTGGTAATTGCCAATGCAGAAAATGCCTCTGGCGGCCGCGGTCTGACGAAACAAACAGCGGAAGAGCTATTTGCCGGAGGAATCGACTTTCTGACTATGGGTAACCATGTTTGGGATCAAAAAGAAATCATAAAGTTTATCGATAATGAAAACTACCTTCTTAGGCCGGCAAATTATCCCCAAGGTGTTCCTGGGAAAGGTTATGGAATTATTACCCGCAATGGAGTTAAAATTGGAGTCATCAATTTATCAGGCCAGGTTTTTTTGCCCCCCTTGGAAAACCCTTTTATTTCGGTAATGAGCATTATAAATACCTTAAGTGCTGAGACTCCAATTATTTTCGTCGACTTTCACGCTGAGGCGACCTCCGAAAAAGTGGCGATGGGATGGTTTTTAAACGGTAAAGTAACTGCTGTCCTCGGGACTCACATCCATGTCCAAACGGCTGATGCTCGTATACTTGACCAAGGGACAGCTTATATTACAGATGTTGGAATGACTGGGCCGAGGGATTCTGTATTAGGAGTAAAAAAGGAAATTGTTATTAACAAGTTCATAACTCAAATGCCTGCCCGGTTTGAGGTTGCGGGCGGTGTTAAACAAATTAATGGGGTTGTAGTTGAGGTTGATAAGAAAACCGGGAAAGCTGAAAGTATTATTCCTGTTCAAAGGTTTATTTGACCGGAAGTTGAGATTTTACTAAAGTTTAAATATAAAAGAGGATTTTTATGCAACTACTAGAATACTATATAATAAAAAACAGGAGTAGATACATAGGAGCGAGAATGAGATCGGAGGTATAAAACAATGGATGTTTTAAAAGTCTCAGCTAAATCGAGCCCTAATTCAGTTGCCGGTGCTCTGGCTGGTGTGCTCAGGGAAAAAGGGGGGGCAGAATTACAGGCAATTGGTGCAGGGGCCCTTAATCAGGCTGTGAAAGCCGTTGCTATTGCCAGAGGATTTGTTGCTCCAAGTGGTCTAGACTTAGTTTGTATTCCTGCATTCACAGATATAGAGATTGAGGGGGAGGAAAGGACAGCAATAAAATTGATTGTTGAACCTCGATAATGATTTTTGGTCGAGGCCTGTCTAAAAGACAGGCTTTTTCAATTTTCTTATAAATAAAAAATAATAGGAGAAAATAAATTGGAAGGATTAACAAATATATGGGTTGCCGACGGTCACTGTGATAGCCTGGGTGATTTAACGGCCGGCAAACGGGATTTAATAAGTTCAGAAGGATTTGGGCATTGGGATTTGGAGAAAGCAAAGCAAGCCCGTATTCGTTTACAGTTCTTTGCGGCTTATATAGAGAGTGAATATAAACCTTACTCGGCAATGCGCAGGGGGTTAGAACATCTAGAAAAGGCTCTGAAATTCATTGACCAAAACTCGGCTCAGGTCTTTTTAGTGAAGACTTGTCAGGATTTAAAGACTATAGAGGTTACAGATCGCCTGGGATTGGTTCTAAATATTGAGGGCGGCGAAATTCTGGGAACGGATTTGTTCATGGTGGATTTAATTTACCGCCTCGGGGTAAGGAGCATTGGCCTGACTTGGAATGAACGAAACGCTATTGCTGACGGCGTTGGGGAGAGTTTAAGTCGAGGAGGATTATCTAATTTTGGCTTTCAAGTAATAAAAAGGATGAATGAGCTAGGAATAATGATCGATGTTTCTCATCTTAATGAGGCGGGTTTTTGGGATGTAATTAACCATACTACTCAACCTATTATCGCTTCTCACTCTTGTGCTCGAACTCTATGCGATCACCCGAGGAATTTAAATGATCAGCAGTTGAAAGCCTTAGCCGAAAATCAGGGAGTTATAGGCGTGAATTTTTGTCAGGATTTTCTTAGCCCGGATGGTCAAGCATCTATAGATGATGTTGTAAAACATATTTGTTATATTGCTGAAACTGCGGGAGTGGATAATGTCGCTTTCGGATCAGATTTTGACGGTATTTCCGAACCTCCCAGAGGTTTAGAGGACGCTTCCAAATTTCCGGATCTGGTCGAAAAGCTTTTTGAAGTTGGATTCAGCACCGAAGAAATAAAAAAAATAAGCCATGGTAATTTTCTAAGAGTTTTAAACACGGTATTACACTAAATTAGGGGGATTAAATTTTTAAAGGAGTAAAGATGCTTAAAAATCTTCTCTATGAAGCTGACCTTCATTGTCATACCACAGCTTCGGATGGCGAACTAACGCCTGCGGGAGTAGTGCAACTGGCGGCAAAATCAGGGCTTAAAGCCTTGGCCATTACCGATCATGACACCATAAGCGGCTTAAAAGAAGCTGAAATTAAAGCTCAGGAAACCGGTTTAATCTTAGTCAAGGGCATTGAAATTAATACTGAGGGCCCAGAAAAGGAAATCCATGTTCTCGGTTTAGGCTTGGATGACAATAGCTCTTATCTCAAAGAAAAACTGCTCGAGCTGCAAAAAAAAAGAATAGCGCGGAGTAAGGAGATTCTAGAAAAACTTAGAAAACTCGGCATAGAAATTCCCTTTCAGAAGGTTTTGAGTTTTGCGAAAGGGGAATCAGTAGGACGCCCTCATATAGCCAAGGCGATGTTTGAAGCTGGCTATGTAGAAGACTTTCGAGAGGCTTTTACTGATTATTTAAGATTAGGGGGTTCGGCTTATGTGCCGAGGGAGAAACTTTCTCCCTCCACAGCGATTCAAATTATAAGAAAATCAGGCGGGGTTGCGGTTTTAGCCCATCCCGGATCACAGGTCTCGGAAAAGGAAATAAAAAATTTTATTTGCGAAGGGTTGCAGGGCATAGAAGTTGAGCATCCCGATCATTCCCCAGCGGAGGTAGAGCGGCTTAGGGAACTAGCTATAGACATGAACTTAATTGCCACAGGCGGTTCGGATTTTCATGGGGAGGGAGTGAAACCGGGCATAAAGATCGGGGCCTGGGGGGTTGGACTGGAGGTCTTAGAGCAGCTTAATGAAGCTAGAGCTAAGGTATAAAAACTATTCAAACGGAAATCAAGACTAAAAAATGCTTAGAAAGTATAAAATAGAAAAAAGGATATTTATTGGGAGATGAAATAGTGAACACAAGAGACGAGGAAATCAACTTTTTAAAAAAAAGAGTTGCTGAACTTGAAAAACAGCTTGAAAATCTCCGTCTAAGCAGGAGAGTCTTGATGGATCTTTTAGAGCAGCTAGAAAAAGAGAAGAAGGCACTCCGTGCCCAGTTAGAAAAGAAAGCCAAAGATCTTCGCCGGCAAAGAAAAATATTCTCTACGCCTAAAACACATTCCACAAACTTTGAGCTTTAT
>JBMNOZ010000005.1:0-99098 GCA_050943335.1 Desulfitobacteriia bacterium | reverse complement strand
TTATATAAACAAATAAGAGAAAAAACCAGTTTAAAATTATTTAAGACCCGGTTCGGTTAGTTAAATAAAAAGAGTTACTAAGGCCGGGTTTATTTACTAATGATTATTATCGGCTTGGGAGAGGATTCTCTCCGCAGCGGTGAGCGGTTGGTGGTGATTTAGAATAAGGGAGATTATTTTCTCCTTGGAACCCGCTTTAGCTGCTAGGTGGCTTCCCCATAATGGATGTTTCTTATAGAGGCGAAGAGTTTTTCCGAAAATATTTTTTTTCCCAGCCAGAATTTCTTTATACTTATTTGGCAAAAAGGCAACCAGAGCTACAAAAACCCTTTGCCATAAACGCGGGGGAAACATTGATTTTCCACAATCATGCAATAAAGAAGCAATAAGAAGATTGTTATAAACATTTATTCCTAGGGTTTTTTCAAGCACAGTTTTTTGTTTTTGGATTTCTAAAGCTACGTCTAGAGCATGGCGCTTGTCAGGGAGGGCTTGTTTGTTAAAAAGTTCGAATTCTTTAATCGATAAAAGATTTTTGGCCCATTGATATTCTTCCGGTAAAATCTTAGCCCGCACCGCCTTATAAAACTGGGAAAAACGATTAGACATGTTTCTTTTTTAACCTCACTGCAAGCTTTGTTGTTATAATATTAATATGCTTCTAAAATTTTACCATAAACTATCGATTACGAAAAATTTGCTTAAGGCTACTCAATTCCGGTGTTTTCTGTTATACTAGTGGGAAAACTAAAAAACTAATGAAAGGAGATTGTTATGTCTGCGGATAGGTTTGCCAAAAAAGGATTGACTTTTGACGATGTTTTACTTATACCCGCTAAATCCAGTGTTTTGCCCAGGGATGTCGATGTCAGCACCTACCTCACGTCAACAATAAAATTAAACATTCCTTTGATGAGTGCAGGCATGGATACTGTGACCACCTCTCGTATGGCTATTGCTATGGCCCGGGAAGGCGGGATAGGTATTATTCATAAGAACATGACTATTGAAGAACAGGCTTTAGAGGTTGATAAAGTCAAAAGATCGGAGCATGGAGTTATTACGGATCCGATCTATTTGGAACCCACTCACCAGATAAAAGACGCTTTGGAAATAATGGCTCGTTATAGAATTTCCGGAGTACCAATCACTGTTAAAGGGAAATTAGTCGGCATTGTAACCAATCGAGATCTGCGTTTTGAAACAGAGACCAGTCGCTTAATCGAAGAGGTAATGACCAAAGATAAATTAGTAACAGCACCAGTGGGAACCACTTTGGAAAAGGCGAAAGAAATATTAATGAAACATAAAATTGAAAAGCTTCCCCTTGTTGATGAGCATATGAATTTAAAAGGGTTAATTACGATCAAAGATATTGAAAAAGCTATTCAATATCCAAATTCAGCAAAAGATGAGAGGGGTAGGCTGAGAGTTGGAGCTGCTGTAGGTGTCGGGGAAGAAACAATGGAGAGGGTAGAGGCCTTAATGAAAGCTGGAGTGGACGTTATTGTGGTTGATACCGCTCATGGCCATTCCCTTGGGGTTATAAATACGGTAAAAGAAATAAGGAGCGCTTTTCCGGATCTGCAAATTATCGCTGGCAATGTGGCTACTGCTGAGGGAACTCGGGAACTCATTGAAGCGGGGGCCAATGCTATTAAAGTCGGAATGGGGCCGGGCTCGATCTGCACGACCAGAGTGATAGCTGGTATAGGTGTTCCCCAAGTGACAGCAATTTTTGACTGTGCCCAAGAAGCAGACAAATATAATATTCCCGTTATTGGGGACGGGGGAATAAAGTTTTCCGGCGATATAGTTAAAGCTATTGCCGCCGGTGCCCGAGTAGTTATGATTGGTAGTCTTTTTGCCGGCACGGAAGAAAGTCCTGGCGATATAGAAATATACCAGGGAAGAAGCTATAAAGTATATAGAGGGATGGGATCTATTGGAGCCATGAAAGCGGGCAGTTGTGACCGTTATTTCCAAGAAAGAGACCAGAAATTAGTACCGGAAGGTATTGAAGGTCGTGTTCCTTATAAAGGCCCCTTGTCAGAAACAGTTTATCAAATGATAGGAGGTTTAAGAGCGGGGATGGGGTATTGTGGCACGCCAAATATCGAGTCTCTTCGTCGGGATTCAAAATTTATTCAAATGACAGCTGCCAGTCTACAGGAAAGTCATCCCCATGATGTTATAATCACCAAAGAAGCTCCCAATTACAGTTTGTAGGTGTTTCTTTTTGTCTGTATGATTGGAGGAATGATATGCGTCAAAGGTTTGATACCTTGCAAGCGGAACTGAAGAAGAAAATTATTGAGATGAGTGATTTAGTTCATACGGCAATAAAACAAGCTTTAGAGAGTTTAAAGCAAAGGGATTTGGTCTTGGCGGAAAAAACTGTCGCTGAAGATAAAGCTATTAATAATCTAGAAAAAGAAATTGAACAGTTATGTACCCATTTGGTTGCCACCCAGCAGCCCTTTGCCTCTAACTTAAGAAGAATTGTGGCCGGTTATAAAATCATTTCCGCCTTGGAAAGAATGGGCGATTTAGCCGTGGATATTGCTAAGATTTCGATAAGAATCGGCCCTGTCCCTTTAATGAAACCGCTTATTGATTTACCGGCTATGGCTGAAATCGTAATAAAAATGATTCATACCGCAGTAGAGTCTTTTGTTAATGAGGATGTCGAACTGGCAAGAACTTTAGCGGATGTGGATCATGAAGTCGATAATTATTACAAAATAATTTTCACGGAATTAAACGATCTCATGACTAGAGATCAGACATTAATTAATCAAGGGATTTACCTTCTGCTTGTCACTCGCTATATGGAGAGAATTGGCGACTATTGCACGAATATTGGAGAAGAAGTTATATACATGGAACTGGGGGTAAGGGAAAATTTGAACACTTGATTTCCTTTAAGTCATTTAAAACTAAAATAGGCATTTCCGTCCTCTTTGAAGCGTATTTATAAGTACTTTAATAAATACTGCTTGGAGGAGGATTACAGTTGAAAGACAATTGGAGGGAACTCTGGGAATTTAATAAAGAAATATTTAAAATTACTAATTGGGAAGAATGCTCGGAGCAAAAACGAAAAAGCTGGCGGTTATCTCCTCGTTTTCGGTATTATAGTGCAGGGGATTTAAATCTTCGCTTAGGAATTATATTTTCCCCTCATAAATATAAGGATGAAGAGTTCTTTCAAGAAGGTATTCTTTGGGGAAGCCGGATTGGGAACGGGATGCGGACAATTTTATATTTTGTGGCTCCTGATTTCTCTCCGATTTTTCTGAAGGCGATAGGAAAAATCGGTGGAACAATGACGGCCGAAGGAGTATATTGGAGAGAAAAACTTACTCCGCCCTTATACAAAATTCAAAATAAAGGGGACGATAGAGTTACATACTTTCTTGAACCCGCTAAAGAGAGACCTGATTGGGAGTTTTGGCAAAAGAACCTTAACCCGGTAGCCTGGAATCATCTTAAAACAACCAGGGCTTTTTTTGAGTCCTTAGCGCCCAGAAGAGTGCGAACCGTATTTGAAAAAAACAAAATCGTATTTTATTGGGGCGCTCTGGAAATTGCTGAAATAAAGAGGAAAGGAAGCAAAATAGATCTGGCTACTAAAGTAAAATGGACTCGGAAAAAGGATATTGTAGCCAAATATTCCAAATCCGGCTGGGTTGATTTGTCTGATCAAATTAATGAGGAGTTTGTCGAAGCGGTGAACGGCATCCTTGAACTGTTAGAAAGAATGGAAGCCGAGGGGGAGTTGGAAAACAAGGATTTGCTAGCTTTAAAGCTGTGTAGGGAGAAAGTATCATGGCCGGGCTTTAGTGGTAAACATTTCGAATATCCCTGGCTTATCCAGGGGCGAATTTGGGGCGGGATCAGTAATTTGTATTACTTTGAGGATAAGTTTGAAGTACGCGTAGTTCAGCCTATTTTGGAAAAACCCTTCGCTGGAGTTACCACGGCTTTGCTTTCTTCTGCATATTTGGAGTGCAGTGATTTAAACAGGAGGGGTTTACCCTGGAACCCCGATCTAAGATGGAATCAAAAAATTATCTTGCTCGCTCCCCACACCTTCACAGAAGAACTTAGACTCAGCCAGACTTGGTTGAAAGAACCCGAACAATTCCCAATCTATATCCTCCCGGAGGATTGGAAAACAAATCAGCTCCAAGACATAGAAGAGTTAACCCCTGATACCAACGAGGAATCATATTTATAATTGCTTTTTTATTTGCCTCATAGTAAGATTACACTATTAAAGTTTTCTGAGATTATAAACCACTTTGCTGGGGGAGATTTATGGTAAATTATCGTTATGCCAGATTAAGTGACGTCGAAGAAATTCTCGAGCTGATTAATTCCTTTGCTGCCAAAGGAATTATGCTGCCACGTAGTAGAAGCTCCCTCTACGAGAGTATCAGAGAATTTGTTGTCGCTATAAGCCAGGGGAAAATAATAGGTACAGGTTCGCTCCACATTGTGTGGAATGACCTGGCGGAAATAAGAACCCTGGCTATTGACGAGCGTTATCAGGGCCAAGGGGTCGGTCGCAAGATTGTGGAGATCCTTTTGGAAGAGGCAGTGGAATTACAATGCCCTCGAGTGTTTACCTTAACTTACCAGGTAGATTTTTTTCAACGTTTGGGTTTTAGACTTGTAAATAAGGAAGACATGCCTCATAAAGTATGGAAAGAGTGTATTAACTGTGTTAAATTCCCAAACTGTGATGAGAATGCAATGGTTTTAGACCTTTGCCAAACATAGGATTGAAGAAGAAAAATGTTAAAAAGTGTTCTAATTTACACCGACGGAGCTTGCTCCGGAAATCCCGGTCCCGGCGGTTGGGCTGCAGTTCTTAAATATAAACAGCATACCAAAGAAATCAGCGGGTTTGAAAAAAATACTACAAACCAAAGGATGGAGCTTAGAGCCGCTGTTCAGGCACTAAAAACTCTAAAAGAACCCTGTGTTGTAGAACTTTTTACTGACAGCGCTTATTTAGTTAATGCCTTTGAGCAAAATTGGTTAGAGAATTGGCAAAAAAATGGCTGGTTAAACTCAAAAAAAATGCCTGTCGAAAACAAGGATTTATGGCAGGAACTTTTGGCGTTAGCTGCCAAGCATCGAGTTAGTTGGCGAAAGGTTAAAGGTCATGCCGGACATCCTGAAAATGAAAGGTGTGACCAGCTTGCTAGAAAAGCCATTGCTGAGGGCGTAAAAACTCTTAAGCCGCTGCCAAAATTAGAAAAGAATCAACAAGATAATTTCAAGGAGATCCTAGATTAAGTGTAGAATAAAGTAAGCATAAAGGGCAAACAGCCACTTGATTTACAATAGGGATGACAATGTGTTGTCACGGCTGGCGACGTTATAGCCTGATAAACCAAGGGGTTAGTTTGCCGGAAGATTGAGAGGAGGTATGCCAGACTAAAATGACTGCTCAAAACAGATTACTGGGAGCACTGTTAAAGCTATTAGCGGTAGGAAGGGTTTGCACTTCATTTTTCTGGTTTGGGAGTTATTTAGTCGGCATTCAATCTTCAAACTCTCCAGAGGGGTATAAAAAAATAAACGAGCTGACATGGTTTCAACAGCTCAAAGCGGAGGAGGAGTCCAATCAGGGCTCCGTTTTTTTATGGAGTTAGTGATAACCTAAAGTCCCTCTTGGGGAAAAGTATGTTTGATAATAAAGCAAGAGAATAAAAGGACGAGATATTTGTTTTCATCATCTAAAAAATCTTTACCGATAATTTCATAAATTTTATTAAGCCGATAAACACAGGTGTTGCGGTGAATAAACAATTTTTTCGCTGTTTCACTTAAGTTTTTGCGGCAGCAAAGATAGACATAGAGAGTGTTTAAGTACTTGGTGTTGTTTTCTTGATCGTAAAGGTATAACTTCATCACTGCCGGATGGCATAGAGAAAGCAAATCCACTTTTTCCTCGAGAAGGTTTAAAGTATGGTTAAGGATATAGTCAGAATATTTGAAGACCCGTTCTTTAGGGTGCTGGTGCTGGCCGATAGTGTAAGCCAGACAAGCTTGTTCGTAGTAATTTTTGAGATTGCTGAAATTATAAAACACATTACTTATGCCACAAACATACTCGATATTGACCATCAGCATTTTAAGGTCTTCCAAGAGTAATTGTTTGCCGGCTTTGCTTAAATTTTGAATGATTATAATTTGGTCATTATAATGGAAAATACAACTGTAGTTAATTATGTTTTGGAGAAGTTTTAAATTTACGAATGGGGTAGAATGATTTTCGCTATAAAAAGGTGTTAGAACATATAATTGAAAATGGTCGTTTTTGTTCCAATTATACATATTCATTAAGTATTCTGAGTAGATATCCTCGTAGGATCGATTAGCGAACAAGTGAAAACTGAGCATCTCAACATCTCTTGATTTTCCTAAAAGGGCGGCGTTTCTTTCCAAGACATTAGCAACAAGAACACTGAAATAACCTGCCAGACCTAGGGTTTTGTTGGTGAAAGGCGTTAAAGATTCATCGATAACGAGAAACCCGCATTTTATATCCTTGTGGAATAAATTAGCATGCAGGGTTTTATATTCCAGATCAGGCAAGATATAGATAAAAGGCTTCTTGCTGTCGCGGACTAGTTCAAAAATTTTTTTGTTTTTCCGGACTGAAATACAGTTTTTTAAGGGGGGGTGTCCGGTTTCAATAACACTTTTCCAAAAATCGCTATCCGGAACATATTCTTCCCCAATCATTGCAATCCGAATTAGACTGATATCAAAAACAACCATTGGGTTTTGGAAAACTTGAAACCCAATTTTTAATACTTCATCCAAACAGCCTTTGTGAAGGATTACATTTAAAATATTTAGCTCCCAGCGATTATAGTAATCAAAAATCTCCTGTACCCGAGTCAAAACTTGCAATTTTGAATAGCGTTTGTCTGTGCAAATAAAATCTTTTCCGGCTACATTTTTAAAGGTTTTCCCCTGTTCGTCTTCCACCAGGATAAAGGCTTGTATATCCTGAAAGAAGGGGTAGCGTTTAAAATCCTCTGGATTTCCGATATAAACAGTATCTTTGGTCGGAGGTGTATCCAGTTCTCCTAGAACTTTAACGCTCATTAATGTAAGGGATTCGTCAGAACTTATTCTGGAAAAGGCGCACATATTAGCTAAATCTTCTCGAATAATATGCATACTGAGTTTCAATGGTCAACCCTCCGCTTCTAAAGGCCCGGCAATAACAATGATGATATTTTAGGTTATTAAGCCTTATTTCTATTAGGAACTGCAAATATCCTTCTTCTTGTATAAAAGCAGCTAAGTTTTTAGAAAATGTTTAGATATTATTTGACGATTACAACCGAAAATTCTTTTATTATACTTTTATTGACTCGTGTTCGAGGCTGCTAAAAATGTTGAGAGGAGGCGCTGTGAGCTACAGCGGTTAAAAATGAGCAAAAAGATGAAATACCCGCATTTATTTGAACCCATTGTTCTCGCCAAGCAAAAATTCCGGAACAGAATTTTCAGTTCTCCCACTGGTATGGTGGAACAACCGATAGCTGATTTAATCGGCTACTATGGGCGTAAAGCTCTTGGAGGCGCTGCTTCCGTATGTATTGGCGATGCCTGTCCCTCCCCCGATGGCATGTCCAGGGCAACCCAAATTCCGCTTTGGGACTGGAGTAACAGGTTGTCTTTAATTGATCTGGCTTATGCCATCAATAGACATGGAGCCGTAGCTTCTATGGAGATCTTACATAGCGGGAACTATTCCTATTGGTCTTACTCCCAGGGCTACAAGGCTTACGGTCCCGTCGCCGGTAAAACTCCTTACGGAAATATTGAAATTGAAGAAATGACAGAAGAAATGATTTACAAGGTTATTGAAGACCACGCCAAGGCTGCTCTATATGCCAAAAATTGCGGCTATGGAATGGTCACTGTTCACGGTGGGCACGGCTGGCTACTTTCTCAATTCTTTGATAAAAGGAATAACCGGAAAGATAAATGGGGCGGGACTCCGGAGAACAGGGCTCGTTTAGCAGTTGAGATTTGTGATGCAATCCATAAACTCTGCGGTCGGGGTTTCCCGGTTGAGGTACGGATTAGCGGTTCAGAAGTCTTTGAAGGCGGCTATGGCATTGAAGAGGGAATCATGCAAGCTACCTTCCTTGATGGGCATGCTGACTTGATCCATGTTTCAGCGGGTAGCCACGAGGTAGACGAAGTATTTACAGTTACTCACCCGAGCATGTTTTTGGAAGATGGCGTCAATGTTAAGTACGCCGCGGAGATTAAAAAACATGTTAAGGATACTCCGATTGCTACTGTCGGCGCCCTTTCCGAACCCGAACTTTTGGAAGAGATCATCGCTTCCGGGAAAGCCGATATTGTCCAAATGGCTCGGGGTTTGATCTGTGATCCCGATTTGCCGATTAAATTGCAGTTAGGTAAAGAAGATGAAGTAAAAAAATGCATGCGGTGTCTATATTGTTTCTCTCATCACATGCAAAGAGAAAAAATTGTCTGTGCTATTAACCCTGAAATAGGTAGTGAACTGGAGTCTCAATATAATACTGCTCCGCCCAAAGTCCGGAAGAAAGTTCTTGTTGTAGGAGGCGGGATAGCCGGGATGCAGGCTGCTCTTTCCAGTGCGGAACGCGGTCATGAAGTCATCCTTTGTGAAAAGAACTCCCGCCTCGGAGGCGTATTGCTGTGCGAAGAAAAGGTACCTTTCAAAGAAAAACTGGGAAAATATATTGATCTCCAAATCCGCCTTATTGAAAAAACCCCCAATATCGAAGTCCGCCTGAACACTGAAGTAACCCCCGAACTGGCTGAGGAAATTGGTCCAGATGTAATTTTAGCGGCTCTTGGAGCCCGGCCGATTAAACCTAATATCCCCGGTATTGACAGGCCTAATGTTTTCTCAGCAGAGACGATTTATTACGAACCGGAAAAAGCCGGCCAAAAAGTAGTTATTCTAGGTGGCGGCCTTGTTGGTCTAGAGCTAGCCGTATTCCTCGCTATGTTGGGCCGCGACTGTACAGTTTTGGAGATGTTGCCAGTCTTAAATGACGGCGGTAATAATCTGCAGGGATTGGCGCTGAGTTTTGAGTTTGAAAAATACGGTATTAAAATCAGCCCCGCTACGAAAGCAATTGAAATAAATGAGAAGGGGGTTATTGGTGAGTTTACCGGTGCTAAACCACCAGAGGCATTACGTTTTTCAATGCCTAACTACTACCCCGAGGCAGAGTCCGGGACGAAACTTTTCGAAGCCGATACAGTTATTTATGCTGTCGGTCAAGCTCCCTTATGGGAAGAAGCCGATGCTCTTCGCAACTGTGCCAAGGAGTATCATGCCCTTGGGGATTGTCTCGGCCCCAAAAACATTTGGAATGCCACCAACACCTCCCACTTTGTGGCCCGGGATCTGGGGCGCTATTAAATTTAATACCTTAGCGGCGCTTAAAAGAAATATAAAAAATTATTGCCATGCAGAGATCTGTATGGCAATAATTTTTAAAAAGCTAGTATAACTCTAAAATAGAAGCTTCGTCACGGTCTAGCTTATTGATACATGATTTTAAGCGTTCTTTTAAATTTATATCCGAAACAGCTTCCCGCATTTGTCTTAAAAGATCGATTGTTCGCCGGAGGAGGGCAATAATATCTCCTTCGTCTAAAGTACATATTTTTTGAATTTGGCTTAAATCTGAGCCCTTACTCCAATTGTAGGTAACAACAGCAGGGCGGGGATCAAAACGAACAGCTTCCTCACCGCAAATCAAATGTACATAGCTAATGATTTCTTTGATCGGAGAAAAATCGAGAATATCAGCCTTCGTGAAATAGTCATTGCGTTTGCCCTCATAGTCAACGCCGGAAATAAGAGCGCTTAGTTGGTCGTTATCGAGCTCTTCTAAAATACCTGACAAAATCAGCTCTGTTACTAAGATCTCTTGGACATAAATATGGCGAGCTAATTCTCCCCGGGGTAAAAGATTATTGTTTTCTATATATCCCATTCTTTCTAGATGGGATTTCTTTTTGAGAAACTCAAGATAAAAAGTATTATGGTCCGGCAGAGAGTTTAATTCATTTGTATAGGCAGTGATTTTTTCGTTCAGTTTCGACCATAATTCAGTATGGGTTTGGCAGTTTGCAACTTGGCTTTTGGAACATTTCTTAGGTGAATTGCGCAATACTTTTTCCCATTTCTTAATTTTGCGATTCATTTGGCGGCCGTATATCTTTTTTCGGCGCCAAGGTTCGAATTTTTTATAAGTCTTGCGCATTCTATCCAGTTCTTTCCGCTTAGGATTATATTTTAGCGGACATTTGTATGTTTCTACCAGAGAACACAGATGTTGTTTGCTTTCAGTTGCTTTTTGGGTTAAAAACTTAATCTGCTCTTCAATTTTTTCAGCAGTTAAATAATAAGAATGGGAAGCAAAACTTTTTTTGAAAAAAGTCTCTATTTGGGTGGGTGTTAAAGAGGCAATAAGGTTTAATACGGTATTATAAGTTAGTTTGAATTGACTGGTCAGGGGCTCGAGTTTATCGATATCGAATTTGAGAGGCGGTTCTTTTTCGAAGTAGTTTAAATCGACGATGGCAAAAGAGTACCCCCGTTTATCAATCCCTCTTCTGCCAGCTCGACCGGACATCTGGAAAAATTCGTGATTGGCCAGGGAACGAAAGTTGTGCCCGTCGAACTTGTTCAAAGAGTCAAAGCAAACCGCCTTAACAGGGTAGTTGATCCCAACGCTGAAAGTTTCCGTGCAATACAGGACTGAGATTAACTTATTTAAGAACAGGTCTTCAACCAATGATTTTTGTAAAGGGAGAAGACCGGCGTGATGATAAGCGATACCTTTTTGGCAAACTCGGAACAGCTGGCGGGTGGAAGAAGACCAAGTTTCCATAGAACCGAACTGTTCCAGGAAATTATTTTTCACTTTTTCGCTTTGGTCCGGATGAAGGTAATTCCTTAACGCAGCTAATTCATGGGCTTTATCCGAACACTGTTTGCGGCTGAAGACAAAATATAAAGCGGGGAGGTATTGTCCCTCAATACTTTTAATAAGGTCGAGATGAGTTGTGGGGTCAAAGAGGGGAGATTGTTTAGTTTTATTGAGGCTTTTGAGTTTGCGGTAGTAAAAGTCTAAGAGATCTTCATAGGAGACAAACCCTGTTTCTTTAGTGAAATAATAATATTCTAAGGGCACAATGCGTTTGGGTTCTTCAATCAAAACTATTTTTTCTCCCCGGATGGTTTCAATCCAATTTGTCAATTCATCGGCATTGGCAATAGTAGCGCTCAAGCCCAGGATTTTAATATGTAGAGGAGCTAGGATTATTGATTCTTCCCAGACCGTGCCTCGATTCTCGTCATTGAGCCAATGGATCTCATCAAAGACAACATATAAGATGTGATCTAACTTCGGGTCATTGGTAATTACTTGGTTGCGAAAGATTTCGGTCGTCATAATCAAAAGGGGGGCATCAGGATTGATAACCACATCGCCAGTTAAGATACCAACATTATGGGGCCCAAACTGCTTAGAAAAGTCTTTAAATTTTTGGTTACTAAGAGCTTTGATCGGAGCGGTATAAATAATTCGCTTTCCTTCGCGAATTGTTTTTTTAACCAAGTAATCAGCGATCAAGGTTTTACCTGTTCCTGTAGGAGCAGAGACTATTACAGAAAGTCCATTATTAATAGCCTTAATGGCCTCAACTTGAAAAGGATCTAGTTTTAGGCCCTGAAATTCAGAGGGCATGTCATCAACTCGCTTCTTCAATAAGTCCCAATTATTGTAACAAAGTATAAAAGCAGAAGCAAATTGCCTTTGGGAAGAGAATTCTCCCTTTATAAAGTGAACTTAATCATTTATAGGGTGTGAAGGGTGGGTCGATACTATTTGAACTGCGGCTACTATTTCCGCTAAGACCCTAGCTTTATCGGGAATCATTTGGGCTTCAAAACAAGTAATCACTTCTCCTTTAAGGGAGACAAAATAGCGTGGCGGGAGGCGGTTTAAGGCCCAAGCCATGATATCGGCCTGACAACGTTCACATTTGCAAGGGATTTCATTGGAAGCCAAATATTCGTCTAAAGCCCTCCTGGTCTGGACTTCACTGAAATTTTTCAACTCATACATCAGTTATCTCCTCCTACGAAATTCTATCCTGATTTTACCATATAGGGTAGGGAGGGAGAAGTTCAAAATGTATGAGCTTCGCTTTTTAAATAAAAGAATTGGAGGCTTATTGATGAGATTTGTCCTGGTGTAAATATTGATGGAGCTGTTTCTTAAGAGCCAGCATCTGAGGGGAAAATCTAAGTTCGTTTTCTCGAGGGCGAGGAAAAGGGACGGTGATGGTGGCGACAATCTCAGCCGGAGGTTTGCTGAGAACAAGGATATAATCAGACAATAATAAAGCTTCCTCTATATCATGAGTAATAAATAAAACGGTGTTTTGCATTTTGTTCCAAATCGTCAGCAACCAGGCTTGCATATTAGTTCTGGTAAGAGCGTCCAGGGCCCCGAAGGGTTCGTCAAGCAGCAGGGTAGAGCGGCCGAATAAAATTGTGCGCAAGAGCGCTCCTCTTTGCCTCATACCGCCGGAAAGCTGGGAAGGGTAGTAGTGGGCAAAATCCTCCAGCTCGAATAATTTCAATCCTTTTTTGGCCTCCGCTAAAGCAGTTCTTTTTTTTAGGCCTTGAATTTCGCAACCGAGAATAACATTTTCCTCAAGAGTTCGCCAAGGGAGAAGAAGGTCTTTTTGAAACATATAGCCGACATTTCCCGGTCGTCCGGTGATATCTTTTCCATCTAAAAGAATAGTGCCCTCATCAGGTTTCTCAATTCCAGCAATTAGATTACACAAGGTGCTTTTTCCCGAACCGGAAGGTCCGATAACGGAAACAAAAGAACCAGTCTCTAAAGTAAAACTCAGGTTTGAGAAAACAGGCTGCAGTCGCCCCCCATCGAGGTATGTTTTTTTTAAATTAATGACGGATAAAGTCAAAATTCTAATCCTCCGTTTATTTTCCGACTGTTTTTAAGGCTGGGGAAGAAAATCATTAGTAAAAGCTTTGGAAAAATCCAGCATTTCCGGGATTAGGTCATTATCATACAGCCATTGGGCATAAGATTGCCAAACAATTTCTTTTTGCTCTCCCCAGCGTTTAGCCTCCGCTTGGTATTTGGGGCTCAGCCATTTTTGGCTCTTCCTGATCATCTCTGGATCGGCCTCTGGGGCGTGCTTAATTAGTATCTCGGCAGCTTGATCGGGATTTTGGATAGCAAAAGAGTAGCCATTGCTGATCGCCTTCATTAGCCTTGTTATTAGCTCGGGTTTTTCGGCAATCATCTTTTCATTGGTGATAATTACAGGGGTATAGAAATCTAATTCCGGGCCGATATCTTTAAGCCAAATCATATTTAACTCTTGTCCGCGCAGTTCAGCTTGAATGCCGGTCCAACCATAATAAATTAAAGTAAAATCAATATCTCGATTTAAGATCTCTAGCTGGTCGGCCTCGCCGATATTAATCATCTCAATTTTTTCAAAATCGCCTCCTTCCTTTTTCATTAAAGCTTTTAGGATCGCTATTTCCGAAGGTAATCCCCAGCCCCCATATTTCTTGTTTTCAAAATCGGTAGCGGAATGAATATTCTTGCTTTTTAAAGACGCAAAACCGGCGGTGTTATGCTGGATAATGGCTGCTAAGGAGACAATGGGTAGTTTGTTAACCCTGGCGGTGGTAACTTGTTCTTGATGACTGACCCCGAAATCCACCTTACCGGTGGCTACTAATTGCTCCAGTGTTCCTTGGCTGGAGGGATTAGTGATCGAGACCTCTAAACCCTGCTCAGCAAAATAACCTTTTTCTTGGGCGACAAAGAGCCCGGTGTGGTTGGTGTTGGGAGACCAATCCAGCATAATGGTTACTTTGTCTAGTTCTGGGCCGGGTTCATCCGGGGCGGAAGCGCAGGCCGTTAATGTAAGTAAAAAACCGGTAAATATAAGGGGCAGTATTGCAAGAAGTTTGAACAATCTGGCTTTTTTATCCATAATAATCCTCCTAATCATTGTTATGCTCTACAGAACGTGAATAGCGGGGCAGAAAGAATTTGGTGATAAACAGGATAACCCCATAGTAGAAAAAACTTAAGATTGTAATGGCAATGATCGCGGCAAAAACCCTGTCTGTTAAAAAATTATTGGAAGATCGAGTTAGATAAATACCGAGCCCGTGGCTCGCTCCTAGCCATTCGCCGATAATGGCTGCCATGACACTATATGTGGCTGCGATTTTTAAACCGGCAAAAAGAGAGGGTAAAGCATTGGGCCAACGTACTTTTAATAGTATTTGCCACTTGGTAGCGCCCATGCTTTTTAAAAGGTTTAATAAATCTTGATTTGTGGCCTCCAAACCCTGGATTAGGCTAATGGTGAGAGGAAAAAAACAAACTAAGATCACGATGATAATCTTGGGTAAAAGACCGTATCCAAGCCATAGTAAAAGCAGCGGAGCAATGGCGATTAAGGGCACTGTTTGGGAAATAATTAAAAAGGGGTAAAAAGTACGTTTTAAAATTGGGAAAACAGTCATTAGTGCTCCGGTTAAAAGGCCCAAGATTATGGCTAAGAAAAAACCCAGTGTGGTTTCCAGAATAGTGATTCGGGCATGACCCCAGAGAAGATCCTTGGTACTCCAAAGAGCCTCCCCAACCTGGGTGGGTGAAGGCAAGAGCCAGGGAGGAAGATTTAATTTTTGAACACAGAATTGCCAAAGGGCAACCACAAAGATTAAAAATAGAAAGGCAGGGTAATACTTTAAAAATTTGTTCAACAAGATTCTCACTTCGTTCTATATTTACTAATCTTTTCTTCAATCGTCGAACCTTGCGGCACGTAATCCACCTTAATGTGAGTCATCACTCTACTGGCGCCGGCTTTAACACAGGCCTCCATAGCCTCTTTGATAACATCCCAGATTTCGTCTAACTCGCCTTCCAGCGAGGTCTCCATAGGGCCAATTACGTAAGGCAGACCGCTCTTTTGGACAACTTTAATCGCTTCGTCCACGACAGGATAAATTTCCGCATCTTCTTTGACTTTCGGGATAACTTGAAAAGCCATGGTAATTTTGGGCATAAAAAACTCCCTTCCACGGGGTCGGGATATTTGGGCTCAAAGATAGAAAAACGCTGCCCGCAAGCAACGTCAATAGGGACTCTTTCACTACGCTGGCATTATCCAGATCAGTTTCAAGGGTCGGATACCACATATCCCTCTCAGCCGGTTTCCCCAGCTCCCCGTTAATATTTATTTGAACATTACTTTAGCACAATTAGATAGAAATAGCAAATGTTTAAAAAATAATGAGGCTTAAAGGAGGTTCATTATTTCTTAGAGAGTACATAAAATATAAGGATTAAACCAGAATTTTACTAAAAGAAAGGCCTAGCTATGAAAGAAATCTTTGATGCTGTATCTAAACGCTATGATTTATTAAATACCGTTATGAGTTTTGGGCGGGACAAATCCTGGCGCAAGAAGGTAGTTCAAGTGGTAAAAGCGGAGCCAAAAATGCATATTTTGGACGTTTGCTGCGGCACTGCGGAACTTACTAAAGAAATCGCAAAAGCGGTTGGTCCCCACGGTAGGGTAACAGGGATAGATTTTTCCGAGAAAATGTTATCTGAAGCGGCGCAAAAGCTGGAAAAATCCCCATTAAAATCAAATATCAGTTTGCTTCAAGGGGATGCCTTAAATTTACCTTTTAAAGATAATTATTTTGATGGGGCGACCATTGGCTGGGGGTTGAGAAATTTGGCGGACCTCAGGCAAGGGCTTCGAGAAATGTATAGAGTGGTAAAACCCGGTTCTATGGTGGTCTCGATAGATATGGGAAAGCCCTCGCTACCGATTTATAAGCAATTATATTGGTTATATTTTAAAAAAGTAATTCCTTTTTTAGGCCATATTTGGGCCGGAAAAAGAAAGGAATATTTTTATCTCTATCAGTCGGCACAGGATTTTAAATCCCAGATAAAATTAGTTGAAGATTTTCAAAATTGCGGATTTGTTAAATGTGGGCATCTAAATTTGGCTGGGGGAGCAATTGCTATTGTTTATGGACAAAAACCAGAGAGCTGTAATTAAAATATCCAAAATTTGGGGGTTACATAATATTTTAGGACAAGGAAAAACTAATTTTGCGATTAATATTTTGATGGAGGTAAACGCTTTATGAAAGTAAGAGATATCATGTCCTCTGATGTCGTTTCTGTCGATGTCTCAGCCAAAATTCCGGAAATTGCCTCGAAGATGAAAGTGAATGGCATAGGTTCCGTTCCCGTTCTTAGCCAAGGTCGGGTAGTGGGAATAATAACCGATAGAGACATTGTCCTTAGAGTAATAGCAGATAATAAAGATATAAACACTGTAACCGCGGAACAAATAATGACCGATGATCCTGTCTGTATTGAAGAATCGAGCAGTTTAGACAGAGCCGCGGAAATAATGGGTGAGTATCAGATCAAAAGACTGCCGGTCTTGAATAAAGGGCGGTTAGTCGGGATTATAACTCTTGGGGATTTAGCGATAGAGCAGATTCATATTGATGAAGCGGGAGAAGCTTTAAACCAAATTTCAAGAGGAATTAGCCATTAACAATAGCTTTAAATGAATATTAAGATCTTAAAAAGGGTGTAGCAAAATGTTACACCCTTTTTGATTATTCCTCTCCGAGGGTTGTTTTATTTCTGCCGGAGTTTAAGTTATAATATGGTTCGGAAAGGAAATACCGCCATGAAAGGATTATTAGGACAGTTCTATGTTTATGAAAAAAGCGAATTCCAAAATTACGGATGATAATAATGAATAATTATTTAACTATCGCCCGGGAAGCTTCAGCGGAACAGACTATTGAAAAGTCAAGGTTTATTGCTCTGGTTTTTTCGGTTCAGACCAAGGAAGAAGCTCAAAAAAACTTAGACCAAGTAAAAAAGGATTGGCCTAATGCCCGGCATTATGTTTATGCTTATCGGTTGTACAAAAACAAGTATGAAAAAGCCTCGGATGATGGAGAACCCCAGGGCACCGGCGGGCGTCCCGTTTTGGATCATCTACAATACAATAAGATTTGGGATGCGCAGATAATTGTGGTTCGGTATTTTGGGGGAATTCTTCTCGGTACTGGGGGATTAACTCGGGCCTATGGCAGTACTGCACGGCTGGCTTTAGACAAGGCTGGCCTAGTAAAAATGATCCCTTATGTTCTTTACAGGCTTACAGTACCCTATACTTGGTATGGTCAAATAAAGCACGGCTTGACCCAGAAAGGTTGGCAGTATGACAATGAAGTTTTTGAAGAAAACGTCACTTTAGAAGTCCGCATTCCGCTAGAGCAACAAACATATTTTGAGCAATGGCTGGATGAAACTACAAATAAGCAAGTTCAGAGGGAAATGATAGCCAATATCCAGGGTCGGGAAACTCATAAAGTAGATATTCATTACAACAACTCCTAAAGAAACAGAAATGAAATCAAGAGATGTTTACTTCGATAATGTTAAATTCGCACTCATTACCCTTGTGTGTCTTGGTCATATCATTTGCCCTCTCAGTGCGAACAAGATCTGGAATGCTGCTCTTTTATGGATCTATTTTTTCCATATGCCTTTATTCATTTTTATTTCCGGCTATTTTTCAAAAAGTTTTAGAACCACTAGAGCAACTACTGTGATCACTAAACTTGTGATTCCTTATCTGATCTTTGAAACCCTTTATTCTATTTATGATTTTCTGCTCTTTGGAGGGGGAAGGCTTCAATTTTCCTATCTGGTCCCTCATTGGATTATGTGGTATCTCTTTAGCTTAACATTATGGCGAATACTGCTCCCTTGGGTTTCGAAAAATAGATATATTCTTCCCTTGGCGGTAGTGGTTGGAATAGCCGCCGGTTATTTTGAGAGTATAGGCTATTATGCCAGCTTATCCCGTACCCTGGTGTTTTTTCCTTTCTTCTTAGCCGGTTATTTCTTCCGCAAGGATTTTCTTACCAGGTTTAGATCTCTAAAGTTTAAGCTATTGAGTCTGGGTATTTTGGGAGGAGCTTTTTTAGCTCTGCTATTTTTAGGATCGGAAATAAAAATTCAATGGTTACACGGCAGTTATTCCTATGAGGCGATTGGTTTTCCAGGTTGGTTTGCCGGGTGTTACCGTTTAATTTATTATCTGCTCGCTGCTCTTTTAGCATTTTCTTTTTTACTTATAATTCCTCAGAAAGAAATTCCATTTTTCTCAAAATGGGGACAAAATACGATTTACGTGTATTTAGGGCATGGCTTCTTGGTTAAATTTTTAGTCTTTAGTGACTTTTATACTTATTTGCCCCCGGTTTTAAGTCCTCTGGTTTTGATTGTTCTCAGCCTAGCTATTTGTATTGTTCTCTCCCTTAATATTGTTAGAAAAATGCTGCGCCCTTTAGTGGAGCCGCAATTAAATTTTATCTTCGCTAATCATAAAAACAATAGAAGAATGATAGGTTAAATAAAAGTCCGGCTCTTTTAGGTCGGATTTATTCATGGAGTTTATAAACCGGGGGCTCCAAGAGATATCCTTTTAGTTTTCCGTATTCCAGGAATTTATCGTAAAGTTTCATTTCTTTATCTAAAAAAGTCATAAATATATCCCTGTTTTCCGGGGATATACTATGAGTTAAAGCCATGGTATGGGTAGGTAAAAAGGACTGAATCCGCCGGAGAACCCTTCTGAAAATATGCCGGTCGGTGACTATTTCCAAACGTTCTGTGAGTTCTGTGTTTTTCGGGGGGCGAGTAGGTAAAGGAATTCCGTTTTCTATCATCTTTTTTTCCAGTAATTCTATATTTTTAACCAATACCCTTTTCCCGTATACCAGGATTAATTTCAGATCCTCATCCCGAGCAATACTCGCAAATATTTCTGTGAGATGGGTTACAAAATACCTTTGTACTAATTGGGTCCAAAGATAGAAAACATCGTTGGTGGAAATCCTGCGTTGTTTATCCAGAGTGGACATCCCTAATTTGGAAAGTCTATGCAATCTTTTTAGAGTTTTCAAAACCTAACACCCCATTTTCAGATTTAAAATGGAATTTTTAATTTTTAAGCTTTGTAGACGTGCGGGGCAACAAGAAACCCTTTTAATTTACCGTATTCAATTATTAGTTCTTGCAATTCTACGGCTTCAAGTAAAAAATTCTTAAAGATTTTACTCACTTTCGGAGAGGTAGAGTTCATAAAAGCGCTAGAGATAATAGGAAAGAAAAACTGAATAGAAGCAAAAATCTCCTCATATACAAATCGATCTGTAAAATGTTCAAACATGGCCGTGGTGATATTCTCGACCGGGGGTCTTACAGGGTAAGGAATACCATAATTAGATATTAATTTATCTAGTTCCTTAATGCTTTTCTCCAGGTGTGTTTTAAACTTATGAGTTATGTATTTTAGATCGGGATCATTGATAAAGTTTTCAACAAGGTTTGTAGAATCTAAAATATCGTATTTGGCGGCCAGGAGCTCCCAAACATAAAAGACCTCGCTAACGTTGATAGTTCGCTGTTTTTCCTCGGTTGATTTCCCCAACTCGGCTATACCCTGTACTTTATCTAAAATATCAACCATAAAAACTTCTCCTTTTCCGGTACCTTAAGTTGTAATTATTTTACCCAGTCTACCTTGTCTTATGCTCCGAGGTGAAAGTTAATAATTTTTTGGGGAAAGCGTTAAACTAAAGAATCTTTAAGAAAAGGGGTTTAGTCTATGACCATAAAATTAGCGGTTTTTGATATAGACGGGACACTGGCTAAAACAGAAAACACAATCCCTTTCGAGGTTAGTTCTAAGTTGCAAGCTTATGAAAACAGGGGTTTAAAAATAGCTCTTATTTCGGGGCGTAATGCCAGCTATTTAGCAGGTTTAGCCAGGGGAATGGGGCTAAAGGAACCTTTAGTGGCAGGGGAAAATGGAGGGGTAATTTTTAGTCCTAATACTAAAGAACAAAAAATCCTTGACTATATTCCGGAAAGAATTAGCCAAGGGATAAAAAATCACTTATTGAAAAAATTCCCCAATCTTTGGTTCCAGCCCAACCAAACTATGATAAGCGCCTTACCGAAAAAGTTTTCAGAAGTTGAAAAATTGTATGAAGTGGTGAAAAACTTAGAATCGATAAAGGAAAATAATTATAAAATGAATACATATTATGACTCTGTAGAAATAATGCCTGCCAAGAACAACAAAGGGAGGGCCTTGGCAGTTATTAAAAAAATTTTAGGATTTTCGAAAAAAGAAGTGGCTGTTTTCGGCAACACAAAAGTAGATTTGCCTATGAAGGATGAAGCGGAGGTCTTCTTTCTTATTGGGGATGAGGTGCAAGAACCGGATTTAAAGAATTACCCCAGTATTGAGGAGGCATTTAAAGAGTTCGATCAATTACTTAATTAATATTTTTTCCTAGCTTTGTCAGTATATTTCTAGCGGTGTAAATCCCGCTGGCAGCGGCCTGGGAGAGAGATCTGGTTATGCCCGCTCCATCCCCGATGGCGTAAAAATTTTCATACTTGGTCTCCAACTTATCGTCCAGTTCGGGCCGGGCCGAGTAAAATTTTACTTCCACTCCATAAAGCAAGGTATCGTAGTTGGCTGTGCCTTGGGCGATGTTGTCCAGGGCGTAAATCATTTCGATAATGTTATCGAGATATCTCTTGGGTAATACCAAACCAAGATCTCCAGCATTAGCTGATTTTAAAGTAGGCTTAACAAAGGACTTTTGCATCCGTTTTTCATTAGAACGGCGCCCTTTTATCAAATCCCCAAATCTTTGCACAATTACCCCGTCTCCCAGCATATTAGACAGGGTGGCAATGTAGCGACCGTATTTCAACGGTTCATTAAAGGGGGAAGTGAATTTATTGCTAACTAAGAGAGCAAAGTTAGTGTATTCGCTTTTTAAATGCTCGTCCGCATAGCTATGGCCGTTCACTGTTATAACACCGTGGGTGTTTTCAGTTACGACTTGCCCCCTGGGATTCATGCAAAAAGTCTTCACCAAGTCATTATATTTTTTAGTGTGATAGTGAATCTTTGCTTCGTGAACTTCATCCGTTATATGGCTAAGAATTTCGTAGGGCAGTTCGATTCGTACGCCTAGATCAATTTGGTTATTGGTTTGCTTGATACCCAGTTTCCTGCATTGTTCAGCAAACCATTCACTGCCAACCCGGCCTACGGCACTTACCAGAAAAGTACAGGAAAAGGCTTCTCCTTTAGAATACAAAATATATTTATTAGCCTGAGGTTGAATTTCCTCTATTTCTACATGATGTTTAATATCTAATTTAGGATTTAAATAGTTATAAATAGCGGTCATTATTTTTTTATTGTTCTCCGTCCCCAAATGTTTTACTTCGGCTTGAAGAAAGTGCAAATCGTTCTGCAAAGCGATTTTAGCCAGTTCCCTGGCTTTTGGTGTTTTGGTGGAGAACCTCTTGGTAGTGGCCCCGAATTTAATCAAGATTTGATCCATATATTCGATTATATCCATCACCTCTTCATTAGCCAGGTAATCGTTGAGCCACCCCCCAAAATCAGTTGTAAAATTATATTTGCCGTCGGAAAAAGTACCGCACCCCCCAAACCCTTCCATGATTGCACAGGTAGGACATTTAAGGCATTTTTCGGATCTCCCGAGGGTTAAAGGACATTTTCTTTCCAAAATACTATTGCCTTTTTCAAAGATGCAGATCTCCAAATCGTTCTTATGTTTAATTAGTTCGAAGGCACACATTATGCCTGAGATGCCGCCTCCGATAATCCCGATATCATAATGTTTCATCTGCTACCCCTCTTTTCCTGTTTAATCATTACCAGGCCAGTGGTACGGAAATATCATAAACAGTATAACACTAGGGTTTATAACCAGCAATTAGCTTATAAAAGGCGATTTACTTCTAAAAATAGGAGGAAATCGAATGTTTTTATAGAATCTGTCAAAACTGGGAGAGGTTTATTTTCAGGAGATATGATTGTGAGGTATGAGTTATGAGGTCATCAGAAGAAATCCGAAATTTGAAAATAATAAGTATTAATGAAGGGCGAGAGATAAGCAAGGTCAAAGATATAATTATTGACCCGGCGGAAGGAAGCCTAGCCTTTTTTATTATTGAACAACCTTCCGATTATTTCGGGGCCCGAATAATTGCTTTTGAGGATATTGTCGGGTTAGGAGACTATGCTTTAATAATTCAAGACAGTGAAGTTATCCAGGATGTGGCTCATAGCCCTTCGGCAATTGAGCTTCTAAAAAAGGATGTTAAAATAATCGGCGCTCAGGTGTTGACGACCAAAGGTTCCCGGGTCGGTGAAGTTAAAGAGTTCTGGATAGACGAAGAGACAGGGAAAATTACTGTTTGTCACCTTTTAGAGCAGGGAGAGAAAAGGAAAAAATTTAAGGGTGAGAATGTAGTCACTTATGGGAAAGAAATTATTTTAATTAACGAAGAACCGTCTTTGACAGCGGAACCCCTAGCGATAGAAAACCCAGGGGATTTCCTTAAAAAGAAAATAGAAGAGTTTGGCAAAAACGACAGTTTGCTTGAAGATGGTGAAAAAGGAGAGTTTATAAACTCTCCGGAATTTAATGTGTTTGAACAAAAACAATTGCAGTTTTTATTGGGTAAGACTGTTGAAAAAGACATCCGTCTAGAAAACGGCAGCATCCTAAAAGCTGGGGAGAAGATTTCTCCGGAAGCATTAGCCGCTATTAAATCAAGGCAGACATTGATGCAGTTGACCTCCCTGGTGGTAAAATAGAGTAGTTAAAGGTTGAAGGTGTTAAAAGTTGGACAAAAGGGAGTAAGGGGACAGTTTAGACAGCGCGGTTTTTTGGCCAGACATATTCTTCGTCCATGAAAGATAAAACGGTGGTGATTAATTATCCACTGTTTTTCTTCAATTAAGGCAGTCAAATCTTTTTCCACTTGTAGGGGATTGCTTGTTTGAGATAAGCCTAATCTGTTAGCCACTCTCAAAACATGAGTATCTACCGGGAAAGCTGGTATTCCAAAGGCATTGGCCAAAACGACTCCCGCTGTTTTTCTGCCCACTCCTGGTAAACGGATTAGTTCTTCCATGGTAGAAGGGACTAGGCCGCTGTATTCGTGGACAAGAATTTCGTTAGTTTGCAAAATATATTTGGCTTTGGAGCGAAACAATCCTAGAGGTTTTATTATTCGTTCCAGTTCACTGGGTTTAAGCTTTAACATTTTTTCCGCCGAGGGGCAGAGACTAAAAAGTTCGGCAGTTACTTTATTAACTTTTTGATCTGTTGTTTGAGCGCTTAGAATTGTGGCGATAAGCAATTCCCAGGGGTTTTTAAAGTTCAGTTCACATTTGGCATCGGGATAGGTTAAAGCCAGAATCTCGAGTATTTTGGCAATGTTTTTTACATTCCTGGGGTTAAGATGTTTCATAGATGCTGCCTCCGATAAATTCCCTAAGGATAGAGTTTAAAGGGATATTATCGGTTTCTAGGGGTTCAAAGAAGGAAAGAAGATTTAATAAGCGAGAAGCGTAGTCCGCGTAAGGGCTGGAGGCAGGTATTTTTTCTAATAGAGGTTCGGCATAGAGACGAAGGGCATTTAACTCGTAGAAAAGGCTGGAGTTAAACATCACATCAGCTTCTTCTTGGAATTTAAAGACATTGGTATCCTCACCCCTCCGGACACTGGCCCATTGTTTAAGGGTTCTTTCAGGGGCGAATCCCCGGAAACTATAGTCTCGAACCATCCTCCTTATCAACCGTGCTTCAGTAGTTGGGACCCGGTTGTAAGAATCAATATTCAAGAGAAATAGAGAGCTGATATAGATTTTAAACTCAATATCCCTGTCAATTGTGCTTAACAGACGGGGGTTTAAGGCGTGAATTCCCTCTACAAGGAGGATGTTATCTGGACAGAGCTGGAGTTCTAAGCATTCAGAACGCCGCCGGCCGGTCAAAAAGTCAAAAAGCGGAGTTTGTACACATTGGCCTTCTAAAAGACAATTCAGTTGTTCGTTTAGATAGGGCAAATCCAAAGCTTCCAGAGCGTCAAAATTATATTGCCCGGAAGCGTCGCGAGGGGTATCCTCCCGGTTTACAAAATAATTATCTAAAGATAGAGAAACTGGTTTTAACCCGTTAACCCTCAGTTGTGTTGATAAACGTTGAGTAAAAGTTGTCTTACCTGAAGATGAGGGACCGGAAATCAAAACCAGACGTACTCTTTTCTTTTCATTAAGGATGAGATCAGCGATATCGGCGATCTTTTTCTCGTGTAAAGCCTCTGCTGTGGAGATAAGTTCCAAAGAATTCCCATTTCTAATCTGAATATTTAGATCTTCTACTTCGTTCAGATTTAAATTTTCCAACCAGGTTTTCGATTCGGCGTAAGTTGAAGATAGCTTTTGAGGGAGGACGAACGGGTCGGAGTCATCTGCTTTATCCGTGAAATGCAGAATAAAACCGGGTGGAAAGTGGATAAGGTTAAAGCCCGTAATCTGAGAAGTATCTCTTAAGGCAGGATAAACAGAAGTGATAATGGTATTTCCCAATTTATATTTGTAGCGGTTGTTCTCTTGGCCGAGAAACTCAATTTGGCTAGGTTGATTTACCCAAGCTCGGAGTTTCTCCTCTATGAGTTTTACTTCCCGGTGAGATAGGAGAGAAGAGTCTAGCTCGCAGTATACTCCGTCGAGAATAGAATAGGGTATTTTTAGTTTTTCTTCCGGAAACAGTTGTTCTACGACACTTATTAATCCCAATTGGAGGGTTTGCCTGTACATGCGGCGGTAGCTTTCGGACATAGAGTACACCTCTTTAATATTGTTGATAAGAAAAAAGCCCTAATAAAAGGCATCAGAATAATCTAATTATACCATAATATGTATTCCCCGCAAAAAACTCTCTTCTCTGTCAAGCGTTTGTCTCTTTCTACTTTCAACTTTGTGAATGGCGGTGGTATAATAAAACTATTCTTACAATTATGTTTTCTATATTATACAGGAGGCAACATTATGCTCTATTTTAGTACTCGGGGCAACATTGAAGCTCAATCTTCTTCTCAGGTAATCGCCTTAGGCATGGTTCCCCAAGGGGGGCTCTTTGTGCCGGAAAGTTTTCCCCAAATCCCTTGGGAAAAATATAAGGATTTAAATTACTCTGAGTTAGCGCTGGAAATTATGAAATTATTTCTCACCGATTTTCCGGAAACAGTTCTAAAAGAGGCGGTTAGGGTTTACAGAGACGGCCGTTTTGCCAAAGAAAATCCAGCCCCGCTAGTCGAAGTGGCTGGGTGCGGATTACTAGAATTATGGCATGGTCCTACTGCCGCTTTTAAGGACATGGCTTTACAGGTTCTACCATATTTACTGGCTTCCGCTTTAAAAACTACAGGCAGTAAGGCGGAGGTATTAATATTGACTGCTACTTCAGGGGATACCGGTAAAGCAGCCTTAGAAGGCTTTAAAGATGCTCCCGGAACAAAAATTATTGTTTTTTATCCGGACGGGGGTGTCAGCCCGATCCAAGAAAGACAAATGATTACCACTGGAGGCTCTAATACTTATGTCGTAGCTGTTTCTGGCAACTTTGACGAATGTCAGACTGCGGTTAAAAATATTTTTGCTTCGCCGGACCTCAGGGATAGATTCTCAAGCAATAACTTAGTGCTTTCTTCCGCTAACTCCATTAACTGGGGAAGACTGTTGCCGCAAATTGTTTATTACTTTTGGACTTATCTGCAAGCGGTAAACAAAGGTCGAATTAATAGTGGAGAGGGGTTAAACATTGTAGTACCTACCGGTAACTTTGGCAATATCTTGGCAGCTTTTTATGCTCGGCAAATGGGTTTACCGATAAACAAATTGCTTTGCGCCTCCAACCAAAACAATGTTCTGACTGATTTTTTCGCCACTGGTGAGTACAATATTAACAGACCCTTTTATCTTACCTCTTCACCATCGATGGATATTTTAATTTCCAGCAATTTTGAACGCTTTTTATTTGAAATGTCGGGCCGAGAAACAAGCAAGATCCAAGAATGGTTTACAAGCTTAAAGACAACAGGGAAATTCCAAGTCGATGAACAAACCCTTAATTCCTGCCGCCAAAACATGTTTGCAGGCTGGGCCTCGGAAGAAGAGGTTGCAGAGACTATCAAAGAAACCTATGAAAAACATAGTTATGTTCTTGATCCCCATACCGCTGTAGGGATGAAAGTCTACCAAGACTACAGGCAAGAAAAAAGGGACGAGACCTATACCGTAGTTGCTTCCACAGCCAGTCCTTTCAAATTTGCGCCCAGTGTTTTAGAAGCCCTGGAAGGAAAAGAATCTTTAAGGTGTGGTGATGCCTGGGGCGCTTTACAAAAACTAGCCGATTTAACGGGCTGGGAAATTCCGCAGAATTTAAGGACTTTACAGGAAAAGGCTCTTATGCCCCTTCATAAATGCAAAGCCGAAGAAATAGAAGCTTATTTATTAGAAAAATTTTGTATTTAATAAATTAATCCTTGTTAAGAAGCAAGAACTCTTGACAATAGGACGACTATATGTACAATAGATATCTGGAAGGATGGGGAACCTTCCGTGGGAAAAGGTGGACGAGGTGGCTGGAACAGGCAGTGGTACGTACGCTGCCTGTTTCACATATCTAAAATAAAAAGAAAAGGGGACAAAACTTTTAAAGCATTGTCCCCTTCAATTTTGTTCGTCGGGATATAGGTGTATAATAGTACTACCGTTAGATCAAGGAAGGGGGATTTCAGTGGATTTTATTAATGTTGTTCAAGAAAGATACTCGGTGAGAGAATTTAAAGATCAGGCTGTGGAAAAAGAAAAGATTCTCCGAGTTTTGGAAATCGCCAGATTAGCACCCTCGGCAGTGAATTATCAACCATGGCATTTTATTGTACTTACGGATAAACAAGCTATCGAGAACATCGCTACCGAGACTTATCGCGGCGCTTGGCTAAGAAAAGCGCCGGTGCTTATCGTTGCTATCGGTGATCATTCCCAGTCCTGGAAAAGGAGAGATGGCAAAGATCATTGTGATATCGATTTAGCTATTTCCATTGATCATCTTACTTTAGCGGCCACTGATTTAGGTCTTGGTACCTGTTGGGTTTGTGCCTTTGATGCCCAGCGTGCCAAGGAGATCTTAGATTTGCCCTCTCACTTAGAAGTTGTAGCCCTGATTCCCTTAGGTTACCCGGATGAGGGAAGCAAGCCGCTTAAGAAAAGGAAAGATCTTGAGGAAATCGTGAGCTGGGAGAGATATGGTGCTAAATAGCCTAAATTAGGGTTAAATAAAAAATAGCCAGAGGAGTTTTACCCCTGGCTTAATTTTTTGTCTCAATTTAAGGGTTCATAAATACTCATATGCCCCATAAGGCTTTCCGCTTTTTGGCCTTCTATTAGAAACTGGATCTTATCAACACTGTCTAATTCTATAAGACTCCGCACGATTTGCTCAATGGTAAAAAACTCTTGCAGGGAGCCCCCATGCAAACCCTCCTGGGCAAAGTCAACAAAAGCGGTTCCATTATCCACTCTGACTCCTATAAGCTTGACCGTGGAAGGTATTTCTGTGGAAAGCCCTTCCGACTGCGGTCCTTTCATTAATTCCCTAACTATTGTTTCTTCAAGGGACATATCTTCGCCGTATTGAAGGACTCGTTTCTCCGCTTTAAGTTTTTCTAATTGCTCGTCTCCGGTTACTACATAATCCTCATTGGCGAAGTAAAGGTTAACTTCTTTTTCTGCAACTTGAGGGGTGGGGTCGACAATTTCATCAGTTTTATTTTGGCCAGTCTCCGGACTTTGGGATGGGCCGGCACAGGCAGTAAAACCTAGGATTAAAATTAGAGTGAAGAAAAATGCTAAAACTTTGCGCATTTAAACTCCTCCTTTTCAAAAAAGTTTATGGTATAAGAGTAACTGATTCTGGAAAGAGAAGCAATCTATTATTAGCATAATTACTGCGATTCTAAAAATTAGGGGTGGTTTTGGATTTTTATCTTTTAGCTGTGTATAATAAATTTCAAGAAGTATACATCTGGAGGGAAAAATTTTGGCTAAAGTTTTGCGAACCCGGGAAGAAATCCCGCAAGAATATAAATGGAAGTTGGAAGATATTTTTGCATCAGATGAAGAATGGGAAGAAAAGTTTCAAGAGGCGGAAAGTCTTATCGGCCTGGTTGATAACTATCAGGGGCGGATGGCTGAAAGCCCTGAAAAATTTAAAGAAACCATGGCTTGGGTTGATAAATTAGGACTTTATTTGGATAATCTTTATGCTTATGCTCGAATGAGAAGAGACGAAAATAATAAGGTCGCAACTTACCAAGCCATGACGGATCGGGCGGAAAGGCTCTCAGTTAAGGTAGGAAGTGCCTTATCCTTTCTGGTCCCGGAAATCCTGTCTATTCCGACGGAGAGACTTGAGGAGCTACGGCAAGATCCGGGCTTAAAGATTTTTGATCATTTCCTAGAAAATATTTTGCGCCAGAAAAAACACATTCTTTCCCCTGAAGAGGAAAAGCTGTTGGCTGAAGCCGCGGAGCTCGCCGCCGCGCCCAGCACAATCTTTGAGATGGCTAACAACGCTGATCTCAAAATCGGATTTATTAAGGACGAAAACGGGAATGAAGTAGAGCTGACCAAGGGTAATTTTATTAAATACATGGAAAGTGAAGATCGTGAGGTCCGGAAAAGCGCTTTTACTACCTTATATGGAGCATATCAAAAACAGATTAATTCTTGGGCAGCCATGCTTAATGCTAGCGTTAAGGCGGATGTCTTTTATGCTAAAGCCAGGCGTTATAATTCCGCTTTAGAATCAGCCCTAGATGATGACAACGTACCTGTTCAGGTCTATGATTCTTTGATCGACTCTGTACACAGCTATTTGCCTGAATTTCAACGGTATATCGAACTTCGGCAGAAAGTTCTCGGACTTGATGAGCTTCATATGTATGATATTTATGTGCCTCTCATCCCAAAAATGGAGGTCCATATTCCCTTTGAAGAAGCCAAACTAAAAGTAAGGGAAGGCTTAAAGCCCTTAGGACCAGAATACCTACGGATCTTGAATCAGGGTTACAGCTCCGGCTGGATAGATGTCTATGAAAGTGAAGGGAAAACCAGCGGCGCTTATTCCTGGGGGACTTACAGCTCCCACCCTTATGTACTCCTCAATCACCAAGATACCTTAGATTCTCTCTTTACTTTAGCCCATGAGATGGGACATGCCCTGCATAGCTATTTTTCAAACAAAAATCAAATCCGCCTTTATGCTGGTTATAAGATATTTGTAGCCGAAGTCGCTTCGACTCTGAATGAGTCCTTAGTGATGAGGTATTTGATCGACACCGCGACCGATAATAGAATGAAAGCTTATCTTCTAAACCATTATCTGGAGCAATTTAGGGGAACGGTGTTTAGGCAAACTATGTTTGCGGAATTTGAAAGAGAGATCCATGCCGCTGTAGAAAAGAACGAGGCTTTAACAGCCGAGAGTTTATCTAAAATCTACAGGGATTTAAACCTTAAATATTTCGGGTCTAAAATTGTTGTTGATGACCAAATAAATATCGAATGGGCAAGAATACCGCACTTTTATAAGGCTTTTTACGTTTACAAATATGCTACCGGTTTTGCGGCAGCCACAGCTCTTTCCCAACAGATTATCGAAGAGGGAGAACCGGCGGTAAATAGATATCTGGAATTTCTGTCTAGCGGCGGTTCAGACTACCCCATAAACCTTTTACGTCGAGCTGGCGTGGATATGGAAAAACCCGATCCAGTTCGACAGGCCCTAGAGGTTTTCTCAGAACTGCTTGATGAATTATGGTCCTTGGTTTAAACTGTCGAATATTTGCAGAAGAAGATTTTTATTGATAATATTTAATGAGATTTTTAAGATTTGGAGGGAATTAAATTGTCAGACGCTTGCAGTGGCTGTTCATCAGCTTCAACTTGTTCCACAAACTGTTCCTCAGTTCAGGAAAAAACTGAAGCCCAAAAGTTAAGCCATATAAAAAAGGTTATTGCGGTAATGAGCGGTAAGGGTGGGGTAGGAAAATCTTCCGTTACCAGTATGCTAGCAGTAAGCCTTAACCGCCTTGGTTATCAGGTTGGGATAATGGATGCTGATATTACCGGACCCAGTATTCCTAAAATTTTTGGCCGTCACGAAAAAGCTTCAGCCAGCGAAACAGGATTGTTTCCAGTCGAAACACCTAAGGGAATCAGGATTATTTCTTTAAACCTTATGATTCCCAATGAAGATGATCCTGTTATTTGGCGGGGGCCGGTTATTTCTCAATTAGTGAAACAGTATTGGACAGATGTGATTTGGGGTAAATTGGATTATTTATTGATTGATTTGCCGCCCGGAACCGGAGATGTTCCTATTTCTGTCTTGCAAAATATTCCTGTAGATGGGGTTGTAATAGTATCCAGTCCTCAGCAACTCGCCAATATGGTGGTTCGAAAAGCAATTAAAATGGCTAGTATGTATCAGGCTAATTTCTTAGGACTTATCGAAAATATGGCCTATGTAGAATGTCCTGAATGTCAGAAACGCATCGAAGTTTTTGGCCCTCCCAGGGGGGAAGAGGAAGCGGCTAACAATAATATCCCGTTTTTAGGTGAACTCCCCCTAGATCCTAAACTGGCTGAACTCTCTGATGCCGGTAAAATTGAAGAATACCATTCGGAAAGATTTGACCAAGTCGCGCAAAAAGTGGTTGCTCAATTGGCGAATAAAAATTAAGTAGAGGCTTAATAATTGTAGTGTCCTTTAAAACCGGAGGTGTGTGTGATGCAAGAATCGACCATTCGGGATATTAATCTTGCGGCTGAGGGGCAAAAGAAAATTGAGTGGGTTCAACAATTTATGCCCGTTTTGAACTCCCTAAAACATGATTTGGCCCGGGAAAGACCTTTTGCCGGTAAGAGGATAGCCATCTGCCTTCATCTCGAAGCAAAGACAGCTTATCTGGCTTTGACTATAAAAGAAGGAGGCGGGGAGGTAGTTGTCGTCGCCAGCAACCCTCTATCTACTCAAGACGATGTTGTTGCCGCCTTGGTGAAAAACGGGGTTCAAGCTCATGCCTGGCATGGGGCAACAGAGGAAGAATATCTGGCTCACATCCATAAGGCCTTGGATTTTGAGCCGGATTTCATTATTGATGACGGCGGAGATTTGGTATCCACAATTCATTTAGAACGCCGAGAATTATTGGCCACAGTTAAGGGAGGAGCCGAAGAAACAACTACCGGTATTCTCCGTTTAAAGGCGATGGCTAAAGAAGGACAATTAGGTTTTCCCATGATAGCGGTTAACGATGCGCGTAGTAAATATCTTTTTGACAACCGGTATGGGACCGGGCAATCGGTATGGGACGCGGTTTTAAGGACCACAAATTTAGTAGTGGCCGGCAAAACTATCTGCATTATTGGTTATGGCTGGTGCGGTAAAGGGGTGGCTTTAAGAGCCAAAGGTCTGGGGGCAAGAGTTATTATCTGCGAAGTTGACCCTATAAAAGCTATTGAAGCTTGGATGGACGGCCATGATGCAAAATCTTTGCTAGAGGCAGCTCCATTGGCGGACCTTTTTATCACCACTACTGGTAACAAAGATGTTATCCGCAAAGAACATTTAAGCTTAATGAAAGACGGAGCAATTTTAGCTAACGCTGGGCATTTTGATGTTGAAATCAATAAAATGGATCTGTTTGAAATCAGTGTTTCCCGTAGAAAAGCTAGAGCTAATATTGAAGAATTTGTTCTTCAAGACGGCAGAAAAATCTACCTGTTAGCCGAGGGAAGATTGGTAAATTTGGCAGCCGGTGATGGTCACCCGGTTGAAGTAATGGATATGTCCTTCGCTTTACAGGCTCTGGCCTTGGATTATCTAGTGAAAAATCCCGGCCTGGCACATTATGTTCATCAGGTACCGGAGGAAATAGACAGAAGAGTGGCAGAAATGAAATTAAAGTCTTTAGGTATAACAATTGATCATTTAACTGCCGAACAGGAGAAATACTTAGCAGCTTGGCGAGGTTAAAGAAAAAAGTTTTTGCTATTAAAGCCGATTAAGGCCAAAAAAGATGCTAGGGAATGAATGGAGCACATTTTATTGTTTTAGGAACAGGAATTGCTTCTTTCCTAAAGCGGAATCCTCGAGCTTGCTTTTGCAAATTGGGGATAATAAGTATAGAATATGAAGCGAAAACACTATCTTAAGAATAAAAAATATTTTAAAATAGGGAAGTTCTCTGGGTATGGAGCGTTATTCTAGTGCACAAAACGGTCGTTCGAAGGCGGGCCTAAGAATCCGCTAAGGGCATACCGATGAAGTTCCTGGTGGTGGCTTGGGGACGCCCAGTCGCGGGCTGCTGCTGGGAGTTAAGGACTTAGGGGGATCTACAATGGCATGTAGGCGCTACCCTTTGACCGTGGAGGCCTAGGTTCGTGGTTGTTTAAACAGCTACGGCTTAGGGATGAACCTGCATTAGGAAGGAACTTAGTGCAGTGTAGCCTGCCTTGAGGTGGAAAAGTTGGGAAGGCGCAAAAAGGGCAGATAAATGTCGGCAGACATTTATGTGCCTGCCGGAAATTCTTTTCTGCAAAAGAGGCTAGATCGATCGGGAGTGTTAAGGAAATCTTCTAGAGCGTAAAATCAAATGGGGATTAAAGTGCGGACTAAGTGGCGATCAAGTGCCGGAAGTGGGGACACGCCGGACCGAGAGGAAGGGGAAACCACCTTTTAGGGAAACCAAAAGGATCTCGGTGGGAAAACCTACTTGACCTAAGCCGCAATATTAACCCTTTGATTTCCTAACCCCGGGAGCTTCAATCTATTTCGTGGATACCTCTCTTTGAAGAGAGGTATTATTATTTCATAGAAATTTTTAAGGATAGTACCAAATACTTACTCTGGGAGGTAACTTAATTAAAGGGAATCCCTGTTCCGGGACTTCCCAGCCTTGATCTTTCTCCTAAGTATTTCACGTTTTCTTTTTATAGCGGACACCCTTCTAGATCTTATATAGAGAAAAAAGAGTAAAATCACTATAATGGGCGCCGCCCATTTGAAAACTTTTTTTCCAGGGGGCTGAGAGAGCACTGCGCTGTTATCGGCGGTTAAAGCAAAGGAATTGAGGACTTTATCTTCCTCAATTATTTGGACGTTGGTTAGAACTTGACCCTTTATAACTTTTTCGGGTGCGGGAGATATCGGTAATACATGAATGGATATATCCGGGCGAGCGGTATTGCCGATTTCTCTGGTATAGATGATGTCTTCAGTAAGAATAAGATTAATGGGGGTGTCACCTACCATTATTCTGGAGAGCGCTGTACCTTTGGGCTTATAGATTACATTTTCGAAGTTAGTAAACCCGTATTCAAAAAGTTTTCTCATGTCGGTATAGATACTTGTTTTGGTTGGCGACTTTAAAACAACCCCGAGCAAGACGCGTCCATCCCTTTCAGCAGTGGCGACGTAAGTATTGCCTGCGGAAGAAGTATAACCGGTTTTCATTCCGGTTACTGTAGGATCAGTCCATATAAATTCATTCATATTATACATTTCTGTAGGAATTCCTAATCTATTTCTAGGGATAACTTTTGTTTTGGTCCTGACGTAATCTCTGAAAACAGGATTTTTATAAGCAAAACGGGCGATCATTGCCAGGTCCCTAGCTGTGGTTAGATGTCCGTCTTCACTTAAGCCGCTGGGATTTTTAAAATGGGTGTTAAAAGCCCCGATTTCTTTTGCTTTTTCATTCATTAAATCCACAAACCCCTGAACATTGCCGCCAATGTGTTCTGCAATTGCCACTGCTGCGTCGTTAGCGGAGTTAAGTAATAAGGCGTATAAAAGATTTCCCAAGGTCATTTGTTCGCCTGGTTCGAGATAGATACGTGTTCCCCGCGCCAAATCCTTGTCCAGCACTGAGGGGCTGGCGGTTACTATATCATTCAACTGGCCTTTTTCCAGGGCCACTAGAGCGCTCATAATTTTGGTAGTGCTGGCCGGCTCGAAAGGTTTATCAGGCGCTTTGGCAAATAGGGTCTGGCCGGTGGTGATATCAATTAAAATGGCAGCTTCACTGCTTATTATTGGAACCGGAACTTTATTAGAGGAGCCGAAGACAAGTATTGGGGAGTTTAATAGCAGGGTCAACACGGTGAATAATACAGTAATTAATCTCAAAGCTAAGACCTCCAGGGATATTAAGTCTATTAGTAAAAACAAAAAATCAACTGGCTAGACAATTTAGCCGGTTGAAGGAAATCCGAACCTGACAAAAGCGGATATTATTAATTTGCCGAGATATCCGGTGTATTATTTAGACATTTACTTCGAGTCATTTGTACTTTTAGTACCCGTATCTACAGACGTGCTTGCCCCAACAAAGTGCGCTCCTTGTTCTATCTTTAGATTTTGGCAATTGATATCGCCGTAAAGGCGGGCTGTAGGACTTAATTCTAACAGCTCTTTGGCTTTGACATTGCCGTGTACTTCCCCGGCGATACAGACGGTCTGGGCTTCAATATCAGCCTTGAGGTGTGCGGTTTGGCCGATAACCAAATTTCCGGCTACAGAAATAGTTCCTTCCACTTTACCGTCAATTCGAACATCTCCTTTGGCGGTAAAAGAACCATTAATTTCACAATCACTGGCTAAATAAGTAAGATAAGAGCTTTTTCCTTTTGGGCTTAACGGCTTTTTAGGGTTTCCTTTTTTACCAAACATTTTTTACCGCTCCTTATTAAGAGACAAAAATCTTAGAGGATTAACTGGTTGCCCGTTTACAAATATGGAATAGTGAAGATGAGAACCGGTACTGCGGCCGGAATTACCACTTTTAGCGATAACTTGTCCTTTAGATACTTTATCCCCTACTTGGACTAAAAGGGACGAATTGTGGGCATAAAAGGTGACAATTCCATAGCCGTGATCAATCTCAATTTTCCTACCCCAACTGCCATCCCAACCGGAAAAGATCACTGTTCCGTCAGCGGCAGCTTTAACGCTTGTGCCATAAGAACAAGCGATATCGATTCCATTGTGAAACTCTTTTGCTCTTCTACCAAAAGGGTTATTCCGGTAACCGAACCGGGAAGTAATTTCCCCGTGAACAGGATAAATATCCGGTGTAGCCCGTAATTTTTTTTCATATTCCACAATTTTGTGGTGGTAAGTCTCCAGCAACTCCCTATGGTTGTCCACTAAAGAGGCAGCCTGATCGAGGTTTTGGGCCGTAGGAGCAGAGCGGAAAGGAGAATTACCACGGCTAATTTCGGAACTTTCGGGATTAATTTTAAGGAGGCGAGCAATTTTCTGTTCCAAAGAAAAAATAGCCCGCAGATCTTCATTAATTTCAGCGGCTTTTTCATTGAGTCGGTCAATCTCTAATTTTTTAGCTTGAATTTCAGTTTCTAAACTATCAACATACGCTATTTTCTGATTATAGGAAGCTATATACCTGGTCTGGTAAATATCATGACCGATTATTCCCGCCAAAATCAAACCTAGTGTTATGGAACCTACCAAGAGCAATTGCTTAGAAAATTGTATTTGGCGGGGAGGTTTGCTGTGCTCAGGTGGAATTATAATAATAGAATATTTTCGTCGTTTCAAATTATCACTCCTGAAGAACCAAAAAAACAGAAAAACAAATATGTTTTTCATTTAAAATTTTTCTTCAGTTCTCCTTGTAGGATAATACATAATTTATTGTTTTGTCAATGGAGTTGAAATAAAAGGCCTGTTAAAGGTTAGGGCTCTCTATTTGGGAAAAATATTCCTGCACCTTTTGAGCCACGTTGCCCGGCAGACCAGCGGCTTTTAATTCTTCACTAGTGGCCTTTTTTATTGCTTCGATGGAGCCGAAACTTCTAAAAAGAAGGAACTTGCGTTTGGGGCCTACTCCCGGGATATTGTCTAACTCGGATAGGGTCATGCTTTTGGCCCGCTGTTGTCTATGAAAGGTAATAGCAAAGCGGTGAACTTCTTCTTGGATTTGCTGTATTAAACGAAATACTTTTGATTTAGTTTCTAGTAAAATCTCTTGACCCGTCTGATTTAATAAAGAACTTGTTTCGTGGCGCTCGTTCTTAACCATTCCCGCGACCGGAATTTCGATTTCTAAATCTTTTAAGGCCTCTAGAGCAGCTTTGATTTGACCTTTTCCCCCGTCTACTAGAATCAGATCCGGTAAAGGAGCATTCTCTTTCTTCAAGCGGGAGTATCGGCGATAAATAATTTGATTGATATAGGCGGTATCATCTTTATTACCATCTTCCTGAAGCACGATGTTGAATTTGCGATAATTAGAACGACAGGGTTTAGAGTTTCGAAATTGAATCATTCCGCCTACCACATTTGTTCCCGCTAAACTGGAAATATCAAAGGCCTCGATAACTTCAATTTTTGGAATATCTAAAAGAGAGGCAAGGGTTGCAAGGGTCTCCTTATCCTCTTCTGTTTTTCCTTTTTTCAACTCCATTTTTTCTTCTAAAGCTATCCGGGCATTGGTAAGGGCAAGATCTAAGAGTTCTTTATTTTTCCCTTTTTTCGGATTGGTTAAGGGGAAAATACTAAGGACCGATTCTGAAGAAAGTTCCGGAATACAAATTTCTTCAGGGATAATAGAATTATTGGTATAGTATTGCACTAAAAAAGAGATAAAAGCTTCTTCTGCGTCAAAAAAGTAGGGAAGAATAAAACTGTCCCTGGTTACAAGTTTTCCTTGGCGAAAACAAAAAACCTGGATGCTAATCAATTCTTCATTGGCCACATAAGCGATAATATCCCTGTTTTTATAATCATTCAAAGTAATGTTTTGTTTCTCTACAATTTTTTCTAAGTCGGTGATCAAATCGCGGTATTCTTTTGCCGCTTCAAACTGTAAGTTTTCGGCGGCCTGGGTCATTTTTTCTTCTAACCAATTTATAATGTCTTTCTGGTTGCCGCGCAAAAACATATTGGCTTTCTCTATAAAATCCTTATACAGATCCGGGTTAACCTCTTTAATACAGGGACCTAGGCATTGTTCCAGATGATAATATAAGCAGGGTTTATTGGGGATATGTTTACATTTGCGAAAGGGGAGAAAGCGGTTCAAAAGACGGGCTGTCTCTTTGGCAGCGGTAGCATTAGGATAAGGGCCGAAATATTTGCCCGCTTTTTTTGTTACCTGACGGGTGACTATGATTCGAGGATGTTCTTCAGAAGTAATAAGGATATAAGGGTAAGATTTGTCATCCCTTAGCATAATGTTATACCGGGGATTGTGCTTTTTAATTAGATTGCATTCTAACAAAAGAGCTTCGACTTCGGAAGAGGTAATTATATATTCAAAATCAGCTATTTCACTGACGAGTTTTTGAGTTTTTTGGTCATGAGAACCGGTGAAATAAGAGCGCACCCTGTTTTTTAAAACTTTGGCTTTACCTACATAAATGATTTTTCCGACTGCATTTTTCATTAGATATACTCCAGGATTGGAGGGTAGCAAGTTAAGCTTTGCTTTAAGCTTATCCAAGGGAAATCACCTCACTTTAAATTCTAGAGGGAATATTCCCAAGATGCAACCAGTTCATCATAATCTAGGAGAAGCAGGCGTATATTTTCAAGGGGTGGTTATTATGAGTAATGGTTGGGGACGCCCTCCTAAAAATGATTTTTGGAATGATTTACGCTCCTTGGCGCTATGGATATTCATTATCGGAGTAGTGGGTTATTTGCTTTTCCCTGACTTTTTTCATAATGTTTATAATCACCTTGCTGTGCCGGCAGCTACCCAGAATACTGAACTTGGGGAGGTTACTTTATCGCCGGAGGAGTCTGAATTACCCGATCCCTATCAACTTCCGAATGTTTATCAATCATTATATACGGGGGATAGTGAGATTTCGGACGGTTATTGGGCTATTTTTGTAGTTGAAAATGAATTTGTACAACTGTCTTTAAACCCAGACAGTTATTCATTTATTCTTAAACTGATTGATCTCGACCGTAAAGCAGAGGTGAAAAGAACCTTACTTTTGGCCGCCGATGGAAGAATTAGAAAGTATGTGGTGAGTGAGGAAGTTTACGGTATAGTTACAAATATTAATAAAATTAAAACTCGCTCTGGGGGTATTTGATAGTTTTTGGAAATATTTTATCGAAAAAGCATTTTGGCCCCGGCTGCAAAAAGAATTAGCCCCAGCAGTTGCCATGGATTCCAGGGTATTTTCTGGACCCCAAACAAACCGAAATGATCGATAAGCACAGCCGTTCCAACCTGGCCGATAATAATGGCGGTGGTTGCGTTACAGACCCCAATTTTAGAGATAGAAAAAGCAACTAAGGCTACAATGAGCACACTTAATAACCCGCCCAGATATAAATACCAGGGAATTTGGGCCCATTTTTGCCCTAGAAGAGGTACTTTCCAGGCGATAATGGCTATGAAAGCTATGAAAGTGCCTATAATATGAACTATTAAAGTTGAAGTAAGCAAAGTTGTTTTTTGGGAAAGCTGGGAATTCAAAGTTCCTTGTAAAGCCATGGTAAGACCGGAAATAGCCGCAATTACCGCCGGGATGGGTAAATACTTGAGCATAATATCTTAACCTCCTAGAAAAACTTGAATATATTATGGGCAAGAACACCAAGTGAGTAAAAATTATTATAGTATTTGTTCATTTTTTTAGGTAATGCTGTTATTAGATTTTAAGAAAAGAGGTGGAAGAATTGGACTTTGATACGGAACTGGTTCGCAGAGCTCAAATGCTTTTGACTTTGGATCACTCTTTGAATCAAGTCAAGGAGATCCTTTTGCGAGAAGGATATCCTAGTGATCAGGTTAAGGAATTAATAGAAGCTACCGAAGAGGTCTTGAATTATTTTGTACCTCCCGTTTATGATGATAAAAAAATTGCTATTGATATAAGACATGGCAATAAAGAAAAAGATCCCGATGCTTCCCCTGATATTTTAGTCGATAGAATTAGCGGGAAGATTGAACTTTTAACCCCAGAGCTTCAAGAAACTTGGCGGGTGGCCAACGAAATCCGAAAGACAATAAAATACCAAAGCCAATACCGGTAAAACATACAGACAGGGAAAACCTAACCCTGTCTAATTATTTCAATACAATAATTATGAGCGGTATAGAGAAAATTTATGTAACGTAGTAAGTAGGGTTGGCAAAAAGTTTAATTAGTTGATAGGCATTTTTAAGTACGCAGTGGCAGAAGGGGCATTGTTTAAGTTATATTGCCTTTTTTTATTAGAACCATTACTATAAAATTAGTACAGTTATTGTAGGTGGAGTTCGGTGGGCTTAATAAAAGTCGGAATTCTTTCTGACACCCATGTTCGCAAAGGTCGGTTTTTGCCCTCAATAGTGTGGGAAAATATTGCGGATGCGGATCTTATTATGCATGCTGGGGATATTGGTTCCAAGACATTGCTGGAAGACCTGGAGCTAATTGCCCCGGTTGTCGCTGTTCGAGGCAATGGGGATTTTTTAATCCCGGGTTTGCCGGAAAAGAAAATTCATAAAATTGGGGGTCTAAAGGTCGGGTTGGTGCACGGTGATCAGGGGAAAGGGAAAAATGCGCTGGAGAGGGCTTACAATACATTTCGGGATCATGATTTAGATCTAATTATTTTCGGGCACAGCCATATTCCTATTAAAAAAACAGTCAACGGGCTTTTATTGTTTAATCCTGGCTCGCCGACTGTTAAAAGGGGTCAAAAGTATCATTCTCTAGGAATTTTAACAATTCAGGCTGATTCTTTTGACATCAGGCATGTGTATTTTCCGTAAAAGCAGTGTATTATAAGAAGAAATTGAAGGTAAAGAACCAATGAAATATCGGCATAGAAAAATTAAAAGAGAACACAGTATAATTGAGGGTGGTTTGGATTGGCTAGAGAGTCTGAGTAAGAATCGGGAAGTAAGAGATATTATTCCGGGGGTTATTGATGTTACCAACTCCAAGGAACGGGGAATTTTTTATAAATACGAAACTTCGACCGGTTGTAAGTTGTTTTTAAAGAATAGGGGCTCCATTCAGGAGGTTTTTGTAGTCACAAAGAATCCTCAAGCGGTGCGGGATGAAGTTAAGAAGCTGATGGAAGAATTGGCATTAATGCAGGCGGCCGTCGATAATCTTGATTCGGAGGTTAAGCCCAAGAAAGATAAAACCCCAAAACCTAAAAAACAAGTTTCTTCTAAAAATAAAACTCCCTCAAACCTTTTGGGTCAAAGAAATAAACTTTTAACAGGGATAAAGGAAGATTATCAACTAGTAGAAATTAACCAGGGCTTAAGGGATTCCCTAGTGGACAGTTTGGCTAGCATGGCGGATTTAGATAAACCAAAGCTCGAAGAAGCTCTAAATCCTGCGGTAGTCAAAGCTCTAAAAAAATATGTAAAAAAGGAACAATAAGTTGTTCCTTTAATTTTGCAAGTATTCAGCCATAGTTAAAGATTTAGCTATGGTTTTCAGGTTTTCCTCGATTCCTGTCTGTTCCTTTCCCGCTAGGTTCGAAGAAACGTAGACCCTTAGCTTCCGGAGGTAGATAATCCTGTTCTACCCAACCTTGGGGATAGGAATGGGGATTTAAATATTCTGTTCCATGTCCAAGGTTTTTGGCACCCGGATAATGGGCATCTCGAAGATGAGGCGGGACGGAACCGACCTTATTTTTGCGGACTTGGTTTATGGCGCTGTCAATTGCTTTTACAACAGAATTGCTTTTTGGAGCGGTAGCAATAGCTAAAACCGCTTGGGTCATAGGGATGCGGGCTTCCGGCATCCCCACCCACTCCAAGGCGTTGGCAGCGGCGTGAGCTTGAAGCATAACTAGGGGGTCTGCTAAACCGACATCTTCCGAGGCGTGAACAATAATCCGGCGCATAATAAAACGGGGATCTTCTCCCGCTTCCAATAAGACAGCTAACCAATACAAAGCGGCATCGGGATCAGAACCTCTCATACTTTTGATCAAGGCGGAAATAATATCATAGTGGTTATCACCGTTTTTATCATAGCGAAAGAAGGTCTGTTGGATAGATTCTTTTGCAATTTCTAAATCAATCTTTCGAACTCCCTCTTTAGGGGGAGTAGTGAGGACTGCCAATTCCAAAGCATTCAAGGCTCGGCGCAAATCTCCGGCGGCGTGATCGAGCCAGTGCTTAAAGGCATCTTCCGAGATCTGGACCTTATAGTTTCCCAGCCCCCGTTCGGTATCCTGCAAAGCTCTTTCCAGTCCCAGGCGGATTTCTTCTTCGCTCAGTAAATTTAGGCGGAAGATAGTAGAGCGGCTCAAGAGGGCGGAATTTATTTCAAAATAGGGATTTTCCGTTGTGGCGCCAATAAAAGTGATAATTCCCTGTTCAATCGCTGGTAGCAGAACATCTTGTTGGCTCTTGTTAAAACGATGGACCTCATCACAAAAGACCAAGGTTTTTTGGGAATAAAGATGAAGCCTTTCCATCGCTTTATCCAGGATTTCCCTGAGCTCTTTCACACCGGTGCTAACAGCGTTAATGCGCACGAAGAAAGAAGAGGTTTGATTAGCAATCACCTGAGCTAAAGATGTTTTTCCAGTTCCTGGAGGTCCATAAAGGATAAGAGAAGAGATGTTGTCAGTTTCGATAGCTCGGCGGAGAAGTTTGCCCGGACCGAGAATATCCTTTTGGCCGATAAAGTCCTTTAGCGTTTGGGGGCGCATCCTTTCAGCTAAAGGGGCCGTTTTATTGGACTTATAAGCAGCGGAAAACAAGCCGAGATCCATAATTATTTTCCTTTCTTTATCCTCTTTTTAAAATTATTAATAACCTTATTATAACAAAAGGAGTATTTTTTTATAAAAAAAGATATTGACATATTCCGATTGATTTAGTAGGATATGAATGGTTTTGAAAACTTACAGCGGGATGAGAGGTGTAAGCTTTGAAATTCTCCACCAGAGGTAGATACGGTGTGCAAATAATGGTTGAGCTGGCTCGACGTTCAACCGAAGGACCGGTATCTCTCAAGAGCATTGCCGAGAGGCAAAAGCTGTCTGAGCATTATTTGGAACAACTTATTCCCGAGCTGCGCAAAGCCGGGCTTGTCAAAAGCGTCAGGGGCGCTCAAGGAGGTTATCTTCTGGCCAAAGAACCAGAGGACATAAATATCGGTGATGTAATCAGGGTTTTAGAAGGCCCTATTGCACCGGTTGAATGTACAAATGAGGCTGGGGGAGTAGATTGCTGTGAGAAGATGGAGTTCTGCGTGACGCGCGAAGTTTGGGTTCGGGTTCGGGATTCAATAAATGATGTAGTTGATTCTATCTCCTTGGCAGATTTGATTGTGGACAAAGAAGGCAAAGAAATGGTGAACATCTTTGATGAGGATGTAGTTAAAGAATAACATTCCGCACTGAAATGGAGGATTATTTATGAAACCGATTTATTTGGATCATGGGGCCACAACTCCCGTCGATCCTGAAGTAGCAGAATTGGTGGTTAAATATTATACGGAATTTTACGGTAATCCGTCTAGCGTTCATCTTTTTGGTCGCGAAGTAAGAAAAGCATTAGAAAAAGCCCGGCAACAGGTAGCGGATTTGATTGGGGCTCAGGCCAGAGAGATTATTTTTACCAGCGGAGGAACGGAAGCCGATAACTTAGCAATCCAGGGGGCAGCAAAAGCCAGGGTGAATAAAGGCAACCACTTGATCACTTCCTCTATCGAACACCATGCGGTTCTTAGCACTTTTAAGCACCTGGCCAAAAATGGCTACGAAGTAACAATTTTACCTGTGGATGAGGAAGGACTGGTCAGTGTTGAGGAGGTAAAAAAAGCAATTCGTCCCGAGACAATTCTCATCAGCATTATGCACGCCAACAATGAGGTCGGTTCTATACAACCCATTGCTGAAATAGGTCAAATTGCGCGTGAAAAAAATATTTTGTTTCACGTGGATGCTGTTCAATCTCTAGGCAAAGTCCCCATTGATGTAGTTGCTATGAATATTGATTTATTGACTATTTCCAGTCATAAAATCTATGGGCCAAAGGGAGTGGGAGCGCTCTATGTGCGAAACGGAGTGCGAATTAATCCCTTGATTTTCGGAGGATCCCAAGAGAGAAAATTACGTTCCGGTACTGAAAATGCACCAGGCATTATTGGTTTCGGCCTGGCGTGTGAATTAGCCGGTCAAAGAATGGAACAAGAAAGCAATAAACTTACCAGGCTTAGGGACAAGCTGATTACTGGGATAATGGATTCCATTGAGAATGTAAAACTCAACGGTCCCCAAGGAGACAAACGCTTATGCAATAATGTCAATGTTAGTATCAGTTTTGTAGAGGGAGAGTCCCTACTCCTTAGCTTAGATATGCTTGGTATCGCAGCCTCAAGCGGATCAGCTTGTACTTCAGGTTCTCTTGATCCTTCCCATGTTTTATTGGCGATGGGTCTTGATCACGAAACAGCTCACGGTTCACTTCGTTTTACTTTGGGACGCCAGAATACAGAAGAAGAAATTGATTTTGTTTTGCAGGAGCTACCTAAGATTGTTAAGCGTTTGAGAGCTATATCCCCGCTTTACGAGGCAAACTAAGAATAAAATATTTTAAAATACTATGGGAGTGAAAAGATTATGTATTCGGAAAAGGTTATAGATCATTTTACTAATCCTCGTAATGTGGGGGAAATAGAAAATGCCAGCGGCGTCGGCCAAGTCGGGAATCCCAAATGTGGAGATATTATGCGGATCACTTTGGACATTAAAGATGATGTTATTCGGGATGTTAAATTCAAAACTTTTGGTTGCGGAGCGGCCGTTGCGACAAGTAGTATGGTTACGGAAATGGTAAAAGGCAAGACCTTGGCTGAGGCGCTAGAGATTTCCAACGCCGCAGTTGCTGAGGCTTTGGGCGGTCTGCCGGAAACAAAAATGCATTGTTCCAACCTTGCCGCCGATGCTGTACACGCAGCTATTAAAGATTATTTAGCGAAACAGGCCAAAGTTTAAACCTTTAAAAGATAAGTATGAAATGGCAGCTTGGAAATTTCAGAACTACCTCCAGGTTTACGGAGAAATGAATATAAATTGCCGGAAGCGGGAAAAATAAACCAAGGTTCTAATAGGGATGTGTTACTTATGAGAAGAATGAGAGACCTGATTATGCTGCCGGTTGTGGATCCCGATTCCGGGGAGAGGTTAGGGTGGGTAAAAGATATTCTCTTTGATCCCGTAAACAATACAGTCACCGGAATAATAATGGAAAAGGATTCTTTCTTTAAATCAGTGCAAGAAACGGTAGCCAGAGAAAGTATTTTGTCTTTCGGCAAGGAATCTCTAACCTTGGCCGAGTTTGCGAGCCAAAAAGTTCACGGTGCAAAATGGTCTGAAAAAATAGGCAGTAAAGTGTATAACAGTGATGGTGACATCAAAGGAACCATTGGAGATATCTTTGTTGATAACCTGGTTCAGGTCATAGTTGGTTATGAAATTTCTGACGGGTTATTTGCAGATTTATATAAAGGAAGAAACGCAATTTTGGAAGATAACATTTTGGCCGAAGGCCAAGATGTTGTTGTCATCGAGGGAGGGTCGTTGTCATGATATGCCCTGTTTGTGGGGGCCGGCAAATTGGTAAAGTAGGCGTTGAACAGTACTATTGTTGGGATTGCTGTGTGGAGTTTAACAGTCACACCGATAAGCTTGTGGTCTATGATTTAGAAGAGGATGGCAGCTTAGTGGCTTGGGAAGACTTCTATCCGGAAAACGAGGAAATCGGGCAAGCTTTAGCCGAATAAGCAGACTGAATATCTAGATTTTTTGTGTAAGGGTTGGATTTTCTTTATTTTTTGGAGAATCCGACCTTTGTTTATCGGGGGGGTGTGTTACTCCCCTAAATTTTCCGGTGTATACATAACGGTGAGAGAATAGGAATGAATGCTTTAGCTAAGATTCGTTTGGCCTTTATTATTGCGGTCAGTTTTGCAAGCCTTTTTATTGTGACCAGGGTAATTGACGTTATTGTACCCTTTGTTGTGGGAGCCGTCTTAGCTTATCTTTTAAACCCTGCGGTTGCCCGTTTAACGAAAAAAGGTTTTTCAAGACAGTTCGCGGTGTTCATAGTCTTTAGCTTTATTATTTTTATTGGGGCATTAATTATGTTTTTAGTCCTGCCCAAACTCTATTTGGAACTGGAAAAACTGGCTTTGGTCCTACCGGAAAGAATTCAGGCTTTTAATCATTTCATTGAAACAATTAGAGATAAGTATATCCAGGCGGGTTTACCTAGTGAAGTGAACAAACTTATAGATGAACAGTTTCAAGAGAGCCAGAGCCTCCTTATAAATTGGTTAGAAAAAGCACTCAAAAACTTGCCGGCGATCCTCGCTTCCATAGGTTTAATGATTCTAGCTCCGATTTTAGCAATTTATTTTTTACTCGATTGGCAAAAGATTAGCGTCGGTTTGATCAAACTTGTTCCCGTCCGGCTCAGTGGACAATGGCAGCGCTTGTTGCAAGAAATTGACTATCTTATCCAACGTTATGTTCAAGGAAATATAATCGATGCCCTAATCGTCGGCTTGCTAATCGGTTTGGGTGTTAAGCTGGTAGGAATGGAATATGCTTTCTTAATCGGGGTAATCTGTGGCGTTACAAATCTTATTCCCTATTTTGGACCGATTTTAGGAGGAATTCCCTCTGTGCTTTTAGCTTTAGGCAAAGGCCCCTTCATGGCCATAAAAGTGATTCTCGTTATTATTATAGTGCAACAAATCGACAGTAATATTATAAATCCCCGTTTAATGAGTAATAAAATGGGTCTTCACCCTTTGTGGGTTATATTTGCCCTCTTGGCAGGGGGTAAAATCGGTGGTTTGTTGGGGATGATTGTAGCCATTCCCCTCGCAGCGGTGCTCAAAATAGTTTTGGGGCATATTTTTTACTATTTGGTGGCTCCGAAAGAATTGAAATCCTCAAAGAATTGAGTATTATTGACAGAAAACTCTGGCATTGACTATACTTAATTGAAAATGAATTGTAGTCTTCCAATAAAAGGAGGAAAAAGATGTATACCGGAAACCAATTACGTGAAATGTTCTTGCAATTTTTCGAACAAAAAGGCCATACTATTTTGCCCAGCGCTTCCCTAATTCCGGAAAATGATCCTACTTTGTTGTTAACAGTAGCTGGCATGGTTCCCTTTAAACCTTATTTAATGAGTCAGGTAGAACCGCCTTACTCTCGGGTTTCAACTTCTCAGAAATGTGTCCGGACCCCGGATTTGGAATCAGTTGGCAAAACAGCTCGGCATCATACTTTCTTTGAAATGCTCGGCAATTTTTCTTTTGGGGATTATTTTAAAAAAGAGGCGATTGTTTGGGCTTGGGAGTTTCTTACCGAAGTTCTTAAACTTCCGGTGGAAAAACTCTGGGTGACTGTCTATCCCGATGACCGTGAAGCCAAAGACCTGTGGGTAAAAGAAGCTGGCGTCAATCCCGAAAGGGTTTTTGAAGATTCCAGTAATTTCTGGTCGGCGGGCCCTATAGGTCCCTGTGGCCCCTGTTCAGAGATATATATTGATTTAGGAGAACAGCGGGGTTGCGGAAAAAATGATTGTGCCATGGGTTGCGATTGTGATCGCTTCCTTGAAATCTGGAATCTTGTTTTTATGCAGTTTAATAGGGATGAACAAGGTAATCTGACCCCTCTTCCGAAAAAAAATATCGATACGGGCATGGGTTTAGAAAGAATTGCTTCTGTTCTTCAAGGGGTGGAATCCAATTTTGATACGGATCTCTTTAGGCCTTTAATTGATAAAATAGCGACCATCGCTGGGCGTAGTTACAAAAAAGATCCGGAGACTGATCTAGCACTTAAGATAGTTGCAGACCATTCTCGAGCCGTAGCCTTTATGCTTGCCGATGGAATAAGACCGAGCAATGAAGGACGGGGTTATGTTTTAAGACGCATTTTACGGCGAGCCATACGTTACGCCCGGCTCTTGGACATCGAAAAGCCATTCTTAGAAGAGATTTTCCGTTTAATCCAAGACCGATATGCCCACCAGTATCCGGAATTAAAGGCTAATGAGACTTTTATTTTAAACAATCTCCGTTTAGAAGAGAAAAACTTTCAAACTACATTGGACCAAGGAACCCTTATTTTAAAAGAAAAGGTTCGGGACTTAAAAAAACAGGGTTTGAAAGAACTGAGCGGGGAAGACGCTTTTCATCTCTACGAGACTTACGGTTTCCCGGTGGAGCTGACTGAAGAAATGTTAAGTGACGAGGGGATCACTGTTGATCGGGATTCTTTTCAAGCGGCTGCGGAACAACATAGACAGTTGGCCAAAGAACAATCTCGGCAGATGAGACCAGCTTCAGAGAATAAAGAATTGATAGAGAAAGCGAAAGCAATAGGGCCTACGGAATTCTGTGGCTACGAGACAACCTCAGCGGAAAGCACTATTCAAGCTCTTTTTATAGAAGGGAAAGAGGTAACAGCTGCCGGACCGGGAGAAAAAGTAGTCTCTATTTTAAACAGGACTCCCTTTTATGTTGAAAGCGGGGGGCAGGTTTCTGATACCGGAATTATTAAGACTTCGGAAGCCTGGGCCGAAGTTATGGAATTAAAGAAGTTACCTAATGGGACAATTACTCACCAGCTACTCATTAAAGAGGGAACTTTTAAGACAGGAGACAGAGTGCAAGCCCAAGTGGATCCTGTCAGCAGACAAGCCACAGCTATTAATCATAGCGCCACCCATCTTTTACATAGCGCTCTTCTAAAAGTCCTGGGCGAACATGTTCAGCAGGCTGGTTCCTATGTTTCTAAGGAGCGGTTAAGGTTTGATTTCTCTCATTTTTCACCTTTGACTAAAGAAGAAATTTTAGCTGTAGAAGATTTAATTAATAATTGGGTTTTAGCTAATCTAGAGGTTAAAGTTCAGGAGATGAGCCTTATTAAGGCCCGGGCCAGAGGAGCTATTTCTTTGTTTGGAGAAAAGTATGGTTCTACAGTTCGAGTGGTGGATATCGGAGATTGCAGCATGGAGCTTTGCGGAGGGACGCATGTAAAGCGAACCGGTGAAATCGGTTTGGTTAAAATTATTTCTGAAAGCGGGATTGGCAGCGGTCTAAGGAGGATCGAAGCCCTGGCTGGCAAGGGGACCTTAAACTACTTGAGGAACTTGGACGAGCAAATGGAGGAATTAAACGCTCTACTGAAAGCCCAGCCTCAAGAAACAGTAAAAAGGGTTGTTTCTCTTCTGGCAGAAGTTAAGGATCAGGAAAAAGAAATTCGCCGGCTGTCGGGTATAATTGCTAAACAAGAGTCTGAAAGCCTAGTGGATAAAGTTCAAGAAGTTCAGGGTCTCAAAGTTTTGGCGGCTCAAATTCGAGCTCAGGACATGGAAGAACTGAGACAAACTGCTGATCTGCTTAAAGATAAAATTCAGGAAGGGGTAATTGTTTTAGGAACTGTTGCGGCCGGGAAGGCAAATTTTGTAACAGTAATAAGCCCCCCTGGTTTAAGGAACCTTCATGCCGGGAAGATTATTAAGGAGGTTGCCGCTATAGCAGGTGGCGGTGGAGGGGGACGCCCTGATATGGCTCAGGCCGGTGGTAAAGATCCCTCCAAAATAGGAGAAGCTTTGGATAAGGTAGTGCCAATAATTAAGAAGTTTTTAGAGTAAGATTTGGCAAAACTTTAAATATTTTAACGAAATATGTTAAGATAATTAAGGATAGGTAATTTTTGTCTGGGTTAGGAATAGTATTCTAAGGAACCTGGTAAAAGAAAGGAGGTATAAACCTTGAGTGAAATGGAAGAAACCATGATGTTTAAATCCCAAGGCGGTGAACACTCGGCTCGGGAGATATTGCAACAGGTTTATGCTGCACTGCAAGAAAAAGGATACGACCCCATTAATCAATTAGTGGGCTATCTGATGTCAGGCGATCCTGTTTACATTACCAGTCATAACCAGGCGAGAACCAAAATCCGAAAATTAGAAAGATATGAGTTGTTGGAAGAGTTAGTCGGTTTTTATTTAAAAGATTTATAGATGTCTATAAATTTTAAGGCCCTCACCTTGGTGGGGGTCTCTAACACTGGTTTTTATTATTCTTAAATTTTAGGCTGGGAGCTGTTATTTTTGCAACAAGTGGTTCTGGGCTTAAACGGCCCGGAGGTATCAGAGATATGTTTTGGAAGTCTTGCAATTTCTCCCCTTCAGGGAAGAGTCACAACTGAAGAGGGGAGAGATGTTTTGCGCTATGCTATTGAAAATGGGATCAACTGGGTGGATACAGCCGAAATATATAATAATTATGAACAGTTACGACCGGTTTTAGAGGAGTATCCAGAGACTAAAATAGTAACCAAAACTTACGCGGTGACAGAAAAAGAATTTACTAACACCTTGGAAAAAGCACGAAAGCTTTTAAACCGGGACATAATTGATTTCTTTTTATTGCATGAACAAGAAAACCATTTAACCCTGCAGGGTCATGCCGGGGCTTGGGAAGCGATGCTCAAAGCTAAATCCTTAGGGAAGGTAAAGTATATCGGTATCTCTACTCATGCGGCGGCGGGTGTTAGAGCAGGGGCCTTACAACCGGGTTTGGATGTTATCCATCCTTTAATCAACTACCAAGGTTTGGGCATTATTGACGGAACTTTGCAGGATATGTTGGACAGTGTTTATCTCGCAGCCGAATTGGGAATCGGTATGTATGCAATGAAAGTCTTCGGAGGAGGGCATTTGGCCTCGGAGCCGGAAAAGGCAGTTAATTACATAAAAGGGATCCCAGGAATTCAGGCCATGGCCCTAGGGATGTCCTCCCGGGCAGAGGTAGATTATAATCTGGCTCTTTGCTCAAACAGACCCGTACCGGAAGCAACTCGCAAAGCGGTTCTCTACCGGGAAAGAAAGCTTTACATTGCAGATTGGTGCCAGGGATGTGGGAAATGTATTGCCAGTTGTCCTCAGAATGCTCTGGCGCTTATAGACGACAGAGCAGTGGTAAAAGATGAACACTGTATTCTCTGTGGTTATTGTGGGCGAGCCTGTGAACATTTCTGTTTAAAAATAGTTTAAACTGGAAATAATAGCTTAAAGGAGGGAAAGATCTGAGAATAATGGGGTTGGATTTTGGGGATAAAACTATTGGCGTAGCGATAAGCGACCCCTTATTGATTACGGCCCAAGGGGTAAAGGTGATCAAGAGATCCCCAAAAGATATGGAGGAGTTGGAAAACCTCATAAAAGACTATCAAGTGGAAAAGATAATTATCGGGTATCCTCGGAATATGGACGGCACTTTAGGGGAAAGAGCTCTAAAAACGAGGGCGTTTGCTGAAAAACTGGCCTTAGAATTCAAACTTCCCGTTGAGTTGTGGGATGAACGGTTGAGTACAGTGGGGGCGGAAAGAGTCCTTCTAGAAGCAGATCTTTCCAGGGCCAAAAGGAAAAAGGTCATTGATAAAATGGCCGCAGTTTTTATTTTACAGGGGTATCTTGACAGTCAAAAAAACATTTAAGCTTTTAATTTGACATTCTTTGCCTGCGAGGTTAGAATTACAATATCTATTTTGAGAGGTGGATTGAAAATGACTGAGGAAATTAACCGGTATGAAATGGATGAAGACGTTTATGATATCATAGTTCTCGACGATGACGAGGGCAATAAACACGAGTTTATTCATTTGCATACTTTAGAAGTTGATGGGAGTACTTATTATGTTCTTCTGCCCGTTGAAGAAGAGGAAGACGTTGACGATGAGGAAGCAGAGGCGATAATCCTTAAACTAGAAGTCTCCGAAGATGGCGAGGAGATGCTTGTGGATATTGAAGACGATGAAGAATGGGAAAAAATTGCCGATGCCTGGGAGGAAATAGAGGAAGAAGATTTCGAGGAAGATTAAGAAAATTTCTAAATTCTAGAATAATGAAACTCATGCTATTTCGTGAGTTTCTTATTTTATACAAAAAGGTTATAATAAAGTAGTCCAGAAACTATTTTTCAATAACCAGAATGTCCGAAGAAGGAAAGAAGGAGTATCGTGGTTAGAAGAATCCCCAAATTTAGGCCTAGAAAAAGGCCCAGGGTGCATTCGGCGGCTTTATTGGTCTTAGTTGTGGTAGTCATCGCCGGACTGTGGTTTCAAACAAATCTTAGACCCTTATCAACCTCTCAGCAGAATCAAGTTTTGGAGATTAAACAAGGCATGACAGCCAGCCAAGTAGCCAAAGAATTGGAAGATAAGAAAATTATTCGTAGTGCGAGAGCTTTTCTCCAACTTTGTTGGCTCCAAAAAGCTGATCCCAAAATAGTGGCTGGGGTCTATCAGCTTTCACCCTCTATGAGTGCGCAAGAGATTTTGGACAAGCTAATCAAAGGTCCCGACAAAGAAAACATTAAAGTTACTATCCCGGAAGGGTATACGGTAGCTCAGATCGTTAAAACTTTAGCGAGTAAAGAATTGGGGACCGAGGCTGAGTTTTACCGAGCTATGAAGAGGTTAAACCCCCAAACTTATCCTTTCTTAAAAGATATTCCCCAGGGTGAAAACCGTTTGGAAGGCTTTTTATTTCCTGACACTTATTTTTTCAATAAAGGCCAGGAACCCGAAGAGATAATCGCTGTTTTTTTGAAAAGATTTGAAAAGGAATTAACCCCTGAAACGGTAGACCGCTTAAAAGTTCTAAACCTTTCCGTTTATGATTGGGTAACTAAAGCCTCCATTGTAGAGAGGGAGGCGGTTAAACCAGAGGAAAGACCTTTAATTGCTGGGGTTTTTAATAACAGGCTCCAAAAGGGGATGCCTTTACAGTCCTGTGCCACTGTACAGTATGTATTAGGCGAGGTTAAACCGGTATTAAGTACTGCGGACATAGAGATCGATTCTCCCTATAATACATACAAAAACTTAGGGTTGCCACCGGGGCCGATTGCTAATCCCGGGCGAGCTTCTTTACAAGCGGTGCTTTACCCTTCCAAAACCGATTACCTATATTTTGTAGCTAAAAGTGATAAATCTCATGCCTTTGCCGTAACTCATGCGGAGCATTTAAATAATATTAGTAAATATCAATAATAAAACCTTTCCAGAACTGTCCCCTTTATTGTTTTAATGCTCTGAAGGGGATTTTTATTTTCTTGCCATTTAAGGCAACTATAAATGTACGCAACTGGAGGTCTTATGAATAAACCAGAAATTTTAGCCCCAGCGGGGAATTTAGAAAAATTACAATTTGCTCTGGCTTATGGAGCTGACGCTGTTTACGCTGCTGGGACTTCCTTTGGGTTGCGAGCCCAGGCCGGAAACTTATCGCTGGAGGAAATGCGTCTCGGGGTGGAATACGCTCATAGCCTTAAGAAAAAAATCTATATTACGGTTAATATCTATGCTCATGAAGATGATTTTTTAACCCTGCCGGCATATTTGGAAGAATTAGCTGCTTTACGAGTGGATGGAATTATTGTCTCCGATCCCGGAGTAGTGGCGCTGGCCCAGAAAAAAGCGCCTCATTTACCACTTCACTTAAGCACTCAAGCCAATTGCACCAATTCTGCGAGTGCAAACTTTTGGTTTTCGCTGGGGATCCAGAGAGTGGTGTTGGCCAGGGAGTTATCTCTAGAGGAGATCAAACTCTTAAGCCAGCGGGCCCAAGGGGAATTAGAAATTTTTATTCACGGGGCAATGTGCATGTCCTACTCAGGGCGCTGTCTCTTGAGTAACTATTTGACGGGGCGGGATGCTAATCGAGGTGAGTGTACCCATCCCTGCCGCTGGGGTTATGCCTTAGTGGAAGAGAAAAGGCCTGGGGAGTACTTTCCCTTAGAGGAAGACGAGAGGGGAAGCTATATTTTTAATTCCCACGATCTTTGTCTTCTGGAACAGCTTCCTCTTCTTAAGGAATTGGGGTTAGCGAGTTACAAAATCGAAGGGCGGATGAAAAGCGCTTACTATGTGGCTAGTACCGTGAAAGTCTATCGTGAGGCTCTTGATACCCTTTGGGAAAAAGGAGAAAAGGAATTTAACCGTCGCTTGCCCCTGTGGCAAGAAGAAATGGACAAAGTCAGCCATCGTGATTATTCTACCGGGTTCTTGTTTAACAGACCCACAGCAAAAGACCATAATATTAAAACTTCCAATTATATTAGGCAGTATACTTTTGTCGGCAAAGTGTTATCCGAGGACAAAAATCTACCCGGTACTTATCTGATCGAACAGCGCAACAATTTCAGACTCGGAGATGAAATCGAGGTTCTATCTCCTACGGAAGAACCTTGGACCTTTAAAGTTACGAGATTGTGGGATGAAACTGGATCGGAGGTTGAAGTGGCCCGGCATCCCCAACAAGTTTTAAGAATCGCTTCTCCCAGACCCCTAGAACCCTTTTCAATCTTAAGAAAAAAGAAAGATAAATAAAGTAAATTAGGCAAGAGGTAAAACGCCTAGCAGATTTTAAAAAGACAGACAAACCTGGGAATAAGAATTTCAATAAAAGGAGACGGCGACTGAAATGGTCTGTCCAAAGAATAATTTTCAAGATAGTGATTTGATTATCAGAGCTAAAGTGTCCCGACCGGATATTCAACTGTTGTGCAAATTTGTAGAGGGGATGGGACATTTAGGGGTGGTAACCACTGTGGATCGCTTTCAAGGTGATGTTATAATTCAAACCACAGAATACTGCTGGCCGGAATTAAAAAATTTACTTTCGAAGTTGGGGATCGAAATTGCAATCTCGGAGTAAAAACCATTAAAGTCAAGTGACCTAAAGGGTAGTATATTCATAAAAAGGATAAAAGTCTGAAGAGGTGGCATGAATTAAATTTGTGGCTATGCTATACTATATCTAATATAATTTATAAGCAGGTGAATTTATGCCGAGGCCGATAAAAAGACGACTGGTTTGCGATTTGCCTCATTACGATCTTTACGCTCCGGTAAACAAAGAGAACCACGGCGATGAGGTCGTAATGTTAATTGAAGAGTTTGAAACAATTCGTTTAATCGATCACGAGGGTTTGGATCAAGAAGGGTGTGCAGAAAGAATGGGAGTTGCCCGTTCTACAATCCAGCGTATCTATAATGAGGCCCGAAAGAAAGTTGCTGAGAGCCTGGTGGAAGGGAAAAGGTTAAGGATAGAGGGGGGCAACTATGCCCTTTGTACCAAAGGAAATGGATTTAGATGGTGTGGGGAGTGTAAGAGGCAAAGGCGTGGACGCCGTCTAAACAGAGATTAAATAATTTTTGTAAGACCTCCCTTTTTGAGGCAACTCTGGATTTTAACATTGCCCAAGGGACGGTTTTTTATTTCGTAGAAGCTCTCGCAAATAGATTTTTTGTTAAAATTATATTATTTAGATCATACTTTTTAGGTAATCTTGGAAATTAAACTTTTAGATTAGGGAAAGGAGTCAAAATAATGACTCAATTAGTTCTTTTAGACGGAAGCAGTCTTTTATACCGGGCTTTTTATGCCCTGCCCCCTCTTACTTCAGCGGAGGGTCTGCCTACAAATGGAGTACATGGGTTTTTGACCATGCTTTTAAAACTCCAAAGAGAACAGAAGCCGGATTATTGGGCTGTGGTTTTTGATAAGGATAAGCCTACTGTACGCCTTGATTATTATCCGGAATACAAAGCTCAGCGAAAAGAAATGCCTGAGACTTTAAGCCCTCAATTTACGTATCTGAAAGAAATTTTAGAAGCGATGTCTGTTCCCATGCTCGAGTTAGCAGGTTACGAAGCGGACGATATCATAGCCACTGTTACGGAACGCGCAGTTGGGGAAGATATGGAAGTCAGTATTTATACCGGTGATAGAGATGCTTTACAGTTGATTTCACCTCAAACAAAAGTTTATATTACTGTGCGGGGAATTACTAAAGTGGAGTGCTATGACGAAGAACGCTTATTTGAAAAATATAATTTAAAACCTTCCCAAATTGTGGACCTGAAAGCCCTGATGGGAGATGTATCGGATAATATTCCCGGCATTCCGGGAATAGGGGAAAAGACCGCTTTAAAATTGCTTCATGAATTTGAGACCTTAGAAAATATTTTGCAAAATAAAGAGGAGGTAAAAGGAAAAAGGCTGAAATCCCTAATCGAGGAGTACCAGGACCAGGCTTTACTAAGTAAAAAGTTAGCGGTTATGATCCATGACGTTCCCCTTAAATATACCCTGAACGATCTTGTTTGGAAGGCTCCAGATCGGGAACAGTGTCGAAAGATCTTTCATCGCTACAGCCTGGTTACTGTTGCCCGCTTGTTTGAGCAGAGTTTGGATGCTCGGCTAGGCAAAGAAGGAGATAAAGGAGAATTCACAGAGGATAACAAAGCAAAACCCAGTCTTGATCTGCCGGAAGAAATCAAAATGGATTCGGAGACCTGGGTAGAAAAAATTGAGGATTGGCTTGCACAAAAGCCGACCTTAACTCTGAGTTATCGGTACACAGGATCCGGTGTTCATTTAGGACGCTGGTCGGAGATAGGTATCTACGATGGGCAAAACATCTATTCCCTGGCGCGAAACTCAATTTCAGCTCAGGTGGAGGAGTGTTTTGAGAGCTTATTAGCCGCTTCTACCGTGCCAAAAATCGTTGTTGACAGCAAAGCCCTGTATTCCTTGCTGTTAAATGAAGGAAAGACCTTAGAGGGCCTGGAAATGGATTTAAGCTTGGCTGCTTACCTCTTAAACCTCAACTTATCCGGGTACGGAGCAGCGGATTTATTGAAAAATTTTTCTCCGCCGGAAAATCTAACTCCAGCTCAGGAAGCTTATTTACTGCATAGTTTGAAAGAAAAATTTAAAGAAAGCCTGGTTGCTGAAGGCCTGGAGACCTTATTACACGAGGTTGAGGAACCTTTAAGTTTGGTTTTGGCCCGGATGGAAAAGGCCGGCATTACTGTTGACCAGGAAATGCTTAAAGCTCAAGGAGCGGAACTAGACGGAAAGCTAGCTGCCTTGGAGGAGGAAATCTACACCTTAGCGGGTTCTACCTTTAATATTAATTCTCCCCAGCAGTTGGGAGATGTCTTGTTTCAGGATTTGGGTTTGCCTCCCAAGAAAAGAACCAAAACCGGCTATTCAACTAATGCTGAGACTTTAGAGGAATTGCGTTTTGCCCACCCCATCGTGGAGAAAATTCTGCAGTATCGGCAATTGATGAAACTTCGTTCTACTTATGTAAATGGTCTCCTTAACGAAATCCGGGAGGGGAAGATACACACCACTTTCCAGCAGACAGTGACGGCAACTGGTCGCTTGTCCAGCACAGAGCCTAATCTCCAGAACATCCCTATCCGTTTAGAAGAGGGTCGCAAGCTTAGAAAAGCTTTTCTACCCAGTAAAGAGGATTGGCTTTTACTCTCAGCAGATTATTCCCAAATAGAACTGAGAATTTTAGCTCATTACTCCCAAGATCCCCTCTTATGCGAGTCCTTTCTGGCGGGAGAAGATGTGCATAGCCGTACGGCTTCAGAAGTCTTCGGCGTCTCCTTGGGGGAGGTAACCAGGGATATGAGGGATAAAGCTAAAGCGGTAAATTTTGGCCTGATCTACGGGCTCACTGATTATGGACTGGCCCGGGATTTATCCATTCCTAGGAAAGAAGCTAAGTTTTATATAGAGCAGTACTTTAAGCGCTACAGTAAGGTTCAAACGTATTTAAATGAAACAGTGCGTTTAGCGAAAGAAAAAGGCGAGGTTCGAACTCTTTTTAACCGTTTGCGTAAAATACCGGAACTTAATCATCCTAATAGAATGACGCGTCAATTTGGAGAGCGAATTGCTAAAAACACTCCTATTCAGGGTAGTGCTGCTGATATAATGAAAATAGCCATGGTTCAGGTAGCTAAAGAATTGCAAGGTTTTAAAGCCAATTTACTGCTCCAGGTCCATGACGAATTGCTAATTGAAGTTTTAGCCTCTGATTTGGAGAAAGTAAAAGAGATAGTAAAACAAACCATGGAAAACTGTTATAAATTGACGGTTCCCCTAGTTGTCGATTGCCGGGCCGGAAGGAACTGGTATGAGATGGAGGAGATCTAATGCCGGAATTGCCGGAAGTAGAAAGCATTAAGAGAACTTTAACTAAAAAAGTTTTAGGCCAGAGGATTACAAACATTAATATTCTTTGGCCGGCAGCCGTAATTTCACTTCCGGGTTTAGACTTTACCGAGTTGGTCTTAGATCGAGAAATTGAAAATATTGCTCGGCGAGGAAAGTACCTATTGCTTGATTTAAGCCGTGGGCTGACGCTGGTCATCCATTTCCGAATGACTGGGCGTTTAATCTTTTATGAAGGGAAACAGCCACCAGCTAAGCATACCCATGTTGTCCTGACCCTGGAGCAGGGGGAATTACATTATTCGGATCTGAGGAAGTTCGGCCGAATTCAACTTGTCCCCACGGTCGAAATAAAAAAAATCCCTTCTTTAGCTAAACTGGGTCCCGAGCCTTTAGACGAAGATTTTACCTTTGAACGGCTCGGGAAACGCTTAGCACGAAGAAAAAGAAGCACTATAAAGTCTTCTTTGCTCGATCAACGGGTTCTAGCAGGCTTGGGTAATATCTATGTGGATGAAGCCTTGTTTAGGGCGGGAATAATGCCCAATAGGAAAACCAATTCCTTAAAGATTTCGGAAATAATTAAACTCCACCTAGCGATTTGCGAGGTCTTAGAAGAAGGCATTAAAGCCAGGGGTACAACTTTTAAGGACTATCGGGATGCTTTAGGCAATAAAGGGAGCTTTCAGAACAGTTTAATGGTTTATGGCCGCGGTGGTTTGGAATGCAAGGTTTGCGGTCAAGAACTTAAACGGGAAAAAATTGCTGGGCGGACAACAGTCTATTGTCCTCACTGTCAGAACTAAACGGGAGAATCGAAAACATGAGTTTATTGGTAGGTAAGGGCCTGACGTTGGAAATAGCGGGAAGCCCTCTTTTAAGTGCTGTTAATTTCAAAATAGAAGCCGGAGAAAAAGTGGGCTTAGTCGGTGCTAATGGGGTGGGGAAAACCACTCTCCTGCGAGCAATTATAGGGGAGTTTCCTTATCAGGGAGATCTTCAATGTTCTTTTATCCTAGGGTATCTCCCGCAAACCATGGTTGACCTTAAGGAAGAAGGAACTGTCTGGGACTCGTTGCTGGCGGAACGAAATGATATTTTAGAGATGAGGAAACAGCTCCAGTATTTAGAAAAAAAGATGTCCCAAGAGGCAGACGAAAAAATACTTCACCAGTATGGCCGGTTAACGGAGAAATACGAAAGAAGTGGCGGGTACGCCTTGGAAGCAAAAATCCGCCGCCTGATTTTCGGACTGGGCTTAGAACCCTATCAGAACACGGAAACCAGGGTTTTAAGCGGCGGCCAAAAAACGCGGGTTTCCCTGGGTAAACTTTTGCTCAGGGAACCAGAACTGTTGATTCTGGACGAACCGACCAACCATCTAGACTTGGAAGCCTTGGAGTGGCTGGAGAATTATTTAAGCGAGTACCCGGGAGCCATCCTCCTTGTTTCCCATGATCGCTATTTTTTGGACCAGATAGCGACTAAAATTTTCTCTCTTCGGGAAGGAACACTTAAAACCTATACCGGTAATTATTCTGACTTTGAACTTCAGCTAGCTTTGGAAGAGAAAACTAAAAGCCGGGAAGCAGAAAAAATTAACAAAAAGATTGCCAACTTAGAGGAGTATATTCGCCGGCACCGGGCAGGGATTAAAGCCAAACAGGCCCGAGGCCGGGAAACTCAATTGAAAAAAATCACCCCTGTTACCGGACCAAAAACCGAAAAATCCATAAAGATGAATTTGCAAACCTCTACCCGGGCAGGGGACAGGGTCTTAGAAATAGAGGATCTATCGATAGCTTATGAGGAAAGAACTATTTTTAAGAATGTGAATCTTGAATTACAGCGGGGGGATAAAATTGCTCTCCTGGGCAAAAACGGAATAGGAAAAACCTCGCTTTTAAAAGCTATTATCGGGGAGGTTCCCTATAAAGGGTCTATAAAACTGGGAGCCAATGTTAAAATCGGTTATTTTTCCCAAGAACACGAAAACATTGGCCAAAAAGAAAATGTAAAAGATGTAATGGATGAGCTTCGCTATTCCACAGACCTCCATGATCCTGAAATCCGCAGTGTATTGGCTAGGTTCGGTTTTAGAGGCGAGGAAGTTTTTAAACCCCATAAAAATTTAAGCGGCGGAGAAAAAAGCAGACTGGCTTTGTGTAAATTGTTTTTAGCCGAGGGCAATCTTTTATTACTGGACGAACCGACCAACCACCTGGATATGAGGACCAGAGATGTGCTGGAGGAAGCTCTCCTGGATTTTAACGGCACAATGATCGTTATCTCTCACGACCGCTACTTTGTCAATCGTCTGGTAGATAAAATCGCTCTTTTAACTGCTGAGGGATTGAGAATCATTGCCGGGGATTATACTACTTACCGAGAAGCTGTGAAGGAGGAAGAAGAAAAAAACAGCCTCCCAAAGAAGGAGACTGATCAAACCGCTAAAAAATACCTCTTAGAGTCGAAGGAAATCAGACGGCAGGAGAGAAAAATAAAACAATTGGAAGAGTCGATAGAAAGCCTGGAAAAAGAACTGGAAGAACTGGAGACTAAAATGCATGACCTGGCTGGCGATTATGAATTGGCCTTGAAATTACATCACGAACATCAGGAACTGCAAAGGGAGTATAACGATCTCTTACAGCAATGGCTAGAATTGGAGGCGGGAGTTAAAAACACACCTCTTTAAGCCTAATTCCATATATTATCCCGAAAATATTAATACTTAGCGGGGTAATAAAATATGGGAATAGAGCTATTCATTGCTTTCGCGCTTAGCCTGGATGGATTCGGTGTCGGCATAGCCTATGGTTTAAACAAAATTAAAATGACTTCCGTTTCCTTGGTTATAATCGGGTTGTGTACAGCCTTGGCCATGGGAATTTCGATGCTATTCGGCCAGCTAATCTCCCCTTGGTTAGCGGTGATCTCCCCTAATGTCTTAGGAGCCGCGATCCTGATGATTATCGGCAGTTATCAGCTTATTCAAGCCGCCAGAAAAAATATTACGGGAAAAGCCGTTCCGGTTATGACTGGGGCAGTAGGGGCTGAGGATACATATATAACATTGATATGTATCAAACTTAAGATTTTTGGTTTGGTTATTAAGGTCTTAAAAACACCGAATGCCGCTGATTTGGACGGCTCGGGCACAATAAACGCGAAAGAAAGTGTTATCTTAGGAGTTGCTCTGTCCCTGGATGCTTTTGCCGCCGGGATGGCCGCCGCTATGACGGGTATTTCTTTTTATGTCATAGCTTTAGTTGCAATTCTTCAGATTTTGATGCTTAGAACCGGACAGCTGCTCACGGGAAAATTGCCGAGTGTGATTTTGAGCAAAGTTAAATTTTTGCCGGGATTACTATTAATAATGATCGGCGGTTTAAAATTGATTTAAAGAAAGGTTAGGGGTCAATACTAAATGAAGATTATAGGACTAACAGGGGGTATCGCAAGCGGGAAAACCAGTGTCGCTAATTGGTTTAGAGAAAAAGGAGTACCGGTTATTGACGCCGACGAAATAGCGCACGAGTTAATGGAAGAACAGGCTGTGCGGACGGAGATCAGCACGGAATTTGGCCCTCATTATCTGGAAAACGGGAAAATAAATCGGCGTCGATTAGGCGATCTGGTTTTCAGGGATCCTGGAGCTAAAAAAAAATTAGAGGCCATTATCCATCCCCTGGTTTTCGCCAGAATGGCGGAAAAAAGCTCTGCTTTGAAAGAGAAGGGGCATCGGTTCATCATTCATGATGTCCCGCTTCTTCTTGAAGTGGGGTTGGACAAGTCAATGGATGAGGTCTGGGTTGTATATTTAACACCGGAACTTCAAAGAGAAAGATTGATGATAAGAAATGGTTTTACAAGAGAAGAAGCAGAGATTAGGATCGCATCCCAAATGCCTTTGACGGAGAAAGCTAGGAAAGCTGATTTAGTCATCGATAACTCAGGAACTTGGGCCGAGACAGAAAAATTTTTAGAAAATATCTACAACTCAAAAAAACTTTAAGTGGAGGGAAATATTTCACAAGCCTACGAACCGGAGGAGCATCTCCCTCCACTCATAAGGGCTAAAGGTTTTGCATATAGATTTAAAAACTATTAGGATGGTAGAAATTGTTTATCGTCAAACGAAAATTACCGAAAATTATTATATTGGTTCTGTTGCTTTTTATTGCCTTTAGTTTACAGCAATTTAAAATCCTTGAAAAAATACGCTACCCTTATCCCTATAAACCGCTGATTGAAAAATACGCTTCGGAGTATTCTCTAGATCCTTTATTTGTGTTGGCTGTGATGAGGGAGGAGAGCCGCTTTAAACCCGAATCCTGTTCCCCAAAGGGAGCCCTTGGTTTGATGCAGATCATGCCGGCTACAGCCCGAGAAATTGCTCACCACCTGGGGGAAGAGTACAGGGAGGATATTTTATTAGATCCGGAGGTCAATATCCGTTACGGAACCTGGTACTTGGCGCAGCTAAATAAACAGTTTGACGGGAACGCTGTCATAGTTCTGGCCGCTTATAATGCAGGTTGTGGCCGCGTGGCCAAATGGCTTCAAGCATCAGATTTGGGCCCTTATCTTATTGAAGACATTCCTTTTTTTGAAACAAGGGAATATGTAAAAAAAGTTTTAAAGTCTTATAAAATATATTCCCGACTTTATGATGAGCAAGTTTATTATAAAGAATGAGTCCAAGGCCGATGACCTCTTGACTCATTCTTTACTCATCACTGCTCCCGAAGGATCAATATCTAAAACTAAAGCGCTGGAATTTATTGAATAATTAGCCAACGCTTTTTTCATGGCGGTGGCAATTTTTTGTTCTAAATTATAAGGGCTAAAAGCCAGAAGGGTAGGTCCTGCGCCGCTTAAGGTTGCTCCATAGGCCCCGCTTTCCACAGCTTTGGCTAGGGTTTTAACCATTCCGGGAAGGAGGGATGCCCTTTGATTTTGATGAATCCTATCCTGAGTAGCGATATTTAAAAGCTCATACTCTTCTTTTAAAAAACAATTGACAAGTAAACCCACCCGGGAGGAATTGAAGACAACATCATCCCTACGGATATTGGCAGGTAATATTTCGCGGGCTTTAGTAGTTGGGATTGTGATCTCGGGGATAAGGACGACTATTTTAAATTTTGGCTTTGTAGTCAAAATTTTAGGAATTATTTGCCCCTCATTTTTTACCGAGAGTGTAATCCCCCCATATAGTGCGGGGCAGACATTGTCGGAGTGTCCTTCTATTTCACTGGCGATATTTAAGAGCTCTGGCCGACTGAAAGGGTCGCCGGCCAGAGCATTGGCAATCATCAATCCCCCGACTACAGCGGTGGAGCTGCTGCCAAGCCCTCGGAAAGGGGGGACATAGCTTTCAATAACAATCTTTAAAGGTTGGGGTTTAAAACCAATTTTTCGCCAGAGAACACAGGCTGCTTGCCAGAAAAGGTTATCTTCCTGGAGGCTGATATTCTCTACATAATCCCCTTGGAGTTCCAAACTTAAAACCTCGCCCGGTTCAACCTTGAAAACATTGTAGAGCTTTAAAGCCAATCCCAAACAATCAAAACCAGGCCCTAAATTGGCTGAAGTGGCGGGTATTTTTACGCAATACACATTTATTGCACCCCATTCTCCAAACGCAACACATTATAGACTTTTTCTAACTTATTATAGTTATTTAAAGATTCCAGAGCTTTACGAATCTGCCCTTCCTTACAAGGGTGGGTTACCAGTACGATTTCCGCATTTTTATCCGGTCTGGGCTTCTGGATAATAGAGTTAAAACTGATGCCGGCTTGGGCAAAGAAAGAAGCGACAGTGGCAAAAACCCGCGGTTCGTCCTGAACTTTAATCCGAATATAATATCCGGTTGTGAAGTTTTCTACTGGCTTAAGAGGCAGTTTTCTGTAGCTGCCGTTTCTTGTTGTGGGAGAAGCACACTCCATGTTGCGAACAATTTGAATAATATCTGAGACTACGGCGCTCCCGGTAGGAAGAGCCCCGGCTCCCTGGCCGTAAAACATTGCTTCTCCCAAAGCATCTCCCACAATATAAACTGCGTTATAGACCCCATTTACAGTTGCTAAAGGGTGATTTTTATTAATCATGGTAGGATGAACCCGGACTTCAATTTCTCCGTCCTTATTTTTAGCGATAGCGAGGAGTTTAATTACACATCCCAATTCTTTGGCGTATTGAATATCGGTTTTAGATACTTTGGAAATACCTTCGACAAAAACCTGTTCAAAAGTAATCTCGGTATTGAAGGCTAGGGTGGAGAGAATAGCCAATTTACGTGCGGCATCAAGCCCCTCTATATCTGAAGTGGGATCCGCTTCCGCATACCCGAATTCCTGGGCTTCCTTGAGCACATCCTCAAAATCCCGCGCCTGTTCAGTCATGGCGGAGAGAATATAGTTTGTAGTTCCGTTAATAATCCCCAGAATAGAGGAAACTCGATTAGCGGTTAAGGACTGGGTTAGAGCGGCGATAATCGGAATTCCTCCGGCAACACTGGCTTCAAAATACAAATCGCAATTATTTTGGGCTGCGGCGGCGAACAACTCGCTTCCGTGGAGCGCTAAAAGATCTTTATTGGCGGTAACCACATGTTTGCCCTGTTTAAAGGCTTCCAAAATATAAGAACGGGCCGGCTCAATACCGCCCATAACCTCCACCACGATCTGGATTTCCGGGTCTTTTAGTATTTCTTCCGCATTAGTGGTAAAGGAAAGGTTATCGCTATGAGGTCTGTCCTTGAGAGGATCTCGGACCAGAGATTTCTTAATAAAAATGTTGGCATTTGTTCGGCTTTTAATATCAAAACGGTTATTTTTTAATATTTGCGCCACACCGGACCCAACCGTACCAAATCCTAAAAGGCCGATGGCAATCTGTTTCATAATTCCTTCCTCCAATCCCCACAGGGGAAACATTTGTGTTTGTATAGAGGACATTATAACAGTCCCTTTTAAAATTAGCAAGGGAAAAAGGCAAAAACATATATTTCCTTCGAGGTTTAGTATATAATTACATTATAGGGCAACTTTAGTAAGAAGATCTTTTTTTATGTATTTTTTAAGGGGCTGAATTAATGGAGTTATCCCCGGAACAGGTAAGATATCTGACTAAAAGAAGATGGGCGGTTTTAGTCGCTAGTTGTCTTATTAATTTGTGTATTGGCTCCATGTATGCCTGGAGTGTTTTTGCTGCTCCCATGGCCGAACATCTAAGCAGTGTTACCGGCATGGCCTTAACTGCTGGAAGCCTGGCAATAGTTTTTTCCATTGCCAATAGTTTAGGCCCCATAACTTTGATCTCCGGGGGATATATTAATGATAAATTCGGCCCGAAGTGGGTTATTTTTGCCGGGGGAGTGATGTATGGTTCGGGACTTATTATCTCCGGATTTGCAAAAGGAATAGGAATGCTCATCTTCGGTTATGGTATTGTCTGTGGTCTGGCTATGGGACTGGTTTACGGATGTACAATCAGCAATTCGGTTAAATTTTTTCCTGACCGGAGGGGGATGGTTGGGGGTATTACCACAGCATCTTACGGGATAAGTTCGGTAATCATATCTCCTATTGCTAATTATTTAATAATTAGAACAGGCGTAACTTCCGCTTTTAAAATGTTTGGCCTGGTCTTTTTTATCCTTATAACCATTGGCACTATTTTTGTCACCAAAAGCCCCCGAGATTTTAAACCCTGGGGCTGGACCCCACCGAAAGATTTTTATAGTTTGGGCGGGAAAGAAGCCATCGAGAAAAACTGGAGAGGAATGCTTGCCGACCCTGTTTTTTACGTCATGATTCTTATGCTGGTCTGTGGGGCAAATTTTGGGATGATGATAATATCCCAAGCCTCTTCTATAGCTCAAACTATGGTTAACCTGTCTGTTTCCTCAGCAACAATTGTTGTTTCTCTTATAGCTCTTTCCAATAGTATAGGGAGAGCTTCTGCCGGTTTTATTTCCGACAAGATCGGGAGAATCAATACCCTGACTATAATGCTAATAGTTGCTCTAGGAGCAATGGGTCTGCTTTTCTTCTGTCAGGAACAAAACATTATTCGTTTTTACATAAGCATAGTCCTTATTGGTTTGTGTTTCGGGTCTTTTATGGGAGTTTATCCGGGTTTTACCGCTGATCAATTTGGATCCAGGAATAATAGCGTTAACTATGGCATTATGTTTATTGGCTTTGCTATTGCCGGTTTAACAGGCCCCAATATCGTGGCCGGTATTTATAGCGCGACCAATAGTTATCAGCCGGCTTTTTTAGTCGGGGGTTTTCTGGCTATCTCCGGGTTAGTTTTATCAGTTATTTATAGGCTTATTGTCCGTAACCGAAAAAAGGAAGCGGTTTCTTTAGAAGGTAAATAAGCCAGATTATTATGAGATAGTGGAGTAGGAATTGTTTTACTAATACATGGACTTTAATTCTTGACACTGGCAACTGTAGCATATAAACTATAGAGAAATAATTATGTGTTATAAGACAGTTTAATTTTATAAGACTTGCTTGAACACTCTAGCTGCCGAGAATAAGTATTTTAGCACTTTGCTAGAAGCCCGTGAGGGAAGTTTGGAGGCGGACTACTCGGGTTTTTTTGCTATACTTATTTATTTTTAATTTTGGTGGCCAAAGTACTAATTTCTATAGTATGATTAATAAATGGTAGAATAAAACACTTAAGGAGAGAGAAAAGTAATGATTATTTACTCCAACGGTAAATTTGTCGACAGTAAAGAGACCACCATATCGGTATTTGATCACGGATTTCTTTATGGAGATGGAGTATTTGAGGGGATTAGGGCTTATAAGGGCCGAGTCTTTAGATTAAAGGAACATATTGATCGGCTTTATGAATCAGCGGCGATTATTCTTTTAGATATTGGAATCAGCCGTCGGGAAATGATGGATATTGTTTGCGAAACAGTAAGAAGAAATAACCTTAAGGATGCCTATATCCGGCTGGTTGTTTCCAGAGGGGTGGGCGACTTAGGTTTAGATCCCTTAAAGTGTTCTAAAGCCGGAATTTACTGTATAGCGGGAAATATAACTTTATATCCCCAAAGCATGTATGAAAACGGGCTGGAAATTGTAACTGCCACTACCCGCCGAAACAGTAACGACGCTTTAAGCCCTCGAATAAAATCTCTCAATTATCTGAATAATATTTTAGCCAAAATAGAGGCTAATAAGGCCGGGGTTACAGAAGCCCTAATGCTTAATCAGGAAGGTTATGTATGCGAGGCTACCGGGGATAATGTTTTCCTGGTTAAAGATGGGGTGCTCATCACTCCTCCCGCCTATGCTGGGATCTTAAAAGGGATTACCAGGGATGCGGTCATCGAGTTAGCACAGGAGCAGGGGATCCCGGTGAAAGAGGAGTTATTTAACTTGTCTGATGTTTACTGTGCTGACGAATGTTTCCTTACCGGAACCGCAGCGGAACTCATCCCTGTTATAAAAGTTGATTCTAGGGTAATCGGGGACGGAAAACCGGGACCAATTTTCAAAAAACTCTTAGCCGCCTACCAAGATTTAACTTTAAGGGACGGGGAATTGATTTAATTCTTTGGTAATTCGTTTTTAGAATATCAATTTACAGACTGAAAGGAAGCGGTCCTATGAACAGCGATGCCATAAAAAAAGGAATTGATCGGGCGCCGCATCGTTCTCTTCTTAAAGCTTTGGGGCTCACAGACCGAGAAATCCAAAAACCTTTGGTCGGAGTGGTCAATTCATTTAATGAATTGGTTCCGGGGCATATGCATTTGCGATCCGTAGCTGAGGCTGTTAAAGCCGGGGTACGGGAAAACGGGGGTACTCCTCTTGAATTTCCAACCATTGGTGTATGCGATGGAATTGCAATGGGTCATGAAGGGATGCATTTTTCCTTAGCCAGTAGAGAACTGATTGCGGATTCTATTGAGATCATGGCTAGAGCTCATTCCTTGGATGCTTTGGTCTTTATTCCCAGTTGTGACAAGGTTGTCCCAGGGATGTTAATGGCGGCGCTGCGCTTAAATGTCCCTTCCATTGTTGTAAGCGGGGGCCCTATGCTTCCTGGGAGGTTTAAAGGCGAAGATGTTAACCTGATCACCCTTTTTGAAGCCGCGGGTCGGGTTCATAGCGGGCAGGAAAATGAGGAGTGGCTTAAAGAATTTGAACAGAAGGCCTGTCCGACTTGCGGTTCTTGTGCCGGTATGTTTACTGCTAATTCCATGAACTGTCTCACAGAAGTGCTTGGAATGGCTTTACCTGGAAACGGAACAATTCCAGCGGTTTATTCGGAAAGGATTGTGCTGGCCAAAGAGAGCGGTTACCAGGTAATGGAGCTTTGGCGTAAAAATATCCGCCCGCGAGATATTGTCACGGAAGCGGCTTTAATTAATGGCCTCACTGCGGATATGGCTTTGGGATGTTCAACGAATACTATCCTGCATCTTCCGGCCATTGCTTGGGAGGGAGAAATCGAGCTGGAATTAGATGTTATTAATGCCATCAGTGCCACAACCCCGCAAATTTGTAAATTAAGCCCGGCTGTGGGCGGTCATTATCTAGTAGACCTTTATGAAGCCGGTGGAATAAGCGCGGTTCTTAAAACCCTTTTAGACGGCGGCTTAATTGACGGCACAGTTCAAACCGTCTCCGGCGACACTTTAAACGAAAGGTTAAAGAACGCTACTGTGAAAAACCCCGCTGTTATTCGACCTTTAGATAATCCCTATTCTTTTACCGGGGGTTTGAGTATTCTGTTTGGTAATTTAGCCCCTGAAGGGGCAGTCATTAAGGTCGGAGCGTTAGCGGAGAGAGAGATAGTCTTTGAAGGTCGGGCCAAGGTTTTTGACAGCGAAGATGAGGGTGCGGAAGCTATTCGCAGTGGAAAAATAAAAGAAGGCGATGTCGTAATCATTCGTTATGAAGGCCCCAGAGGAGGACCTGGGATGAGGGAGATGTTAGGACCGACTTCAACTTTGGCGGGTATGGGTTTGGATTCTTCCGTAGCTCTTTTAACTGACGGTCGTTTTTCGGGCGGTAGCCGAGGCCTTTCGATCGGGCATATCTCCCCAGAAGCTGCTTTGGGAGGGGATATAGCTTTTGTTAAAAACGGAGATCTGATTAAGATAGATTTAATAAATCGCACTATTGATTGGTTGCTGCCGGAGGAAGAAAAAGCAGAACGCAGAAAAAACTTTGACCCCGCCAAAGGGTTGGAGAAAGTTTATAAGCTTGCCGGCCGAACCGGCTATCTGAGGCGTTATGCTCAGTATGTACAATCGGCAAACAAGGGAGCAGCATTTCGGACTGCTGAGGAGGACTGATCAACTTGGGAAAAAACAACTTTATAATCAGAGATCCGGAATTTACCTGGGAGGATCAGGAGGCGCTAACGTCTGCTGATTACAACGGGGCTAAGGCGCTCCTTGATATCTTGGAACAAGAGGGCGTGGAGCTCATTTTCGGTTATCCCGGTGGTGTTTTGCTCCCCCTTTATGATGCGCTGCTAGATAGCTCCATCAAACATATTTTACCCCGGCACGAACAAACGGCTGTCCACGCCGCTGACGCTTATGCCCGGATTACTGGTAAAGTCGGAGTTTGTCTAGCGACTTCCGGTCCCGGGGCTTCCAATATGGTCACTGGGATTGCTAATGCTTATATGGATTCCGTACCCCTGGTGGTGATCACTGGCCAGGTGCCAACCCATCTTTTGGGCATGGATTCTTTTCAGGAAGTGGATATTACTGGAATGACCCTGCCTATAACCAAACACTCTTATTTGGTGAAAGATGCTCAAGATATCCCCAGGATTGTAAAAGAGGCTTTTTATATTGCCGGGACAGGGCGCCCGGGTCCGGTTTTAATAGATCTTCCGAAGGATGTTATGGCCGCGGAGGTAAAAGACCCGACACCGCCTAAAATTTCCTTACCCAGCTACAAATATTTTGGGAAAGGTAACTCTGGTCAAATAATTGAAGCTGCTAAGGTTCTGGCTCAAAGCAAAAAGCCGATTGTTTATGCCGGAGGCGGGGTTATTACTTCCAGGGCCGAATCCGTATTAAGAGAACTTGTAGAAAAAGCGGAGCTCCCTGTGGTAACAACTTTAATGGGGATCGGAAGCCTGCCCAGTAGTCATCCAAATTTTCTGGGCATGGTAGGTATGCACGGGACCGTAACTGCAAATTTGGCGGTCAATGATTGCGATCTCTTGATAGCGATCGGGGTTCGGTTTGACGATCGAGTCACCAGCGGGCTTAAGAACCGCTTTGCCACTCAAGCAAAAGTGATACATATCGATATTGATCCGGCGGAAATAGGCAAAGTGGTAAAAACCCATGTTCCCATTGTTGGGGACGCGAGATTGGTTTTAGAGGAACTGATAACTAAAGTTAAAAAACCGGAAACAAGCTCATGGTGGTCCCAGCTTCGGAATTGGCAGAAGGAGTATCCTTTAGTTTATGAACAGGACGGGCGTTTAAATCCCCAAACTATTCTGGAAGCCTTGAGCAAGATTGGCGGTGACGATGCCATCATAACCACTGATGTCGGCCAGCACCAGATGTGGGCGGCCCAATTTTGTAAGGTTAAACATGGCCGCCAGTTTATTACCAGTGCAGGGTTAGGAACAATGGGGTTTGGTTTTCCGGCTGCTATTGGTGCCCAGTTTGCTAAACCGGATAGCTTGGTGTTTTTAGTGACCGGCGACGGTTCCTTTCAAATGAGCATTCAGGAATTAGCAACTACCGTTCAATACAAATTGCCCATAAAAATAGTGTTAATGAATAACGGGGTTTTAGGGATGGTTAGGCAGCTCCAAAAAATGATGTTTGGGGAGCGTTTCAGCCAGATCCAACTTCATGCGAACCCTGATTTTGTAAAGGTAGCGGAAGCTTATGGGATTAAAGGCTTGCGCATTGACCACCCCCATCAGGTTGAGCTGGCCTTTGAGGAGGCGGTAAACACTGATGGACCGGTGTTATTGGATTTCACTATCTCACCAGATGAGGTTGTTTTGCCGATGGTTCCCCCGGGCAAAGCGATCACAGATGTTCTTGGAGGTGAGGTATAATGCTTCACACTTTAGCTGTTCTAGTCGAGAATAACCCTGGAGTTTTGGCCCGGATTTCGGGATTATTCTCTCGTCGGGCCTATAATATTTACAGTTTGGCTGTTTGTCAAACTGAAAACCCAAAATTATCTTTAATGACCATTGTAGTAGAAGGGGACCGCCAGGTTATTGAGCAGGTAACCAAACAATTACATAAACTGGTGGTTGTGCACAAGGTTACCAATCTTACCAACGAGGCGGTTGTAGATCGGGAATTAGCTCTAGTCAGAGTCAAGGTTGGGGCAGAGACCAGGTTGGAAGTCTTACAGACGGTAGATATTTTCCGCGGGCGCGTAGTGGACATGGGCAGGAACAATTTGACCATCGAATTAACCGGGGATAAGGATAAGATCGATGCTTTTATTAAAGCGATGCGTCCCTATGGTATTTTGGAGCTGGTCCGGACCGGGAAAATTGCTATTGCCAGATCAGAGCTTTAGTTTTTGAGGCTCGAAAAAACAAGTACTTATTTAAGCTTAGAAAATAATAATCTAAAAATATGGATGATAGGAGAGAACAAAAATGGCTAGAATTTACTATGATGCAGATGCTGATTTAGGGGTTCTACAGGGCAAAACTATTGCGGTTATGGGTTGGGGAAGCCAAGGGCATGCCCAATCTCAAAACTTAAAAGACTCGGGATTGGATGTTATTGTGGGCTTGCGCCCAGGAAGCCCCAGATGGGCCCAAGCCGAAGCAGCGGGACTAAAAGTGATGACAGTTGCCGAAGCAGCTTCTAAGGCGGATATTATTCAAATCTTGCTCCCTGACGAACAGCAGAGCAAGGTCTATAAAGAGGAAATACTTCCCCATTTAGAAGCCGGTAAGGCCCTTTTCTTTTCTCACGGTTTTAACATTCATTTTCAACAAATTATCCCCCCGGCTGATATCGATGTTGTTATGGTTGCTCCAAAGAGTCCGGGTCATTTGGTAAGACGTACTTATAAAGAGGGTGCCGGCACTCCCGGTTTAATCGCTGTTTATCAAGATGCCACCAGTAATGCCCATAAAATCGGTTTGGCTTATGCCAAGGGGATTGGTTGTACCAGAGCGGGGTTATTAGAAACCACCTTTAAAGAAGAAACAGAAACTGATCTTTTCGGCGAGCAAGTCGTTCTCTGCGGGGGAGTTACTGAGCTGATCCGGGCCGGTTTTGATACCCTGGTAGAAGCAGGCTATCAGCCGGAAAGCGCCTATTTTGAATGTTTGCACGAATTAAAATTGATTGTGGATTTGATGTATGAAGGTGGTATTAGCAATATGCGTTATTCCATTTCTGATACCGCTCAGTACGGGGATCTAGCTATCGGCAGAAGGATTATTACCGAGGAAACCCGGGCGGAGATGCGTCAAATCTTAAAAGAAATTCAATCCGGTAAATTTGCTCGGGAATGGTTGTTAGAAAACCAAGTAGGCAGACCGTTCTTTAATGCGCAAACCAGAATTGATGCAGAACATCCTATTGAAAAAGTAGGCCGGGAATTGCGGGCCATGATGCCGTGGCTAAAGGATCAAAAGAAAGTATAATTACACTTTATTCTTGGGGAGACTTTGGGAGTTTGCCCAGTAAGTGTGAAAGGAGATGGCGGAGTGAAACGGATTGAGATTTTTGACACCACTTTAAGGGATGGTGAACAAACACCCGGTGTAGCTTTAAATACTAAAGAGAAGTTAATGATTGCCCGCCAGCTTGAAAAACTGGGAGTAGATATTATTGAAGCTGGTTTTCCTATTACTTCCGAAGGAGACTTTCAAGCAGTTTCCGTAATTGCCGAGGAAGTGAGGAACACCACCATTGCTGCTTTAGCCCGAACTGAAACTTTAGATATTGAAAGAGCTTGGGAGGCTTTAAAAAGAGCTGAAAGCCCTCGCTTACACGTCTTTGTAGCTACCTCGCCTGTCCACATGCAGTACAAACTTAGAAAGACTCCCGAAGAGGTTCTGGAACAGGCTATATTTGGCGTCAAGCTTGCCAAAACTAAAGTCAGTGATGTCGAGTTCAGTGCGGAAGATGCTTTTCGAAGTGATGTAGATTTCTTGGTCCGGATTTTTAGCCAAGTAATTAAAGCCGGAGCAACAGTGATCAATATCCCGGATACCGTGGGTTATGCTATTCCTGATGAATATGTGGCTTTTATCAAGGAAATCATGGATAGGACCGAGGGGATTGAAAAAGTAAAAGTCAGTGTTCACTGCCATGATGATTTAGGGTTGGCGGTGGCCAATTCCTTAGCAGCGGTAAAAATTGGCGTGGAGCAGATTGAGTGTACCGTTAACGGTCTAGGGGAGAGAGCCGGAAATGCGGCTCTGGAGGAAATAGCAATGGCTTTGCATACCCGTAAAGATTACTTTAAGGCCGAGACGGGTATTGTAACCCGAGAGATCTCCCGTACCAGCCGAATGGTGAGCCGCTTAAGCGGAATGATGATCCCCCACAATAAAGCGGTGGTAGGGAAAAACGCTTTTGCTCATGAATCCGGCATTCATCAAGACGGGGTTTTAAAAGAACGCTCTACCTATGAAATTATGTCCCCAGCCACCATTGGTCGAGATTTAAATACCATTGTTTTAGGCAAACACTCTGGCCGCCACGCCTTGCGGAAGTCCTTGGAGGATTTGGATATAGATGTTTCCGAAGAACAATTCCAAAAACTGTTTGAAGAATTTAAGCGTTTAGCGGAAAAGAAAAAAGTTGTCACCGCTGCTGATCTTATGAGCTTAACAGATACACCGGATTCGGTAGAACATTTGAAACTCAATTATTGGCAAATCTTAAGCGGAAATAATCTTAAACCAACAGCCACCATTGGCCTCTGGCATAAAAATGGTGAAGAATTTAATGAGGAGCTGATTAAAGCTGCTTACGGTGACGGACCGGTTGCTGCTGCCTATAAAGCTATAGATAAAATTGTGGGCATTGACGGTAAACTGACAAGCTACTCTATTCAGGCCATCGATCACGGTGAAGATTCCCAAGGGGAAGTGGTGGTTACGGTTCAATTTGGCGATCATTATGTCGCGGGGCGGGGAGTAAGTCCCGATATTATTGAAGCCAGTGTCAAGGCCTATTTACAGGCTGTAAACAGGGCTTTAGATAAAGGCTGGGTGGCACTAAAAGTTCGTCACTAATTTTGAAAAAAGGGGGGTCTAAGAATGGGAATGACCATTAGTGAGAAGATACTTGCGGCTCACGCCGGTGTGGATAAAGTAGTCCCTGGAGAAATCATCGAGGCAACCCTAGATTTGGTATTGGCTAATGATGTTACGGGACCAGTCGCTATCCAGGAATTTGAAAAACTTGATCGGCAAGAGGTCTTTGATAAAGAGAGAATTGCTCTGGTTCCAGATCATTTTACTCCTAACAAGGATATTGCTTCCGCGAAGCAGAGTAAAGTGATGAGGGGTTTTGCCAAGAAAATGGAGATAAAACATTATTTTGAAGTGGGCCAAATGGGAATCGAACATTGTTTGTTACCGGAGGAAGGATTAGTTCTTCCCGGAGATCTGATTATCGGTGCCGATTCGCACACTTGTACCTATGGGGCAGTGGGAGCTTTTGCCACTGGGGTAGGGAGTACGGACTGCGCAGCAGCGATGGCGACCGGGAAAGCCTGGTTTAGAGTTCCGGAATCCATTAAATTCATTTTCCGCGGCTCAAAGTTTCAACCCTGGGTGAGTGGGAAGGATCTAATCCTTTATCTTATCGGCAAAATAGGAGTGGATGGCGCCCGATATAAAGCTATGGAGTTTGCTGGAGAAGGAATTAAAGCTCTATCTATGGACAATCGACTCACTATTTCCAACATGGCCATTGAAGCGGGAGCTAAAGCTGGGATTATTGCTCCCGATGAAATAACCTTGCAATATGTTAAAGGGAGAGCGAAAAGGAACTACACAGTTTATCAAAGCGATCGCGATGCGGTTTATGAGGAGATTTATGAGTTTAATAGTGCGGATATCCCCCTGCAGGTCGCCCTTCCTCATCTGCCGGAAAACACAAAACCCGTGGCTGAGGTCGGGGGCCTTAAAATTGACCAAGTTGTGATCGGCTCCTGCACCAATGGGAGATTGGAAGATTTGGAAGTCGCGGCTCGGATCCTAAAAGGTAAAAAGATTCACCGAGAAATACGTTGTCTCATTTTTCCGGGTACCCAGAAAATCCTTCTGGAAGCAATTCGCCGCGGCTGGGTAGAAACCATGATCGAAGCCGGTGCGGTTGTCAGTACCCCTACTTGCGGTCCCTGTCTCGGAGGACATATGGGAATTTTAGCCCCAGGAGAAAGAGCTCTTTCCACCACTAACCGTAATTTTGTGGGGCGGATGGGGCATCCGGAAAGCGAAGTTTATCTTTGCAATCCGGCGGTGGCAGCGGCCTCGGCGATCAAAGGAGAAATAGTTCATCCTGAGGAGGTCGTAAGTTATGGGTAAAGCTTGGAAGTTTGGCCATGATATAGATACTGATGCCATAATACCCGCCCGCTATATGAACAGATTCGAGCCTGAACATTTAGCAGCGCACTGTATGGAAGATGCTGATCCTTCTTTTGCCAAAAAAGTAAAGCCTGGGGATATTATAGTCGGGGGTAAAAACTTTGGCTGTGGATCTTCCCGGGAGCACGCTCCGATTGCTATTAAGGCGGCCGGTATTGCGGCCGTAATCGCTGAATCTTATGCCCGGATATTTTATAGAAACGCGCTCAATATCGGACTCCCGATTCTTGAGTCCCCGGAAGCGGTAGCGGGAATAAATTCAGGGGATGAAATCCAGGTGGATCTAGCCAGCGGCCAAATAGTAAATAAGTCTACAGGGGCAATTTTTAAAGCCCGGCCCTTTCCGCCTTTTATGCAGGAACTAATTAATGCCGGGGGGCTAATTGCTTATATAAAGGAGAAACAAAACCATGCCTAAAATCGCAGTCCTTCCTGGAGATGGGATCGGTAGAGAAATAATTCCGGAAGCGCTAAAAGTTTTAAAGGCTGTTCTGGCAAAAGAGGGTGAGAAATTTATTTTCACCGAGCACTTAATAGGCGGCGCAGCCATCGACGAATATGGACAAGCCTTGCCGCCGGAGACCCTAGAAGCTTGCCGGACCGCCGATGCGGTTCTACTCGGGGCCGTCGGAGGACCAAAATGGGACAGCCTTCCGGCTAAAGAACGTCCTGAAATAGCCGCTCTTTTGCCTTTGCGCAAAGAGTTGGGCCTTTATGCTAACATCCGGCCGGTGAAGATGATTCCTCCCCTGCTTAAAACATCAACCCTAAAGGAAGAAGTCGTTAAGAATGTGGATTTGGTTGTGATCAGGGAACTTACTGGCGGTATTTACTTTGGGGAAAAGGGGCGAAAAAGCGATCCTCCGGCAGCCTTTGATTTGCTCCTCTATACGGAAGAAGAAATCCGCCGAATCATTGATTTCGGCTTTCAAACCGCTCGCAAGAGAAGAAAAAAGCTTTGCTCGGTAGACAAAGCCAATGTTTTGGAATCCTCTCGTTTCTGGCGAGAAATCGCCCTTGAGGTGGCCGAGGATTATCCTGATGTGGAATTAACCCATATGTATGTGGATAATGCCGCCATGCAATTAGTGCGTTATCCGGAACAATTTGATGTTCTTGTGACAGAGAACATGTTCGGGGATATTCTGACGGATTTGGCTTCCATGTTGGGCGGTTCCATAGGAATGCTTTCTTCTGCCAGTTTAAGTGGTAGGAAAGGGCTTTATGAACCGGCCCACGGCTCGGCGCCTGATATCGCTGGTCAAAATATTGCCAATCCCCTGGCTGCTATTTTGTCTGCCGCAATGATGCTACGCTATACCTTTGAAAAACCTCAGGAAGCGGAGAAAATTGAACAAGGAGTCTTGAAAGTATTGGATTCTGGTTATAGAACCGCCGATTTGGCTGAACCGGACAAGAAGATACTGGGAACAAAGGAAATGGGGGATGCAGTGGTAGCGGCTCTTAAAAATGGGGTTTAATGCTCTTCTTAGAAGGGAAAGGCAAAACATTGTTCTGGTTTCTTAAATATGATAGAATAATTTGAAAGTAATAAATAAACCTAATGAGCGGCTCAATTCGCCAGTATTTCATCCAGAGAGGGGAGTAAAGGTTAAAGCTCCCTTGAAGTTGCCGGAAACCCCAGCCGTGAAGTGCTGATAGCCTCAGCCGGGTTCCAGCCGTTAAGGCATGTTAATGCAATTGAGGTGGTACCGCGGAAGAACTTCTTTCGTCCTTAACTGGGGATGGAAGAAGTTTTTTAGTTCCAATTCAAGACAAGTATAATTATTTATAAACGGGAGAGTGAAGATATGACTAAAATCGGTTTTATAGGAACGGGCAATTTAGCGAGTTCAATTTTGAAAGGCTTAAATCAAAGCGGTTTAAATTTTGGTATTTATTTATACGATGTTTTTACAGAGAAGGCAGATGCTTTGGCTGAGAAATACCAAGGTCATAGCAGCACCCTGCCGGAGGTTGTTAAGGAAGCCGATGTTATATTTTTGGCTGTAAAACCAAAGGATATAAAGGGCTTATTAGCAGATTTAAAAGAATATTCTCTCGTTGGCAAACTAATAATCACTGTAGCGGCAGGTATTAGTGTTGCTTACTATGAGGAAGCTCTACCCGGGGTAGCGGTGGTCAGAGTGATGCCCAATACTTCATGTGCTGTTTTACACGCTATCACTGGCATGGTAAGAGGGCAACATGTTACAGAAAATCAAGCGAAAATAGCAGAACAAATATTTTCCGCAGTTGGTAAATTTATTTGGGTTGAAGATCAGTTGATTAATGCTGTGACAGCAGTGAGTGGTAGCGGTCCGGCTTATTTTTACCTCTTTACGGAAATGATGGCTCAAGCCGGTCAAGAGTTAGGGCTTAGCGAAGAACAAGCTCTTATTCTAGCCAGGGAAACCTTGGTCGGGGCCGGAAAAATGCTGGCTGAGGACAGCCGTTCGCCGCAAGAATTAAGGGAAGCTGTAACCTCTCCCAATGGTACTACTTATGAAGCAATTAAAGTTTTCCGGCAGGAAGGCTTGCAGGAGGTTATCTCCAAAGCGATGAGGGCTTGTTTTAAACGGGCTGAAGAAATGGAAGGAGAGAATAGGGGATGAAGGCCCTAAAAAGGGTGGTTATTAAAATTGGCAGCCATTCCCTGCATTCTTCCTCTGGAGGACTGAACGAGGAGGTAATTGACAGGCTGGCCTGGACTATTGCCGCTTTGAAAGAAAGGTCCGTAGAGTGTATATTAGTCACCTCCGGAGCGGTTTCCGCCGGGATGGCTAAACTCGGTCTTAAAAGAAAACCGAGAAATATAATCGGTAAACAAGCGGCTGCTGCAGTAGGGCAGGGGATCCTCATTGAAAGATATTCTCATTTTTTTGAGAAATACAATCTGACATGCGCTCAAATTCTTCTTTCCAGAATAGATCTTGTAGAAGCAACTCATTATAGAAATGCCCAAAACACCTTAGAAAAACTTCTTTACTACGGGGTAATACCCATTGTCAACGAAAATGACACCGTGGTATATGAGGAATTGTGTTTCGGGGATAACGACAGACTTTCTGCTCTGGTGGCGGGGATGATCAATGCCGAGATGCTAATTCTCCTGACTGATGTGGACGGGTTATTTTCGGAAAACCCGCTCCGAAATAAAAAGGCGGAATTAATCCCCCGGGTGGAGGATCTCAGTGAGGTCTGGGACCTGGCCGGCGGAGTAGGTTCCGAAATTGGTACCGGGGGAATGGTTACGAAGCTTAAAGCGGCGGAAATAGCCACTAAATTCGGGATCCTCACTTTTCTGATGAATGCTTCCCGTTTGGAGGAAATAGTCGGTATTACAGAAGGGCACTACCCTTTAGGAACAATATTTCCGCCAGCGGAACACAAACTTACCGGCAAAAAACGCTGGATGGCTTATGCCGCTTTATCCATGGGAACAGTAGTAATCGATGACGGTGCCCAAAAAGCTCTCGTTCAGGATCACAAAAGCCTCTTGACTCCGGGAGTGATAAGAGTAGAAGGGCATTGGGAGCGAAAAGATGTAATCCGCATTGTCAATCAAAAAGGAGAAGAGATCGCCAGAGGTTTGGCGGAACTCAGCAGTGAAGAAACTGACCGGGCTAAAGGTTTGCATTCAGAGGAGCTTTTGGAGATGTTTAAGGATCTCAAGATTCAGGAGTTAGTCCACCGGGATAATATGACAGTCATTTATGAAGGCGATAATTAGTTCGGGGATAACAGCTGAAAATTATTCTTAATCACTAGCGTAAAATTACGGAGGGATGATTATGGAAATAGCGCAGGAAATGTTAGCAATGGGTCAAAAAGCAAAAGACGCGGCCCGCAAACTAGCTTTTGCCGGCACGGAGGCTAAAAATAAGTGTTTAGCAGCTATGGCGGAAGCCCTGATAAAAAATCAGGAGGAAATTTTGGCGGCTAATGCCTTAGATGTTCAGGCGGCAGAGGAAAAAGGCTTACGAAAAGCCTTGATTAACAGATTACGCCTCACAGAGAAAACCATTAAGGGTATGAGTGAAGCGATCTTAGAAGTAATTTCCCTGCCTGATCCGGTGGGCGGGGGAGAATTTTGGACTCGGCCCAATGGACTTCGGATTCAAAAAACCAGGGTTCCTCTCGGAGTAGTGGCTATGATCTATGAAGCCCGGCCAAATGTTACCGTAGATGCCGCTACACTGTGCTTGAAATCTGGTAATGCCTGTATTTTAAGAGGGGGGTCCGAAGCTATTGAGAGTAATAAGGTTTTAGCGCGGATTATTTCGGAGGCCGCTGAAAAAAGTGGGGCCCCAGCCGGCAGTATTCAACTGATGACAAGGACCGAAAGGGAGTACGCCCAGCAACTAATGAAAATGGACAAATATGTGGACGTAATAATCCCCCGGGGAGGAGCAGGCTTGATCAAGACCGTTATTGAAAATGCCACAGTTCCAGTAATTGAAACCGGTACTGGGGTTTGTCACGGTTTTGTTGATAAGGATGCGGACTTAGAAAAGGCGCGAAAAATTATTTTCAATTCTAAAACTCAAAACCCCGGTGTTTGTAATGCCTTGGAAACCTTACTTGTTCACAAAGATGTGGCCGCAGAGTTTTTACCCTTAATCGGGGCTGACCTTCAAAATGCCGGGGTAGAAATTCGAGGTTGTGCTAAAACGAGGGCTATTTTGGACTATGCCCAGCCGGCGAAAGAAGAGGACTGGTCAACTGAATACTTAGACCTAACCCTTAGTGTTAAAATTGTGAAAGACCTGGATGAAGCGTTAGATCATATTTATGAGTACAGCACTGAACACTCAGAAACGATTATTACAGAGAACTACACTACCGCTCAAAGGTTTTTAAATGAAGTAGATGCTGCTGCCGTCTATGTCAATTCTTCTACCCGGTACACGGATGGCGGAAGATTTGGCTTTGGGGCGGAGATCGGAATCAGCACTCAAAAACTTCACGCTCGAGGTCCTATGGCTTTGCCGGAGCTGACAACTATAAAATATATCGTTTACGGGGACGACCATATTGTTTAGATTTTTTTCCAGGAATAAGATTTTTCGCAAAATCCTTAAAGGGGCGGTTTTCCCAGTTATAATCCTGGTTATCTGGGAAATAACCGCCCGTTTGGGAGTTGTAAATACCTTATTTTTACCGTCTCCTCTAACTATAGGGCGGACCTTTGGGTGGATGATCGGCAGTGGGTTGTTAGAAAAACATCTCTTAGCCAGTGTCCATCGTTTAGTTTACGGTTTTGTGATAACGGTGCTGATTGCTGTTCCTTTAGGAATATTAGTGGGTAAGGTGAGGAATTTTAGTTTTTGGATCAATCCCACCTTATCCTTTTTGCAACAGATTCCACCTATCGCTTGGATTCCGATTTTTATTCTTTGGCTGGGAATTGATGAAGCTTCCAAAGTGGCTGTTATTATTTATGCCGCTTTTTTTCCCGTATTTTTAAACACTGTCCAGGGAGTAACGAGTGTTGATCCCAGATTAGTTGAGGTCGGACGAGCCTATATGCTCAGCCCGCTGCAAATGATTCTTAGGATTTATGTCCCTTCTGCGGGCCGGGCTATATTTGTGGGTCTGAGATTGGGTTTGAGCAATTGCTGGCGCGCCTTGGTCGGAGCGGAATTATTGGGCGCTTCTTCCGGCATTGGTTATTTGATTACCGAGGGACGGCAGTTGTTTGAGCCAGATAAGATTTTTGTAGCCATTTTGACAATCGGCGTCGCAGGAATGATTATCGATATTTTCTTAAAAAAAGCGGAAAACCGCTTATTACCTTGGAAGAGTATGTATGAAGCAGGGACAGAGTAGTGAGAATATTTATGAACAGTACAGATACTGAAAACGGAAGAACTGAGAAGCCCGTTTTAGTAGAGGCTTGTCGAGTCAGTAAAACTTATTTTAATAATTGGGGTGATGTTCAGGCTTTGCAGGACGTGAGTTTTTGTTGTCCTGCGGGAGCCTTTATTTCTATTGTCGGAGCCAGCGGCTGCGGGAAGACCACTCTATTAAGAATTATAGCCGGATTAGAGAGTCCTAGTGCAGGAGAAATATTTTTTCAAGGACACTTAATCCGAGGTCCCGGTTACGATCGAGCCGTCGTGTTTCAAGATCCGAGGCTCTTTCCCTGGCTTACCGTGGAACAAAACACTGCCTTTGGTATTCGGGGGCTAAAAAGCAAAGCGGAAGTAAAAGAAATTACCGAAGAAACTTTGGAATTAGTGGGTTTGAAGGCGTTTCGTCGGGCCTATCCATCTGAGCTGTCCGGGGGAATGGCCCAACGAGTAGCAATTGCCCGGGCTCTGGCTTTTAAACCCCAAGCCCTTCTGTTAGATGAGCCCTTTTCGGCTCTGGATGTCCAGACCAGAGCTCGAATGCAAGTGGAGCTTTTGGAACTGTGGCAGAAAACTTCAAAAACAATAATCTTAGTGACCCATGATATCGAAGAAGCAGTGCTTCTAAGTCAGGAAATTATAATTATGTCCCCGGCACCGGGAACAGTTAAAAAAGTGCTGAAAATACCGCTTAACTATCCTCGTGATCGTGATGGGAGGGAATTTGTCCGTCTAAAAAAATATATTCAGGAAAACATATTAACCCGTTAGCATTACTAAAGATTAGGGGGCTAAAACAATGAAAGATTTAAAAAGAATCGCGACCCTGTTTCTCTCGTTGCTGATTATCTCTTTAATTATCGTTGGAATCTCGGGCTGTGAAAAGGGAGAAACGGAAAAACCAGAGGTTATCAATATCGGTTATTCTCTGCGGCCTTTGAATCTGCCTACCATTGTCGCGCAAGAAAAGGAAATGTTTGAGGCGGCTTTTGCAGAAGAGGGTATTGAGGTTAAATGGCATGAATTGGAGGGTCCGGCGACTACTGAAGCTTTAGCGGCAAAATCTATCGATTATGCGATCTCTTTAAATTATGTCTCCGCAATAATTGCCAAAGCTAATGGTAACGACCTAAAAGTTGTATCCAGTTATACTCGTTTCCCTAAAGGTATCGGCCTGCTGGCGGCAACCGATAGAGGGATCAACTCCGTTCAAGATCTTAAAGGGAGAAAAGTAGCCTTACAAAAAGGAACAATGCTCCAGGAAATGCTGTATAAAGCGCTAACCGAGGTTAACCTTACACCATCGGATGTAGAAATCATCAGCATGACTTCCCCCGATGCGGTCAACGCTTTAGTTTTGAAACAGGTAGATGCTGTTGTTCTTCCGGAGCCCTTGATGATGAAAACTGTGGCCACTAAAAAAGCGACTTTATTAAGGGATGCCGAAGGTTTAATTCTCGGGCAGGCTTTTATCGTGGCTAGAAAAGATTTTTTAGAACAATACCCGGAAATTCACAAAAAATTTTGGGCTACTCATCTAGAGTCCTTAGAATGGGTTGAAAGCAATAAAGAAGAGGCTTTAAACTTAGCCGCCGAGGTAAATCAGATGGATCTCAAAGCGGTTAAGGCCCTTTATCCCAAATTTGATTTTTCTCCCGCTATTGATGAAGAAAATATCTCTAAATTAAAAGAAACAACGGAGTTCTTAAAAACAAATAACTTTATCAGTAAGGATGTAGATACAGAGTCCCTAATAAATGAGATGTTAGACGGGGCTAAATAAGGCGAAAGTTGTTTTGCCGATCACAAATGTGTAAAATAAGAGGGGAATAACTTGGGAAGCGGTCGATAACTTGTTAAAAGCCTATAGCATTCAGATCAGCGGTATTGTGCAGGGAGTGGGTTTCAGGCCTTTTGTCCTGAACTTAGCCCGGAGGTTAGGGGTTAAAGGTTGGGTTAATAATACCGGCGACGGGATCAGTATTCATGCCGAAGGCGATAAGGAAAGACTAAATGAATTTTATCGCTGTCTCCAAGCTGAAAAACCCCTTTTAGCTCAGATTACCACTTCGGAGAAAAGCGAGACCTCCTTTGTGGGCTATAAAGATTTTAGAATTATTCGCAGTACAAAATCGGAACAAAACAAGGTTTTGATTTCTCCTGATATCGCGACCTGCCCGGAATGCCTTACAGAAATGTTTGACTCTCGCAACAGGAGATTTAATTACCCTTTTATTAACTGTACAAATTGCGGGCCCCGCTATTCAATAATTCTCGATCGCCCCTATGATCGGGAAAGAACCACAATGAGCGATTTTACTATGTGTAAAGCCTGTCAGCAAGAGTATAGCGAACCTACGGATAGAAGATTTCACGCCCAGCCCACTGCTTGTTGGGATTGCGGTCCGAGTTTAAAGCTTTTAAACGCTCAGGGTTTAGAGCTGGGAGATTGGACAATAGGGGTCGAACTATTAAAAAGCGGCGCCATAATAGCCCTAAAGGGTCTGGGAGGATTCCACCTGGCGTGTGACGCCTACAACGAGCAGGCTGTAGCCCGATTACGAGAACTAAAAGAACGCGGTGCCAAACCCTTCGCCCTTATGGCTAAAGATCTTGAAACCGCAGAGAAGGAAGTTTTAATCACTCCCGCTGAGAAGCGTGTTTTAAGCAGCGCTTCTGCGCCCATCGTTATTTTGCCTCGAAAAAATAAGAGCAGGATTCCCGCTATTGTGGCCCCGGGGTTACATACCTTAGGAATTATGCTTCCTCATACCCCTATTCATCATCTGCTTTTTAACAAGGGTTTGGATTTTTTGGTCATGACCAGCGCAAATCTCAGCGGCAAACCTTTGATCTATGAAAATGAAAACGCTTTAAAAGAGTTAAAGGGGCTTGCGGATTATTTTTTAGTGCACAACAGGGATATTTATCATCCTTGTGATGATTCTGTGGTTCAATTAGTGGGAGAAAGAACCATTATTTTCAGAAGGGCCAGGGGTTATGTACCGGTTCCCCTGTTTTTGGAACAGGAACTAGCTGATTCTATTGCCGCTTTAGGCGGGGAAAAGAAGAATGCTTTCTGCTTAGCTGCAAAGAACAAGATTTTTCCAGGCCAGTATATCGGGGATATTGTCGGTTTAGAAAGCCTGGAACGCTTCAAGCAAGAGTTTAATTCCTTTCAAAAAGTGGCCAATATTTCGCCAAAGATTGTGGCTTGCGATAAACATCCCGATTATTCAACCACCAAGTATGCCCAGGAACTGAATCTTCCTGTTTACCAGGTTCAACATCACCACGCTCATCTCGTCAGCGTAATGGCTGAACATGGACTTGAAAAACCGATGCTGGGTTTGATCTGTGACGGGACCGGGTATGGGGAGGACGGAAAGATTTGGGGTTTTGAGTTCTTATTTGGCAACGCTAAGGCTTTTGAGCGGCGGGCCCATCTAGAGTATTTGCCTCTCCCTGGAGGGGATACGGGAGCTAAAAAACCGCTTCGGGTAGCTTATGCTTACTGCCGCTGTCTTCTGTCTAAAGAGGAATGGTCGAGGACAGAAAAAATTTGGTCGAGTTTGAGTGCTCGGGAAAGATCGATCTTGGACAGTCAGTTAAAAAATAATATTCAAATCTTTGCCACTTCGAGTGCCGGCAGATTATTTGATGTGGTGAGCGCTTTGCTAGGAATTTGTACTGCCGTCACCTATGAAGGGCAGGCGGCGATTGAACTGGAAAGCAGAGCTCTTTCTTGGCAAAATCGACCTTCGGCTCTTGAGGCGGTAAAGAGAATAAAACAGGAAGCTTTAAATAGGCTTAAGGACTGTACCATTTCTTTAGCCGGGGGATTTCAAACTTCAAAACTAATCGCCGAGTACAATAAAACTGTGGTAAAAAGTCGGGAACTTTATCCTATTTGGTTGGATTTTAGTTCCGGCTCAATTGAATTAAAAGTGAATAAGTTATTGCAGAGAATTACTCACGATTATTTAACTCCTAAACCTGAAGCAGAAATCGCTTTTCGATTTCACTATTCTTTAGCGGTTGCCATGTTGGAAACCGCAATGATAATAGGGGTTGAGGACCGAAAAATAGTTATTGGCGGCGGTGTTTTTCAGAATAAATTATTAATGGAAATTCTTTTATTTTTAAGCCGTCAGGTACAAATAGAGGTTATCCATGCTCAAAAAATGCCCATCGGCGACGGTGGTTTAGCTGTAGGGCAAATACTGATTGCTAATGAATTAATGAAGAAAAATTCTTCATAGTTAAAAGATTAAAACAGGGGGGATGTGCGATGGCCGGTCATTCCAAGTGGGCGAACATCAAGCATAAGAAAGCAAAAACCGATGCCTTAAAAGGAAAAATTTTTGCGAAACTAGCCAGGGAAATTTTTGTTGCCGCTCGGGCCGGGGGCGGGGATCCCGACCACAACTTCCGTTTAAAAGTTGCCATTGATAATGCTAAAGCGGCCAATGTACCTAATGATAATATTCAACGCGCCATTCAGAAGGCGACTGGAGGCGGGGAAGACGTCAATTATGAGGAACTGCGCTATGAAGGGTATGGCCTTGGTGGGGTAGCGATAATGGTTGATATTTTGACTGATAACAGGAATAGAACCGCTTCGGAAATGAGACATCTTTTTTCTAAAAACGGTGGCAACCTGGGGGAAACCGGCAGTGTTAGTTGGATGTTTACAGAAAAAGGGCAATTTACCATTTTAAAAGAAAGTCTGGAAATCCAGGAAGACGATTTAATACTTTTAGCCTTAGAAGCGGGCGCAGAGGATATTGAAGAGCAAGATGAATTTTACCAGATTCTCACTGAGCCGGGGAATTTTGAGAGAGTAAGACAGGCTTTATTTGATAATCAAATTGCCATCAAAAACGCCGCGGTAAGCCTTATTCCTACCAACAATATGGAGATTAGTGATCTTGAACAGGCCAAGAAAGTGATCAATCTCATCGAATCTTTAGAAAACCACGATGATGTGCAAAGAGTGTATACAAATTTTGACTTGGCAGATTCATTGTCGGAAGAGGATTTGTAAATGTTAATTCTTGGAATTGACCCGGGGACAGCGATCATGGGTTACGGGCTGATAGAAAAAAAAGGACATAATTTGTACCCCATAACTTATTCCTGCTGGCGTACTCCAGCTCAATATCCCATGACCCAGAGATTAAAAATTTTATATGATTCTTTAGAGAAGCTATTATTAAAATATTCACCTGATGTAGTAGCGTTAGAGGAGTTATTTTTTAACCGTAATGTGTCTACGGCTCTTTCAGTGGGCCAAGCACGGGGGATTGTTTTGCTCGCTGCGGCGAAAAAGAATATTCAAGTTTATGAATACACCCCTCTGCAGGTGAAGCAAGCGGTTGTAGGATACGGAAAGGCTGATAAACAGCAGGTCCAATACATGGTAAAAGCCTTGCTGTCTTTGAAAGAAAACCCCAAACCTGATGATACCGCTGATGCTTTAGCGATTGCGATTTGTCATGCCCATAGTATGGGTAGGAGTTATGGAGGACTCATACAATGATCGGAATGTTAAAGGGAACGATCTGGACCGCAGACAAGGATGGAGTTGTCTTAGGGGTAAACGGGGTGGGTTTCTTACTAAATGTCACCGCCGACTGTTTAATGAAAGTTCGACCGGGAGAGGAAAAAACTTTCTATACTCATCTTCAAATCCGGGCTGATGATTTATCCCTCTACGGATTTCTCCATAAAGAAGAAAGAGAACTTTTTTTGCAATTCTTAAATGTTTCCGGAATTGGCCCTAAAGCGGCTTTGGCCTTGCTATCAACCCTAAAGGTGGAGCAAATCCGGACCGCGATTTTGGAAGAAGATGTTTCTCAGCTGACCGTAGCCCCCGGGGTGGGACCGAAGACCGCTAAAAGAATTATCTTAGAACTCAGAGAAAAGATGAAAGATTTTATATTGGCTGGCGGTGGGGAAGACCAAGAATTAAGCGGTAATACCGGCGCTGCTCCTGGAGCTTTAGAAACGCTTTTGGAATTTGGCTTTTCCAGAGCGGAAGCCCGCGATGCCCTGGGGGCTGCAGCGGAAAAAGGAATTACCAATGTGGAGGACCAGGTCAAAGAAGCTTTACGTTTCCTAGCCTTGCCCAAGTAAAACATCACCAGCGGAGGTGAGAAAATGGAGAATGAAAGACTCATCACGCCCTCAGAAAAACCTGAAGATAGGGAAAACGAAGCCTTAAGACCGGTAAGGTTAAGTGAATATATTGGGCAGACTAGGGTTAAGGAAAATTTAAGCGTTTTTATTCACGCTGCCCTAAACCGTGGCGAAGCATTAGATCATGTTCTTCTTTATGGGCCTCCGGGTTTGGGAAAAACCACTTTGGCCAATATTATTGCCTATGAGCTGGGGGTAAATATAAGAACAACATCTGGACCGGCAATTGAAAGACCGGGGGATTTAGCCGCTTTATTAACTTCCTTGGAACCCCGGGACGTTTTATTTATTGACGAAATACACCGCTTAAGCAGAACTGCCGAAGAAATCCTTTACTCCGCCATGGAAGATAATTGTCTGGATATCGTTATCGGCAAAGGCCCCGCTGCCCGCTCAATTCGTCTCTCTTTAGCCCCCTTTACATTAATTGGGGCAACCACCAGGGCCGGGCAGCTCACTTCCCCTTTAAGAGATCGTTTCGGGGTCATTAGCAGATTGGAGTTTTATTCCCCTGAGGAACTATTACAAATTGTGAGCAGGGCTTCCCGTATTCTGAAGGTGGAGCTTTTACCGGATGGGGCGGAAGAAATCGCTAAAAGATCGCGGGGGACTCCAAGGGTTGCCAATAGACTCTTGAAAAGAGTGCGGGATTTCGCCCAGTACTGGCAAAAAGAAGTTATAGATTTTGAGGTAGCTTCCAAAGCTTTGGATAAACTTCAGGTGGATGCCATCGGTTTGGACAGTCTGGATATTAAAATACTTAAAACCATAATTTATAAATTTGACGGTGGGCCTGTGGGTTTAGAGACTTTAGCGGCGACAGTGGGGGAAGAAGCGGAGACTTTAGAGGATGTAGTGGAGCCCTTTTTGTTACAGCGCGGATTCTTACAGCGTACTCCGCGGGGTCGAGTGGTTACCAGTGAAGTTTACCGCCATTTACAGATAGACCACCCCCTGAATCAACAGCAAAACCTTTTTTTGGAAGAAAATTGAATATCGGGCTTCGGATTTGGGCAATCTGTTTAACAAACGCTAGTTAAAAGGGGAGACTTTTCACTTTGCGAAATGTTAAACAGAAAGCTTTTTTATTTCTAATCACGGCCTTCTTTATCTTTATCCCCCATGTTTGTTTGGCGGAGAAAGTTAAAGTAAATTTGATTTGGAAATTTCCCGCTCCAAGTTGGTTGGAGATTGAAATCCTGGAAGGGAAATATTCCCTTCGTTACAACCAAACCACACAAGAGTTAAACCCTAACCAAGAAATAAAGGTCGGGTGTACCGGCTGGGCTTATTTCTTAACAAAAGATAACGAAATTTACGTTTTAACGAACTCCAAGGTTAGCTTGTGCTCTGGCGGGGAAAAGGGTGTTTTTCGCCTCCGGGAGCCAGGAAAAGGCTGGATAAGTTACCGGGGTGATTTGGAGTTAGGGACTAAGAATTTAGAGTGGAGGGTATTCAACACCCTTGAACAGGAAGACTATTTAAAGGGTGTTGTTCCCAATGAGATGAGTAATTCCTGGGCGGCTCAGGGGTTTGAGGCTTTGAAAGCCCAGGCTGTAACAGCAAGAACGTATTTGCTGAAAAATATGGATCACAACGGCGTCATAACCGATTCACCTAATATTCACCAGGCTTATGGAGGGAAATCAGTCGAAGGAGAGGCTAGTAGGGCGGTCGAGGAAACAAAGGGAGAATTGTTGGTCGATCTTGAGACCGGGAAACCGATCGACGTTTTCTATTCTGCCCACAACGGGGGGCACTCCGAAGTGACAGAAAATGTCTGGATTAGTAAGGATCCTCATTACGAGGCGAAACCCGATCCCTTTTCCCAGGGAGTAGGCGGTTTTGCTGATCGCTGGAGGTTTTTTATAGCGGCCGATGTTTTAGGGCAGAGCTTTGACTTGGCGCCTATTAGACAGGTACGACCGAAAAAATACGAATCGGGTCGGGTGTTTGAAGTTTATCTCCTGGACTGGCTTGGAAATGAAAAAATAATTTCCGGGGACGATTTTGTGAAAAAATTTTACCCCCGGAACAGGGCTTTAGGGAGCGACTGTTTTCTGAGCCGGCTATTTGAAGTCTATAATATTTTAGGCCAAATTAAACCCCACCAAATACCTGGAACTTTTAAAAGCGAGGAATTAAAACCTCCTTCCCCAGGCCCCGTTCTTTCACGTTTAAAGAGTTCCGGAGAAGATCTAAGCCCTAAGGAAAGGAATTTTGGTGTCTATGTCTTTGAGGGGCGCGGTTGGGGCCATGGAGTAGGGATGTCCCAGTGGGGCGCTTATCAGATGGCTAAAGAGGGTTATACTTATCGTCAAATTTTAGAGTTCTATTACAAAAATAGTGTTTTGCGTCAGAGCAATACTTAAAACCTAAAACAGGAGAGAGAGAATGAGACTTAGTCAATTTGACTTTTACTTACCGGAAGAGTTAATAGCCCAAACTCCTGTCGAACCCCGGGATACCTCGAGGCTTATGCATGTAAATAGAAAAACCGGCAAGATTTTTCATTATAATTTTCAAGAAATAGAATCCCTTTTGCAACCGGGGGATGTCTTGGTATTAAATCGAACGAAGGTATTGCCGGCTAGACTGTTAGGAGAAAAAAAAGGAACCGGGGCTAAAATTGAAATTCTTTTACTAAAAAGAGTGACTGAGGATATTTGGGAAACGCTCGTAAAACCGGGAAAGAGGCTTAAGGTTGAACAAGAGGTAGTCTTTGGCCAGGGGTTGCTGAAAGGAAAACTATTAGAAATTTTGGGAAACGGTAACCGGCTTTTAAAATTCACTTTTCCTGGATCTTTTGAAGAGATCTTAGAAAAATTGGGGAAGATGCCCCTTCCCCCTTACATAACTCGCGAACTCTCTGACCAGGAAAGATATCAAACGGTTTTTGCCCGGGAAAGCGGTTCAGCCGCAGCCCCGACAGCCGGACTGCATTTTACTGCGGAACTGCTCCAGAAATTGCAAAAAAAAGGGATTGAAATCCTCGATATTTTACTTCACGTCGGTTTGGGGACTTTCCGGCCGGTAAAAACTGAGAATATTGCGGAACACCAGATGCATTCCGAATACTTTCAATTGGAGTCCGAGGTCGCCGAAAGAATTAATCTGGCGAAAAAAGAGGGACGAAGAGTCATCGCTGTCGGTACTACAGTTGTCAGAACCTTGGAAACTGTTGCTGCTGATTGCCGGCAGGCAAATAAGAAGGAGCTCGAAGCCCGGGAAGGATGGACGGATATTTTTATTTATCCCGGCTATTCTTTCCAAATTGTTGATGCTCTGATAACGAACTTTCATTTTCCTCGTTCCACTTTACTTATGCTGGTCAGCGCCTTTGCGGGGTTAGATTTAATTCGTCAGGCTTATGAGATCGCGGTTAAGGAACAATACCGATTTTTTAGTTTTGGGGATGCTATGTTCATCGATTAGACAGAGGAGAGGAATGTTTTGCCAGCGGTAAGAATGGAAATACTAAAAAAGGATAATAGAACTAAAGCACGTTTAGGGAAACTTATTACTCCTCGCGCTGTAATTGAGACTCCGGTTTTTATGCCGGTAGGGACCCAAGCCACTGTAAAAACCATGAGCCCGAGAGATCTTAAAGATATTGGGGCTAAGATAATCCTAAGCAATACTTATCATTTGTTTTTAAGACCGGGCCATGAATTAATCGCCAAAGCGGGCGGGCTTCACAAATTTATGAACTGGGATAGAGCTATTTTAACAGATAGTGGTGGTTTTCAAGTTTTCAGCCTTGGGAACTTACGAAAAATATCCGAGGAAGGGGTGGAGTTTAGATCCCATCTCGACGGTTCAAAGCAATTTTTAAGTCCCGAAAAGGCCATTGAAGTGCAAAGGGCTTTAGGAGCGGATATTATAATGGCTTTTGACGAGTGTACATCTTATCCGGCAACTTATGAGTACGCTAAAGAATCAGCAGAACGTACAACCCGCTGGGCTAAAAGGTGTAAAGATTCTCTTTTGCCGACGGACAAACAGGCTTTGTTCGGTATTGTGCAGGGAGGAATGTACCGCGATTTGCGGGAAAAAAGCGCTCAAGAGATTGTGGCTTTGGATTTTCCTGGCTATGCTATCGGGGGGTTAAGTGTGGGAGAACCGGAAGAACTCATGTATGAAATACTGGAGTACACTGTTCCTCTGTTACCCGAAGATAAGCCCCGATATTTAATGGGAGTAGGCTCACCGGATGATTTAATCGAAGGAGTTTGGCGGGGGATTGACATGTTTGACTGTGTCCTGCCCACCCGTATTGCTCGGAATGGAACCGCCTTCACTCGCTTTGGGAGACTGGTAGTCAGAAACGCAGAGTTTGCATGGGATTTTAACCCGCTTGACTCTGATTGCCACTGTTATACTTGTCAAAATTTTACCAGAGCCTATTTGAGACATTTGATTAAAGCTAATGAGATTCTCGGTTTATGGTTAATGACGGTTCATAATTTACATTTTCTAATGACTGTGATGGCCGAAATTAGGGAAGCCATTGCTGGGGATAAGTTTCCCGAGTATAGACAAAAATTCTTTTCCGATTACGACTCTAAAAAATAATTTAAGAATTATGCTGAATTAATAGGATTAAAATGATATAATCAGGCAGGACAAAATAAATCAATTTCTTCCATTCTAGGGAGGGGAAATTGATCCTAAAAATAAGGAGGTTTACTTAATGGATTTTACGTCTTTTCTATTGCCGATTATTTTATTCTTGGCAATAATTTATTTCTTGATGATTAGACCAAATGCCAAACAACAAAAAGAGCGTAAATTGATGCTAGCAAGTCTTCGTCTCAAGGATAAAATCATTACTATCGGAGGGATCCACGGAGTAATAACCAAGGTAAAAGACGATACAGTTATAGTTCGAGTTTCTCGCGACGTAGAAATAGAATTTGTTAAAAACGCTATTCAAGCAATAACCAATAGGGACTATAAACAATCTGAACCTGTTGAAGAAAAACATGATGAAGAAGAATATGAAGTTGAAGAAGAACATGATGAAGAAGAATACGAAATTGAAGAAGATTATGATGAGGAAGAATACGAAGTTGAAGATTCTGATATGGAAAACGACGAAGAAAACGATGAGGAATAAAAAGAATCCGGTACGTCTCAAATCTATTTTGGGGCGTCCTTTCTTTTAATCATTTTGTAGTCGGTTCTTTTGAACGTGGTTTGTTCATTGACACCTTTTAAAGGGTAGGGATATAATTGTTTTTGAAACGGACTCGTCCTAGGAGGAAGAAGAATGAAACGTGCAAACATAACTAAACTGGTAATCGCAGTAATACTAGTGGTTGTTATAGCTTATCTATCAGTTTCGCCTCTGACCGATCCGGAAAAGGGAATTCCACTCGGTCTTGACTTGCGGGGAGGGGTACATATTGTCTTACAGGCTGAGCCGGGTAAAGACGGGGCGCCTGTAACCAGAGATGATATGGATAAGGTAAAGGCCATTATTGACCAGAGGGTCAATGAATTAGGCGTTTCCGAACCGCATATTCAGGTCGATTATGATAGAAAGAGAGTTATTGTAGAGTTGGCGGGGATAGAGGATCCGGATAAGGCCGTCAGCCTTCTAAAAACAACAGCTAAATTAACCTTTAGGAATGCTCAGGGGGATATCCTCCTCGACGGTTCCCTCCTGAAGGATGCTAAAGCCGGAGTGGATAATTCCCGCGGCACCCCGGAATACGTTGTGCATATTACTTTTACCAGTGAAGGGGCGAAGCAATTTGCCCAAATAACAACAGATTACTTATATCAAAATATTGGGATTTATCTCGACGAAAACATGATTCAAAATCCTGAGGTTAATTCCCCAATTATGAACGGTGAGGGTCAGATCACAGGTTACTCTTCCCTTGAAGAAGCCGCTGATTATGCTGTTTTGTTAAGATCCGGGGCTTTACCGGTAAGCTTGAGCATTGAAGCCAAAAAACAGGTCGGAGCGCTTTTAGGGGTGGACTCCTTAAACAAAAGCCTTAAGGCCTGTCTCTATGCGGTAATCTTTATCTTTATCTTCATGCTCCTCTTTTATCGCTTGCCCGGACTAGTGGCTAATTTCTCACTGGTTGTCTTTGCGATCATTGTGCTTTGGGTATTGTATGGCATCGGCACTGTGCTTACCTTGCCGGGGATTGCCGGTTTTGTGCTCTCCCTCGGGATGGCAGTGGATTTAAACATTATTGTTTACGAGAGAATTAAGGAAGAGATCAAACTTGGCAAATCTCTTCGAGCCGCAGTTGACGCTGGGTTCAGCAGGGCATTTATTACTGTTTTCGACTCCAACCTGACCACTTTCTTGGCGGCCATTGCTCTATTCTTATTAGGTTCTTCTTCGATCAAGGGTTTTGCTTTAATCTTGATTATAGGAATTGCAGCCAGCCTTTTTACCGCCATTACGTTTACTCGTTCGATATTACGCTGGATTGTGGGTATTAATCCGCGGATGAGTAAGGCATTATTTGGCGTTAAGGAGGCGAGATAGATGAATAGCAAAAATAAGGATTTAAAAAACAAATACTCTGGCCCGGCAGTTGGAGAAGCTACCTACGAGCAGGTAAAGGAGCAGTACCGTTTTTATTTCAATATTGTCAAAAGAAGGTATATCTGGTTTATAATCTCTTTAATATTTATTGTTCCTGGTGTTATTTCCCTTTTTGTTCAAGGGTTGAATTTGGGTATTGATTACACCGGTGGTTCACTCTTTAATATCAAGTTTGAACAGGCCGTAACTCAAGAAAAAGTGACCGAGGCCCTGGATTCCGTAGGGCTAACCGGTTCTGTTCAGTTAACAGATGGCAACAAACAAGCAATTATTCGCACCGTTGCTCTGGAAGAAGAGAAAAGAGATTCTCTAATGAAAGCTTTGCAAGGAGCGGGTAAATTTAATCTGCAAAATGTCGAGGAAGACAAGGTCGGTCCTTCCATCGGCGCCGAATTACGGAAAGGAGCTTTAAAAGCCATTGTCGTAGCTTCAATTCTAATCTTAGCTTACATGTCCTTCCGCTTTCGTTTTGCTTTTGCTTTATCCGGGCTTGTTGCTTTATTTCATGATATTTTGATTATCCTGGGATTCTTTTCCATATTCCAATGGCAGATCGACGCTGCCTTTATCGCGGCGGTTTTGACAGTTTTCGGATACTCGATCAACGATTCGGTTGTTGTTTTTGACCGGATTCGGGAAAACAGCAGACGCTTGAAAAAGAAAGATAGTTACGAAGATATGGTGGATAAATCCGTTTGGCAGACCATGGGCAGGTCTATTAAAACAACTGCCACTGTGGTAATCGCCCTTCTGGCTATTTTTATCCTGGGTGGAGAATCCACCAAAGTGTTCGCTTTAGCCATGCTGATCGGCGTTATCAGCGGTGCTTACTCTTCTATTTTCATTGCCAGCCAGTTAATGGTAGAGATTAAGAAAAGATTTGGGGGAGACAATAAAAGAAAAAGCCCGGCTCAGGCCTAAAAAAGAGATTTAACTCCATGTAGATCCCGGGACACCGGGATCTATTTTTTTAAAGAGTTTTTTGAAAGGAGAAAACAAATGAAAATAACAGTTTTAGGTTTTTGGGGTGCTTATCCTAAAGGAGGGGAGGCTACCTCCGGCTATTTGCTCCAAACAGCTCAGCATAATATTCTCTTAGATTTAGGAAGCGGTGTTTTATCTAAACTTTTTTGCCGGCTTCAGCCGGAAGAGTTAGACGGAGTGTTCATCTCCCATTTTCATCACGATCACTCCGCTGATCTCGGCTGTTTACTGTATGCTTGTAAAAATGCGAAAGCTTTTGGGAGAAGAGTCGAGCCACTTCCCATCCATATCCCTGAGAATGCCCCTCAGTTCCCCGAACTGAGTAAAAGCGACTATGCTGTAGGGAATGTTGTTGCCCCTGACAGGGAAGTGGAGATCAAAGGTTTGAAAGCTTCGTTTTTTAAAACTTACCATGAGGTTTGTAATTTAGCGGTTCGAATTGAGTATCAAAGCAAAACTTTAGTCTATACCGGAGACTTGGGACCAAAGACGGATCGAGGAATTGTCCAATTTTGCCGGGATGCTGATTTGTTGATTTGTGAGTCCTCCTTGTTTGAACGAGAAAAAGGATTGTTTGAAGGTCATCTGACTACGGAAGAAGCAGCCCAATTGGCGGCGGAATCAGGAGCCAAAGCTCTTTTATTGACTCATTTTCCTCATGTGGGTGATATTAATCAAATGCCGGTGGAAGCCGCTAAATATTATAACGGGGAAATCTTTCAGGCTGGGACAGAGAAAGTTTTTGCTATTTAAAGGTCCCTTAACTATAATATGTGCAAAGGCAAATTAAGGAGTAATGAGATGAAAACAACTGGAGCTTATGCATTGATTAAATGTTTACAACTGGAAGGAGTGGAAGTAGTATTTGGTTACCCTGGGGGGGCAGTACTTTCCCTCTACGATGCTTTATACAATACAAACTTTCCCCATATCCGGCCCCGGCACGAACAGGGTGCGGTCCATGCGGCAGATGGTTATGCTAGAGCTACAGGCAAAGTGGGGGTGTGCATCGCTACTTCCGGACCAGGAGCAACTAATCTAATTACCGGGATTGCTACTGCTTATATGGATTCAATTCCGCTTTTGGCCATAACCGGTCAAGTAACTGTCCCCTTAATCGGCAGGGATTCTTTCCAGGAAGCTGATATTAAAGGGATTACAACCCCTATCACTAAGCATAATTATTTAGTGAAGGATGTTTCAGAATTGCCGAGAGTTATGAAGGAAGCTTTCTACATCCTTCGTACCGGCAGGCCAGGACCGGTTTTAATTGATATCGCAAAAGATATTTTCGATGCCCCTTTAGAGTTTTCTTATCCAGAGAAGGTCAATCTCCGCGGATACAAACCAGTTCAAGCGGGAGATGAACAACAAATAAAAGATGCCTATGAAGAAATTTTGCAGGCCGAAAAACCCTTGCTTTTTATCGGCGGGGGAATTAACCTCTCCGATACAGCCGGGATTGTCAGAAAAATTGTCGCCCATACCGGCATTCCTGTAGTTACCAGCTTGATGGGGAAGGGATGTTTCCCGGACAAGGACCCCTTAAACTTCGGGATGATTGGAATGCACGGGACTTTTGCCGGTAATATGGCGACTACGGAGACGGATTTACTGTTGGGGATGGGAGTAAGATTTGATGACCGGGTCACGGGGTCTCTGGCCGAGTTTGCTCCTAAGGCTAAGATTATTCATTTTGATATTGACCCTGCCGAAGTAAATAAAAATGTAAAAACTCATTTAGGTGTTGTGGCTGATTTACGGTGGTCTTTAAATAAATTGTATGAACAAGTAGTCAAAAAACCGAAAGCGGAATGGGAAAAAAAATTAAGACCTTGGCAAGAGAGATTGCAGGCTTGGAAAAAAGAAAAGCCTTTAAACTATAAGAAAGAAAAAAATGTGATTATGCCCCAAGAAGTTATCGAGACTTTGAGCTCTTTAACTGATGGCGAAGCTATTATTGTCACCGACGTCGGTCAACATCAAATGTGGACAGCTCAATTTTTTGACTTTAAGCAGCCCAGATCCCTATTGTCTTCTGGCGGTCTAGGAACTATGGGTTACGGTGTTCCGGCCGCAATCGGTGCTAAGGTCGGGAAACCGGAAAAGGAAGTGATCTGTATTTGCGGGGACGGCGGTTTTATGATGAACTGCCAGGAACTAGCGACCATTGCGGACCTTAATCTCCCAGTTAAAATTATTATTCTCAACAACCAGTCCCTGGGTATGGTTGCCCAGTGGCAAAGAACTTTTTATGAGCGCCATTATTCTCATTCTTGTACCAAGAGTAAAGCGGATTTTGTAAAGATCTCTTTAGCCATGGGGGTTCCAGCTTGCCGAGTAGAAAGCAAAGACGGGCTCCGGGGAATTTTAGAAAGGGTCTTAAAAGAAAAGGGACCTTATCTGGTAGAAATAAGGATTCCAGAGGAAGAGGATGTAGTACCGATGGTTCCTTCCGGAATGGGTTTGGATAAAATGATTTTGGGAGGCTAGGTTTATGAAACGTACTTTAGCAGTGCTGGTGGAAAACAAACCGGGGGTTCTCACCCATATTTCGGGTTTAATAAGTCGTCGGGCTTTTAATATCGAAAGTATCACAGCCGGTTACACGGAAGAAACAGATATGACAAGAATTACAATAGTTGTGGATGTCGACGACCGCTACGAACTGGAGCAGGTAGTAAACCAGCTTTCCAAATTGATCGACGTAATTAAAATTATTGATCTTACAGGTAAAGAGCGGATTCATCGGGAACTAGCCCTCATTAAAGTAAAAGCCGACCCTGGAAACAGGGCTGATATTATTAACATCGTCGATATTTTTAGGGCCCATATTGTCGATGTCAATAGGGAAACTATGATTATTGAACTTACTGGCGATGACATGAAAATCGATGCCATGTGTGAATTACTAGCGGATTACGGTATTGTGGAAATTGTTCGCACCGGTAAAATAGCCATCTGTAGAGGAGCTAAGGCGGCCAAGGATTTGTGAGTTAAAGATGATGAGTCTAGGGGAAGGTAACTTTGTCCATCATTCTTTGTTATCCCGCTCCCAAAAGCCCTGAGGCCTAAACCTCCAGGATTTCATTAGGGAAAAGATAAAACCGTCCAACGTAGGACGGTTTTCTATAGAGCCGCTGGCTCACAATTGTACAAACCTAAGGGCAGAAAGGATATTATTCTATGACCAAAAATAACAGCTCAGACCTGAATAATCCGGAAGTAAGAGATATTGAAATTGTCCGTTTGGCTTCTGACGGGACGGGTGTAGGCTTTATCGAAGGCAAGGTCACTTTTGTCCCCGGGATGATCCCTGGAGAAAAAGGCAGAGTTAGGGTTGTAGAAAGTAAAAAGGCTTATCAGCGGGCCGAAGTAATAGATTATACAGAAACAGCGCCCGCCAGGCAAAGGCCCCGATGTACGGTTTACCGCGAATGTGGAGGTTGCGATTTGCAACATTTAAAATATGAGGAGACCTTAAAGTGGAAAAAACAGTGGGTAGAAGACGCTTTAGCCAGAATCGGCGGCCTCCGCCAAATTAGAGTTGAGCCGGTTATCGGAATGGAAGATCCCTGGAGGTATAGAAATAAAGCGACTCTCCATATCGACAGGGAAGGTCGGTTGGGCTATTACCGGTCCAAGACTCATAATCTTGTTCAATTTGAGGATTGTCTTCTTCTCAGCGTCAAAACAAATGAAAGAATCAGGAGAATTAAAGAAGTTTTAAAGGGTTGCGGTGAATGTATAAATTACGTTACTTTCCGTGAAAATCATAGGGGCGAAGGCCTGATTTTATTTGCTTGCAATTCAAAAGGTCTTAAAAAATTGACACACAGAATTCAGGACTTGAAGAAAGAAGAATTATTTTCACCGGACAACTGCTCCTTAGTTATCACAAAAGGCGATAAGGAGTTTCAAAGCAACGAAACACAATATTTGAATGAATACATAGAAGATATCGTTTTTCGAGTATCTCCCCGGGCCTTTCTGCAAGTGAATACCGAACAAATGAAAAAACTTTACGCCCTGATTTTTAGCTGCGTCGAAATCCAGGGGAAAGAAGAAATTTGGGATCTGTACTGCGGAATAGGAACCATTACTCTTTACTTAGCTAAAAAAGCGTGGAAGCTAATCGGGATAGAGGAGAACCCTTTTGCCGTTAAAGACGCTATAGAAAATGCCAAGTTAAATAATATATTGAACGCTAGTTTCATTCAGGGCAAGGTGGAAGAAAAGCTTAAAACCCTTTCCGGCCACCCCGATATAATAATTACCGATCCTCCCAGAGCAGGGATGGATCCCTTAGCAGTACAAAGATTGCTGCAAATTAAATCGCAGAAAATAATTTATGTATCCTGCAATCCGGCTACCCTGGCCAGGGACCTAAAAGCACTGAATTGTACTGACGGCACCTATCCCGGAACATATAGGATTCAAAAAGTCCAACCTGTGGATATGTTTCCGTGGACGAACCATGTGGAGACAGTTGTCTTGATGTCTAGAAAGTAAAGCTCGGAAAGCCTTGAAAATACTGGGTTTCATAAAATGAAAGTAAATCTGTCCACTCAACCTAAGCCCTCGATATGTGTTCATGGAAAC
>JBMNOZ010000002.1:0-116949 GCA_050943335.1 Desulfitobacteriia bacterium | reverse complement strand
AAAATGACCACCGCCATTGGCGGAAATGCCTAACCTGTTGACAACCTTATTTGGCGTTCCTTGACAACCGCCACTGTCGGTTATCAAACTGCCGCCAAATAATGTGGTCTTCAACACTTTGGGATACTTTTTATTACTATTTAAAATAATATGGAGGTTTTTAAGTTCATCCTGTTCGCTGGGAGAAAGAAGGGCTGAGGGTGAGGAAGCTAGCTTGCCACAGGGAAGGGGCTCCAGAATTCTCATCTCTTGGACTCCTTCCAGTTTCATCATCTCAGCTAACTCAAGGATTTCCCCGCTTGTTAGAAGCTCTCTCGTGCATACGGTCTGGCTCATAGTGTAGAGGCCGGCTTTTCTGGCATTTCTAATCGCCTCTAGAGCATGATCGAAAGCCCCGGTATACCCCCTTAACCTATCGTGTTTCTCTTTATAAATAGAATCCAAACTGATGGCAATTCCTAAAAGCCCCGCTTTTTTTAAGGTTTGGGCTCGCTTTAAACTCAGATTATAACCGGAAGAGAAGAGCAAGGCAACACTTTTTTCCGGATCGATGGAGGCGATTAGATGTTCAAGATCCGGTCTTAAGAGAGGTTCTCCACCGGTGAGACCGATAATCCCAACTCCCAGATCCTGCAATTTGGCAAGAATAGTTAAAAGGGATTCAGTGTTTAATTCTCGACTCTTAAGGTTCGCTTTCGCACTGCAATGCCAGCAGTGATAGGGGCATTTTCCGGTCACAGCCACATAGGCCGAAATAGGGGCCAGACGTTTACCCTGACAGTGATTCTTAAAGAAATCCGCTCCCCGACCCGGGACCTGATTAGCAATATTTAAAAAGGCCGGAGAATTAAGGGGCGGAATAAAGGAATTTAGAATGTAGTGTTCCCCGTGTTTAATTAAACGGTCGTGTTTAATAGCGTTTAAACCGCACTTGAGCATATTGATAATTCTATAATTAGGGGAAGCGGAGAATTTCCTGTGGATAGAAAAGAAATTTTTCCGGATTTCTTTATTGAAAGCCATTTGAATAAGAATTCGTTTATTCATATAATTTATTCCTTTGCTGTTTTTTGTAAACCCCGTATAGGAATTTATGGTGGACAGAGGAACACCTGTTTTTTTCCAGAAGGTGCTGAAGATCAGATTTAACCTCCGGATCTCTTAAATCAAGCATAATATCGAAACCGGCCAAAGCACCTGTGGAGGTTACAAACTCAACCAATTCTCGGCTGGTTTGGAAATGAAAATGATGGGTCCCTTCCTTACTTATAATTTTCGAAAAAGACTCTTTTGTAAACCAAGAGTCAAAAGCTTTCAGATTTTTAGGATTTGGAAGGGGGAGCATAAGTTTATTTATTTTTTGGGGATGTTTCGCTAACAGTTTTGGGTAAATTTTAGCGATCTGCGGTAAAGTATTTTTTCTATTGATAATCACACCTAAAAAACCATTGGGTTTTAAAACCCTCTTGATGTGCTTTATGATTTTTTTTGGAGTTTGATATTTTAAAGCCCAGGCACAAACTATAATATCGTAGGTTTCAGAGGCGGTATTCTTAAGAAAAGTGAGCATATCTTCAATAACAAAGTTAGGAGAAGGACCTTCTCCCCAGTTCTTTTTAGCCTCTTTAAGCATGGCGGGAGAGATATCCACGAGGGTAAAATTTGCCTTGGGAAAGATCTCAGAAAGTTTGCGGGAATTATATCCAGTCCCAGCAGCTAAATCTAAGATTTTTAAATCTTTTGCTTCTCGGGCTAAAGTCTTACTTTTTTCAAAATGTTCGGTCAAAGCTCCTAATAGTTCGTCATTATAGGAATGCATGGTTTCTAAAAAATATTTCTCATAGCCTGAACTTACTCGGTCATAGGATTGACCAATATCTTCAGCGCTTACAATTTTGCGGCTTAAATATAGCAAGATTACCTTGAAATATAGAATTATTTTATTCATTTTTCACCCCGACTATTAGGTAATCCCGTTTGTTTAAATAAAAGATTTCGCTTTTAAAATTAGCCTTCCCCATCATTTCGTAAAGTTTTTGGGGAGTAACCGGATAGCTTTTTTCAATTACCAGCCGCTCAAAAGTAAAGATTAATTTACCATAAAGACTCTGAGGCAGAAACTCTTGAATTAAAACTAGTCCATTTTTCTTAAGGCTAAGGTATATCTTATCTAGAATAAAGTCTTGAGCACGGGTGTGGTGGAAACAATCTTTTAAAATTATTAGATCAAAAGCTTCGGTAAAAGAGGTCTCTTCAAAAGGGAGGTTAAGAACTTTAATTTCAGGGTTTCTATGACTGGCGATCGTGGTCATTTTTCTGGCCGGGTCGATAATGGTCACCTTGTGACCAAGCTTAAGAAGTTCATCGGCCAACAATCCGGTGCCGCCACCGATATCGGCAATAAAGAGCTGTTTTCCTCGGGCATTTTCCTGAACTAAATTTATTATTTCCTCGTGGTTGTCGAGTTTAAAAAATCTTGTAAAATCATCGTAATGACGATGAAATTTGTCAAACCGGTTATTCTTCATTGGGACCTCATTTCTGCGAGGCGTTTTTTGACATTCTTTAAATCCGTAGAGCTGGCGAGACGGCGATTTTTGCTATCCAAAAGACGGTAATGACCGGAGATAATATTTTGTTGAATCTTGTACCCGGACTCCTCCAAAATTATCCGCCACCAGATTTTACCTCCCATTGTTTCCGGATATTTTTCACTATAATTAGTAAAAGCGATAGTGCGAATAATATCAAGAGGATCATCGCCTAGGGTCATAAGCACAATTTGACTATTCTTAAAGAGAACAGCGACTGCAATGGCCCCAGCCCAGGTTAAAGAACGCCTGCCTTTTTCTATCTCCACCAGCGTTTTTTTAGAAATGCCCAGTATTTCCGCCATTTTCTCTTGGGTATAGTCATATTCAGCGCGAATTAATTTAATTTTTTCATTAAGTAGTTGGATAAATTCTGTTCGAGTCATTAGAACACCCTCCCTTATAGTGTAATATTACACTATAAGGGAAAATATATCTATAGATTTGGAAGACAAAAAGGTTTAAATAGCAAAAGAGTTCACTTAATCTATATTCTATGGTACAATAATAAAATACTGTTACTTGAAATTGACGAGTTAATATATTGTTGTTTGTTAAAACTTAATATCTCCGAGCCTGTTTACCTACGGCTAGGCTACGGTAAGTGGGCCTGGGTATATACCCACGGGGCTGATAGAGAAATCTGGCAGCCTCCCATTTCGGAAAGGAGAATAGCAACCAAAAGCGCTTCTAAAAGGCTCTCCGGTCTGAAAGAAGGGCTTTTCGTTTTAAGGAGGTAATAAATATAGCCAAACTCGGTAAGTACCAAAGAAGGAATAAACTTAAACTAGCTCTGCTAATTATTACACCGTTATTAACAGTCCTGATAGCCTTATCAGTAGGGCGTTACCCAATTTCTTTAACTGATATCGAAGCTGCTTTTGCCAATCAACTCTTGGCCCGCGAAATTTCGGTCTCAGAGGGGGTTTTGACAGTTATATTTGATATTCGGATTCCAAGAATTATAGCGGCTCTTTTAATTGGAATAGCCCTCTCTGTTTCCGGCGCAGCCTTTCAGGGGACATTTCGCAACCCTCTTGTTTCTCCGGATATTTTAGGGGTATCTGCAGGAGCCGGTTTTGGGGCTACTCTGGCTATAGTCTATTCCTGGGGGACCTTAGGTATAGCCTTGTCCGCATTTGGTTTTGGTTTGCTGGCGGTTTGGCTTACTTATTTTATAGGCAACCTTCTTAAAAAATCGGGAGAAATCACCTTGATTTTAGTGTTGGGAGGAATTTTGGTCGGTACAGTGTTTACCTCTCTGGTCTCTTTAATAAAAGCCGTGGCTGATCCCTATGAGAAATTGCCGGCCATTACCTATTGGTTGATGGGAAGTCTTGCTTCTATAAGAGTTAGTGATATTTATCTCGTAATTTTGCCGATGATCATTGGCTTAATTCCTCTTTTATTGTTGCGCTGGAAATTGAACCTTCTGGCTTTCGGGGATGAAGAGGCCCAGAGCATGGGGGTTAACACTAATAGATTGCGTTTAGTGGTAATAATTTGCGCGACTCTGCTTACGGCGTCCGCTGTTTCCATAAGTGGTATGATCGGCTGGGTCGGCCTGGTTATTCCTCATTTTGCCAGAGCACTCACTGGTCCAAATTATCAAAGCCTTCTTCCGGTCTCGATGGCAGTAGGGGGATCATTTTTACTGGTGGTGGACACCTTGGCGCGTACCTTATTAACAATGGAAATACCCCTTGGGATATTAACATCGTTAATCGGGGCTCCGTTTTTTATATATTTACTAGCACATAGTAGGAGGGGTTGGGGATGACTCTAGAAATAAGAAATTTATCTTTTGCTTACGGCAAAGAACCAATTTTTGAAGGTATTTCTATGAAAGTAGAGAAAGGCGAAATTGTAAGTATCCTTGGTCCTAATGGAGCCGGCAAAACAACGCTTTTTAAAACTATTCTGGGACTTTATAAAGCTCGTCAGGGTCAAGTATTTGTTAACGGAAAGGATGTCAGTAATAGTAGTCGTCGGGAGTTAGCCAAAGAAATGGGTTATGTTCCGCAGAATCATATTCCTCCGTTTCCTTATTCGGTAATAGACGTTGTTTTGATGGGGCGGACTGCCCATATCAATAACTATGCTATGCCCTCTGATTTGGATTTCCAAATTGCACGGGAAGCTATGGAAAATCTCAATATTTCCTATTTAGAAAATAAAAACTATACAGAAATAAGCGGTGGCGAACGTCAATTAGTCTTAATCGCCAGAGCTCTCGCTCAACAGCCACAGATTTTGATCATGGATGAGCCTACCTCGAACCTGGATTATGGTAATCAGATTCGACTGCTCAGTCATATTAAACGTCTCGCCGGTCAAGGTTTAAGCATCGTGATGTCTACCCATTATCCTGATCATGCTCTTTATTGCGCCGGCAAAGCGATTATGTTAAAAGACGGCCAGATCTTATGTTCAGGTTTTTCCGAAGATGTAATAAATGAGGAAAATCTAAACAAAATCTACGGAATAGATGTTGAAATTACGAAAGCGACAGTGAGAAACGGTAAGCAACAAAAAGTTTGTGTTCCAGTTGTTGCTTAAAGATACATCTTCAGCGTAGCGAAAGGAATGATTTAAATTGAAGAAAAAAATTGTGGTAACGCTTATATTGACTTTATTGGTTTCCACGATTGTAATGGGTTGTCAGCAAAACGAAGCTCCAAATCAGGAAGCGGGCACCAAAACAATAACTGATATGGCTGGACGGGAAGTTGTAGTGCCGGCCAACATTAGTAAAGTTTACTCTACTTCCGCCACCGGCTCGGTCTTCCTTTATACCTTGGCCCCGGAAAAGCTAGCCGGTTGGAATAGTAAATTGCGGGAGGAAGAGAAAAAATTTATTGCCCCGAAATACCAACAGCTTCCTGTTTTAGGGCGCTGGAAAGGTAATAACCCAACAGGGAGTATTGAGGATCTTTTGAAAGAAAAACCGGATATTATTATCAGTGTCGGTGATGTGACTCCGGAATACACCAGCGATGCGGATGCTATCCAGGATTTGACCGGGATTCCTGTAGTCATGTTGGATGGTAGTCTCCGAGAAACTGCGGCTGCCTATAGATTTCTAGGCGCTCTGATCAATGAAGAGGAGCGGGCGGAGGAGCTGGCTTCATATTGCGACCAAACTTTAAAGGAGATCAATACCAATATTGAATCCTTAAAAGATGAAGAAAAGGTTCGGGTCTACTATGCAGAAGGTATGGAAGGCCTAGAAACTGAAATTAGCGGCACTGTAAATTCCGAGGCCTTTGATTTGGCCGGAGCCAAAAACGTCGCTGTGCCAGCAAGTGCTGATGTGCGGCGAATGCAAGTTTCCCTGGAGCAAATAATAAAATGGGATCCAGAGCTGATTATTATCAGTACCGATGGTGATCCTAATCATACCGTTTATAATAAAATCTTAAAAGAGAGAACCTGGGCCGATATTAAGGCGGTTAAGGATGCTGAGGTATACGAAATTCCCAGCGGTCCTTATGATTGGCTCAATCGTCCTCCTTCAGTGGTAAGGTTCATAGGTGTGAGATGGTTATCTTCTTTACTTTATCCGGATCTGGTTTCCTTTGATATCCGTGAAGATATCAAAGAATTCTACTCCCTGTTTTTTGATTATGAGCTTACCGATCAGGAAATAGAAAATTTGCTTCTGAGATCGGAACGCAAATAATAAACAGAGGCGAAAATGCATAAAAATTTATTTATTACCGGGCCCGTAAGAACGGGTAAATCCACACTCCTTAAAACCATGATTGACCCTTTCGCCTTTTTAACAGGTGGTTTCTTTGTGCAAAGGCTGATCATCCGGGGGAAGACCAAAGCTTTTAGACTAGTGGATATCGCTGCAGAATCCTATTTTCCTAATCGTCAGGTGACTAGTTTGGACGATTTTACAGATTTTATTATGGTGATAGATAAGGAAAGAAAATATAATCACAAGGTATTCCGGATAAATGGCGTAAGAGCTTTAAAGCGAGCCTGCAGAGAGAAACAGTTAATTTTAATGGATGAACTGGGTAGAATAGAAACTAAGGTTCCGGAGTTTATGGAAGCCGTATTTAAGGCTTTAGACAGTGATATCCCGGTTCTGGGGGTCCTAAAAGACGAACGCAATTTCTTTTTAGACCAGATCCGAGAGAGATCAGATGTTCGAATTATTCGTAAAGATAGTGATCCGAATTGGGTAAGAGGTCAGATTCAAGAGTTTTTGTCCCAAGTAAGCAAAAAGGAAAGACTGAGTGATGTCCAAAGGGATTAAAGTTATAGTAGTAGGGGGCGGAGCAGCCGGAATGATGGCTGCCATTTCCGCCCGTAGGCTGGGAGCGGAAGTAACTATTTTGGAGAAAAACCCGCGCGTGGGGAAAAAAATTCTAGCTACAGGTAACGGAAGATGCAATTTTACTAATATTAATGCCGGTCCTACCTGTTACCATGGTAACAACCCTCAATTTGTGGTTCCAGCTTTGGAAAAATTTTCGGTCAAAGAGACTCTTAAATTTTTTGAGGACTTGGGAATTGCACCTAAAGTTGAGGAACGAGGCAAGGTTTTTCCTATGTCCGATCAAGCTTCCAGTTTTTTAGATGTTCTATTATATGAATTACAGGAATTAGAAATCAATACTATTTGTGAAGCGGAAGTTACAGAGATCAAGAAAGAGGACGGGACTTTTAGACTTCGGATCCGTGATGGTAGAGAATTTTTAGGGGATAAAGTTATTCTGACCCCTGGTGGGAAAGCCATGCCTTCTAGCGGCTCGGACGGTAAAAGTTATGACCTAGTCAGAAAGTTTGGCCATACCATTGTCGATATTTTTCCAGCCCTTGTTCAGATAATGTTGGAAGGCCCTTTCTTTAAAAGGATTCAGGGGGTCAAGCTTGTAGGGACTGCAGAGATAATACATAATGACAAGTCTTTGGTAAAAGACCGGGGAGATATTCTTTTTACCAATTACGGAGTCTCAGGACCGCCGATTTTACAGATCAGCAGAAAAGCAGGGGAACTTTTGCAGGATGGTGAAGATGTCTATTTAAAAATCAATATCCTAGATACCATCCCTAAAGAAGATTTAAGAAAATTCATTGCTAAACGTTTGCGTACAGCAAATCAAAAACCCTTGGATTTTAGTCTTGTCGGTTTAATTAATAAAAGACTTATTCCCGTAATCTTAGCCGAAGCCGGTTTTAAGGACCTTAAACGGCCGGCAGTTGAACTATCCAATAAAGAGCGGGAAACAATAGTAAATATTTTGACAGACTGGCGATTTAAGATTAGGGGAACAAAAGGTTGGCAAAGTGCTCAAGTGACAGCCGGCGGAGTAGATACTAGGGAAATAAACCCGGAAACAATGGAATCTAAAATTGTTAAAGGCTTGTATTTAGCTGGTGAAATTCTTGATATTGACGGGTTATGCGGCGGTTTTAATTTGCAGTGGGCCTGGTCCTCAGGTTATGTTGCTGGGCAAAGTGCTGTATTACATTAATTAGAGTAATTTAGTAGAAATAGATCTAAAAGAGCTAAGATTCAGTTGATACTGGTCCTACCTCTTTTTTTAAACCTTTTTTGTTGGCCAGCAAATTATCGTTTGGAGTTCTTTTTAAAACCAAACATTGGTATATGTGTAGATTATCTCCAAAAAGAAATAACAGGTCGGTTGAATATAACCTGTAACCGAACACCATTAATTGCACCAAGGTCTCTTGTTTTACGGAAAAAGCCCCTCAAACCAGTCTTATTAAAGGTTTAGGGGCTCTTTTATTTGATGTTGGAGTGCTCATTTATATGATACTCTTTGAGTTGTTTTTTTGAAGGGAGGGAGATGTTGAATCCCGAGAATCCCTGAGATTATTAAGAAAGTTAAAGTCTCTGAAATTGGTGTTGTGAGCCAGATTCCTCGCAGGCCTAGAATGGGAGGGAGAATTTTTAGCCAGATAAAAGTGAGCACTATTCCCCGTAAAAGGGAGATTAAAGTCGAATAACGGGGGCGTTCGATAGCTTGGAAAAAACCGTTTAAGAAAACGTTCAGGCCCATGATCGGAAAAGCAAGGAAGTAAATTCTTATTCCCTCTCTAGCTATATTTACAAATTCTCCGGTTTCAGTTGTAAAAGCGGAGATTATTGTTTCCGGAATTAGTAACCCCGTGAACATAAACAGGCTGCCAAAAGCTAAGGCTGTAAAAATTCCGTATTTTCTCACCTTATAAACTCTATTTAGTTTCCGGGCTCCAAAATTTGTACTAGCGATAGGCTGGACACCCTGGGCTATTCCGGTAAAGAGGGCAACCGCCATCAAGGAGATATTCGCAATTATGCTATAGGCTGAAACTCCAATATCCCCAATCAATTTTAGGAGTTCCTGATTGTAGAGATAAATTATAAGCCCCGAAGAAATTTCAATAATAAAAGCTGCTAGACCAATCACCGCAATTCTTCTGATTAATCCTGCTCGCAGCCGGAAGGATTTTATTCTAAAAGTGGAATGGCCGCCCAAAAAATGCCAGGCGAGGATAAAGAGTGAGAGGAGAGCCGCTAATACGGAGGCAATTGCCGCCCCTCGCATACCCATTTGCAGAGGGAAAATAAGAATATAGTCTAATATTACATTTGTTATACTACCGATCCCCATGGCGAGCATGGCCCTTTTTGGGCCTTGGTCATTGCGCACAATGATTGCTAGATTTTGAACCAGCAAAAAGGCCCAACTAAAAGGTAATATTACGCCGAGATATTCTCGGATTAAAGGTTCACTTTCTGGCCCAGCCCCTAAAAAAACCATCAGCTCTTCTAAAAAAAGCACACTTCCCAGAGAATAAAGAGCTCCGGTTATGACTCCCAAAATAAGAGAATGCTCAAAAGCCTGCCGGGCGCCGACGATATTTTTGTGACCTACGTTTATAGACATCACGGTGGCGCTACCGATACCGATTAACATCCCGGTCCCAAAAAAAAGATTAAAAATAGGAATGCTGATATTCAGAGCGGCCAAGCCTCCTGGCCCTACACCCTGGCCGATGAAAATTGTATCGAACAGAATGTAAAAAGAGACCATTAACATGCCGGCAATACTGGTACTAACAAATTTTTTATAGATCGCAAAAATATTTCCTTCTAGTAAATTATATTTTTTTGCCACTCAGTCTACCTCTTAAAATGAATTTAAGAAGCCGGCTGTTTTTAACAAACCGGCTTTAAAATTGTTTAGGTTTTTGATGGTTAAGTGATACTTTCTAAATATTTGCTTCCGAAATTAACCGTCGCAACCTAACAGACAATCGTTTTTATACTCTTCTTTAACTCCAATCATCACGGAGGAAGATTTAAAAATTGCGGCGACTACCGAACCGGTTTCAATTTCTAGTTCCTTTAAAGAATCCATAGTTATTATTGAAGTTATTTCATTATTGCCACCGATATCGATCGTAACCTTAGCATTGACAGCTCCCTCCTTGATATCAACAACTTTTCCTTTGAGCTGATTTCTGGCGCTGATTTTCATATTCGTACCCCTTTCAATAATGATCCCTATTATTTTCACCAATTGCTGGGGCTAATATTCTTTCAGCATTAAGCATTAAGCAGCAAAACAAGATAAGATCCATAGAAACCTGCCCTTTAAGCCAAAAGGGCAGGTTTTTTGTGACAAGAATTAGGTTTTCTTATTAAAGCGTATTATCCTTATTCAAATAAGTTCCATATATTATACCGCTGGATAATTATACCACTAGTCAAGTTTTATCTTTCTTGTTCTTGCCCGCTTAGCTCTAAAAGGAAAAGGAGGTGTCACAATTAAGTGAGAACCCATCACGTTCACGATTACTACAATGAAACAACTTTTGATCGGGGGCACACCCATAGAATGTATGGTGAAAGCAGTTATGAAATCCCTTTTGGAAATTCTCATGTTCATTCTTATAATGGCGTAACGACCCTTGATCACGCTCACGTTCACCAGTACTCTGGCTTAACAGGGCCGGCAATCCCTTTAGCGGGAGGTGGTCATACGCATGAGTATCAAGGCCCTACAACAATTGACCAAGGACATCACCATTATTATAAGTCCCTGACGGGAAATGAAAGACATTCTAGTCTTTTTTAATTTAGCACTTATTGTTTTTCACTTGACGTGCGTTTCGAGAGCTTGCTTTTTATCCTTTTTCACGGGTTTTGGAAACTGGTTAAAGCCTCACGGGTTATCTCTGCTCATAGCAATGTTGGTAAGGTGCTAGGTCCGACACCGGAAGTCTGAAACTAGACAGGATTAGAAAGTCGGCGTCAGATTTCCGCCGGACCCTATTCCAGAAAACCGCTCCTAGCGGTTTCATTTTTTTGAAAAGCCAGCGGACATTTCTCAACAGGAAGTGCTATATCGGTCACTCCTGTTTACATTTATCTTACTCCTTTACGGTTTTGCTATTTTGGTACGGAGCAAGCTTCTTAAGAATGAGCTGGAAAATTACGGATAAAACCGGAATAATTATCGCTACCGCAATAGCTAATCTGAGCCCGTATTGATGAGCCTGTACCCCCGCTGGGGCATGAGCGACAAAGAAATCAGATAATGAGCCTACAGCCTGACCAGCAAACGCCGTACCTAGGTCGCCTCCGCCGGCCAAAAAAGCGAAAATGAACACCCCGGTATTGGGAAGTTTATTTGCAGTCACGAGAAGTGTTCCTGTCCAAAGCATGCTAGAGAAAAAGCCGATTAGTCCAAAAGCGGCCAAAACTATCCAGATCGATGGAGCGGTGGCTAGAATTATATAGCAGACTACACAAGCTAAGGAACCGTAGATCATTAAATTATTGAGGTTAAAACGTCCCTCCGTCTTAACGTACAAGATCCTGGCCAGTCCAAGCATGAATGCAAATAGGCACAGACCTCCCACATCGCCGACTATTTTTGAGATGCCTAATCCCTTTTCCAGATAAGAGGATCCCCATTGAACAATAAGCAATTCTGTAGCTGCTCCGAAAAAAATTGCAAAAAAACCAATAATGAAAATCTTATTTTTCAAAATTTGGCCAACTTTCATGCGTTGGCTTTCAGGAATTATTTTGGGCATAGGAGCATTAATAAACATAAAAGCATTGACTAAAGGCAGAATAGCCCATAAAAGCACTACTAACTGCCACATTTCCGTTCCTAAAATATAAAGAAGTATGGTTGTAAAAAAGGCCGCAGCAAAAATCCCGGCAGCAAAAGAAGTGTGCATAATCATAAAATTAGCATCTTTGCTATCTTCTGTCGGGATGGCTTTTGTTAAGGGGGAAAGAAGTGCTTCCATCAGACCGGCTGCGCCCCCCAAAATTATTGTGGCGATCACAAGCAAAATAAAGGGATTGTCCGGCATAAGCAAAGGAGCGCCGGCGAAAAGAACAAGCGCAAAGACGACAGCAAATTGAGAACCTATGCAAAAAGGACGGTAGCCATATTTGTTTATCGGGTGACCGAGAAACACGTCAGCTACAAATTGGGCCGCGAAATTTAGAAAAACCAAAAAACCAATTTGGGTATATGTAATTCCATATAGTACATTTAAAGGAATAAATAGAAATGGGGAAAGATTCATCGAGGCACTTTCAATAAACCCACCCAGATTACAAGCTCTGAGGGTGCGCCTATAATTTCTAATACTGTTAGTCATTTCTAACCTCCATTTAATCTTTTAGTCTTGTCAATAGTCATTACTACTGGGATTTTAAATTTCTTTTTGGGGACTTCAAATATATCTTTTCCAAGAACCTGAAGAGCAGCAGCCTTGCTTACTTCTATGGAGCCCCGCCAAGATTCAGACGCATCCTTATTTAGGATAAGATCTGCAAACACCATAGTAACCCCTCCTTTAACAACTATATTATACATATTCTAACTATAAAACAAGCCGGAGGGCCAAATGCGGGGGTTCACTGGTAGAGAACCACATTGTTTTGAGGAGTGAGAGGATGTTTCACCTAATATTATTTCGCAGTAAAAAATCCTCTATTTCCTTGTTTACCTGGTCGGGATTATCCAAGTTGGTAGAATGGTGAGCCTTTTCAATAATCTTTAACTCCGCGCCTTTTATCTTTTCCAGCATTGTTTGCTGCTGTCTTCTGACTAAATTATCATGATCTCCTAAAAGAAGCAAGGTCGGGCATTTTACCTTTTCTAAATCAGCGCCACTTTCCATTCTGGTTACCGTATCCCAGATCCTATTCCAGCTATCACGTTCTAAAAAACTATAGGCTTCTTCGATATATTCCTTATTGCGAGGGTTAAATTTAGAGAGCATTTTTGCTTGCAATTTGGCGGAAATTCTGAGCGGCAGTAATCGATTAAAGAAACGATTAACGGGAACAAAAACCTTTTCGAACCAATTAAACGTGTTAGTAAAAGGGGTACCTATAAGTATCAGAGCCTCAACTCTGCTTGGATAGCGAATAGCGGTTTGCAGAGATATATGCCCGCCCATTGATAAGCCGCATAATGTGGCTTTACCGATTTTCAAAAAGTCCAGTAGAGCAATCAAATCCCGGTTAAAATCTTCAGAATCCGTTTTGCCTTCCGGTAAAGTTGAATAACCATGCCCTCTAACATCCCAGATCACTGTTTTGAAGGATTTAGAAAAGTACTCTACCTGGGGATGCCACTGTTTATGGTTCCAGGAGGCTCCATGGGTAAATACCAGCGGTCTTCCCTCTCCCTGAACTTCATAGTAGAGCTCAACATTATCCCTAATCATGGTCGGCATAGAATATTCTCCTTCCTATTTTTACTGAGTATGGAGGTTGAATTCGCTTTTATTATAGAACTTAAGAAGGATAAGAACCACAACATTCTTCGCAAATCCCTTAAGGACAACATACACCGAGTAATTCACTGGAATATATTTACAGTAACGAGGAGGTTGAAAAGATGGAGGAAAAAAAATATGAATGCAGGTTCTGCGATAACTTGCCGACTGTTTTACAAGGGATAATTGTTTATGAGTTGGCCATTATCATCGTCATCCTGATATTTTTTCTGTTTGACACCCCTGATTCTATTACAGAACCTGCGGTAGAAACAATTCCTACTGAAGTAAAATAAGACGATGTTTCCTTTTGAACTTTTTCCAGATAGTACCAAAAAGGGACTAAGCGAATAGTATATTAAGGGAATGACCCAATTATAAAAAATTAACAATTCAGAGAGGTGAAGATAATATGTACGGACTTTTCGGTGCAGGTGCTTATGGCTATGGCGGCGGTTTTGGAACAGGTGCCGCGATTGTTGCCATTGCAGTTTTGATTCTTATTGCTCTCGCTGTAATCTTTTAATTAAAGGTTTACTAAGTGGCCTGGTTACCAGGTAATCGGCAATTGATTTGAATGATGAATAAAAACGGAGGTGAAACGTTAAAATGGCAGTTGAAGCTGGTGGATTCGGTGGATTTGGCGGTGGAACTTTATGTGGTATCGGGATCGTCGTTGTCATTATTCTTCTCCTGATTGCAATGGGAATTGTATTTTAGAAACTAATCAAGATAACTGAAACAGGGAGGTGTCCAAAGAATGGCTGTTGATGGAGGCGTAGGCGCTTTCGGTGGTGGTTTCGGTTGTGGAATCGGAATTGTAGTCGTTATTGTTTTACTCTTGATTGCTTTGGGGATCGTATTCTAAATTCGGATTAAAACGTTAATGATAAAACGGGAAAGGGGGTTGGAATATGTACGGACGTGGTGGAGTTTGTTGTAGACCGGTGGCAAGACCCATTGTTGTAGCCCCTGCACCAAATTTTGGACCAGGCATTATTGCAATCGCAATTCTAATATTGATCGCTCTTGGTGTTATTTTCTAGAATTTCCCCATTTTATATTAAAAGTTAAGCTTTAAAAATAAAAAACGAAAAGGGCTCCTGTATTTCAGAAGTCTTTTTCGTTTTTTTGAAGATTCTTTAAGGGACAACATTAAAAGAATTGCCCCAGAATATAGTATTGATATAGTATTCTGCCGGCTGAGGAATATTATATGTAACCGGTTTTTAAATTTTTCCGTTTCTTGTTGATCCCGGCGGCAATCTTTAAAATTTAGACAATAAGTCTAAAATTTTTGCGAAAAAGTTTGTTATAGTATAGAATTTGTACTAGGGTTTAATCTTGAGCGGTAAACCCTAGTATTTTGTAAGAGGTCAGGGAAATGAGAGAAAAAGCACTGTCTGTCTTAAAACAGTACACCAAGAGCGAGGCTCTTATTCGTCATGCTTTGGCAGTGGAAGCAGTAATGCGTTATTTTGCCCGAGAGGCTGGCGAGGACGAAGAATACTGGGGGGCAGTCGGTTTACTGCACGACGTTGATTACGAAATGTATCCGGAGGAGCACTGTCAAAAAGCACCGGAGCTTTTGGAAAGAGCAGGCTATGACAGGGATTTTATTTATTCTGTGATCAGCCACGGGCATGGTATAGTGGTAGAGGCGGAACCCAAAAAGTACATGGAGAAAGTGCTATTCACTATTGACGAGCTAACAGGATTGATTGCCGCAGTGGCTATAATGCGTCCTTCCAAATCCGTCATGGATCTAGGGGTTAAAAGTGTGACGAAAAAATTCAAAGATAAGAGATTTGCTGCCGGCGTTAATCGGGAAGTGGTGCTTTTGGGATGCCAAAAACTAAATATGGAACTTAATAATGTAATAGAGAAATGTATTTTAGGAATGAGGACAGTTGCCGCCGAAATCGGTCTATAATCCTCTTTTCAGACTTAAACCAAAAGAGTAAATAAGGAGAGCCTAAGGTGCAAATTGCTCTCTTATTTTTGGAGAGCAAAACTAGTTTTACAAAAATAGGGAGTAAAATAAGTGAGATTTCTACTTTACAAAGATATAAAAAAGAGTATACTATAACAGAATGCAATTTATGAAAAGTTTTACATAGCTATTTTTTTTATAATCAAGAGGAGGAGGTATTGCTATGGAAAAACGAGCACAATGGGGGACAAGAGCCGGCTTTGTCTTTGCCGCTATTGGGTCAGCCATCGGCCTCGGTAATATCTGGCGTTTCCCCGGTGTTGCTTATGAAAATGGCGGGGGAGCATTTTTTTTACCCTATTTATTTGCTCTGCTCACCGCCGGAATTCCCCTATTAATTCTGGAGTTTACTCTTGGTCATAAATATCGGGGATCGGCACCCTTAACTTTCTCCAGAATTAATCAAAAGTATGAGTGGCTGGGCTGGTGGCAGATTGCCGTTTCTTTTGTTATCACCACCTACTACTCGGTTATTGTTGCTTGGGCAATGTCCTATGCTTATTTCTCTGTCAGCCAGCAATGGGGAAGCGATCCTCTTACTTTCTTAGTCGGGGATTATCTAAAGCTTGTTGATCCTGGTCAAGTCGGCAGCATAGTGCCCGGGGTATTCTTCCCCTTAGTCATTGTTTGGATTATTACTTTTGCAATTTTGTTTAGAGGGGTTAAAAAGGGTATCGAAATGGCCAATAGGATTTTTATTCCGGCCTTAGTTGTACTTTTTTTAATCGTTGTAATCAGAGCTTTAACTTTGGAAGGAGCAATTGTAGGAGTCAATTCCTTTTTCAAACCTGATTGGGGCCAAATCTTAAATGGAAAAGTCTGGATTGCGGCCTATGGACAAATTTTCTTTAGCTTATCGATTGCTTTTGCGATTATGATTACTTATTCCAGCTATTTGCCGAGAAAATCGGATATTACCAATAACGCTTTTATCACAGGCTTTGCCAACTCATCCTTTGAACTCCTAGCCGGTATTGGAGTCTTCGCTGCTCTCGGTTTTATGGCAATGCAGCAAGGGGTTCCGGTTGATGAGGTGGTCAGCAAAGGGGTAATCTTGGCTTTTGCCGTCTTCCCTCAAATTATCAATGAACTTCCTGCTTTTAATATAGCCTTTGGAGTTCTATTCTTTATTTGTTTAACCCTGGCGGGGTTGAGCTCGTTAATATCTATCATTGAAACATATATTGCTGGGGTTCAGGACAAGTTCAAAGTCTCCAGAACGAAAGCTGTTGCTGTCGGTGGCGGAATATCCGCGGTTGTATCTATTCTTTATGCGACCCAAGGGGGACTAAACTTCCTCGATACAGTGGATGCCTTTATTAACAACTACGGGGTTGCTGTTGCCGGCTTGGTAGAGATTATAATTGTGGTCTGGATTGCTAAAGAATTGAACAATTTGCGAGATCACGCTAATGCCATTTCCGATATAAGGTTGGGTAGCTGGTGGACAATTTGCCTGAGATTCATCACCCCCTTAGTATTGGGCATAATGATGATTATGAATATCAAAACTGATTTAACAGTTAGCTACGGCGGATATCCGGTGATGTTTAATGTTTACTTTGGTTGGTTTGTGGCTCTCGGGGCCATTATCTTCGGGCTTATTTTCATGCGTGTCAAAAAATGGGATAAAGGGGTCTTGGAGATGCCAATAGATGAGGAGGGGTCCGAATATGGAAACTAGTTCCGTAGTAATGATGATTATTGGGATGCTTGTTATTTGGGGTGGACTCGCAGCCAGCATTACCAATGCAATTAGAAAAAGTAAAAATAATAACTGAATAAAAAATTGATAAAGGGCGGACTGTAAAAAGCCGCTCTTTTTCTCGTTAAGGAGGAGTCAAACAGAAAAATTAATGAGGAAATTGTAACGGTATTGGACCTTATTAAAGACAGATTTGGCTATGAGCCATAATCCAAATTTGGATTATGGCTTTTTTGAATAGTTAATACAGTAATATTTTTTCTTTATAGTGGCAAAAATTACTTAAGAGGACAAATAGGGGGTGTAAAGTTTTTGTCTGTAATTTCTGCGTTAGTGATTGCCATTCAGGTCGGAATACCGGTCCTTATCTGGGGACCTCCTGGCGTTGGTAAAACAGCGACTATTACTACCCTCGCCAAGAAACTTAATCTCCCGCTGGAAGTGGTGTTGGCTTCTATTAGGGAGCCTTCGGATTTTTCCGGTTTACCGGTAATCAAGGAAGAAGGGGTGTATTTAGAACCCCCTGCCTGGGCGTCTCGTTTACACAAGGAAGGTCGGGGTATCCTATTTTTAGATGAAATATGCACAGCTCCGCCGGCAGTTCAATCCGCCTTGTTAAGGGTTGTTTTAGAGAGAGTAGTAGGAGATTTAACTTTGCCGGAAGATGTGGCCGTTGTGGCGGCGGCTAATCCGCCTAGCCAAACCATGGCGGGATGGGATCTTTCCGCTCCCTTGGCCAATAGGTTTTGCCATCTATCTTGGTTTTTAGATCCTTACAGTTGGGTTAGTGGTATGGTCGGAGGCTGGAACATACCCGAGTTGGTAAAACTGCCTTCAGATTGGAAAAACAATATCCCGAAGAAAAAAGCTCTTATTGCCGGTTTTATTAGGCATAGGCCGAATCTTTTGCTCCAAATGCCGGAGGAAGAAACTCGAGCCGGCCAAGCCTGGCCCTCTCCCAGATCCTGGTTTATGGCGGCCGAATTATTGGCGGCAGCGGAAAGTGTTCAGGCTGAGGAGGATATCGCTACCATGCTCATTGCCGGTTGTGTAGGTGAAGGGGCATGTATGGAATTTTTAGCTTGGCGTAAAGCCTTGGATCTACCGGATCCAGAGGAGATACTTGCCAACCCGACTCACTATCGGCTGCCCGAGCGCGGAGATCTGGCTTTCGTTATTCTAACGGCAATAATTTCAGCCGCCACTAGTAAACTTACCGAAGAGCGTTGGTCTGCGGCTTGGAGTGTACTGGCTTCCGCGTCGGAACAGGGGAAAAAAGATATTGCTGCCGTAGCAGCCAAAAAGTTAGCAGCGGCTCACAAACCGGAACTGCCTTTACCTTTTAAAGAATTGCAGGAGTTTGCTCCGCTTTTTCAAGCAGGAGGATTAATGTGAATCAGCCCTATAAATGCCGGTTTTTGCCCTGGATAGTCAATACTTGCGATAATGTTCATTCCGGGCAACTCTTTGTCAATATGGATTGCCAAAAGGATTCTCGGCTGGAACTATACAATTGTGACGGGACCAGGCTTCCGGCCTATCTTCTGTATTCTGTGCTCCAGATTGCGCTTCCTAATAAATGGCCTCTAAAACTAGAAAACCAACATCTAAATCGTCAAACCTGGTGGAAAGTTGAAAGCTATCGGGATTCCAAAGGAAATGAAGAGTATTGGCTTTGTACTCGGGAGGGGGAAAACAAAGCGGTTTGTTCGTCAAAAATCAGGATTTCTAAAGGCCAGATTCATACTTTTTCTATTTTAGCCCCTGATGCGCCGCCCCTTTTTCAAAAGATTTTTTCCCGCTATCCTCCTGTTTTTAACCAAGCCGAAAAAAATAAAAAGCCTAATTTCCACTTCCCTCCCCATTACATAAATACGATGGAGCTTGTAGGTATCCCCGGGTCAATCAAAAAACAAAGGGAGGAAACAGGAAAAATAATGGTCGATAATTGTTTGGAAATGTTTCCGGCCGGTGTTAAATCCGAAATGCTTGAAACCCTTGCCGCATTAAATTGTTGGGAGGTATTATTAGCGTGACCTTCCCTTGGAAACTGCAGGCTGCTCGTCTGCGCCTGGTGCAAAAACGTCCTTTTTTAGCTACTGCTGTTTGGGCTCTAAAGCCCGTGGAAAGAGCGGGTTTGCAGACCATGGCTGTTGATAAACACTGGCGTCTATATTACGATCCGCTTATTTTGGATAATTGGGCCCCGGAAACTTTGGCGGGATCCCTATACCACCAGATTTGTCATCTTCTTCGAAATCACGCTGAAAGACTGAAGGCTTTTGATCCCCAAATAAGCAACCTTGCAGCGGATGCGGAAATTAATGATGATCTATTGCGCGAAGGCGTGGAGTTTCCCTACCCACCTTTAACTCCGGTTTCAATCGGGCAACCGGAAAACCTCTTGGCAGAGGAGTATTATGTGTATTTAGAAGGGCAAAAGGGGTCCACAGAAAACCAAAAGGATAAGAAAGAAGCAAGCACAGTGACCGGGGCCAAAAATCAATTTCCCAGACCTGGTTCCGGGTGGTGCGGTTCCTGTGCAACCGGTATAGAAGCCCATTGGGAAGAGAAAGGACCTCAAAAAGAATGTCAAACCGCTATAAGTAAAATGGAAGGGGAATTGATCCGCCACCAGGTTGCCAGGGAAATAAATGAACATTTAAAAAGTCAGGGTTCGGTACCTGGACATTGGATTCGCTGGGCAAAAGAAAAGCTGCATCCGCAAGTAGACTGGCGTAAACAACTTGCCGCTACCTTACGCAGTGCGGTTGCGGATACAACTGGGGTCAGGGATTATTCTTACTCCCGGCCAGCTCGCCGGCAGGGTCGGGTTAGAATGGGGGATGTTATTTTTCCAGCGCTTAGAGCTCCTGTCCCTCCGGTAGCGATAATAGCTGATACCAGTGCCAGTGTAACTGAAAAAATGCTTAGTCAAACCTTAGCAGAAATAGGTTCAATATTAAAAATTTTGGGTTCCAAAGAACAGGTTCAAGTTTTAGCAGTGGATAAGACGGTTCAGTTTTGCAAGCAAATCTTCCGGCCTGAACAAGTCGAGCTTATCGGAGGTGGAGGGACAGATTTAAGGATTGGTTTTGAAGCTTTGACTAAATTAAAACCTAGAGTTCAATTAGGAATTGTAATTACCGACGGTCACACACCTTGGCCTGAGCGACCGCCTTGGGGAATGAAAGTCATTGTGGTTTTGTCCGGAGATGGGAAAACCCCAGAGTGGGCCAAGGTAATTAAAGTAAATTCATCGGGAACAACTAAAGGATTTTGAGAATTGGGTTTAAAAATCACGCCTCGGGAACAGCGGTTATGGGGAATGATTTTTAAGACAGATTAGCGGTGCAATTACTCATCATTTTTTCAGCCAGGGCCGCGATATCTTCCGGTGATTCAGTCATCCCGCCATCAAACCAGCGGCGCAAAATCGCGACACAGCCAAAAGCTATAAAGGTGTAATAGTAGTTATAGTATTTCTCCTCCCCACTGGGGAAAAGATGGCGCCACTCTTCTTTGTTGCGGGGGCGACACATCTCGACCACAGTATTTAAAAACATAGTTTCTTTAGTGCGCAAAAGGCCGATAAAAACTTCTGAATTAGCAGCGATATACTTGAAGGCCTCTAATAAAACAGGCATTAGGGGGGTTTTAGCATTATGGCGGTGCTTTTCTATTAAGCTCGTAAAATCATGTAAAGTTTCTTTTTCGATTTGTTCAAATAAATCGTAGATATCCTTATAATGAAGATAGAAGGTCCCTCGATTTATATCCGCTAGCTCAGCCAATTTGCTCACTGAAATATCTTTCAGATCATGTTCCATTAATAGTTGGGTTAAGGCTTTTTTGATTAGGGCTTTTGTTTTACGAACACGACGATCCTTTATTTTCATATAATCTTCTCCTTTCAGACTCTCTGGGGCGGGATGCTTAATAATCAACACAATGGTTAGTAATTGACCATTGTTCTTTATTTTTAGCCTTATTATAATATACAGAGGGTATATTAACCAGCATTATGTTCATTAAAATCTATGAATAATCATTTTTAAAAGGGTGAAACAGTTGATAAAATTGGCTGAAGCGATATTAAAACATCGAAAAACTGTCCTAATCATTTTTGGCCTTGCGGCTTTACTTAATGCTTTTCTAATGACTTTTGTAAATGTGAATTACAAGTTGAAAGATTATCTGCCTGAAGATGCTCCGTCTACAGTTGCTTTGCAGACCATGGAAGAGCATTTTGCCGAGGACATCCCTAATCTTTCAATTTATATTCGAGAGATCAGTATTCCGGAGGCTTTGGAATTTAAAGAGCAATTGGCTGGAATTTCCGGCGTTAAAGATGTGCTCTGGCTCGATGATGTTGTCGATGTCTATATGCCTCTTGAGATTCAGGATCAGGACCTGGTGGAAGGCTGGTACAAAGATGGAGGAGCTTTATTCTCCGTCTGTGTTGAGGAGGACCGTATTGCTGAACATATTAAAGCTATAAAAGACTTTGTCGGTGAACGGGGAATAATGGCAGGCGAAGCGGTTAATCAAGCTAAAACCCAAACCTCTGCTTTGGAGGAAGTCCCTAAGATCATGCTTTTTCTCGTGCCTTTAGTTCTTATTATCCTCTTTTTTTCCACCAGCTCTTGGTTTGAACCGATTCTTTTCTCAATCATCATCGGCGTAGCAATTCTGATTAATGAGGGTACTAATATCTTTTTAGGAGAAGTATCCTTTGTTACCAGATCGTGCAGTGCGATTTTGCAGTTGGCAGTTTCTATGGATTACGCAATCTTTCTACTCCATAGCTTTGCCCGTTTCCGGAGGCAAGGACTGGATATTCAAAAAGCCATGTCCAGGGCCATGGTCCATTCTTTCTCCGCCATTGCGGCCAGCGCTTTAACAACAATTATCGGCTTTAGCGTACTTGCCCTGATGCGTTTCCAAATCGGTGTCGATATGGGGATTGTATTAGCCAAAGGAATTACCGCCAGCTTGATCAGTGTTATCATTCTTTTACCGGTTTTAGCGACGGCGACAACAAAAGTTATAGATCGTACTCACCATCGTCCTTTGATACCGTCATTTGCGAAGGCGGGAAAGGTTATAACTAGGATCTGTATACCATTCGCGATTATTGCAGTCCTAATGATTGTTCCCGCCTTTCTTGGACAGCAGAAGACAGAATTTATTTATGGATCATCGGGTATAAATAGTGCCGATTCCCAGACTCAAAAGGATGCTGATGAAATTGACCGCGTTTTTGGGGAACAGGTTCAATTGGTTATACTTGTCCCTCGAGGAGATATTGTCGGCGAAAAACAATTGAGTACTGAATTGGAACAATTAGAAAAGGTAACTTCGGTTATTTCATATCCCAACCTGGTCGGGACACCGGTACCGGAAGGATTTCTCTCAAAGGGTAATCTATCTCAGTTCCGTTCTGAAAATTATAGTCGTCTGATCTTGTACGTCGCTACTTCGGATGAAGGAGAAGAGGCCTTTAAAGTTGTGGAAGAGGTGCGTCAAGCAGCTAATCGTTATTTTCCAGGAAATTATCACCTTACCGGAGAGAGCGTTGTCCATTACGATCTTAAGGAAACCATTGTTGCTGATAACAAGGTGATCAGGGTTGCAGTGGTAGTAGCCATCGGTTTGGTGTTGCTCTTTACTTTCCGTTCTGTTTCTATACCGATTGTTTTATTACTTACTATTCAAGGGGCTACCTGGATTAATTTGAGTATTCCTTATTTAGCCGGGGACACGCTTAACTATCTCGGCTATCAAATTGTCAGCTCTGTTCAGCTAGGGGCAACGGTGGATTACGGCATATTATTTATGACTCATTATATGAGAAATCGGGGTGGGCTCTTGAAAAAAGAGGCTGTAAGCAAAACAATAACCGACACAGCGGCGACAATTTTGACCCCGGCCGGTATCTTAACCCTTGCCGGTATGATTCTAGGCTTAATCTCCAGCAATGGAATCATAAGTCAATTGGGAATTGTTTTAGGACGAGGAGCCCTGTTTTCAGCCGCCATGGTTTTACTGGTATTGCCCGGGTTATTATGCTTGTTCGATAAAGTTATTCAAAAAACCACGTTATTGAATACAGGGCCCAAATTTGGCTTGGAAGGGGGATTTAAAAAATGAAAAAAAGTTTTAAAAAGCCGACAGCTTTATTATTGACGGCGGTTTTGCTTGGCATGCTCTTGATCCAAGGCCAGGCTCAAGCTTACTCCGGAGAAACAACAAAAGCAGCGCTAAAGCCGAGTAAGGAAGAAATTATTTATGCTAAGCTGTCTGGCAATGGAAGCCTTAAACAGGCTTATATCGTTAATAGTTTTGAATTGAATGAATCGGGTCGGATCATTGATTATGGTTTTTACGATCAAGTGCGAAACCTTACTACTAAGGAGCAACCCCTTATAGATGGTGAGGCTATAGAATTTAATGTTCCAAAGGGAAAATTTTATTATCAAGGAGATTTAAAATCCCTGGATCTGCCTTGGGAAGTGGTGATTAAGTACTTTCTTGATGGTAATCCCATAGAAGCTTCGGAACTGGCAGGAGCAAGCGGTAGACTTCATATTGAATTTGATGTTGAAGAGAATCCTAAAGTCAATCCTATTTTTAATGACAACTATACCTTACAGATTGCCATAACCTTAAACCCAGAAAACTGCGATATTGTTAGGGCGAAAGACGCCATGATAGCCTCTGCAGGTCAGTACAAAATGGTTAATTTTACAAAACTGCCGGGTGAAAAAGCTCGTTATGAGCTATTGCTTGATGTGGACAATTTCGAAATGGACGGAATCCAAATCACCGGGATCCCTTTTTCCATGAGAATAAACATTTCCGATTTCGGGGAGTTAAAGGCTGACTTGACTAAGTTACAAGAGGCCCTAAACAAAATAGACGACGGAGCTCTAGAATTAAAATCTGGAACTCGGGAGCTTAAAGAAGGAAGTAAGAGTTTCACTCACGGCTTAAAGGATATGCAGGCTGGGATGTCGGAATTACAAGGCGGGTTTACTGGCCTCATCGATAATAATTTTCATTTACAGAAGAGTTCTGAGGAAATTCTAAAGGCTTTGAATCTCATCAGTGAAAGCACAAGCTCCAATAGTCCCGGGGAAGAGGATTGGGAAAAGTTAATGGTTGGTTCTTCAGAATTCTTGGCTGGACTTAAGCAGTTGTCCGGGGGTTTAAGCGATCTTCAGAAGGGTTTTGTTCAAAGCGATGAAGCGATTCAAGCTCAGACAGGCGGGGCCTACACTAGTCTGAACGAAGCAAATGAAGCTGCTATTGCGATCATTGAGCAGCAGATTGGAATACTAGCCATGGATCCCCATGCTAATGCTGCCCAGATCGAACAACTTACTATGATTGCTAGTCTTTTAAGAGCAAATAATGAATTAACAAGTGGAGTAAGAAAGGGTTTAAATGGGGATAACACACCAAACAACCCCGGTTTGGCAGCGGTAGCAACAATGCTTGCTGCTAACTATGAAAAAACAGATCAAGCTTTGGGCGATATTCAAAAACTACTGGGGGCTATTAACCAACTCGCTAAAAACTATGCAGCTTTCCACAGCGGTCTTGTACAATATCTAGAGGGAACTTTGGCTCTTTACAACGGGTACGGAAAGCTAAATAGCGGCTTAGGGGAACTGGCTTTAGGCGGCGGAGAGATTGACAGCGGCCTTAGTTTACTATACAATGGTGTGCGGGACTTTCAGGCTGGTACCTCCAAGTTGCGCCTAGAAACTTCAGACCTGGATTCTAGAATTACAAACGAACTGGAGGAAATGATCGCCAAATACTCAGGGGACTTTCAACCGACTTCATTTATTTCCGAAAAAAATTGCAATGTGAAGTTGGTGCAGTTTGTAATGGTAACCGATAGTATTAAAATCGAAAAAGAAGAGAGCCCAGTTCCAGTACATGCGAAAACCGGCTTTTGGCAAAGATTGCTTGCACTTTTCAAGAAGGACTAAACAACTAGCTTTAAGTGTGAAAAGATTTGGCGAAAAAAGTGTTTAAGTGTTTTTCGAAAAATGTATAGATTTTAAACCGAAAGTTTGGTATAATCAAAACTGGCGTAATCGAATTACACTAAGTAAAATGGGATATTGACTAAGATATTTACTGCGAAATGTTTGTAAATATCGCACAGAAGAGCGGACAATGGCGAATTTTAGATCTTGGTAGCTAAGAACAAAATTTTTATAAGTTGGATTTTTAACAGTCTTCAAGGATATAGTTTGAAATCTTTACTTTATAAATTTGTGTTGTTTGAAATCTAACTACCGGCAATTTGTGCTGTTCCGTTCTTTACAATGTCCAAAAATTTTATTATGATTTAAGTGTAGCTAGACAAAAAAAGCTCGCCCGGGCCAAAGAACCTGAAAAACAATAACAGAGTATGCGCAAGTTCTAAAAGGTACTTGCAGGCACTCAAAAAATTTTTAAAATTTGGGTTTATTACCGTAGACCTAAATATGAGGGCAAAGGTAATTAGATATAACCATAAATCATATTAGAAAAGGGGAGATAAACATTGGTAGACAGCACTAAAGCTTACACTGGCACATCCAAAACATTGGGCGACAGAACTGTCATAAGATCCTTGTCTCTGGGTGGCTTGTTTGGAGGGGGAGGCGAGGCTCTCGTAGATGTAAAGGACGGTAAGATCCTTCGCATACGTCCTTTTATCTATGACTGGAAGTATCCCAAAGAGTCCTTGAATCCTTGGAAAGTAACAAGAAACGGTGTTACATTGGAAGCCAATATGAGATCAATGATCAGTCCTTATTCTTTGGCTTACAAAAAGCGCACCTATTCTCCAAACCGTATCAAATACCCATTGATCCGTGTAGACTGGGATCCTAATGGCGAAAGAAACCCACAGAACCGCGGAAAAAGCAAATACAGAAGAATCTCTTGGGATGAAGCTACCGATATCATTGCCTCTGAAATCAAAAGAGTGCATAAAGAGTATGGCCCATGCGCAATCTTAATTCAAGGTGACGGCCACGGTGAAAGTAAAACAATTAACACACCTCACGGCCATAACGGAAGATTGTTAGAAATGATGGGCGGATTCACCCAACAAGTTAGAAACCCTGACAGCTGGGAAGGTTGGTACTGGGGATCTAAGCACGTTTGGGGTCATGGATATCAAGGTATGATGGCTCCTCAAGACAACTTGCTGAAAGACATCAGTGAAAATGCTACTATGTGCTTGTTCTGGGGTTGCGACCCTGAAACAACTCCTTGGGGTTTCACAGGCCAGAACGCTACAAGAATCTGCTACTTCTGGAAGAAAGCAGGCATTAAACAAGTTTATATTGCACCTGACTGCAACTACGGTAACGCTGTTCACGCCGACAAATGGATTCCTGTATGGCCCAACACTGACGCTGCTTTACAATTAGCTATTATTTATGTTTGGGTAACTGAAGACCTCTATGACAAAGAATACTGCAAAACTCACGTTGTTGGTCTCGAGCAAATGATCGACTATGTAATGGGCAGAGGCGACGACGACACACCGAAGACTCCGGAATGGGCTTCTGAAAAATGCGGTGTTCCTGTCTGGACAATTAAAGCTTTAGCTAGAGAAATTGCACGCAATACAACTTCTTATATGCATTACTTTGGTGGCGGCTTTATTAGAGGACCTTACTCTCACGAACCTGGCCGCTTAGAGTGTGTACTTCTCGGTATGCAGGGCCTTGGAAAACCAGGCGTTCATCAGTGGCAAATTTCTTACTTTGGAATGCCTCGCCCGAAAGGCTTGCACAACTTCCGTTACTTCAACCCGCAGCTCAGTCAAAGACTGACCAGACCTATGAGAACTACGATTGACGCTTGGGGTAAACAGGTTATTCCAAAAACCTTAATTCAAGAAGCTATCCTTAACTATCCGATCACTTTCTATGGCGCTTCTGGTCAGGAAAGCCCGACCGAAGACCAATTTGTAAAATACACCTTCCCGATTCCGAAAGAAGAGGGCGGTAGCGAAATTCGCATGATTTGGACAGACACTCCTTGCCGGATCGCTTGCTGGAACTTTGGCTTTAAAACAGTTGAAGCTTTCCGTTCACCAGAAATCGAATTTGTTTTAGCTCAGCATCCATGGTTAGAAAATGACTGTTTACTTGCTGATATTATTCTTCCGGCCAGCACCTTGATGGAATGTGAAGACATTATTACCACAGTAAGAATGGGCCCCCAATTCCAGGGTGTTCAACTGATGGAAAAATGCATTGATCCTATCGGCGAATCAAAAACAGACTATGAAATCGTTCTCGAAATCGCTAAGAAACTTGGCTATGGAGAACAGTTCAGCGAAAACAAAACAATCGAAGATCTTCAAAAAGAAGTTTGCGAAAGCATGAGAATCCCAATCTCTTGGGAAGAAATGAAAGAAAAACAATACTACTGCTATCCTTGTGATGATGATTGGGAAGACGATGTGCCAGGTCTGCGTGATTTCTACGAAGATCCGGAAGAAAATCCTCTTGCTACGCCTTCAGGCAAACTGGAGTTCTACTCTGAAAGACTTGCTAAACACTTCCCCAACGATAACGAGCGTAAGCCGTTACCGGGTTGGATTGAAAGAGGCGAGACTCACGACGAGCGTTTCTCCAGTGACAGAGCTTATCTCTACCCACTCCTCATTGTTTCCAACCATGGTCGTTGGAGAGTTCACTCCCAGGCTGACGATATTTCCTGGACTCGTGAAGCTCCGACCATGAAAATTACAGGTCCGGACGGCTACAAATATGAGCCTGTTTGGATTAACCCCAAAGATGCAGCTGAAAGAGGCATCAAACATGGTGACATCTGTAAAGTATTCAACGAAAGAGGTATTACTCTTTGCGGAGCTTATGTCACCGAGAGAATTAACTACAGAACTGTTTACGTTGACCACGGAGCTCGTTTCGATCCTATCGCTGATCATATCGACCGCGGTGGCAGCATTAACACAATTTCACCTTACGGTATCACATCCAAGAACGCTGCCGGTCAGGCTACAACTTCATTCTTAGTGGATGTTCAAAAAGTAACCGGAGCAGAGTGGGACGAATGGCGCGAAAAATATCCGGAAGCATTTGCTAGGGATTATGATCGTGGCGCCGGTGTCACCTTCGAAGCTTGGGTAGTAGAAGGAGGAGATAAATAATGAAAGCATTTGTTATAGACCTGGGAATATGCAACGGCTGCTACGCTTGTCAAATTGGATGTAAAGACGAACACGTTGCCAATGACTGGACTCCCTATGCCAAACCGCAGCCGGATGTAGGACAATTCTGGATCAAAATTCATGAAGAAGTTAGAGGTACAGTTCCTAAAGTTAAAGTCGCTTACAGACCTCATCTTTGCCATCACTGCGGACACTGCATCGACACTTGCAGATTCGACGCTATCTACCAACGTGAAGACGGATTAGTTATCATTGACCCTGAAAAATGCACAGGCTGCAAACTCTGTGTCTCAGCATGCCCCTATGATGCAATCTATTTCAACGTTGATGCCAACATCGCTCAGAAATGCACCGGTTGTGCACACTTGATTGACGATGGCTGGACACTGCCGCGTTGTGCAGATAACTGCCCGACTGAAGCTATTAAATTCGGTGAAGAAGAAGATCTCGCTGATTTAATCGCTCAAGCTGAAGTCATCAAACCTGAACTTGGTTTGAAAACCAGGGTTTACTATCTCAATATTATGAAACGCTTTATTGCCGGTACAGTATACTGTCCGGAAGAAAAAGAAGTCGTCATCGGAGCAAAATTAACCTTAACAGACGAAAAAGGTCAAACCAGAACTTTAGAAACAGACCATTTCGGTGACTTCTGGTTCAAAGACTTAGAAGAAAACGCAAAATATACTCTCAAAATTGAAAAAGACGGCAAAGTCAAGGTATTTGAAGACATCTGCACGGAAAAAGATGTTAACCTTGGAGATATTCCTTTAACTTAAAAGATATCTACCCCTTGACTGGAGCTAACTAAGGGAGAAAATCCAATTCCCTGGGATATGGATAGGCCGTGCAAAATCTAGAGTTTTGCGCGGCCTTTTCTTTAAAGTTTTTTTGATTAAGAAAATAATCATTTCCTATGCTTATACATTTTTGGATTCGCAGAAAGTTTTTAATCTTTGCTGATTGGAAGCAAGCTATCTACGGGCTGACCTAACGAAGACAAAATAAGATTGTAATCATTTGATATTAAATGATAAAATATAATTATAATAAGAAAAAGGAGTAAAATGCAAGATGGAAAAAATGAAGCTTAGGGCCTGGTCGGTCTTATGGACGGCTACCATCATTAATGTAATTATTGGTATCCTCTATATTTGGAGCATTATAAGTAAAGCACTTATCAATGATTTAATGTGGACAAGTAAAGAAGCTTCTCTCCCTTACACCTTGGTAACGGTATCTTTTGTTATTTCTATGGTCTTTTTTGGACGGATTCAGGATATTAAAGGACCGCGGCTCACGGCAACACTGGCCGGTATTTTGCTGGGTGGGGGGTTAATTCTTTCTTGTTTCTTTCTGACTCCAGCGGGACTTGCTATTACTTTTGGTATTATTACCGGCTCCGGAATTGGAATTGCTAACGTTTCCACAGCGCCAGCCGCTATTAAATGGTTCCCTCCTGAGAAAAAGGGGATGATCACCGGAATAGCAGTTGCCGGAATTGGGATTTCTGCAGTCTTCTATGCGCCGTTAACAAATGTTCTTCTCCAAAGTGTAGGTATTGAGAAGACCTTTTTATACTTAGGTATCGGAGCTCTTGTCTTAATGGTGCTTTTGGCTCAAATATTAACAAATCCTCCTAAAGGCTATGTTCCTCAAAGTAAAGCCGAGAAAAAGAAAGATACAGCTTCCGCTCCTCAGACCTTTGCTAAGGATGTAGATTGGAGAGGAATGTTAAAGAACTTTAGCTTTTACAAACTATGGCTTATGTATGCTTTCTCAGCCTCAGCAGGTCTAATGGTCATCGCTCACGCTGCTAAAATAGCTGAAGTTCAAATCGGTTGGCAAGGTGGGTTTTATCTAGTAATTTTACTTTCTGTATTTAATGCTACCGGAAGATTCCTTGGAGGAATGGTTTCCGATAAGATCGGTCGAATAAATCTGATGCGGGTAATCTTCATGCTTCAAGCCCTTAATATGTTAGCCTTTGCTCTTTATTCCAATGTTGCAACACTGGCTATTGGAATATCCGTTGCGGGTCTTTGTTATGGGGCAAGCTTCTCTGTCTTCCCGGCAACTGTTATCGACTTATTTGGCATTAAAAATTTCGGAGTTAATTACGGCCTCATAATGACTGGATGGGGGTTTGGCGGCGTAATAGGGCCTATGATGGCAGCGGCATTTTACGATGCTACCAAAACCTATACTACAGCTTATTTTGTGGCTTGTGCTTTACTAGTATTTGTTTTCCTTGTTACCTTTACCTTTAAAAAGCCGGCCGCCCGGAAATAATAAAAAAAGGAAACAATACGTATTAATTAAGAATGGTGGTGGAAAAATGGCTAATATAATGGTCAACGAAGCCTGCAATTTACGTTGCCCGTATTGTTTTGCTTCGGAATTTGTCAATCAAAACCCCAAGGAAATGACCTTGGAAGATTTCAAAGAGGCTTTGGAATTCGTTTTAGGGGATGGCTCCCACCAGCAAGTAGGGATCATTGGGGGAGAACCGACAATTTATAAGCATATCAATGAAGCCTTAGAAATAGCTATCAAGGATGTGCGGGCTTATCCCGTAATGATCTTTACAAATGCCGTTACCCTCGAAAATATTCGACCTGAACTTTTGGAAGACAGAAAGTTTCGCATGCTGGTAAATTGCAATTCGCCGGAAGATATGGGAAAAGCTAAATACGATAAGATGCGCGAAAACATCAATAAGTTTATTCACGAACACATCGGTGAAGGGCGCTTTAAATTAAGCATTAATTTGTATAAGCCCGATTTCGATTACAGTTATGTTCTTGATTTGGTGGAAGAGTTTCAATGCGATTCCCTTAGAATGTCTATCTCTGTGCCCTCCAATGACCTGGATGAAAAAGATTCTTTAGCTTATTTTAAAAAAATGAAACCTGTAGTTATGAACTTTACCATGGATTTGTTAAAGGCCGGAGTGATTCCTGGGTTTGATTGCAACTTTATGCCCCTTTGCCTCTTAACCGAGGAAGAAATCAAAAATCTGATGGGGATTAAAGAGCATTTAAGGGAATACCTTAAAAATTATAATAGTAATATCCTTAGAAAAAATAGAGATGTTTATGGACAAAGTTTCTGGGAGCGCTCAATTATTTGTGAACTGCAAAAATGCACGCCCGTGATAGATATTCTTCCTGACTTAACAGCAGTTAGATGCTTTGGACTTTCAGAACACACTAAACAAAACATCCGGGATTTTGAAGGCATTAGTGATCTGATTGCCTTTTACGAAAAAAATGTTGACCGCGAAACACGCGATTTTTATACTTCTTCGGAATGTCAGGATTGCGATAAGAGGAAAAATAGAGTATGCAGCGCTGGTTGTCATATCTTTAAAGTCCGAAAAATGGTTAATTCCGGAGAAAAATTTGTAGGTTTAGCTTAGTAACCAAAAAAGTGAGTCAAGGAGGTAACTTTGACTCACTTTTCTTTTATCTCATATGGATCCGATTAAAAGTAGTGGTGCTCTTCCCCGCCACCTTATGCGAAATGATATTATAGCCCTCTGTGAGAGCGACAAGAGTCTCACCTCTAATCACTGCTCAAGGGACTTTTTAAGCTTTTTTAGTTCATCAAGCCAGTCTGAGGCGCTAACCTCACTTGGCATTCGCCAATCGGTACGGGAAGAAAGGTGGACAGAACCAATTTTAGGTCCTTCTGGAAAACAAGAACGCTTAAATTGTTGACTGAAAAACCGGCGGTAAAAAATATTTAAACTCTTAAGGATTTCCTGGGCTTCAAAAGTGTCTTGAAATGCTTGGCAAGCGAGAACGAAAATTTTAGCCGGAGAGAAACCCCACCGGATCATATAGTAAAGGAAAAAATCGTGTAGATCGTAAGAACCGAGTACTTCCTCGGTTTTTTGTTCTATTTTCTCATTCCCGTTTAAGGGCAGTAACTCGGGGCTAATAGGAGTCGCCAGGATATCCCTAAGAATCCTAGTAAGATTACGGTTTTCTGAAATAGAAGCATACCAGGAGACCATATGCTTAATTAGGGTTTTAGGGATCCCAGCATTTACGTTATAATGGCTCATATGGTCGCCGTTGTAAGTACACCAGCCCAGCGCTAACTCTGATAAATCTCCCGTTCCCACTACGAGACCGCTCTCCTTATTGGCCAGGTCCATTAAAATTTGTGTTCTTTCTCTAGCTTGAACATTTTCGTAAGTCCTGTCATGAATTTCTGGATCGTGGCCGATGTCGAGAAAGTGTTGATTACAGGCTGAGGTAATTGAAATCTCTCTGCTGTCAATTCCCAGTTCAGCCATTAACTCCAAGGAGTTATTTTTAGTTCTGTTGCTGGTTCCGAAACCGGGCATAGTTACCCCTAAAATTTGAGTAGGAGGTAATTTTAGTCTCGTAAAGGCCTCTATACAGACGAGTAACGCTAGAGTGGAGTCCAGCCCACCCGAAATTCCTATTACCGCACGACGGAACTTGGTTTTGGCAATCTTTTCTGCTAAACCAGTGGCCTGGATATTAAAAATTTCCCGGCAACGCTTTTCACGGGCTTCTCTTTCTGCGGGGACAAAGGGATAGGGATTGAAAGTTCTTTTAAGGTTTAAAACTTGGCTAGTATTTGCTCTGTTCGCAGAGTTGAGATTTGTTGGAGGAGTTAATTGAAATGAAATTACCCGGTAGGTCGGGATTAGTTTCCCGGTAAAACTGGTATTCCTTCTCCGTTCACTTGCGATTTTCTGAAGATCGATATCGGCGAAAATAATTTTTGATTCCTGATAATTACTTTCAGCTAAGATTTCTCCTAACTCTGCAATTAAAAGCCCACCACCGAACACCATATCGACGGAGGATTCGCTGGGGCCGGCGGAACTATAAACATAGGCGGCTGAACAACGCGCCGAATGCTGGGTTATTAGCCTTTGTTGATACTCCCTTAGGCCTACCTGTTCATTGTCAGCGGCCGGGTTTAAAATTAAATTAGCACCCTGTAAGGCATGTTGTGCGCTTGGAGGAATAGGCATTAACAAATCTCTACCAATCTCCACCCCGAAACAAAGTCCGAGGGAAGAATCCTTAAATAATAGGTCTTCTCCAAAGGGGACTTGCTGTGAGCACAGTTCAACCATGTTGTTTTGCCTGTTTTGAGAAGGAGTAAACCATCTGCTTTCATAGAAACCATTATGGTTAGAAAGTGATGTTTTGGGTATTATTCCGAGTATAGTCCCTTTATAAATCACAGCGGCACAGTCAAACAACTTGTTATCAACGTCTAAAGGGAATCCGACAATGGTTAATACCGGGCAATTACTTTTCTCTGTTTCTTGAAGTAATAATTGTAAAGAGTCTAGAGTTTTATTTAAAAGCAAAGGCTGGTGGAAAAGGTCTCCACAGTTGTATCCGGAGAGAGAGAGCTCGGGAAATACCAAAACACTAACTCCGTTTGCTGCTGCTTTATGGAGCAGAGCTATAATCTCTGCGCTGTTAGCGGCGGGGTTACCTATTTGTACCCTAGGAACTGCCGCCCCGACTCTTACATAGCCCAGTTTCCAAGTTTCATACATCCCAACAAATCCCTTCAATAAGGTAATTATTTTGGGATTATTATAGCATATTTTTAATAAGAGAGCTTAGGTCAGTGTTTTGAGGGACAAGATATGACCACTTACCCCAACACCGACGGCAAGTAATTGTTACTTCGGCCTTCCCGATATCTGCACTGCATATTTACACCTTTTTCAATCCGTTTACCAAAGCTAAAAAATATTGCTCTATGAAGAGGCGGTATGTAAAGATGTTATACTTATAGCTTTGTTATTTGATCCGTTATACGTTATTATGTACCAAATAGGGAGTTTTTACTTCATTTTTAAAAAGGATTTAGGAAGGTGAGTCATGAAACAAAGAAGCGGTCCTTGTCGTTATGCTTACAACCAATTTCTCGCTGAAAGAGTTAAAAACCAGGGAAATAAACAAAGCAAGACCCTTCTGAAAGGGGGGGCCCGTCAGAAAATCCAAATGCAAGTTCCGATAGTGGAATTAGATGGGGATGAAATGACCAGGATTATTTGGAAACGCATTAAAGAAATCCTGCTTTATCCCTATCTGGACTTAAAAACGGAATACTATGATCTAGGGCTGAAAAACCGTGACCAAACTGAGGATCAAATTACCATTGAAGCGGCTCAGGCGATAAAAAAATACGGGGTGGGTGTAAAATGTGCGACTATAACCCCTAATGCTCAGAGAGTTAAGGAATATAATTTAAAAAAAGTGTGGAAGAGCCCGAACGCTACCATTAGGGATTTCTTAGATGGCACAGTGTTTCGTACTCCGATTGTAGTTCAAGGAATAGAACCCTTGGTAGTAACCTGGAAAAAACCAATAACAATTGCCCGCCATGCATATGGCGATATATACAAGAATGTGGAATATCGGGTTTTAGAGCCGGGGAGAGCAGAACTGCTATATACCTCGGAGAAGGGAGAAAAATTTCGGCAAACCATATTTGATTTTCCCAGCAAGGGTGTTTTGATGGGGGTTTATAATCTCGATCGTTCCATTGAGAGTTTTGCGCGCTCCTGTTTTGATTACGCTTTGGAGTTGAAACAGGATTTATGGTTTGGGACAAAAGACACTATTTCCGAGCAATACGACCAGACTTTTAAACAGTTGTTCCAGGAAATTTACGAGCAGGAATATAAACAAAAGTTTCTCGAAGCAGGAATAGAATACTTTTATACTTTAATCGACGATGCTGTGGCCCGAGTTATTCGCTCCGAGGGTGGCTTTATATGGGCTTGTAAAAATTACGATGGAGATATTATGTCTGATTTGGTTGCTACGGCCTTTGGCAGTCTGGCCATGATGACCTCGGTGCTTGTTTCGCCCTTAGGTTGTTATGAATATGAGGCTGCTCACGGCACAGTAACCAGACATTATTATCAGCATCTAAGTGGAGAGGAAACCTCTACCAATCCTATGGCCACCCTTTTTGCTTGGACTGGGGCTCTGCGGAAACGGGGGGAATTAGATAATTTAACTGCTCTGATAGAGTTTGCGGATCAGCTAGAATCTGCTGCCCTTAAGACAATTGAAAAAGGAGTTATGACCAAGGATTTGGCACAAATCTCCAAACTTCCGAACAAAAAAGCTGTCAACACGGAACAGTTTCTCAAAGAAATCGCCGAGACTCTGAATCAAATGCTTTAGGGGAAGCGAGCATATGTTTAGATATCTTTAACAAGGGTAAGATATTTAAGAGCTTAGGAAGGGAGGAATAATAATGAAAATAAGTTGGATTACAGTTCCGGTCAAAAACATGGAAGAAGCGCTTAAATTTTATACAGAAATAGTTGGATTACCGGTAAATAGAAGATTTCAAGCTGGCCCCGGGATAGAAATAGCCTTTTTGGGAAAAAGGGAAACTGAACTGGAGTTGATCTGCGATAAAAATAAGGCGCCGGAAAGCAAAGGGGATCTCTCCATCGGTTTTGAAGTTAATTCCGTGGATGAAAAGCTGAAATTTTTGGAGACCAAAAACATACCTCTTCATAGCGGCCCTTTTCAACCAAACCCCAAGATTCGGTTTTTCTTTGTAACTGACCCTGACGGTTTAAAAGTCCAGTTTTTTGAAAACCTTTAGAAAATAAAACAAGGGGTGCGACCCTCTTGGGCCGCACCTGTTTTAGGACTCTTTCTCCAATTTCTCATTGATATCTAACAAGGTTTTATGTATCTTAAAAATAACAATTAATAATTCGCAATATACTCTGGAGAAAAGCGGCCCTAGAATTAATATTAGAAGGCCGCTTAAGGCCATGGCTCCCTCTCCGATCGCAAAACCGCTGATGATGGAGACGATTCCGGTTACAATTGAGAGGATCACCCCAACCCAGAAAAGAACTGTTATTATTGTCGGGGTTATCATCTTTTCAAAACTACTGAACTTACCCATTCTCCCCACTCCCTTTTTTGTTTTTACTATTATTATGTTTTTCCCAACTTAAGTATGAACGTCGAGAAAGATAATAGTAGAAAGGGGGAGTCTAAAGAGAGGGCTGATTTCCAAGGTTTCTCAGAAATCTTCTGTAATGACTTTTTCTAAAGTATTAACATTCTTATTAGTAGTCAAAGGCTTTAAAGCAGGGCCCTCGATAACTTTACCTTGATAAGAAAAACGTGAGCCATGGCAAGGACAGTCCCAAGATCTTTCTGCAGAATTCCAGTTTAACTCACAGCCCATATGGGTGCAGGTTGTATTTACCTGATGCAGGACTCCTTTTTCATCTTTGAAAACGCCGGTTTTCTCGCCTTCGATCTCAAAGACTTTTCCTTCTCCCTTTTCGATCTCCAGGTCTTCTGGCAGAGGGGTAAGTTTTCCGCTGAGGAGCTCTTTGGCGACATTGAGATTTTGGACCACAAAGTTTTTAGCAGAAGCGATTATATTTTGTCGCGCAGGGTTGTAAACATCTTGCCAGGGGCTTTCCCCTTTCACAATTAAGTCTTTTAAGAGTAAGGCGGAGACAGTACTGTTTGTCATTCCCCATTTTCCAAAACCGGTGGCAATATAGAGGTGGGGAGTGTCGGGACTAAAAAGCCCGACATAGGGCAAGTCATCCAGAGTCATGCAGTCTTGAGTAGACCATCTATACGGAAGATCTTGGACCGTAAAGATCTTTGTAGCGAAGTCAACGAGATTTTCGTAGTGCTTGACGGTATCAATACCCTGACCCGTTTTATGATGCTCTCCGCCGACAATAATTAACTCTCCTTGCTCAGAGTTTTGGCTTCGTAAGGAACGAGTGGGGTCTTCGGCATTGATGTACATTCCCCCGGGATACTGCTCTTCGGCCTGGATTGCCAGGGCGTATGATCTTTCGGTATAAAGCCGAGCAAAGTAGAGGCCGGATTTATTGTAAAAAGGATAGTGGGAGGCGATAATGACCTTTTGGGCGGTAATTTTTTTTCCCTGTTCAGTGGTTAAAATATAATTGACGCCTTCTTCAATGTCCACTACTCTGCTTTGCTCATAAATAGCGCAGTTTTTATGTGAAATAGCTTTAGCCAAGGCAAGCGCATACTTTCGAGGATGGAACTGGGCCTGGTTGTCAAAACGCAGGGCGCCTTTAACTTCCAACGGGAGAGGAATGTTTTCTACATAGTTAGCTTCAATTCCTAGGCGGGAAGCGGTTTTTGCTTCGTCGTGAATCTTTTGTAGGTATTTATCATCCTGAGTAAACACATACGCCGATTGGGATAGGAAATCGCAGTCTATACTGTGCAAGTCTATAATTCTTTTAATCTCGCGGATAGCGTTTTCATTGGCCTCCGCGTACTGTTTTCCCAGTTCTTCACCTAAAAAACGCACTATTTTATCATAGATGAGATCGTGCTGGGAAGTAATTTTAGCCGTGGTATGGCCGGTTGTTCCTTTTACAATTCGATCGGCCTCTAAAACGGCGGTTTGCAAGCCCGTTTGCTGTAATTGATAGGCACAGGAAATACCGGTGATCCCGCCACCGACAATCGCTACATCCACATTAATATCTTTATCCAAGGGAGGATAATCAGTATTGGAAGTGGAAGCAATCCAGTAAGATAGAGGAGGGTTTGTAAAATCCTTTGCATTTTCGATTCTCATAATTAAATTCCTCCGGATATTTAAAAAAATGTTTTCGAAAATAGGTCAGTTATAAGTTTATTTTGAACCCGGGCCTCAAAAAATATCCAAGGAAATAGCAAACTGAAATAATGTTTAGACTATTATGTAAAAGTTTTTTTAGGTATGATATATTTACTATGGCCATAATGCTCAGATGGCGCCTTAGTTATTAAGATTTGTAAGGAGATAGAGACAATTGTCAAAATACTGGAGCCGGCGAGTGCGCGGTCTAAAACCTTATGTCCCTGGGGAACAACCCCAAGATAAGAGTTATATTAAACTTAATACTAATGAAAACCCCTATCCGCCTTCCCCTAAAGTCCAGGAAGCTATTAAAAGGGCCGTTGATTCCAAGTTGAAATTGTATCCCGATCCGGAAGGTCTGGAATTAAGAATTACAATTGCCGACTATTTTGGCCTGAAGAAGGAACAAGTATTTGTTGGCAACGGCTCAGATGAAGTTCTGGCTTTTGCTTTTATGGCTTTTTTTGACCCTGAAAGACCGATCCTTTTTCCTGATGTCACTTACAGTTTTTATCCTGTATATGCTAGGCTTTTAGATCTAAAGTATGAACTCGTAGAGTTAAATTCGGATTTTACTTTACCTTTGGACCCCTTTCTAAAAAATAATGGGGGAATAATCTTTCCAAATCCAAATGCCCCTACCGGGATTTTTACCCCGCTGGAAAGGGTGGAAAAAATATTAGCGAGCAACTTGGAAAGTGTTGTAATTGTAGATGAGGCCTATATTGATTTCGGAGGGGAATCGGCTGTTAGACTTTTAAATAAATATCCTAATCTCTTGATTGTTCAAACCTTATCTAAGTCTCGTTCTTTAGCAGGCTTAAGAGTGGGTTTTGCCTTAGGGTCTAAAGATTTAATACAAGGGCTAAATTCTATTAAAAACTCTATCAATTCTTATACTTTAGATAGGTTGGCTTTAGTCGGCGCTCTTGAGGCTTTTAAGGATAATGACTATTTTGAAGAAACCAGGAAAAAAATAATAGCTACCCGAGGAAAAACAGCTATTGCCCTTAAGGATCTTGGGTTTACAGCTCTCCCTTCCAAAACTAATTTCCTCCTTATTTCACATCCGATTTTAAAAGCGGAGGATTTATTTGCCGAATTAAAAGAACGGGCAATTCTAGTCAGATATTTTAGACTTCCGAGGATAGATAACTTTCTGCGGGTCAGTATAGGCAGTGAAGAAGAAATGAAAATTTTTTTAGAAAATATAAAAGAAATTGTTTTATCGGTCTAAAAAGATCGGTATAATGGTTTTTAAAAGGATTGATTTTTTTAAGGGGTTAAAAAGATGTTGAAGTTTATATGCCGGAACTTGTATTCTGGCTATATAAAATAATATTCTTAGGTTCTAGTTATTGAGTTGGCTTTGGGGGTTGTATTCCTGGCCGGGATACAACTCATTTTGTTAATTATGATATAATTAAGGAATTAAAAATATGGTTTTAGGGTTAGAAGGAAATAGAAATGTTTTATACTTGTACTATAGAGACACCTCTGGGAGAAATGATTGGAGCGGCCCGGCATGGAGCGCTAACCGGTCTTTGGTTTAAGGACCAAAAATATTTTCCAAAGCAAATTCAAGCCTGGGAAAGTCGGCCAGACCATGCTGTCTTTCATGCTGTACGTTCCTGGCTTAAAAATTATTTTACTGGCCAAAGGGCTGGGTTGGAGGAGTTTAATCTTAAACTGGCTCCCTTGGGAACAAGATTTCAAGAGGCTATTTGGGATATTTTAATGACCATTCCCTATGGGAAGGTTATGACCTATGGTGGGATTGCTAAAATCTATGCTTCTGCTCACGGTTTAAAATCCATGTCCGCCCAAGCGGTAGGAGGGGCTGTAGGGCATAATCCTATTTCTATTTTAATCCCCTGCCATCGGGTAATCGGAGCCAATAAAAGCTTAACCGGGTATGCTGGCGGTTTGGAGAGGAAGAAAGCCCTCTTAAGCCTAGAGGGTGTTCTTCTAGAGGGTGTTTTTAAGGAAGAAGCTTGGATGATAGAATCTGGGTAGGGAAAAATCGAAAAACGGAACTGTAGTAATTAGTTCCGCTAAGAATCATTTACTTACAATTATTACATTAACAGCATAATAAGCAAGGAAAGACTCGCAGAGACTGGAGGAGATGAGCATGGCCCGTAAAATTAAGATTATTACCGATAGTACCAATGATTTAAGCCCAGATATTTTGCAAAAATACGAAATAGACGTTGTACCACTCTATGTGTGTTTTGCGGAGAATCATTATAAAGATGGTGTGGAACTGAAGCCTAAGGACTTGTTTAAAAACGTAGAGAATTTGGGGACTCTACCTAAAACCGCTGCGCCCCCGCCTTTTGATTTTACTGATTATTACACTCCGTACATACAACAAGGATACGATATTATAGTAATAACTATATCTAAAGAGATGTCTTCTACTTATCAAAATGCGGTTACTGCCGCTTCCCAATTTCCAGAGGGGCGAATTTTTGTAATTGATTCCCAGAACTTGTCTTCCGGAATTGGGTCCTTGGTCTTGGTGGCGGCAGAGATGGCGGCAGCCGGAAACGAGATTGAAGAGATTGTCTCTAAAATTCAGGAATTGGTTCCTAAAGTGAAGGTGAACTTTATTATTGATACTATGGAGTATCTCTATAAGGGTGGGAGATGTAATGCCCTTCAAAATTTAATTGCTACCACTTTGCGACTCAGACCCACTATCGGTGTTAAGGATGGGAAAATGTTTGTCGCTGATAAAGTTCGGGGGAGTAAAGAACGGGCTCTTAATAGGCTAATGGAAAATTTAATCAAGGAAGGGTCCAATATCGATTACCAACGGGTATTTATTACTCATTCTTTAGGCAGTGAAGAAGAAGCAGATTATCTTAAGAAAAATTTGCAAAACAAATTGCCGGAAATTGAGTTTATCATTACTAATGCTGGTTGTGTTATTTCCAGCCATTGCGGCAAAAAGACAATCGGTTTAATTTATATCTCGAAACAGTAAGGCTGGTTTTCATTGGTATTGTTCTTGTTAGACTTATCCGTATATAAATGAGATAACTGAAGAACGGAAAGGGTGAAGACTATACTTACTAAATATGATGACTTTTTTCTAAGGGTTGCCGAGCCGATTATTGAAAATGAGGAATACCAAAAAATGAAAGAAATTCCTCATCATTACGGATCAGTTTTTGAGCATTCTTTAGACGTCGCTTATTTAGCATATCGAATCTCCCAAAAGCTTATTGTCAATCATATGTTTCCAGTCGGTTTACCAAGATCTTACGAAGCTTGGGTTACAACGTTTGCCGATAAATGCTTAGCTATAAAGGAGTATTATACCCGTCTGTATAGTCTAATTTATCTGGGAATGCGTCGGGCGATTCTTCAAAAATATTGATTTTATCGGTAGGGGCTGATGGTGTGACGAAAGATTTGAACAAAATTTTGAAAGAAAAGGGATATCGTTTTACCAGTCAGAGACAGCATGTCTTCGAAGTTTTGTTAGAAAATGAGGGAAAACATTTAAATAGTCAGGAAATCTATGAACTTGTGCAAAAGAAATTTCCAGAAATAGGGGTGGCAACTGTTTACAGAACCCTTGCTCTTTTAGAGGATATATCCCTTATCTATGGCGTCGATTTCGAAGACGGCTTTCGCAGATATGAGATAGTTAAAGATGAAGAAGAACATCGCCATCATCACCTAATTTGCTTAGAATGCGGTTCTATTCAGGAGCTGGAAGAGGACCTGTTAGGGTCAATCGAAGAAAGAATTTATAAAAAAAATAAATTTAAAGTGGTCAACCACCGTGTGAAGTTCTACGGATACTGTGATCAGTGTTTAAAAAACCAGTAACCAAATTTGGAATTCTCTTTTTGGCTCATTTGGAGGCAAAAATGGTAACAATTCATAAAACTAACGCTATTAGAATTCTAGAAGCCCAGGCCATAGAGTATCAATTGTACGAGTATGAGGTTAACGATGGTCAAATCGATGCTGTTTCGGTGGCTAAAAAAATAGGCTTTGATCCTGATCTAGTGTTTAAAACTTTAGTGGCGGTCGGAAAAAATACCGGCATCAATGTCTTTGTTATCCCGGCCAGTTATTCACTGGATTTAAAAAAGGAGGCAGAGGCAGCCCGGGACAAACGGATTGAAATGCTGAAAACAAAGGATCTTTTGCCAGCCACAGGTTATGTTCACGGAGGTTGTCCTCCAATAGGGATGAAAAAGGAGTATCCTACTTTTATCGAAGAAATTGCTTCTCAATATGAATATATTATAGTCAGTGCAGGGAGAATCGGTCTCCAGGTAAAACTGAAACCTCAAGATTTAAGCAAACTTACCAAAGCTAAATTTGCGGATTTAATTAGTTTATAAAACCGGGGCCAGAAGGCGCGAAATAGATTCTTTAAATTTTATTGTTTTTGAACGTTTCTTATACTCTTCTAAAGTCAGCTCCCGGCTGTTTTGTAAATCTTTTTCGAAAATCCGGGCGAGCTCAGAAGAGACAGCGGAATCGTAAATAAAAGCATTGATTTCAAAATTGAGTTTAAAACTGCGAATATCAAAATTTGCTGATCCCACAGAAGAAATACTTTGATCGACGACAATTGTTTTGGCATGTAAGAAACCATTCTCATAAATATAAGCTTTGACCCCGTAAGGAAGGAGTTCACCGATATAGGAGTAAGTTACCCAATAAACAAATAAATGATCGGGTTTATTAGGAATAATAATTTTAACTTCGACCCCAGAGAGGACAGCAATTTTTAAAGCCTCCAAAATGCTTTCATCAGGTATAAAATATGGGGTCTGAATGAAAACGCTGCTTCTGGCAGCGTTAATCATTTTGATGTACCCTCGTTTTATTTGTTCCTCAGAAGAGTCGGGACCGCTGGAAACAATCTGAATTCCACAGGTTCCGGCTTTTTTAGGGATCGGAAAATACCTAGCTTGTTGAGGAAGATCTTCACCCGCCGCAACTTTCCAATCGCTAAAAAACCGTTTTTGAATTTCATGGACAGCGTTACCGGAAATCTTCAAGTGGGTATCCCGCCAATAGCCTAAAGTTCTATTTAACCCGAGGTATTCTTTTCCGATATTAAAGCCTCCGAGATAGGCTATTTGGCCATCAATCACAACTAATTTTCTATGGTTTCTATAATTCATCTGTAAATTAATGTAACTTATTAGGGACGGAAAAAATTTAACTACTTTCCCTCCGGCTTCGATCAAAGGTTTAAAGTCTTTATTATGGAGTTTATTCCCTAAAGCATCGACTAAGAGCCTTACCTCCACCCCTTCGCGGGCTTTTTCGGTTAGGATTCTTATTAGTTGTTTGCCAAGAGAATCCCTCTTAATAATAAAGTATAAAACATGGACATGGTCCTTGGCAGTAGCGATTTGCTTAAATAAGTCCCTAAACTTTTCTTGCCCTGCGGTAAAAATATCGACAGTATTGTTTTGAGTAAAAAAAGCCTGGCTTTGAATATGATGCAAATGGATTAAATCTTTATAATTCTTAATTTTCGGATCATTAAAATGAAGCTTGCCCTTATTAAGATCTTCGATTTCCTTTTGTAAAAGCGAGTTATAAAGCCGTTTTTGCTGGCTATCCAATTTAAATACTTTTTTACGAGTAAGGTTTTGCGACAACAATACATAAAGTAGAGCCCCGATAAGGGGTAGTAAGAAAAGAACAAGGATCCAGACCAGAGTCGAAGTAGGATCCTTTCTTTCTAAGAATATCACGGTGAAGGCTAAAAGAATATTTATAAGATAAAGAGCAGTAAGCACAAGGGGAAAAAACTTGGCAAATGTCACAGTCATTCTCCTTTAAAAGAATCGTGCCTATAATATTTCCTTTTTAGCGAGAAATATCCTTAAAGTGTTTTAAACAGTTTCAGACCGTTTTTTGCCTCTTTTTAAAATTTCAGACCAAAGCCTTAAGGAGAATATTCACGAAAAATAATAAATAATAAATATTTGGAAAAAATATAATGTTACTGCGAATTACAAAAATCTTTAGTTAATTAATGACTATTGTAAGGAAGAACGCCGTGAGAACACTGGCTTTATTATCCGTAGTTTTTATTTGGATAATGATTTTGTTAATGATAAGAATAAGAATAAGTTTTGTTTACACCTTTAATCGGCTGGGCAGTCAAATCATTGCTGATTTCAAATTTCTTTTTCTCAAATTCAGCGTAGAAATCAATATTCCAAAAGAAATGATAGCTTCTGGACTAAAAGGTTTAATTGATAACTTTCTTGCCGATTTATCTGGGGGAGAACAATTATTTGAGAAAAATGACCCTCAAAAAACGAAACGCTATTTATTTTTAAAACACAATATTTCTGAAATAAAAAGGCATTATGTTTATTCCTGGGCTGGGATGGTAAGGCTTAGAAAGGAGCTGGCTAAAAAAATAAAAGAATTTTACAAGAAAATTAAGGTCCAGGAGTTAAAAGCCGAGATTCAGATCGGATTAGAAGATGCTGCTCAGACCGGTTTGGTAGCGGGTGGAATTTGGATTTTTCTCACAAATATGAAGAGCAAATGTTGTCGGTTGTTTGAAGTCCGCAGTGAGGACATTTTTTTAAACGTTATTCCCAGGTATAATACAGTTTTGTTTTCAGGTCGGCTGAACTGCATATTAAATTTAAAAATAAGCCATATTATTTTTACGGCTTTAAAAATAATATGGCTTATTCTAAAGAACAGGAGGGACAGACCTAATGGATGAGCACCCCATTGAAACCCTTATGAAAACAGCAATGGAAAGCATCCAAAAAATGATTAATGTCAATACTGTAATTGGCGATCCGGTCGAGACACCTTCCGGATCAGTAATTATACCTGTTTCCAAGGTTTCCTGCGGTTTTGCCGCTGGCGGAAGTGAATTCCCTTCAGTCGTCAGTGAGGAGAATAAAAAAAGCGAAGAAAATTCTAAAATGCCCTTTGGAGGGGGAAGCGGAGGGGGGGTTTCAGTTAAACCGGTAGGTTTTTTAGTTGTCAGTCAGGAGCAAATAAGACTTCTTCCCATAGAGGGCAATGCCTTGGTGGAAAGGCTAATCGATGAGATGCCAAATTTGATGGAGAAATTTTCTCACCTGATTCAAAAGAATAAAAAACCGAAAGAAACAACCTGTGAGGAAAAAAATAATCCCTTTTAGTTCGCTCTTCTAATCTCCCTAGCCAATACATACATTTAGGCGGGGGGATTTTTCTAATGGTCAATCTGATTTGGCTGATCATGTTGTTAATCGGTATTTTGACAGCGGCTGTAACCGGCAATATTGATCAAGTAACCGAATCGGCTCTTAAAGCTGCCGAATTGGGGATTGAGGTTGCTATTCAATTAATGGGAATAATGAGCCTCTGGTTGGGCATAATGCATATCGCGGAAAAAGCTGGTATGATCCAGACTTTAGCTAAAGTCTGTGCCCCGGCGATTAGAAAGTTATTTCCTTCCTTAAGAAAAGATAGTCCTGCCTTCGGACCGATAATTATGAATCTTTGCGCAAATATATTGGGGCTTGGGAACGCAGCCACACCTTTTGGGTTAAAGGCGATGCAAGAATTACAAAAAGAAAATCCGAACCCGGATACTGCCAGCCCAGCGATGATAACGTTTCTGGCTCTAAACACATCTTGTATTACCCTTGTTCCGGCTTCCATTATAGGAGTGCGGATGAAGGCAGGCTCCCTAAATCCCACGGAAATTATCGGCACGACAATCTTTGCCACTGCTTGCGCTATGAGCATGGCCATTATCGTTGATTTTATTTTCCGTAAGAGGAATGCTCCATGATTATTATTACTGAGCTAGCTAGATGGATCATTCCTTTCATATTGTTTTTTGTTCCCCTGTACGGGTATCTCCGAAAAGTACCGGTGTACGAAACATTTATTGAGGGTGCGGAGCAAGGTTTTAAAACAGCGGTTAAAATTATTCCTTTTTTGATCGGAATGCTGGTTTCTATTCGTGTTTTTGTCGATTCCGGAGCCTTGGAGATAATTACCGATTTAAGCAGACCATTATTTATAAAAATGGGGTGGAATTCTGACCTTTTAAGCGTAATTCCCTTAGCAATTATGAGGCCCTTAAGCGGGTCGGGGTCCTTAGGAGTTGCCACCCAGCTAATCCACCAGTATGGGGCAGACTCCTTTATCGGCCGTTTGGCTTCCACCCTCCAGGGAAGCACAGATACGACCTTTTTTGTCTTGGCGGTCTACTTCGGTTCGGTGGGAATTAAAAGACATAAATATGCCCTTAAAGTGGGCTTATTGGCGGATGCCACAGGGTTAGTGGCTTCCATTTGGATTGTCTCTAAGGTTTTTGGTTAAGAATATTCCGTGGTATAATTATTTTAATAGTTTTTGGCAAAAGGAATTTAAACAATGGATAACAATGCTTACCAACCTCAACGTTTGCAAAAGGTAATCGCTCGTTTAGGTCTTGCTTCGCGGCGTGAAGCGGAGGAATTAATCAGCCAGGGATTGGTGAAAGTTAACGGTCAAGTGGTTAAAGAACAGGGACGGAAAGTTTTTCCGGAGGATATAATTGAAATCAGGAATAAAAAATTTACTGTACAAGAGCAAGAACACGTTTATTATCTTTTACATAAACCCGAAGGAGTAATAACCAGCGTCAAGGACCCGAGAAACAGAAAAACAGTATTGGATCTTTTAAAGGTCAAAGAGCGAGTCTATCCAGTCGGACGCTTGGATTACAATACCTCGGGCTTACTTCTTCTGACCAATGACGGGGATTTGACCTATAGGCTAACCCACCCCAGTTATGAGGTGGACAAGACTTACCGGGTCTGGGTTAAAGGCCCCGTTTCTAAAGAGGCTCTAAAGAGTTTAGAGCGTGGAGTAGAGCTTGAGGACGGCTTTACTCACCCGGCAAAAATTGGAAAAATAAGAACAGGTAATGAAGGAGACAACTTAACATCTGTAGAAATAACAATTCACGAGGGCCGGAATAGGCAGGTTCGAAGGATGTTTGAAAAAGTAGGTTACCCGGTAGTACGTTTACAAAGAATTGCCTTTGCTTCCCTTACCTTAGAGGAAAGTTTAAAACCGGGAGAGTATCGGCCTTTAAAAGATTTTGAAATAGCTCGCTTAAAAAAAGAGACAGGATTAAAATAATAAATGGGGAGAAGACCTTGAGAGTTAGGATTAATAATGAGTTGATCAGGGGAAAACTAAGGTTTAGAATCAGGCTTGATTTCGAAGCAGAAGAGAAAACAGGCCGTTTTTTCTTTGGCGGTAAGTCTTGTGAAGAGATGGCAGAACTGGTTCGAAAGGAGCAAATAAATCTCTTGCAAAACATCCCCTTACCGGGAATAATAATTGAGGATTTCGATGACAGCCTAGAGATTTATGTCTTAAATAGCGGTGAGCAGCGGCGAAAAAAAGAGATCGCTTATGCTCCCTTAAAGATAACGTTGCAGGCTGATTATTTAGAAAGTATATTTCCTTTGCTTCTAAGACCGGAATTTAAAAAGGTCGAAGTCTTAAGCCCCGAAAACCTTAATTTAGATAAATTGGAACTAGAACGACTTCTATATGCGATATTTAATTATAAATACGAAAAAAGTAGGTAATGAGGGTGTCAAACGGAAAAATAATTGTTGTCGGTGGCGGAGCCGCCGGTTTAATGGCTGCCGGCCAAGCCGCTGCTGAGGGGGCGGAAGTAACCCTAGTTGAAAAGATGAATCGCGTGGGAAAAAAGATTGCCATTTCGGGGAAAGGCCGCTGTAATGTTACCAATGCTGGAGAGATCACGGATTTTGTCCAGCACTACCCTGGAAACGGCAAATTTTTATATGCCTCCCTAAACGAATTCAGCAATGAAGATTTAATAGCTTTCCTTAAGGAAAACGGTGTGGAGACCAAAACCGAACGAGGGGGAAGAGTTTTTCCCGTTGCTAATGAGGCCGAGGTTATTGTGACAGCCTTGGAAAAGTTCCTAAAAAAGAATAAGGTCGAAATTATTTTAGGGCAAAGAGTTAAAGAATTGATTTTCGAAAAAGAGAGAATTTGTGGTATCCGACTGGCAAACGGCGAGAAACTAAAAGCTCGGGCCGTTATTATTGCCACTGGGGGAGCCTCTTACCCTGGTACCGGGTCTACAGGGGACGGCTATGAGCTGGCAAAAATGGCGGGACATAGAATTATAGATCCTTTCCCGGCCCTTGTTCCCCTTAAAACCTCTGAGCGATGGCCGCGGGAGCTTCAAGGTCTGACTTTGAAAAATGTAGAGGCTACAATTTGGGTCGAGGGTCAAAAAAAGGCAACAGAATTTGGGGAGCTGCTCTTCACTCATTTTGGACTCTCTGGCCCGATTATTCTGACCTTAAGTAGAATTGCAGCCCAAGCCTTAAAAGAGAATAAAAAGGTAAGGATAACTATTAATCTTAAACCAGCTTTAAGCTCTGAACAGTTAGACTTAAGGTTGCAAAGAGATTTTAAGAAATATCAAAACAAGCAGTTTAAGAACTCTTTAAATGACCTGCTTCCTAAAAGCTTAATCCCGGTCATTGTTAGCCTGTCAGAAATTCCTCCAGAAAAAGCGGTCCACCAGATCAGTAAGGAAGAACGAAAAAGATTAGGCCATCTTCTCCAGGAGCTAGGGCTTACTGTAACAGGAACCTTAGGGTTAGCAATGGCTATTGTTACCGCGGGGGGCGTGGATGTAAAAGAGATTAATCCCAGTACTATGGAATCCCGCTTAGTCAAGGGTCTATACTTTGCGGGAGAAGTTATCGATGTTGATGGTGTGACCGGGGGCTATAATCTCCAGGCTGCCTTTGCCACCGGTTTTAAGGCCGGTCGAACAGCGGCAAAAACAGTGTTAAGCGAATCGGTCTGATTGTTTTGTTTGGCGCATAGGTATTAGTGGGGTGATACACTATGAGCCGGAGGCATTCTGACCGCCGTGTTTTTAGACTTGGTAGAATAGAAAAAAAAGTTTTAAGGATTATTGTAGTCGGGTTTATTTTACTTTCTCTTTTTCAATTAAAATCTCTTACCGACCCGGTGGATTTTTATTTAAAAGTGGCCGGTGATTTTGATACCCCGGCTTTTAAATACAGCGATTACGAGGAACGAAAAATTGATTTGTATTTCCAGTCCCAGCCGGAAGGGCCTGTCTTAGTGAAACAAAATGATCGGATTTTAGGGGTAATCGGCCCGGGTCTTGAGGTTGAAGTTGAGCCCGGCATAGTATTTCTCGATGCAACCGCTGTAGATTACCCGCTGGTCGTCGATATTTTCTACAATGAGAAAAGCCAAAGAATTAAACTTCACGGTGAAGAAAAAAGTTTTGAAGTAAGAATTAAGTCTAAGGATTCTCTTTAATAGCTTGGCGTTCTCTTAGTTTTTAAATATAATAGTATGAGGAAAGAAAAGTAACGGAGGCTTTTAATGTCAACCGAAAGTAAAAAAATCGCCTTGGCGGCGTTGAAAATGGCTATGACCCAAAATAGAGAGGAAGAGGGAGAACTAAAGAGGATACTAGCCCAAGAAGGAATAAAAACTGCAGCCGTTGATTACGGTGGCGATTATTTAGGCTCTATAAAGAAATTGGTGGAACGGGCTATAGTGGCCGCTAAACGCGAAGGGGTTATTCAGAATACCCATGGCGATGAAGGTGCTGTTGCCGGGGCTACAAGAGAGGCCTTAAATCAGTTAATGTCTAAAGCGCTGGGGTTGAATATCGGTGGTAAAATAGGCATCGCTCACAAGGGAGATCATCTCAGCGTAGCCGCTTTTTTTGGTGTCGGCTTGCTTCATTTAGATGAAGTTGCAGTCGGGCTTGGGCATCGGGTTGCTCCTAAAAACTAAATTTATACTTATGATTCAATCCTGCCACAAGGCAATATAAGCTCTTTGTAAAGAGCTTATATATTTTAGGCTGAATTTTTATATCAATTTTCAGTGCTAGACTTCAGTCTCTTCGTCGGGAAAATACTCGTCAAAATGATTATTCTTGCGGATCATATTTCGTATACGATGGGGCAAATGCCCGCCGTACTTTTGATAAGTAAATCCGAGCAAAAACCCGCCTAAGAGTGCAGAACTTAATTTCATCCAGCTTTTATTATGAGATTTTCTAAAAAACATAGTATGCCTCCTTTGAAATGCGGCCTTATAAAACAAAATTAATTTAACCTCCAGATAATCTCATCTTTATTATGAGATGGTCATATAAAAAATAAACAAGGAAATTTTTAATAAATGAGGTTAGTCAATGATTGAAGCGGAAAAAAAGGAACAGCCAACAAAAACAAAATTGGGATTTAGGGTTTTAGTAAAAGTTGTTATCGGGATTTCAATAGTTTTTGGTCTCATGTTTTTTATAAACAGGGTTATTTCTTATAATATCTCGGATCTAAAAGTGGCTTATTATTTCTCAATTCTCGCTTCTAACATTCTGTTTGTAATTTTGATTTTGGCTATCAAAGGTCGGGAGCTGTCTTGGGCTGATCTCGGTTTCAGAAAGATAAGATTTTTAACGGGGTTAAAAGAAGTTTTAAAGGTTTGGGCAATTACTTGGCTAATTAACCTCCTATACTTGATTACGGTTTTAAATACTGTTTTTAATAAACCCTATAATCATCTGCCGGAAAACCCGCTTTTAGAATTATTGCAAAACCCTACAGTTCAAATGTTTATTTTAAATCTGATTATTATCGCTCTTGCAGTGCCTGTGATCGAAGAAACCCTTTTTCGGGGACTTTTATTTGGTAGTTTTAAAACTTACTTCGGGGTTTGGACAGCGGTAACTCTTAGCGCGATCATTTTTTCCGCTTTACATTTTGATTTGTTTGGCTTTTTCCCTCGCCTTGTATTAGGAGTGGGTCTCGGTTACCTATATGTAAAGAATAATTCTATTTTGCCATCAATCGGTTTGCATGGACTTAATAATTTTTTTGCAGTCCTAATGATCTCTTTATTTGCCTAATTTAGACCTTAGGGTGTCGGAAAATACCCTAGCTGTGATATAATCAATAAAGATTAAAACAATAAGAGGCTGAAAAAATTGGGGAATAAGAAATCTATTCAAGTGGCGATAGATGGTCCGGCAGGAGCCGGAAAAAGCTCGGTCGCCAGAGAAGTAGCTCGGAGATTGGGTTTTGCATATTTGGATACCGGAGCGATGTATAGAGTTGTGGCTTACAGGGCTCTTGCTTTACATATTGATTTAAGGGATGAAAAGGCCGTAACTGATCTTCTTGCAGATCTTGAAATTAGATTTGAATATGGTGAAAAAAATCGAGTTTATTGTAACGGGGAAGAGGTAACAACTAAGATCCGGTCCCGGGAAGTCAGCAAAGCCGTATCCATAATAGCTGCTTATCGCGGGGTGAGGAAACATTTAGTAAAAATTCAACGCCGAGAAGCTGCGAAAGGTAGTTTAGTGATGGATGGCAGGGACATAGGTACTTTTGTCCTTCCCGATGCCCCGGTAAAGATTTTTTTGACTGCTTCTGTTTTGGAACGGGCCAGGAGGAGGCATTTGGAAAATATCCAAGCCGGAAAGAATTCTGATTTTCAGGAGGTATTAAAGGAGATTAAGGAAAGGGACAGGATGGATTCGGAGAGAACACACTCTCCCCTCAGGCCCGCTGCCGATGCACTTATCCTTGATACCACAACTCTAACTAAAGAAGAGGTAGTAGAGAAAATAGTGGCGATTTGTAGGAGACATCTAGAATGAAATTTTACGCCTTTGCTAAATTTGTGATGACAACTTTTTTTAAAATAAAAGGCTGTCGTGTCCAGGGTTTGGATAACGTTCCTTCTGAAGGGCCGTTTATTGTGGCCTGTAATCACATCAGCTTCTGGGATCCGCTAATTGTGGCCTGTGCTCTTCCTAGACCGGTTACCTTTATGGCTAAAGAAGAGTTATTTAAAGTTTTTATTCTAAGAAAAATAGTTATATGGCTCGGTGCTTTTCCCGTTAAAAGGGGCCAGGGGGATATCGGAGCGATCAGAAAATCTCTCGCGGTTTTAAGAGACGGGAAGATCCTCGGTATTTTTCCAGAAGGAACAAGATCTAAAACCGGCGAAATTCAGGAGGCAATGACCGGTATTGCTTTGATTATGGAAAAAAGTAAAGCCCCTATTTTACCAGTGAAAGTTTATAATTCAAAGAGATTACTTAGGCAAAAAAGGGGAACTATAGGAATAATTATAGGAAAACCGATTTACGCCTCTTCCATAAAAATTCCGGAAAATATTGACGATCGCCGTCTTTGGCTGGCGAATCACATTATGAAACAAATTGATAACCTGGGAAATTGAGCCGCTTGTCGGAGATTATAGAATAATGGCAGAAGAAAGCGTAAGAACAGGAAGGATTTTTACTTTTCTCGACGAACATTATTGATAGTCAGGAAAAGGAGGGCAGTTTTCATTAAAATACAAAGAGCAGAGAAAGCAGGCTTCTGTTTTGGGGTCAAAAGAGCTATAGAATTAGCTGAACAAGCAGCAGCAAAACGGGAAACTGCTTCCCTAGGGCCGCTTATCCATAATCAACAGGTAGTAGGTTATCTAGAAAAAAAAGGAATTAGGAATGTAGATTCCGTTGACGAAGTCCAGGAAGGGCAACTGTTGGTTATTAGATCCCATGGGGTGCCGCCAGATATTTACTCAGAAATTGAAAAAAGAAAAATTGAATGTGTTGATGCCACTTGCCCTTATGTGCAAAAGGCTCAGCGTTTGGCAAAAGAGCTTTCCCAAACCCATTTTGTCATTGTGGTTGGGGATCGTAATCATCCTGAGGTCAAAGGAATATTGGGCTGGGCAGGAGAGAATTCTTTAGCAGTAGAGACTCTTGAAGAAGCGCAGAAACTGCCCTATTACCGAAATTTAGGTGTTTTGGCTCAAACTACTCAAGAACAAGAAAAGTTTTCTTTAATTACTGAGGAACTAAGGCGGCATACTGATAATTTTATTGTTTATAATACAATTTGTAGGGCAACGAAAGAACGTCAAGCCTCGGCTCGCGAGTTGTCCCAAAAGGTAGATATAATGATTGTTGTGGGGGGACGTAATAGCTCCAATACGCGAAAGCTAGGAGAGATTTGCAGTCAAACCGCAAAAACTTATACAGTTGAAACAGCGGCTGAATTACAAAAAATCTCGTTCCAAGGAGCCAAGAGTGTCGGGCTTACCGCCGGGGCTTCTACACCAGATTGGATTATTGAGGAGGTTTACAACAAAATGTCGGAACTAGTCGGAAATGCTAATGAGGTTTTAATGGAGGAAAAAGATGTTGCAAGGGAAGAGAAAGAAGAAAATGCAACTCTAGAAGAGAACAACGAGAATACTCAGTTAGAGCAGGAAAACGATGTCCAGACTATGGAGAATTTTGACGGCGAATTGCCAATGATCTATGGGGGCGCTATTGTCACAGGCAAGGTTGTTAAAATAACCGATGAAGAGGTATTTGTGGACATCGGTTGGAAATCCGAAGGCCTTATCCCCATTGAGGAATTGGCTGCCACTAGAGTTTTGGATGTTAATGATGTTGTGAAAATCGGCGATACCATTTCCGCCATGGTAACTCGGGTTGAAAACAAAGAAGGATATACTGTTCTCTCGCGCAAACGAGTTGCAGAAATAGAGGCTCGGAAACGCTTGGCAGAATTAGCTGAAAGCCAAGAAGAAACCCAAGCTAAGGTGACTGAAGCTGTTAAAGGCGGTCTTTTGGTTGACATGGGTATGCGTGGCTTTGTACCGGCTTCTCATATTGAATTAGGGTTTGTGTCCGATTTGACAAAATATGTAGGTAAAACTTTAAGGCTGAAAGTTATCGAGTATGATGAAGCCAAAAAGAAACTTATCCTCTCCCAGAAAGTTATCTTAGAAGAAGAGCAGGCTGCCAAACGTGAGAAATTGCTCGAGGAGCTGAAGGAAGGAGACGTGGTGAAAGGAATTGTACGTCGCCTGACTAACTTCGGTGCTTTTATCGATTTAGGCGGGTTAGATGGTCTCCTGCACGTTTCGGAAATGTCTTTCTCCAGAGTGGCCCGGCCTTCAGATGTTGTTCAAGTTGACGATGAAATCGAAGTTCAGGTCTTAAATGTTGATAAAGAAAGAGGAAGAGTCTCTTTAAGCCTTAAACAATTATTACCTGATCCCTGGGATTCTGTAGGGGAAAAATATCCTGTGGGTTCTATTGTCGAAGGAAAAGAAGTGGTGAGGATTGCTACATTCGGCGCCTTTGTCAAACTTGAAGACGGGGTTGACGCTTTAGTACATATCTCTCAATTAGCTGATTACAGGGTTGGGAAAGTAGAAGAAGTTGTAAATGTGGGAGATATAATTAGGGCTAAGGTAATTGAATGCAAACCAGAGGACAAGAGAATAAGCTTAAGTATTAAAGAGGCTCAGGCTGAAGCTCAAAAAGCAGAAGAGCGGGAGGCTCTAGCTAACCAAGCTGAAGAACCCTTAGGTACTCTCGGTGATACCTTGGAAAATATTTCGTCTAACGAAGAAGAATAAGTACTTATTTTTACTACTCAAAAATGACTTCTTGCTTCTATTGGCAAGAAGTCATTTCACCTCAGGTCATGGAAACAGGAGGTTAAGATATGGCCCAGAAGCATAAAGCGGGAAAGCCTGATTTAATTCTCTTGTTCACTTCATGTATTTTGCTGGCCATTGGCTTAATTATGGTTCTAAGTGCCAGCTCTTTATTTGCCTTTAATCAAACCGGCAATTCATATTCTTATTTCTTTAAACAGGTCCAATGGGCTTTATTAGGAATAATTGCAGCTTTTGGAGCATTGATAACTCCTTATCGGTATTGGAAAAAACTTTCCGGTCTCGGCATTATACTAAGTATTGGTCTCTTATTACTTTTAAAATATAGCGGTTTGGCTGTAGAAGCTAAGGGATCGGTCCGCTGGTTAAATATTTTTGGTATTTCAATTCAACCTTCAGAAGTGGCCAAACTTTTTGTAGTTATTTTTTTAGCCCATACTCTTACCCGCTACCCAGTTAAAAAACTAAAGGATGTTTTTTTGCCTTTGGTCATTACCGGGATAATAGTATTTTATGTTTACAAACAGCCGGACTTAGGCACGGCGATAGTTATTCTAGCGGTTTGCGGCATAATGTTTCTGATGACGGAATTATCAAGCCTCTATTTTCTCGCCGCCATACCAATTTGTGGTATAGCAGGATATTATCTAGTTAAAAGCGAACCCTATCAGTGGAATAGGATTCTCAGTTGGTTGGACCCTTGGAAGTACGCTTCAACTCTCGGCTGGCAGAGTGTTAATGCTCAAATAGCACTTGGTACAGGGGGATTATTTGGAATCGGTATTGGGCGCGGGGTTGAAAGCGGGAATTTGCCGGAAAATTTCACAGATATGATCTTTGCCGTTATAGGCCAAGAATTCGGATTTTTCGGAACCTTTTTTGTTATAATCTGTTTTTCTATTTTCTTTGGTAGGGCTTATTTCATTTCTCACCAGTGTCCGGACCGTTTTGGTCGTTTATTGGGTTTTGGCCTTACTTCTCTCTTGGCCGTTCAAACAGTAATAAATTTAGGTGTTGTAACCGGGCTGTTACCGATAACCGGTATTTCCTTACCCTTGATTTCTTATGGAGGAAGTTCTTTATTAGTAACGCTTTTAGAAATTGGGATTTTACTAAATATTTCCCGTTATCGGGAAAACCAAAGACTTAAAAACAACATAAGTTCAAATAACAATGTTAATAATGTATATACCTAAAAAAAAGGAACGTCAATAAAGTGGTTAAAGGTTTAGTTGTATCCAGGGTTTTAGAAGGCGGCATTGCTGAGGAAATGGAAATTGAAATCGGGGATATTATTTGTAAAGTAGACGGACAGCAAGTGAATGATATTCTTGATCTGCAGTATTACACTGCGGAACGGGAATTTGTTTTAACAATTAAAAAGAACACCGGCGAGATTTGGGACTTGGAAATTATTCAAGAATCTGGAGAATTTTTAGGCTTGGAATTTAAAAAGATTGCCGTTGACGGGTTAAAGACTTGTTCTAATAATTGTGTTTTTTGCTTTGTCCACCAAATGCCGCCGGGTTTAAGAGATTCTTTATATGTCCGGGATGATGACTATCGGTTGTCTTTTACTCAAGGAAGTTATATAACTTTAACTAATCTAACCTCCGCTGAATTTCAACGGATTATAGATCTGCATCTAAGTCCATTATTTATTTCTGTCCAGGCTTGGGATCCGGAAGAACGGATAAAATTAATGAAAAATAAAAGGGCAGGAGTTTTAGCGGAGCAAATCAAGATCTTGGCCCAAAACGGAATTGTAATGCATACTCAGATTGTTTTAGTGCCCGGTTATAATGATGGAGAAGTTTTAGAGGAGACAGTAAATAATCTAGCTGCTTTTTATCCGGCAGTGCAATCTATAGGGGTAGTGCCGGTAGGTTTAACAAAACACCGTTCTAATCTTCCCCAGCTTCGAGCTGTAAGCCCGGAAGAAGCCGGAAGGATTTTGGAGCAAGGGGTAAAATGGCAGAAAGGATTTAAAGAACGGACCGGCCGAAATCTAGTCTATTTTGCCGATGAATTCTATATCTTGGGCAAACGCGCATTTCCTTCCGTCAAAGAATACGACGGTTTTCCCCAGCTCGAAAACGGGATCGGAATGGCGGCTAAATTCAGAAAAGAAGTCTGTTCTTATCTTTCTTGCCTGCCTCCAGAAGTTGACACTCGGCGAGTGCATATTTTGACCGGGGTTTCGGCTTATGGATATTTTGAAGAACTGCTTAAGGAACTTGCCTTTATCAAAGGTTTAAAACTTACGTTGCACCCGGTGATAAATCGGTTTTTTGGAGAAAGTGTTACTGTAGCCGGTTTACTCACTGCCCAAGATATCGCTGCCCAAGTTGGGGATTTAGAAGGTGACTATTTCCTAATTCCCAAGGTTATGCTAAAAGCGGACGAAGATGTTTTTTTAGATGGGCATACTGTCGAGTGGCTGGCAGAAAAGATTAACGGCCAGGCTATAATAGTATATAATGAAGGGAAATCCTTTTTAGAAGGGGTTTTGGGAGAGAAAATTTAAGGGGAAAATTCTGGGGGTGTCGAAAATTGAGCAAACCGGTCGTCGCCATCGTAGGGCGACCTAATGTAGGGAAATCGACGCTTTTTAATAGAATAATCGGCTGTATGGTTGCTATTGTCGAGAATACACCGGGAGTTACCAGAGATAGATTATATTTTGATGCGGAGTGGCTGGGACGGCAATTTACGCTTATTGATACCGGGGGAATAGAGTTTAAAGATGAGACAACTCCCCTTTCGGCTCAAATGAAGCAGCAGGCGGAGATAGCTATAGAAGAAGCAGATGTTGTAATTTTGATTGTAGACGGGCAGAGCAAAGTCACTCCAGAGGATGAACAAATTGCAAGACAGTTAAGAACTTCAGGCAAACCAGTGTTATTGACAGTGAATAAGATTGAGGATTTTTCCACCTTTGCTGGCGAGGCTTATGAATATCTTACTTTAGGACTCGGCGAGCCGATCTCTATTTCTGCGCTCCATGGCATGAATGTCGGGGATCTACTGGATATAATTGTATCCAAGTTGCCAGAAAAATCAGAGGAAATTGTTGATCCGGACATAGTAAAAGTCGCGGTTATCGGGAGACCCAATGTTGGGAAATCCTCCCTTGTTAACATGCTGCTCGGGGAGGAAAGGGTGATTGTTAGTGATATCCCCGGAACTACGAGAGATGCAATCGATACAGATTTTATTTACGAGGGAAGGCATTATACTTTAATCGATACCGCAGGAATCAGACGGAAGAAAAAGATCGCCGAGGTTACGGAAAGTTATAGTGTTATCCGCTCTTTTCGGGCTGTGGATCGCTCGGACGTGGTCTTAATGGTTCTAGATGCTACGGAAGGCGTTACTGAACAGGACAAAAGAATTGTAGGCTATGCTCATGAAAAAGGGAAAGGTATAATATTAATTATTAACAAATGGGATTTAATCCCCAAAGATGATAAAACTTTGCAGGAGTATGAAAAAGAGCTTCGAGAAGAATTATCTTTTGTCTCTTATGCTCCGACCCAGTTCGTTTCGGCCAAGACCGGGCAAAGAATAAATAAAATTATGGATTTAGTTGAATTTGTTGCCGAACAAGCCAGCAGGAGAGTTTTAACCAGTACGCTTAACGACATGCTTAGAGAATGGGTATATTTAAACCCTCCACCCACTGACAAGGGTAGACGTTTGAATATACTCTATGCAACTCAACAGCGGGTTCAACCGCCCACCTTTATCTTTTTTGTCAATGATCCGGAACTAGTGCATTTCTCTTATCGTCGTTATTTGGAAAACCAGCTACGAAAAAATTTTGGCTTTGAGGGTACTCCGCTTAGACTGATTATGAGAAAAAGGGATGAGGAGAAGGAATAACTGATGACTTGGGAATATGTTGTTTTTTTAGTGGCCTATTTTCTCGGGGCCATCCCTTATGCTTTTCTGGCTGGAAAAATTAAAGGGATAGACATTCGCCACCATGGAAGCGGCAATTTGGGGGCTACCAATGCTTACCGGCTCTTGGGTAAGAAATGGGGAATTGCGGTATTAGTTTTCGATGCCCTAAAAGGGGCTTTGGCAACTTATTTATGCATGCTGTACTTTGGCCCCTGGGGCGGGGTTATAGGAGGTCTCCTAGCTATGATTGGGCATAGTTACAGCCCTTATTTTCTTTTTAAACCAAGCGGTAAAGGAGTGGCCTGTGGTTTCGGGGTCATTTGTATTCTAATGCCTAAAGTAATGCTTGTTGGCCTCGCGGTTTTCATTATAGTGACGGCTATTAGCAGATATGTTTCCTTAGGCTCCATGTTTGGAGCGCTCGCTGTGTTCGTTACGGCTCTTGTTTTTCGAGAGCATTTAGCAAATATTATTTTTACTGCTGTTAGTGTAGTAATAGTTCTTTTACGTCATCGGGCCAATATTCGGAGAATTATTGAGGGTACGGAACCGAAATTTGGAGTTAAGAAATAGAGGAGGGAGAGGCTTGCAACAAACGGCTGTTTTCGGGGCTGGTAGCTGGGGTACGGCGATTGCCTTGCTTTTAGCTCGAGCCGGAAACAAAGTTTCTCTGATCGGAATTGACCCTAAAAAAATAGCATCCATGAAAGAAAAAAGAGAAAATACTCCTTATCTTCCTGGAGTTTTTTTACCGGAGGAAGTTAATCCTACAACGGATTTAACAGAAATTAATGCTGAAGCGGTATTTCTCTGTGTCCCCTCCCATGCGGTTAGGAAAAGCGCTAGGTTAATAAAACCCTATCTAAAAGAAAATTGTATTATTGTTAATACTGCAAAGGGGTTGGAAGAAGAAACCCTTTTAAGGCTCTCGCAAGTATTGGCGGAGGAACTTCCTCGTCATCCGGTGGTGGTTTTATCCGGCCCCAGTCACGCGGAAGAAGTGGGTGAAGATGTTGTCACAGCAGTAGTTGCAGCCGCCGAGAATCTTAAATATGCTGAAAGAATACAAGACCTAATTATGACTTCGAGATTTAGAGTGTATACTAATCGGGATTTAATCGGGGTCGAAATGGGCGGAGCTTTGAAAAATATTATTGCTTTATGTGCTGGAGTTTTAGAAGGCCTGAATCCTAAAGACAACACGAAAGCAGCTTTAATAACCAGGGGTCTGGCGGAGATAACGAGGTTAGGGGTGGCAATGGGCGCTGATCCTGTTACTTTTGCAGGTCTTTCTGGTATGGGGGATCTAATAGCGACTTGTACCAGCACCCATAGCCGAAACTTACGGGCTGGTAGGGCTTTGGCCAGTGGTAAATCCTTGGCCGAGGTTTTGAAAGAAGTCGGTATGGTAGTAGAGGGGGTACGAATTACAAAGAATGCTTATCATTTGAGCCGGAAGCTTGGGATTACCATGCCGATTACTGAACAAGCCTATAAAGTGCTGTTTGAGGGTTTAAGTCCCCAAGAAGCTTTAGAAAACTTAATGATGCGAGGGAAAAAACATGAGACCGAAGATCTCGGATTTTTGACAGTTTATTCGAAAAACTAAATATAAATTCAGGTTGGAGACTATTATCTCCAAATGAAACGGAAATAGATTCCTGACACCCTAAAGAGGTGTCATTTTTTTATGAAGAGCGCATAAACATTTAGACATAATTAACTTTTTTTCAAATATAATATAGTGCTTAAGGTGCTAGTCCTGTTAATAAACGTATTTACATACTTAAGGAATTATCAGGTATATTTTAAGTCCTTAAGGACAGCACAACTAAAAGGAGGGAAATCTTCTATGCAAAACTATGATATTTTCAGCGGTATTGCTGAACGGACAGGAGGGGATATTTATTTCGGTGTTGTGGGTCCTGTTAGGACTGGAAAATCTACATTCATAAAAAAATTCATGGAGCTTCTGGTCCTTCCCAATATTACCAATGTTTTTGAAAGAGAGAGGGCAAGGGACGAACTTCCCCAAAGTGGAACCGGTAAAAGGATCACAACCACAGAACCTAAATTTATCCCTTCTGAGGCGGTAGAGGTCATTTTAAAGGATTCAATTCATATGAATGTCCGGCTTGTAGACTGCGTGGGTTATTCCGTAGAAGGCGCTTTAGGTTATGAGGGAGAGGAAAACGATGTCCCTCGGATGGTAAACACCCCTTGGAGCGAGGAAGCCATACCATTTCAAGAGGCGGCTGAAATTGGCACGCGAAAAGTAATCACCGACCATTCCACCTTGGGAATTGTTGTCACCACAGACGGCTCAATTTCGGATATTCCGCGCGAGAACTATGTGGAGGCTGAAGAGCGGGTCATTTCCGAACTGAAAGAATTGGGGAAACCATTTATAGTTCTTTTAAATACCACCAGCCCATACGCAGAAAAAACTTTAGAACTGGGACGTACTTTGGGAGAAACTTATGATGTTCCAGTTGTGCCTGTCGATTGCCTGGAAATGAACCTCAGCGATATTTCCCAAATTTTAGAGGAGCTTTTATATGAGTTTCCGGTCGCTGAAGTTAATATCGAGCTTCCTAAATGGGTGGAAGAACTTGATCTTACCCATCCAATTCGGGCCGGATTTGAGGAAGCGATTCAAAATTCCATTAAAAATATTTATAAGATAAGGGATATCGACAATGCCTTAGATATCCTTGCCGAGTGTGAACACGCCAAAGATGTGATTTTGCGAGAAACGAATCTGGGCACTGGGCGAGTTGAAATTCAAATAACGACTGATAATGAGTTGTTTAAAGAAGTTCTGGAGCAGCTCACCGGCATTGAGATCGAAGGGGATCACACTCTGTTGAGGATGATTTTAGATTACAGCAAGGCTAAGAAGGAATGGGATAAATTATCAGATGCCTTCGAACAAGTCCGCGCCAATGGTTATGGAGTTGTAACCCCGCAACTGGACGAAATGTTTTTGGAGGAGCCGGAGTTGGTTAAATCCGGGGGCCATTACGGGATAAAACTTAAAGCGAGTGCTCCTTCCCTGCATATCTTAAGGGCTGATGTTTCCACTGAAATTACTCCCCTCATTGGTACCGAGAAACAGGCCGAAGAGCTGGTGCAATATATTTTGGACGAATTTGAGTCCGATCCGCAAAAGGTATGGAGTTCCAATATTTTTGGGAAATCCCTTCATGATCTGGTACGGGAGGGAATCCAAAATAAACTCTATAAAATGCCTGACAACGTGCAAGTAAAGTTACAGTCCACTTTACAGCGCATAGTTAACGACGGCCACGGCGGTATAATTTGCATCATCATTTAAGGAATAAGCGGTTGGGCTTAACAATAAGACCCTTGAGTTTAGTCATAAATAGAAGGGAAAATACCGGCTTTGCCGGTTTTTTTCTCGGAAGTGGAGAAAGAACTTTAGCAGATAGTAGGTAGGGGAATAAAACGTTGAAAAAAGTTAATCTAATAATTTATTTGGACGATTGCTCTGATGTTCTTAATTATTCACGACTCCAGATTCTTTACTTGCTGGCAGGTTTTTGTTAAAGTTTAAGAAGAATATTATATGGGAGAGTTGTCTCCCCAGGAGAGAGACAGTGAGTAAAGGAAAGAAAGATTTTTTATTAGTCAGCAAAGATATTCTTCCCGAGGCTATAGTTAAAACTGCTCAAGCTAAGGAGTTATTAGCTCAGTTCGAATTTCTAACTGTTAATGAAGCCTGTGAGCGGGTAGAAATCAGTAGAAGTGCTTTCTATAAATATAAAGACGGGGTATTTCCATTTTATGAAGGAAGTGCGGGAGAGATTATCACTCTTTCCCTGATCTTGACGCATAAAGCCGGAGTGTTATCCAATGTTCTAAACTATATTGCCTCCCAAAAGGGCAATATTTTAACCATAAACCAAGGGATCCCTTTGCAAGGGATGGCTGATGTCTCAATTTCAATTGAAACAGAGAATATGGAAACCACAATTGAAAGTCTCTTATCTAACTTGAATGTCTTAGATGGGGTTCGAAAAATTGAGCTGGTTGCAAAAAGCAGGGGATAATCAGGCCTTTTCTTTTAGTTACAATTCTTGATTTTTCGTCGCTCTTATGATAGATTATATAAGTGCTTCGAGAGAAGCAAGGTAATTTAACAGTCGGGGCGTAGCTCAGTTTGGTAGAGCGCTACCTTGGGGTGGTAGAGGCCGCAAGTTCAAGTCTTGTCGCTCCGACCATTGAAATCCAGGAGTTGCAAGGGTTGCAGCTCCTTTATTTTTTTTTTTGTTTTTTTAATATAGCAGACAGAATTATTAATTAAACGATGAGTAAAAATTATGAATAGATGGACTATTAGATATTTATAAAAGACACAGATATCGAGTCGAATACAATCCGGGAGATGGGAAAAGGCAAAACGTTCATACATATTTCAATCATACTGCGAATTTTTGTGACGACTTTAGTATAATATAAACGGGAGCAGGCGTCCGGGAGGGCGGTTTTGCTTAGGAGGATATTTTTTCCTTTTGTTGACTAGCAGCAAATTTAATTAGGGGGAATGGCTGGTGGCTGATGTATTATCTACCAAGTATACTTTTTACACCGAGGTTCCAATTCCGGAGCATCTGAAAAACATGCTGACAGAACATGAGAAACCTTTGTTTGCTGTTAAAACTATTAGAGATGCTGCAGTATTTACAGATAAAAGGATTTTAATTGCTGATAAACAAGGACTAACAGGCAAAAAAGTTGAGTATTGTACGATACCTTACAAATCTATTGTTACCTATGCAATTGAAACTGCCGGGACCTTTGATTTGGATAGCGAAATCAAGCTTGTCTTATCCGGGGGTCTTAAGGTTGAGTTGCAGTTCATAAAAGGCAAGCATATGTCAGAACTGCTTTTTAAGGTGTATAACATCATCACAGAGCACGTGCTTTCTTAGATTCTTGGGGCCCCTAGACCTTTTTTTTGTGATGACTTCATAGCAAAGAGGCAAAAAAAAATGTTCCAGCAACTGCTGGGCTAGATGAATCTGAACAGAAGGATTGGAGCGGGCATGTAGAGGAAGTTAGGGCGAAGGGTCTAAGGACTCCTGGTTAAATTTATCAAAGGCTTTTATAGCACCACCGGTAATAGCATTAGCCAAATCATCGTTGATGTCAATTTTCCATCCCGTTTCAGCTTTATGCAGCTGGATATCTATAGTTGTTGCTGTCATTGGTACATTTGGGTCGGAAAGCAAGCTTATAAGAGTTTCTTCTACAAACTGATCCAGTTCTTCCTTAGTGGAGTCCTCGTCCTATCTAGTTGTCGTCAAATTGTTGTCACATTTGCATTTTGTAGTTGATGGTATATAATAGAAGAACCGCAAATCCTTGCGACATCTACATTCCAAATTAGGTGTATATTAATAGGAAAGAAAAAGTCCAGTCATTTTTTCACAAATGCGGAGGACTTTAAAACTTATTAATAATCATTTTAGGGTTGTCGAGGCCGCAAGTCCAAGTTTTGTGTTCCGACCATAAGAAAAACAGGGTTGCAAAGATTTGCAACTCTTTTATATTTAGATATATTAGAAAAATAGAGTGGGGTAAATATGGCAAAGGCAATAATTGTCGAAGGGAAAACTGATCGTGAGAGACTACTTGAGGTTTTAGATGAGCCTGTCAACATAATTATGACTCACGGAACAATAAGTATTTCCGAATTAGAAAGCTTTATTGACGAAGAAGAGTACGAAGAGGTTTATGTTTTGATCGATGCCGACCATGCGGGGAACAATTTAAGAAAGGAAATAAAGCGTCTTTACCCAAATTTTCGCCATCTCTATACCCGGAGGAAATACCGGGAAGTGGCGACAACCCCTCTGGAGGAATTAGCGAAAATTCTTAGTCAAGCTCATTTTTTAGTAAAAGAATTTTATTATTGACAATAAGGACCATTATAGCTAAAATTGTTTCGGTAGCCACGGATGGCATAGTGCTGTGGTGTCACGCTTGACAAAGAACGGCCGTCAGCCATGAGTGGCTTAGTGCTATGGTGTCACAGATGATAAAGCACGTCGGAATTTTTACTTATAAAGGGGGCAACGATTACGAGATGAAAGAATGCTTAGGACGTCATGTATTGGCCGAGATCTATGATTGCAGTTTTGAGATTCTAAACGATGTTAAACAAGTGGAACAGATAATGGTCAATGCAGCGCTAGAAGTAGGCGCAGAAATACGCGAGGTTGTGTTTCACAAGTTTAGTCCTCAAGGGGTGAGCGGTGTAGTTGTGATTTCAGAATCACATTTAGCAATTCACACCTGGCCTGAGTTGGGATATGCAGCCGTTGACGTCTTTACCTGTGGAGATAAGGTTAATCCTTGGGATGCTTCCGAATATTTATCCAAAATGTTTGAAGCAGGCCATATGGAAGCTACCGAGATAAAACGCGGTTTTAACCGTTCGGTTACTGAGGCAGTAAATCTTTAGGAGGGGTATTTATTTTATCCGGGTCCATGTTCTTATGGATTATTGTTTAGACCTTACAATCTGATGAGATTGGTAAGGTCTTTGCATTTCTATTAGGAAATTTGCAATCTTTAGAATATAATTGTGGTAATAATATTTTTGGAGGATCTAGTTGGAAAATTTAAGCAGTATTCAACCCGAACTAAAGAAAGTGGAAGAAATAATAGATCGCTTTTTTTTATCAACTATATCACAAAAAAACAAGCTTGCCGGCTTGAATTTAAAAACGAGCGATCGGCTGTTGTTACCAGCTTTAGTTTTAGCGGTAAGCAATACTGCCGGACCGATTATGAAGCCCATGATTACTTTGGGCGCTCTGTTTCAATGCCTTTATTTAGCGAATCGTATTCAGGGCTTGGCAGCAAAGGAAAGCGGCAAAGATCAGCAATTTTCCGTAATTATGGGTGATTATATTTTCGGGCAAGCTATTTATCTGATGAGCGATGAAAAAATCCATCCTTATTTAAACGATTTTGTTTCCGTAATCAAATCCATTAATGAGGGAACTGTCTTAAGGTGGCGGTTGAGACAGAAAAGAGCCGACCTTAAGGATTATAAACTCCTTATTAGCAAAGAAAGGGCTTCCCTAACAGCCCTGGCGTCCCGAATGAGCGCTGAGATTTCCGGAATAAACCCCGAACATGCCCCTAAATTGGAGAGACTGGGATACAATCTCGGCTTTGCTTGGGCGGCGATGGAAGAACCTAAATTTTCGTTCGGGCCGGAATATTCATTAAAAGTCAAGGCGAATATTAGTGAATTAGGTGCTGATCTATCCGTTAAGCCTTTGGAAGATCTCTACAGGTTCTTTCAGGCCGAGGTGGAAGGAAATAAAATGAATTGACAGGATGAGAAGTTTGTCAAAAAACGGACAGAGAAACAAGTATTCGGAACATCATTTTCTGTTTAAAGAAATAGAAGATGATATAAAAAAAGTTGGGCAAGAATTAAAAAGAATTCTGACCACAGAAGACCCTGTCTTATCCCAGACTTGTCTAAGTTTGTTTCAGACGGAAGGCAAGTGGATCAGACCTGGGTTTACCTTACTTTCCGGAAGATTTTTTGAATATCGTTATGAAAGGCTCCAGCCTTTAGCCATCGCTTTGGAGCTTATTCATATGGCAGCTTTAATTCACGATGATGTCGTTGATGATTCCTTGATGCGCAGGGGACAGCCGACCTTGGTAGCGGGGTGGGGAGTTGAAGTATCCGTTGCGACTGGAAACTTTCTGTTAGCTAAGGCCTTGGAGCAAATAGCCCTTTTAAACAATAATCAGATATCCGCTCTCTTGGCCCAAGTTTGTATCGAGATGTGTAAAGGCGAAATATTGCAACTTCAAGAATCTTACGATATAAAAAGAACTTTTAAACAGTATTATCATTGCATAAAAAGAAAAACGGCCCTCCTTTTTAGTTTGTCCTGCAAGCTGGGGGCTTTGGTTTCTCAAGCTAATAAAAGGCAGATATGGGTCCTTAAAAATTTTGGGCATTGGTTCGGAATTGCCTTTCAGATAGTTGATGATATTCTAGACATTACCGCTGATGCCGATGTTTTAGGCAAACCGAGCAAGGGAGACCTCAGACAAGGAGTGATCACCTTGCCCATGATCTATGCTTTACATAATCCTGTTTATGCGAAGCGTTTACAAGTTCTCCTTTCCAAAACCGAAAAAAAAGAAAATGAGATTAAAGAAGCTGTGTACTTAATAAAAAAAGCTAAGGGTGTTGATAGAGCTCGAGAAAAAGCAGAGCTATGTATTGAGAAAGCGATAAAAAATCTTGCAGAACTCCCATCATCGCCGGTAAAAGATGCTTTTATCGAATTGGCTTATTTTCTCGGAGAGAGAAGTTATCAATTTTAAACCTCTTTCCTAAAAACGCCAGGAACAACAATTAATGGTAAATAATAGAATAAGATGAAACAATTCTATTATGGGGAGTTGCTGTTGTTGGAGGAAGACAAAAGAAAAGAATTATTGAGAAGACTAGAAGAAATCCGGCACTCAAAAGTGCTAGTGTATTTCTCGTATACTCCACTGGATGATAGGATCTTGGTTCCTTTGTACCGAGAACTTGAAAATATAGGGAAGACAGAAAAGATTGACCTTTTTTTGCACAGTTATGGGGGAGCCGTAGATACCCCTTATAAAGTTGTAATGCTGATCCGGGAATTCTGTAAAGATTTTGCGGTCATTGTGCCCTTCGTGGCTAAATCCGCAGCTTCGATGATAGTTTTAGGTGCCGATGAGGTGGTGATGGGACCAATTTCGGAGTTAGGTCCTATTGACCCGTTGGTAAAACATCCTAATTATAGGGATTGTTGGATTCCGGTCCGAGCTTTAAGATGTTGTTTTGAGTATCTTGAAGAAATGGCGTACAATACTTCCAATCCGGAAGTGTCGGAAATCATTATCAATACAGTTCTAAATAAACTCGATCCGTGGTTAATTGGAGATTATGAAAAAGTCTTAAAAGCCTCTAAACAATATGCAGAATCGCTATTATCTAAATACATGCTTAAAGACAAAAAAGAGAAGATAGGAGCCGTCACTCATAGTTTAACAAACGGCTATTTTTCCCACGGTTATCCAATTGGTAGACAAGAAGCAAAAGAAATGGGACTTAGTGTAACGGAAGCTTCCGGGGAATTATGGGAAATAATATGGGAACTGTACCTTTTGTACCAAACAATGCTTTCAGGTGAAAAAGATAATTTCTTGCTATAGCATGGTAATGCTTTAGGCTTGATTTTCTTCCAACATAGAGTTAAGAATCCGGGCACAATATTCAATTATTTCACGCCGTCGAACAATTCCGATAAAAATTCCTTGGTCATCAATGACTGGGACAAAATTTTGTTGAGTGGCCCTGGTTATAAGATCGCTTATCCGGGCATTGATAAGCACGGGTTCATTCTGAGTATGCTGTTCAATTTCGTTTAAGCGAATACTCTCGGTATTGCTAAATGTTAAATCAGGAGTATTTTTTAATTTCCAAAGCAGATCCCCTTCAGTAATAGTCCCTACATAGTGACCCTTGGAATCGATTACTGGCACAGCAGAGTAACCATGATATTCCATTCGTTCTAAAGCTTGACGCATAGTCGAAGTATCCTTTAGAAAGACGATATCTTTTTTAGGGATCAGAAAAAAGGCTATATTCATATAAACTACCTCGCATTAAAAATTAGGGTATCAATCTCTTTATTATAAAGTGGAATATGCTTTATAAATTCCATATTGAAGGATCAAAATCCTTCTTAGCAATAAGCCTCCTTTGAGGCACCAGCAGTGATAAAATATTTGGATTAATCTCTAAATAGTAGAAGTCCCTGCGTCCAGGGACTTCTTGCGCAAAGTCAAAAGATAAAACACGACTAGATTTTATAACCTAGACATTGATTATCTAGAGACTTCAATAAGAAATTAACATGGAAAGCCCATAAAGTCAACGTTAATCGGCTAAAAATCTTAAGTTAACTTTTGCCTCTTACCGAATAAATACATCCGCAATAATTTTGACGATAGAAATTCATTCTTTTCGCGATTGCCATGGTTTTTTGGAAACCATCCTGTTTTTTAAAGTTTTCCGGTAAAAATTCGACTTTATAATCTTTTCCAATCTCAGTGCCAATTTCGATAATAGCTTTACTATTTTTATGGGGGCTGATTGTTAATGTGGTCGTGAAGAAAGGGATATTATTTTCACGAGCCCAGGTAGCGGTTTTTTGCAAGCGAAGCTTAAAGCATCGATTACAGCGCAAACCCTTCTCCGGTTCCTTCTCCAAGCCTTTTATCTCCAGATGCCAATTCTCAGGATCATAGACCTCCTCAAAGAAAGGAATGCTTTGAGTTTGAGCGTAGTCTCTTAGCTCTTTAAGCCTTAATAAGTATTCCTCCTCCGGGTGGATATTGGGATTATAAAAATATAGAATAGGTGAAAAATCTTTAGCTAACTTTTCTAAAGCATAACCAGCACAGGTAGCACAGCAGGCGTGGAGAAGGATTTGTTCTTTAGGCATTTGGGACCTCCTACAGAATCTTATTTAGCAAGATTATATTACCCTTAAAGCGAGGAAGCAAATATTTAAGAAGCGAGGGCTAGTTTTTAGTCGGGAGGCTGTTTATTATACATCTCGATGATTCCTACGGTTAAAACCACTATCGCTGCGATATAAAACACGCCTTTGGAAATCAAACTAATCGTATAGTTCCCAAAAACCATGCCTAATACTGATAGCCAAAATACAGCAAGCGAAATGGTTAATAACGTAGACATTATAAAGGACCCCTTAAAAAAATCTATCCACTTCTAGGATACGGTTAATCAGTTATTTTGGTGCTAATCGGGATATATGGTCTAAAGGGAATACCCCCGTGGTTATTTCCTGGGGGTATTAAAGTCTTTTAAATAGTATCCAAATACACGAACCTCGACATCGGCGCGGACGCGAAATTCTCCTAGAAGTCGCACTCGTGTTCAATTCCTGTCGTCAAAACGAAAAATTTGATTTTTTTGATATATTAAAACTTACTTAAAACATTAAAAAGGCCGGGACAAATACCCCGGTCATTATTTTTTGTGTGCTAATTTGTGTGCACTCATTTTTAAAACTGGTGCGGTCGAAGGGATTTGAACCCCCATGCTCTTGCGAGCACTAGGACCTGAACCTAGCGCGTCTGCCAGTTCCGCCACGACCGCATTCATAAATAATATTATATTGAACACGATTAAGGTTGTCAACGAGGAATGAAAAGCCCCTCTTTGGTAAATCTAGGAGAAGGAAGAGTTTTATTTGTCAGATCCTAAGATTTTTGAAGGAATAAATGGTTCAAATATAGAAGATATATTGTTTGTAGCCAAATATTTCTCCAACATCCAAGGAAGCAAAAAACGCGGAAGGTGATAAAGTGAAATTTGCGAAATCAGTGTTTGAATGGATTCTAATTATTGTCATTGCCTTTATTTTATCATTAGTTATTCGGCACTTTTTCATAGATACTCGCATTGTGCCCACCGGCTCCATGCTCCCTACAATTCAGCTCAATGACAGGTTGATTGTCGACCGGTTTTTCTATAAATTCAAGCCAATTGAGAGAGGAGACATTGTTGTCTTTAAAGCCCCAGACAATTCAATGGAGGATAAAGACCTCGTTAAGAGGGTAATCGGCTTACCAGGGGAAACAGTAGAAATCAAGAACGGTAAGGTTTATATCAATGATCGCCCTTTAAACGAGCCTTATGTCGAGTATCAAGCCAACTATGAATATGGTCCTGAAAAAGTGCCGGAAGGAACATATTTCATGCTGGGCGATTTCCGCAGTGAAAGCAAAGACAGTCATATCTGGGGTTTTCTACCGGAAGAGAAGATAATCGGCAAAGTCTGGATCCGCTACTGGCCTCTGGAAAACATAGGAAAACTAAAAAAACCCCCGCAGAACTATTTTGAAATGGAAGGGGAATAAAAAAGAAATGATTATAGCACTTAAAAGAATAGTCTTAGCTGTAGATTCCCTAGTTATCTATAGTGATCTCTCTAACGATGAAAAGGTTAAGGCTTTAATAACTTTACTAGAGACTTTAACAAGTAAAGAACCCGACGGAAAGGAAATTTATAAAGCTTACCATCGATTTTACAGACAAACCTTAAATATAAATTGGCCCTGTTATATTGTTGAACTGTTGCTAAGATCTTCTGGCTCAAAAAAAATATTTCCGAACCACTCGGATCTGGGGTTTGAAAGGGTTTGGGAAGAAAATATTGCCAAGGACTTAAAAACCCTGCAGAAGCTTGCCCAACTCTCCCTAAATGATCTTAAAGCCGAAATAATTAAAATTTTCCAAACGAAAATAAAGACCGATGATAAACAAGTATTCAAGGATGGGCTTGAACCTGAGAACTGGCCGGGATGGGAGGCAAAACAGCCACTGTCTATAGAAGATAAAGGGACTCAGGCTCAGAAATGGCTGGCAACCCAAAAGAACCAGATCCTAGACCGATTTTTAGAGAATGATCATTGGGAAAAAAATATTCCCTTTCTCCTTGACTATTATCGCCAAACAGGTTACGGGATTTTTAATAGCTATGCCGCCTTTTCTTTTAATGAAACTACTAAGACTTTAGAAGGAATAGAAAACCCGGATCCGATTCGGCTCTGTAATCTCTTCGCTCAAGAAAAGGAACAAGCGATTGTTCTCCGGAACACAAAGAGTTTTCTCAATGGCTTGCCGGCCAATAATGTTATTCTGTACGGCAGCAGAGGAACAGGAAAATCATCCTTAGTGAAAGCCTTGTTAAACGAATATGTGGATAAGGGTTTAAGACTTGTTCAGCTCAAGAAAGATCAAATGAAATGCTATCCCGAGTTAGTGCGGCAGTTGGCCGCTGTTCCTTTGAAATTTATAATTTTTATTGATGATCTCTCCTTTAGTGGGGAAGAAGAAGATTATAAAATCTTGAAATCTCTTCTAGAGGGCGGAATTGAAGCCCGGCCTGGGAATGTTTTGATTTATGCAACCTCTAATCGCCGGCATTTGATTAAAGAATCTTTTGCGGATCGTCGGCCAGATGACGTCCATGCTCACGACACCATGGATGAAAAGTTGTCCCTGGCGGATAGGTTTGGAATAACAGTTACCTTCCTTTCCCCGGATCAAAAAACTTATCTACAGATTGTTGAGGGACTCTGCGCTCAAGAAGGTTTAAGAATAGATAAAACTCTCCTTAGGCAAAAGGCCCTTCAATGGGTAATGATGAATAATACTAGCTCTGGGCGCACAGCAAGACAATTTGTTGACAATTTGAAAGCGAAACTGGCTTCTGGTGAGCAAATATAATTTGGGGTTGAAAAGATGGAAATATTATTGGGCGGAGCCGCAGTACTTGCAGGTTTAATTCTTGGTTATATCTTAAATGGTTTGAGAAATAAGGGATTAAAAGAAAAATTAAAATTTGTGGAAGAACATAATAGTGGCCTTGAGGAGGAGCTAAAGAAGGAAAGGGAAGAGCGAATCGCTGTCTCCTTGGAAATCTCCGAACTGCGTACAAGAATAGATTTGGAGAAAGCTTCGTATGAGGAGAAATTAGCTTTATTAAATAAGGCCAAAGAGGAATTAAGCGATGGTTTTAAAGCTTTATCAGCAGAGGCTTTAAAAAGCAATAGTCAATCCTTTTTAGAGCTAGCAAAAGCGACTTTAGAGAAATACCAGGTTCAAGCTAGCGCTGATTTGGAAAAAAGACAAGCCTCAATTGATGAATTGGTAAAACCGCTGAAGGAATCTCTAATAAAAGTAGATACCCAGATTCAAGAGTTAGAACAAAAAAGAGCCGGAGCCTATGAAGGATTATTAGAGCAGGTTAAGCAGATGGCCGTTGGGCAAGAAAAACTACAAAAGGAAACTAACAAACTGGTTTCTGCCCTGAAGGCCCCTACGGTCAGGGGGAGATGGGGTGAGATTCAGCTCCAACGGGTGGTGGAATTAGCAGGCATGGTGGAATATTGCGACTTCACCCAACAGGAAGCAGTGGCCGGCCAGTCCGGCAGGCAGCAAAGACCGGATATGATTATCAAACTACCGGGCAATAAGACCATTGTGGTGGATTCTAAAACACCCTTAGCTGATTACTTAGATGCTCTAGAAGCCACTGACGAAAACGTAATTGCGGAGAAAATGCAAGGCCACGCCCGCCAAGTCAAAAGCCATATTCAAAACCTGGCCAGCAAATCTTATTGGAGCCAATTTGATTTTACCCCGGAATTTGTAATCATGTTTTTACCCGGAGAAACATTCTTTAGCGCGGCGTTACAAGCTGATCCTAGTCTTATAGAATATGGCGCAGAGCAAAGGGTGATTATTGCCACTCCCACCACTTTAATCGCTCTACTTAAAGCAGTGGCTTATGGCTGGCAGCAGGAACAGATCAATGAAAACGCCCGCCGAATAAGTGAACTTGGGAAAACCCTTTATCAAAGGCTTGGAGTCCTAACCAATCATCTTGAAGATATTCGCAAAGGATTACAGCAGTCTGTGCAAGCCTATAATAAGACAGTAGGCTCTTATGAAAGCAGGGTCTTGGTAACAGCCAGAAAATTTGATGAGTTGGGTGTTACAGGACCAGAGATAAAAGAAATTGAATCCCTGGAAACCGGGCTTAGGGAATTGGCGGCGAGTGTGGAGGATGATAAGCCGTAAAATTTACGGACAAGCCCGGTAATATAGCATTTTGATTACCTTGATGTAGCAACATAACAAGTTCGCCTGCAAAGCAACTCTTAAAATGATCCGTCCAACCTGCAAGCATATCTCAAAAAGCTTTAACCTTGGTAAGCTCGATTACTGGCAATATTTAAAACACCACAGTTCAGAGACAATTCTTTCTCCAAACGGTGGTGTCTTTTATTTTCTGAATTTTAATCAATTAATTTAAACATGTTTTTTAAAAGTTATAAATATGACAGCGAAATTTGCAAATACTATGGCTGATACTTAATTATATGAAGAAAATGAGGTGGTTATTTATGAATCCATTTGAACAAAAACCAATAAATATGCAAGACGGCTTTATGGATTGGTCGACTATTTATCCGAAACCCTATGATAAAAAAGCAGTAGACCCTTATACCAAAATCCGTGTTATCCTGATGAACGGAATTGAGGCAGAGGCCATAGTTTTCAAGCATCAGTTCCATCGAAATTGCCAAGACAATGATTTGCGGCGGGAACTGGCTTTAAGCAGGCGCATCGAACAGCAACAGCAAAAACGAATCAACTGGCTTAAGCCGCTAGATGAAAGTGTTATTGAAACAACCATCGGTTATGAACATCTGGCGACGGACCTTACGGCTTGGTTGGCAATGAATGAGCCCGATCTCTATGTTAAACAAACACTGGATCTTGCCTTGCTGGAAGATTTTGATCATCTCTATCGTTATGCCAACTTGCTTGATCTAGATGAGCAAATTCCAGCGGAGCAATTAGTAAAAAAATATGTAGACATCATACCGGGACGGCCTACTATTGCCGAGCATCGGCATCCTTTTGATTCAGTCAGAAAACCGGTAAATTTTAAAACTGCAGATATTCGAACCAAGCTTAATTCTTTGATAATTGTCTCCGGTGAACAGCAGACAATGAATTTCTATATGAACCTTGGCCCCTACTATTACAATGATTTGGGACGCCAACTTTATCAAGAAATCGCCATGATCGAAGAGCAACATGTGACTCACTATGGTTCGCTGCTCGATCCAAATTGTACCTGGTTGGAAAACATGCTATTGCATGAGTATATGGAATGCTACCTTTACTATTCTTTCTATCAGGATGAGGTGGATCCTAATGTCAAATCCATCTGGGAGATGCACTATGAGCAGGAGGTTGCCCACCTGCACAAAGCCGCAGAGCTGCTCGAGAAATATGAAAATAAACAATGGCATCAGGTAATACCTGGCGGCCAATTCCCTAAACTGCTAAAATTCCAAGATACCCGGGATTATGTGCGTAAAGTATTGGGAGAGCAGATCCTACTTTCTGCCAACAGGGAAAACTACGTCTCCGTTCAGGATTTACCTGAAGATCATGAATATTTCTTCTACCAAGGAAAAATGAACCATGATATTAACACAGTGCCCAGCCATGTAGTAATCGCTAGCCATCAAAAACAGTACAACACAGACTACCGGTATGAATCCAACGCTCATCCGGTAGAAGCGCTCAGAAATAAGCTTGTAGATAATACGGAGATTGCCCGAATTCCTGAAGTTGAAGCCGTTGTTATGTAAGAATAGTTATGTAAGAACAATAAAAATTGTTTATAAAAAAAGATAAAAAATATTAGTCAAAAATGATGTAGCAACAGAATATAAAAATATAAAGCTATGAATTAAAGCTATAGGAAAAATATTTTTTAATTTTCTCCTATAGCTTTTTTATTTTCTGATATTTAGAAGATATTGTAAGGAAATAAAAGGGATTTATGGAAAAATGTATAATATAGGTTATAAGAAAAAAAGCTTGTTTGTAAAAGAAAGGAAGTAGCTGGCTTGGAAAAACTTTCCCGAGCTGCACAAAGCCTGTGGGCAAAAAAATCAGCTAAAGATGGCAATCTTCAATGGCTCCCACTGACTGCCCATCAAATGGATTCTGCTTTAGTAGCTCGTAAATTATGGAGGAATTGGTTATCGGACGGGGCAAAGAGGATTATTTCATCAGAAATCAGAGGTGAAAATGATGCCGAAAGATTGTTAGTGTTTCTGGCTGCAGTACACGATTTAGGAAAGGCGACGCCTGTATTTCAAATTAAGAATGCTCGTCCTCCGTGTCGAGATTTGGATGAAAGTCTTGCTGAAGAACAGATCAGAGCTGGTCTACCGCTAAGAACGATTCATGAATTTTCGAAAGCAGGCAAGACTCCTCATGCCTTGGCAACACAGGTTATATTAGAGGAAGCTGGTTGCAATAAAAATGTTGCCGGTATTTTAGGTGCCCACCACGGAAAACCACCAAGTCATTTGGAATTGGAATATGGCAGTATTAGAGCTCAAAGCTTTAACTACCATCTAGAGAGGGAAGGCAAAGAAATTTGGACTGCTGTCCAACAAGAATTAATTGATTTTGCCCTAAGGCTGGCGGGTTTTTCCACTTTAGAAGAGATTCCAATTCCTAATATGGCTGCCCAGGTTTTGCTCAGTGGACTTTTAATCATGGCTGACTGGGTTGCCAGTAATGAAAAATATTTTCCCTATTTTCGCTTAGAGGATAAGATTGATTTATCAAAGTTTAATATTCGTGCTCAAAAAGCTTGGCAAGAAGTTAAGTTGCCTCATCCTTGGGAGATAAGCAATTTGTGGATGGGCACTGATCTTTGTTTAGAGCGTTTTGGTTTTGAATCAAATATTTTGCAATGCCAAACAGCGCAGTCAGCAGGAGCAATTAATGCTCCAGGATTTATGATTATAGAAGCTCCCATGGGGTATGGAAAAACGGAGGCGGCTTTGGTTTGCGCAGAAATATTTGCTTATAAAACGAAACGAGCTGGGATATTTTTTGCTCTACCAACTCAAGCCACTTCTGATGGCATTTTCCCTCGAATTCTAAATTGGATTGATAGTTTTGATGATTATGATCAGCATGTTGTTGAACTTGTTCATGGAAAAGCACAGTTCAACGAAGATTTTCAATCTCTAAAGGTCTTTGAGGGTTCTGCAAATATTGGAGAAGATGAGAATTCAAATATAATTGTTCACGAATGGTTTGAAGGACAAAAAAAATCATTGCTTGCTGATTTTGTTGTAGGAACGATCGACCAACTTTTGATGGCAGCTTTAAAACAAAAACATGTTATGCTGCGACATTTAGGACTTGCCAATAAAATTGTTATTATAGATGAATGTCACGCCTATGATGCCTATATGGGGCAATATTTAGAAAGGGCTTTAAACTGGCTTGGTGCTTATCGCGTACCAGTGATAATGCTGTCAGCAACTTTGCCTCCTGAGAAACGCCAAGCCTTAATGGATGCTTATTTAATGAAAAATACTAAAAAAAATATTTATGATTGCCAGGATGATCCTTTAGGAAGAGGAACAAAAATTTTGACAGAAGAAAAGCTAATTCCTAATGATAATGCTTATCCTATGCTTACTTATTCTGATGGGGAGAAGGTTAATCATAAAGCAGTCCCACCGGAACGGGATATTTATCGGGAAGTTTCTTTAACAGTTTTTATGGAGAGCGAACTCGAAGAAAGATTGGCTGATTTATTATCCGTTGGTGGTTGTGCAGGAGTGATAGTTAATACAGTAAGACGAGCCCAAGAAATAGCTCGGATTTTAGAAAAACGTTTCGGTGAGGAAACTGTGCGCCTTTTACATTCCCGTTTTCTGACTCCAGATCGCTATGTAAAAGAACGGGAGTTGCTAACTGAACTTGGTAAACCATCTGCGAGTGCCAATCGTCCTTTTAGGCGCATAGTTGTTGGAACCCAAGTTTTTGAACAGTCTTTAGATATTGATTTTGATATTTTAGTGACTGATATCTGTCCCATGGATTTATTACTCCAGCGTATCGGTCGGCTTCACCGTCATAGAAGAAAACGCCCAGAAAAGCTTAGTACAGCCAGGTGTTTGATTATGGGAGTAGAAGGTGACGATTTTGAAGCGGGCACAAAGGCAGTATATGGAAAATATCTACTTATGCGTACGAAGGCATTTTTGCCTCAAAAAGTAATTCTCCCCAAAGATATTCCTCAATTAGTGCAACATGTTTATGATTCTTCTTTGAAAATTTCTCCAGAACCGCTGGGATATTTAGAGGCAAAAAAAATATGGGAGAAACAGAAACAAGATAAAGAGACAAGAGCTCAAAATTTTCAAATCGATAAGATATGGTCAGGGTCAGAATATAATCTGATCGGTTGGCTGGACACCGATGTGCCGTTCTCGGAGCGACATGGGGAAGCCGCTGTGCGCGATATTGATGAATCTATTGAAGTGTTATTGGTTCAAGAAAAAAAAGATGCAAATTTATATTTTTTACCCTGGATAGAAAATGGGTGTGCACTCCCTGTAGATGAAATTCCTGATGCACATACTGCGCGTGCAATTGCTCGCCAAAGGATTAGACTTCCTCGTGTATTTTGTCTTCCGGGAGTGATTGATAGAACTATTGAAGAATTAGAGTATCTAAATGGAAAGCGTCTTTTTCAATGGCAAGAATCTCCTTGGCTAAAAGGAGAACTTGTTTTGATAGTTGATGAACAATTTAGAGCTAGCTTAGGTGGTTATAGCTTGATATATGATCAAAAGTATGGATTGCTTTATGAAAAGGAGGTAGATGAAGATGATTGAAAAAGAGTTCAATCTGCTTTATGAGCCATGGATTTTGGTAATGAAGCCTAACGGTGAAACCGAGGAAGTTTCCTTGATGGAATTGTTTCAAGGAGCATCGAAGTGGCAGGGGCTCGCCGGGGAACTACCAACTCAAGATGTGGCAGTATTAAGACTTTTACTAGCTATTCTTCATGCAGTATTCGCTAGGTATGATCCAGACGGCAACTACGCCCCGATAACATCACCAACCGAAGCCTTATCTAGATGGAAAGGAATATGGGATAAAGGTGAATTTCCAATGGAGATTATTGGTGATTACTTAAAGCACTATGAAGACAGATTTTATTTGTTCCATTCGGAACGTCCATTCTATCAGGTAGCGGGATTGGAAAAGCATAAAAAGGCAGCTAAATATACCGCCGCAAAACTTAATGGGATAATATGCCAGAGTGGTTCCGAACCCTTCAAGCCCCAAAAGGCACGTTTGTTTCCCCAGCGTACTGGTGATTCTCTATGGACGCTTCGTTATTCCGAAGCAGCTCGATGGTTGTTGCATATAAATGCTTTTGATGATGTATCTGGAAGTGGTAAGGGGCGGGGAGAGAAAAAACGTTCAAAGTACGAATTGGGTTGGTTGGGAAAGTTAGGTTTAATTGCTGCAATTGGTGGCAATTTATTCGAAACACTTCTATTAAATTTGATTTTCCTAAAAGATGAGAATGAACTTTGGGGTAAGGAAGAGCCTATTTGGGAAGTTGAAACAGTTAAAACTGATGAGGGTGTTGAAATCACTATACCGGATAACCCCTCTGGTCTTTTAACAATTCAGTCTCGCCGTTTGTTGCTAGAAAGGCAGAATGGTTTGGTCATTGGATATTATTTATTGGGAGGGGATTATTTCACAGAAGAGAATGCCTATAACGAACAAATGACTTTGTGGTTGGATATAAGCAAAAAAGATGAGCAACCAAAACACGTCCCTCGTCGGCATGATTCTGCACGCCAAATCTGGAGGGATTTTTCCGTTCTTGTCGGTCAAAGTGAGGGGGGAAGGCCGCCCGGAATTATTAAATGGTTAAGTAAACTTAAATCAAACAATGCAATCGAAAAAAAACATTTTCGTTTTCAGACTGCCGCAGTAAGGTATGATAGTAAAAACTGTTCTATTGAAGATGTGTTTAGCGATACATTATCTTTTAATGCGGCTTTGTTAACAAAGCTTGGTGAAGATTGGGTTAGTAATATAATAGACGAGTTAAAAATTACTAGTAGACTTGTAGAAGAGGTAGGATTTCTAGCCCGAAATCTTGCTAAGGCCTCTGGTGACTCAGATGGAAGTAGTGAAAGCAGAATTGCAAGAGAGCAGGCTTATTTTCGCTTAGATGAGCCTTTTAGACAATGGTTAGCGGAGATTGATCCAAAACAGGACAGTATGAATGAAACCTGTCTAAGATGGTGGGAGAAGGCTCAAGGAATTGTGCGTGGTTTTGGAAGGGAATTATTAGATCAAGCTGGTCCATCAGCTTTTGTAGGGCATAATGGTTATATTGGTCCACGGGTATATAACTATTTTTTGTCCCGTACATCAAACAGGGAAATTTTGGCGAGAAAGGAGTAACTGTTTATGGAGAGCGAAGGGAAAAAAGTTAGAGCTTTTGTAAAACATAAGGTCAGTACGCTTTCAGAAAGCAAAAATGAGTCTGCAACCAGGGCAATATTAGCAAAGCTACGACGCGGGTTAGGTAAGGCGCCAGGTAGTATACCAGAAATTTGGGATGTAATCTTCGAGGGGTTGCCAGAAGAGTTAGTTGGAAAAGGGAAAGCTCCTTCCTATGGTGAAAGGGCAATATATTCGGCTCTTACACTGTATGCTTTGCATCAACAGGGGAAAGATTTGATGAAACAAAGTATGTGTGAGGACGGGGAATCCCTTGGAAAAGCTATAAGAAGATTAATAAAAAATGAGGATGATGAAAAAAGAATTAAAAGACGTTTTGATGCAGCAGCGACATCAGACACTCTGGAAGAATTCTCGTATCATCTACGGGGTTTAATTCAAATCTTAAAGACCCAAGATATTCCTCTTGATTATCCTGCTTTAGCAGAGGATTTGTTTTGGTATCAGTATCCCGAGGCTAGGGATTCTGTGAGATTACGTTGGGGGCGAGATTTTTATTATAGGGAAAATGATAAATAGAAAGGATGGTTACTTATGAGAACTTCTGAAAAACTCTTTGTTGATGTACATGTGTTACAATCAGTACCACCAAGTTGTGTAAATCGAGATGATACTGGTAGTCCTAAAACTGCAATTTACGGTGGTGTAATGCGGGCCAGAGTATCCTCACAAAGCTGGAAAAAAGCTATGCGTGACATGTTTAAGGATATTTTTCCTGAGGATAGTTTAGGGTACCGCACGAAAAGGATTGTTGGTATGGTAGCGAATGAAATTAGGGTTTTGGGAGGGGAAGAACCTGAACAAGCGGCAGAAAAAATACTCAAAAACGCGGGATTAAATATTAAGTCTGTTGAAAAGGGAACAGATGCCCTGTTTTTTATGAGTGTTGCACAAGCAAAAGCATTGGCTAAATTAGCTGTAGAGGAACCTGAAACAATCCAGGATAAACCGAGTAGGGGTACCAAGGAAGCAATTCTGAATGCTTTAAAACAATCTCCAAGTATTGATATTGCTCTCTTTGGTCGTATGGTTGCGGATGATCCTTCTCTTAATACTGATGCCTGTTCCCAAGTAGCTCATAGTATATCAACCCATAAAGTAAGTAATGAATATGATTATTTTACTGCGGTAGACGATCTTTCCCTGGAAGATTCAACTGGGGCGGGGCATATAGGAACGGTAGAATTTAATTCTTCAACTCTTTATCGCTATGCAACGGTAGATGCACATAATTTATATAAAAATTTGCAAGGCGATACTCCGGAAGCAATTTGTGGGTTTGTTCGGGCATTTGCATTTTCGATGCCGACAGGTAAACAAAACACATTTGCTAATCGAACTTTACCAGATGCAGTTTTGGTAACACTACGGACAGACCAGCCAATTAATTTAGTTGGTGCCTTTGAACGCCCTGTCAAAGCTGGGAGAAATAGTGACGAGGGTTATGTAGAGGCTTCAGCAAGGGCTTTTGTTAAACATGCTCAACAAGTGTATAAAGATTGGCTAGGGGAACCAGAGATTTCTTTTATAACGGGTGAACTATTTGCAGAGCTTGGCGAAAAACTACCTTTTATGGAATTGCTTGAAGAGTTAAAGAACAATCTTACTCACCATTTTGAAAGTGACGGGGATGTGTGATGAGTACTTTATTAATGCGATTAGCTGCGCCCATACAATCTTGGGGTGTTGATGCGAAATTTGATCGCCGTAGTACCGGGCGGATTCCCACTAAGAGTGGGATTCTTGGTATGATTGCGGCTGCCTTAGGCAGAAGAAGAAACGAAAATATTGAGGACTTACTAAAATTACGCTTTGGAGTGCGCATTGATAAAGAGGGTTCTCTTTTGCGCGATTTTCAGACTGCTAGAAGTTTAAAATCAGCTTACGTTACTCACAGATATTATTTATCTGATGCTATCTTTCTAGCAGGTTTGGAAGGAGATGAAAAATTATTAAAAAAAATAGAATTTGCCTTAAACAATCCTGAATTCCCGTTATTTTTGGGTCGACGTTCCTGCCCTCCGGAGGGCAAAGTTTCTCTTGGAATTCGTACAGGGAAAAAACTTTTAGATGCTTTAAGAGAGGAACCCTGGTTAGTTAGTTACTGGCAAGGGAGAAAAGAAAATTCAAAAATGACCTTACGAATTATATTAGATGCTGACGATACGGACGAAAGTTATTTTTTCCAGCGAGATCTTCCTCTTTCTTTTGATCAGGAGTATCGAAAATATGGTTTTCGACGTGTGGCAGAAGCCACTTCCCATGTTATTGATAATGAGCAAGAATATTATTTTGGGGTGGGAAACTCAACAAAACACGACCCCATGAAAGAGCTCTGAAGGAGGGGTAGCTTTGTATTTATCGAGGGTTAAATTGGATGTAGAGAAAAGAGATACCATGAGAGCCCTCGCTCAACCGAATTTAATACATGGTGCGGTGGAGCAAGGTTTTAGGGGAGAAAGGGGACGTAATATCTGGCGCATAGATTTCCTTAACAATTATTGCTATTTGTTGGTTTTAAGTCAGGAAAAACCCAATTTTACTCATCTTGTAGAACAGTTTGGTTTTTCGAATTCGGAACCTTTGTGGGAAACTAAAAATTACGATCTCCTACTAGAACGTTTGAAAGAAGGACAAATTTGGAGATTTCGTTTATGTGCAAACCCCACCCGCAGTAGCTTTACTGAGAAATGTAAAAAAACTGGGCGAGGTAAAATTTTTGCTCACGTAACTACGGAGCAACAAAAAGAATGGTTGCTAAAAAGAGCGGGAACTTCTGGTTTCTTACTGGAGGAGAGTGGGTTTGATGTTGTCCACTCTCAATGGAAGAGATTTCGTAAAGGTGGTGGGGGAAGAGTTACGCTAAAAATAGTAACTTTTGAAGGGATATTAACGATAAGTAATGTTGAGCTTTTTAAAAGAGCTTTACTGACCGGTATTGGGCGTGCAAAATCATATGGCTGTGGCATGCTGACTATAGCGGGTTGCGGTGGTGTTAAAAGTGCCTGACGTTCCTGGCATGAAAAAACCTGATTTACAGGCTTTGCCTAGAATTAAAGATAGGATATCATTTTTATATTTAGAGCATTGCTTAATAAACAGGCAGGATGGGGCGATTACAGTGACAGATGCCCGGGGTACTGTGCATATTCCAGCTGCTTCTTTAAGTGTGTTATTATTAGGACCAGGAACAAATATATCCCACCGGGCTATAGAATTGATTGGCGATGCAGGAACAAGCATGATCTGGGTAGGAGAACATGGTGTACGATATTATGCTCATGGAAGACCTTTAACCCATTCTGCCCGGCTTTTGATTCGACAGGCGGAATTGGTTTCTAACGTTCGTACCAGAGTTGCTGTTGCTCGGAAGATGTATCAGTTGCGTTTCCCAGAAGAAGAGGTTTCGTCATTAACAATGCAACAATTGCGAGGGCGCGAAGGTTCACGAATTCGCTCCGTTTATCGACGTGCATCGAAGGAAACCGGTGTTCCTTGGAATGGGCGAGAGTATGATCCGAATAACTTTACCGGAAGTGATGCTGTAAATATGGCGCTATCAGCAGCTCATGCTTGTCTATATGGAGTCGTTCATAGTGTCATAGTAGCTTTGGGATGTTCTCCGGGTTTGGGGTTCATCCATACTGGTCACGAGCGTTCGTTTGTATACGATATTGCAGATCTTTATAAGGCTGAACTTACCATCCCAATAGCATTTGAAATTGCAGCGGAGAAACCGGAAGATATTGGTCCAGCTACTAGGCGAAGAGTACGCGATGCTATTTCGGATGGGCAAATTTTGAAAAGAGCAGTGGCTGATATACGTTGGCTTTTACTTGATGATACCACCGGTGAGGAAGAGTTTGAAACGAACGTTTTATACTTGTGGGATGATAAAATGGGTTTGGTCGCGAATGCTGTTTCTTACGGGAAAGGGCTTGACGAAATTGAGAATGAAACTCTTGTGGATGGGTATGGCATTATTTTGGAGGACAAAAAATGATTGTTATTACCTTGACAGATTGTCCGCCATCTCTACGGGGGGATTTAACAAAATGGTTGCAAGAAATCAATACTGGGGTATATGTTGGTCAAGTAAGCGCCAGAGTTCGCGATGAGATTTGGAACAGAATACAGGAGAAAGCGAAATCCGGTAGGGCGACAATGGTCTTCAACGCAAACAATGAGCAACGTTTGGACTTTAGGGTTCACAACAGTAGTTGGGAGCCAATTGGTTTTGACGGCTTAAAATTAATGCTTCGTCCCAGCCCTGCGCGTCTTGAAAAACTTTCAGAAGCTAGGACAGGTTTTAGTCATGCTGCTAAAAGACAAATGGCTAAACGAATATCAAGAAAAAAACGTTCTAAAATCTTGCCAGAAACTTATATTGTATTAGATGTAGAAACTACTGGGTTGTCATCTCATGAACATGAAATTATAGAAATAGGCGCGGTTATGGTTCAACAGAAGGAAATTACCCAAAATTTTCATGCTATTGTTAAAACTACGACTGAAATACCACCCTCTATTAAAGAGTTAACTGGTTTATCAAATGAGGAAATTTACCAAGAGGGAAAAGATTTAAGAACTGTATTACTGGAGTTTCTAAAATTCGTGGACAACTTGCCTGTTGTTTCTCACAATGCGGATTTTGATTATGCTTTTTTACGTGCAGCATGCCAGCGTTGCGAATTACCTCTATTTTCAAACTATTGCATAGATACCTTAGCACTTTCCCGCCGTTTAGTACGAGATGTAGAAAATTATAAATTGTCTACACTCTTAAGTTATTTTGAAATTGAGGCAAATGATTTGCATAGGAGTATAAATGATTGTCTAGCAACTAAAAAATTATATGACAAACTCATTGAATTACAGCAAAATGGAAATTAAAAATCGCTTGTTTTCAAGGTTTTCTAAGCGTGTTCCCCGCATGGGCGGGGGTGATCCCGTGGACCGGGCGACGTTTCATAGGTATAGGAGGTGTTCCCCGCATGGGCGGGGGTGATCCTAAATTAAGTCCGCTAATCTCGGCAAACAAATAAGTGTTCCCCGCATGGGCGGGGGTGATCCCTTCGTCGATTTCCCTTATATTATCCTCACAATGTGTTCCCCGCATGGGCGGGGGTGATCCCAACGGGCTGAATACTTCAAAGTCACCGGCTACGTGTTCCCCGCATGGGCGGGGGTGATCCAGCTCAAGCGGTCAATGCAGGAGTTCGGATATGGTGTTCCCCGCATGGGCGGGGGTGATCCCATGGGTCTGTAGTTGAGATTAGTGAGGTGAGGGTGTTCCCCGCATGGGCGGGGGTGATCCTGGGAATGGGCCTTATGGTAGTAATTCTGGCTTGTGTTCCCCGCATGGGCGGGGGTGATCCTTTGCCGGTCAAAATCTATATCTTGCCAACGCAGTGTTCCCCGCATGGGCGGGGGTGATCCTTACCTAGTGGTGACGAAAGAAAGGTGGAGGCGTGTTCCCCGCATGGGCGGGGGTGATCCCCTTCTTCGCCTGTCTGCTTTCTAGTAGACATCGTGTTCCCCGCATGGGCGGGGGTGATCCTGTGCAGAACTCCCCGCTCCAATTGCAACCAGGGTGTTCCCCGCATGGGCGGGGGTGATCCTGTACCCTTTATCAAGTGCCCCTGACTTTACCAGTGTTCCCCGCATGGGCGGGGGTGATCCTACCATCCTCAATCAGCTCTAGGGGAAACTCAAGTGTTCCCCGCATGGGCGGGGGTGATCCTGGCTGGACGAGTTCAGCGAGTTTCCGCTTATGGTGTTCCCCGCATGGGCGGGGGTGATCCCCCCAAGTACCCGACCTGTAGAGGTTTAGAATGGTGTTCCCCGCATGGGCGGGGGTGATCCGGTCGTCCAAGAAACAACTTGCTCTTGCCGTTAGTGTTCCCCGCATGGGCGGGGGTGATCCTAGCAGAATTGAAGCGGATGTCACCATTAAAATGTGTTCCCCGCATGGGCGGGGGTGATCCTTTGGAGGCCAAAGAAACTGCAGCAAGGATACTGTGTTCCCCGCATGGGCGGGGGTGATCCTTTGCTAGCCGACAAAATATTTGCCCGCCAGAAGTGTTCCCCGCATGGGCGGGGGTGATCCTTTTATTATGCGGTATTACCGGCCGGAATTGTCGTGTTCCCCGCATGGGCGGGGGTGATCCTCTACATGAGCCGGATTAACTTCCTTGGCTATTGTGTTCCCCGCATGGGCGGGGGTGATCCTGCATTATTTTCGGAAGTTTTTAGGTGTTCCCCGTGTTCCCCGCATGGGCGGGGGTGATCCTATCTTCGACTTTTCTTATTAGGTACTAACTTAGTGTTCCCCGCATGGGCGGGGGTGATCCCAGCTTACCAACGAAACCAGCAAGCATTAGAAAGTGTTCCCCGCATGGGCGGGGGTGATCCTTTGAGACAGGATTTTATTTCTTCAGAGCTATAGTGTTCCCCGCATGGGCGGGGGTGATCCTCCAACTTTATGTGCATACCACAAACCAGATTTGTGTTCCCCGCATGGGCGGGGGTGATCCTGAATACAAGAAAATCGAACTTAGATTATCCACGTGTTCCCCGCATGGGCGGGGGTGATCCTCCACATCTTTGAATATCTCGTGCCAAACCTGTGCGTTCCCCGCATGGGCGGGGGTGATCCTAATACCCGGAATAACCGTTTTCTAGCACTTCAGTGTTCCCCGCATGGGCGGGGGTGATCCCTTGTAAGTGACAACAGGTCCGCCCTCTCTTGTGTGTTCCCCGCATGGGCGGGGGTGATCCTAGCAGAGATCATGGCAGCCCTTGGCCATTCTGGTGTTCCCCGCATGGGCGGGGGTGATCCCAGGAGTTTAAACGGCGCGAAGCTGCAATAGATGTGTTCCCCGCATGGGCGGGGGTGATCCTGGGCCTTATAGTGGTACTTCTGAATTTTCTGAGTGTTCCCCGCATGGGCGGGGGTGATCCCACTGTTTTCATTTTATTACACCTTCATCCGGTGTGTTCCCCGCATGGGCGGGGGTGATCCTTATACGCCGACAAGGAGGTATAAACATTACGCGTGTTCCCCGCATGGGCGGGGGTGATCCTATTACGACGAGAACGGCGACGAGTGCGACGAGGTGTTCCCCGCATGGGCGGGGGTGATCCTAGTGCATTTACTTGAGATGCTTTTTCCTCATAGTGTTCCCCGCATGGGCGGGGGTGATCCTTGAGCGAGACGAAGCCGAAATTGAGGCACTCAGTGTTCCCCGCATGGGCGGGGGTGATCCCATGATGGCAGGCGAGCGGGAACAGGTTTGGAAGTGTTCCCCGCATGGGCGGGGGTGATCCCTATATCTGAACTGTCCTCGATGTATGCTCTCTGTGTTCCCCGCATGGGCGGGGGTGATCCTAATGCGACCATGTTTCACGGCCACCAGGTCCGGTGTTCCCCGCATGGGCGGGGGTGATCCTATATAGGCGCGCTTTCTTCACTCTCAAGCCACGTGTTCCCCGCATGGGCGGGGGTGATCCCAAGCCCAGATGTCTCTGGATTTCTACATGGGCGTGTTCCCCGCATGGGCGGGGGTGATCCCTTTGTAGGGCTTGGCATAAAACTCGTCAGGGGGTGTTCCCCGCATGGGCGGGGGTGATCCCATGTCTTCTTCTATTATTGCAGGCGAAAAAATGTGTTCCCCGCATGGGCGGGGGTGATCCTAACTTTCTGCAACAACCGAGCATCGCGGATTAGTGTTCCCCGCATGGGCGGGGGTGATCCCTAATATGAAAGTATAGGAGATGGTCCTCCGGGGTGTTCCCCGCATGGGCGGGGGTGATCCCGGTATAGGAGGGGTAAAATGCGAAACAAAACAGTGTTCCCCGCATGGGCGGGGGTGATCCTATATGGTCATGGGTCCGTTGCATGTCTTGAGGGTGTTCCCCGCATGGGCGGGGGTGATCCCGATGGTATCTCGCAGGTACGGGAACCAAGGCCGTGTTCCCCGCATGGGCGGGGGTGATCCCTTCAACATATCAAGCAGATCCCTGGAAAGCCGGTGTTCCCCGCATGGGCGGGGGTGATCCCTTCTGCTGATCTGCATTAAACCTTTACAGAGTGTGTTCCCCGCATGGGCGGGGGTGATCCTCATGTTATTCACCGCGATCTGGAGCGCCTGTAGTGTTCCCCGCATGGGCGGGGGTGATCCGTCCTGGGCCGATAATCTTGAAAGCTATTATGGGTGTTCCCCGCATGGGCGGGGGTGATCCCAAAGCAGGTTGCCTTTATATCAAGCGGAAAGGGTGTTCCCCGCATGGGCGGGGGTGATCCTTATTGGCCTTGACCGCTGGCGGTCCGCTTTCGGTGTTCCCCGCATGGGCGGGGGTGATCCCAATTAGGGGCTTCGCTTGTGCTGCAGAACCTTGTGTTCCCCGCATGGGCGGGGGTGATCCTGCCCTGGGTGTGCCGCCGTCTTACACTAAGGAGTGTTCCCCGCATGGGCGGGGGTGATCCTTTGCTGGAGTTGTTTTTCAACATCCATACTACGTGTTCCCCGCATGGGCGGGGGTGATCCCCGTGCCGCCCGCGCGGGGAAGTGGCTGGGTGGGTGTTCCCCGCATGGGCGGGGGTGATCCTTTGGGTATCTTCTGTAATGTGTTTCAGATTCAGTGTTCCCCGCATGGGCGGGGGTGATCCTATTCGGATGGGTTTTTACAGTATTTGCATTCTGTGTTCCCCGCATGGGCGGGGGTGATCCTGATACTCACCTACTTTCATCAAGTCGGTGTATGTGTTCCCCGCATGGGCGGGGGTGATCCTGTATCACCACCCCGCTTATAGATCGTGATGCGGTGTTCCCCGCATGGGCGGGGGTGATCCTAATCTCCTTGAGAATATCCGGTAAATGATTTTGTGTTCCCCGCATGGGCGGGGGTGATCCAACTCCCTTCTCTTATTATCTTTGACTATAGCAGTGTTCCCCGCATGGGCGGGGGTGATCCCTCTTCCGGCGTGTACTCTGTCCAATTCTCCCGGTGTTCCCCGCATGGGCGGGGGTGATCCCTGTTTGGTGAACTAGTTATATCGGGGCAAGATGTGTTCCCCGCATGGGCGGGGGTGATCCTTCCGGTTCACCGTATTCGTTCATTTGCCCTGTGTGTTCCCCGCATGGGCGGGGGTGATCCGTGCTGGCGGTGGACAGGGCGACGTTTCATAGGGTGTTCCCCGCATGGGCGGGGGTGATCCTCTCCTGCTGCAGCTTTTCAAGGTCGGCATACAGTGTTCCCCGCATGGGCGGGGGTGATCCCCATTAAAGGGAAATTTCTCACCGGCTACCTTGGTGTTCCCCGCATGGGCGGGGGTGATCCCTTGGTTTGGACACTGGCCAAAACAGCAGATCCGTGTTCCCCGCATGGGCGGGGGTGATCCCAATAACAAATGTTGTATTGGCTGATCGAGATTGTGTTCCCCGCATGGGCGGGGGTGATCCCAAAGCAGGCGGAAGGCTGCCAGGGCCGGTCAGGTGTTCCCCGCATGGGCGGGGGTGATCCTGAGTTATGCAGTGTTTTTTGATAAAGACAATGGTGTTCCCCGCATGGGCGGGGGTGATCCGTAATCAGCATATTCCCCAGGTGTCAACATGGTGTGTTCCCCGCATGGGCGGGGGTGATCCCGTAAAGCAGAAAACTTTCCTGATGTGTTAAACGTGTTCCCCGCATGGGCGGGGGTGATCCGTTCAACATTCGACCTTTGAGCGAGGAAGAGTAGTGTTCCCCGCATGGGCGGGGGTGATCCTTGCGCTGGTCCACAAACACTTCAAAGCGGTCTGTGTTCCCCGCATGGGCGGGGGTGATCCTGAGCTTTTTCAATCTGTCAGTGATGGGAAAAAGTGTTCCCCGCATGGGCGGGGGTGATCCCAACATCTTTTATTACATCACCTATAGCATAATGTGTTCCCCGCATGGGCGGGGGTGATCCCATGATGGGCACAATGCTCGTCAATATCGGTGGGTGTTCCCCGCATGGGCGGGGGTGATCCCTGAAAGGAGCGTGAGAGCGTGAATAAAGAACAGTGTTCCCCGCATGGGCGGGGGTGATCCCTTCAGCAGCCTCAAGAACGGTATAGGCTAATTGTGTTCCCCGCATGGGCGGGGGTGATCCTTCCTTCGGATCTTCATGGACAGGAATTGGGTGAAAAGGAATCAATTGATACTATTGTAAAAAGACTTTCAATAAAATGGAGATTCCCGAATCATTGTGGGAGAAACAAGCAGTATATTTAAGTGGTGGAGAAAAGACGAAACTTATGCTCTGCAAAGGCCTAACCAAGGATTATGATTTATTGATTCTTGATGAACCGACAAACCATTTGGATACTGAAAGAGCTGCATCTTTGAAACAGGCCATTAAATCAAACAATCTGTTTTAATCTTGTCCCACAATAGATATTTGTTGGATCGTGTGGCGGATCGCATATAGGAGTTAACTCCGAAAGGGTAAAATCCTATAAAAGCAATTATTCTGCTTATAAAATACAAAGAGAAAATGAAGATAAACATATTGTCAAGCAATATAAAAAGCAGCCATTGCGAATTAATCGATTAAATCAGGCTATCCGTAACAGAAGAAACCGGCTCAAAAGTACGCAAAAAAATTCCGACTATAAAAATGCGGCCAAAACGTTAGCGTTATAAAGCCAAAAAAAGAACAAAGCTGCGGGCTTTTGAATTCTTTAACAAATACCAAGTACAGAGCAATAAATTATCCACGGTTATCATACGGGTAAGCAAAATAACCAAGGCTTATGGCGAAAATGTTGTACTCAAGGATTTGTCATTCTACTAGTATAAATTTGCCCGCTCCACTGTCTTTGGCTTGATATAACAATAAATCAGTATAGCGTGTTTTTTTTCGTTATTTTCTAGTATGTACATAAAAATTTGATATTGCTATAATGCTGATAAATGGGATTTATTTCTTTACGCCGCTCATAATTTGATCGGGACAGCGAGGGCGATGGAAATAGGAAAGCGGAGGAGTCATGAGCAGTCTAGCTATTACAGTAGCGGGTTTGATTACAATTTTAGGCGCTTCTGTTTTTGCTAATTTGAAGTAGTGGGTGGGTCTATGTATAAAATTTTGGTTGTCGAAGACGATCTCACCATTGCTAGAACGATTACTGATCATTTCAAAAAATGGGGCTATGAGGCCTTATATCTTCAGGACTTTAAAAATATTATGGAGGATTTCTTGGAATTTGAGCCTCAGCTTGTCCTTTTGGATATAATACTTCCTTTTTATAATGGTTTTTATTGGTGCAGTGAAATACGCAAAATATCAAAAGTGCCGGTGATCTTTATTTCTTCTGCCGGGGATAATATGAACATTGTGATGGCCATGAATATGGGCGGGGATGATTTTATTGTCAAACCTTTTGATCTCCAGGTGCTTACAGCTAAAGTAGGAGCTTTGCTTAGGCGGACTTACTCTTTCCAAGGACAGGTAAATATTATTGAACATCGGGGGGCAGTTTTAAGCTTAAGCGATGCCACTTTGACCTATAAAAATCAGAAAATTGAACTGACGAAAAATGAATATAAAATCCTTCAAATTCTAATGGAGAATATCGACAATGTGGTTTCTCGAGAGGAGATAATGCTTAGGCTCTGGGAAAGTGATGATTTTGTTGACGATAATACTTTAACAGTTAATATAGCTAGACTGCGGAAAAAATTGGCTTCAGCAGGGCTGAAAGATTTCATTACTACCAAAAAGGGCCTAGGTTATCTGGTGAATTGAGATGAAAAATTTATATATTTTAGGAGCTTATCTAAAGAGTAAGGTCTCTATTATTTTTGCCGGCTTAGTATCTTGCGGTATTTTTTTGCTGGTATTTTCGCTGTATTCCCTACCTCTAGAAGCTGTTGTTTACAGTTTTCTCTTGGTAGGTGTTTTAATTTTTGTAATCGGAGTTATAGACTTCTGCAAATTTTACAAAAAGCATATCCTTTTGGAAAAAATAAAGGGCAATCTCCTTCTCACCGAAAATATCTTGCCCTTTCCTAAAGATTTAATCGAAAAGGATTTTCAGGAGATAATTAAATACATTAATGAGGAACGCTTGAGCATTATTAGAAAAAAAGAACAAGATTTTAGGGAATTAGTTGATTATTATACTCTTTGGGCTCATCAGATAAAAACTCCGATCTCCGCGATGAGGCTTCTTTTGCAATCCGAACCTTCACCGCAATGCAGCGAACTTTTAGATCAGCTTTTCCGGGTGGAACAGTATGTGGAGATGGTGCTCCAATATCTTCGTTTGGAGAACATGAGCTCTGATTTAGTGATCAGCAGATACTCCTTAGACGAATTAGTGAAACAGGCTATCCGAAAATATTCAAAATTCTTTATCCGTCAAAAGGTCAAGCTAAATTATAAGGAACTTAAAGTTCAGGTTTTAACCGATGAGAAATGGTTGGTTTTTGTTTTGGAGCAGATTATATCTAATGCTTTGAAATATGCTTCCAATGGGGAAATTTCAATCTATATTGAAAAGGAACCTCTGGTCCTAGTGATTGAAGATACTGGAATAGGTATTAAACAGGAGGATTTGCCGCGAGTCTTTGAAAAAGGTTTTACCGGCTATATTGGACGGGCGGATAAAAGATCTACCGGGATCGGACTTTTTCTTTGCAAACAGATTCTGGATAGATTAGGACATCCTATTACCATTGAATCGGCAGTAGGGAGAGGCACTAAAGTGAAAATCGGACTGGAAGTAGAGGAATTGGCCGGAGATTAATCACTATCTTACAGAAATGTAAGTTTAAAGGAGGAAATGTAAGCCAAATAAATGGCGGAGCATTTTCTCTTTTTGCTACTATGAAGGAAGAAAATAAGACTGGGGGATAAGTGATGCCGTTTTTAGAAGTCAAAAACTTGAAGAAAGTTTACAGCACGAGATTCGGCGGAAATCAGGTTCAGGCTTTAAGCAATGTGACCTTTACTATGGAGGAAGGAGAATTCACCGCTATTATGGGGGAATCGGGAGCGGGAAAAACAACCCTGCTTAATATTCTGGCCACTTTTGATAAGCCCACCGAAGGTAAAGTCCTACTCCAAGGAAAGGATCTCAGCGCTATTGAAGAAAAAGAGATTTCTGCCTTTAGGCGAGATAATTTAGGTTTTGTTTTTCAGGATTTCAATCTTCTTGATACCTTTTCCATTAAGGATAATATTTTTTTACCCCTTGTTTTGGCTAAAAAGTCTTATTCCGAAATGGAGAGGGCTTTAAAGCCTATTGTTAAAAAAATGCGGCTAGAGGATATTTTGGAGAAATTCCCTTATGAGGTCTCAGGGGGCGAAAAACAAAGGACCGCCATAGCCCGGGCTTTAATAACTAATCCCAAACTTATTTTGGCTGATGAACCTACAGGGGCTTTGGATTCTCGGACAGCCAGCCAGTTGTTAAAATTGTTTGAAGAGATCAATAGGGAGGGGCAGACAATTTTGATGGTTACTCACAGTATCCAAAATGCCTGCCATGCTCAAAGGGTTCTCTTCATCAAAGACGGAGAGGTGTTCCACCAACTTTATAAGGGTTCTTTGTCCAATAAAGAGATGTACCAGAAGATTTCCGACACTCTTACGCTTATAACGACTGGCGGTGGGAGAAATGAATAGATTTTTTTATTTCCAGCTAGCCCTTAATAATATTAAAAAGAATGCCCAAACCTATATTCCTTTCCTTTTAACTGGTATTGGGACGGTCATGATGTTTTATAATATGTCATTTTTAGCTGTGGCCAGGGATATAGGAGCTCATAGCGACAGTGTTAGTTTAAGGCAGCTGTTGACCTTGGGGGCCGGTGTAATCGCTATTTTTTCTTTAATATTTTTGTTTTACACTAATAGTTTTTTAATTAAACGCCGCAAGAAAGAGTTCGGCCTCTATAATGTTTTAGGTTTGGAGAAAAAGCATATTGCCAGAATTATTTTCTGGGAGACTATAGTTTCAGCCTTAGTCAGTATAGGTATTGGACTAGGGGCAGGAATTATTTTTAGTAAGCTTATGATTTTATTACTTTTTAAAATCATTTCTTTTAGAGTAGTTTTTGGTTTTGAAATCCCTATTTCCGCTGTTATTTATACCTGTTTACTATTTGGCGGAATCTTTATCTTAAATCTGCTTTTTAATGTTTTGCAAGTTTACCTCGCTAAGCCTGTTGAATTGCTGAAAGGGGGAAGCGTAGGGGAGAAAGAACCGAAAACAAAATGGCCTATGGCGATTATTGGGGCCTTTTCTTTAGGAATAGGCTATTATATCTCTTTAACGACGGAATCTCCCTTGGCCGCTTTACAGCTCTTCTTTATTGCTGTTGTGTTAGTAATGATCGGGACTTATTGTTTGTTTACGGCAGGAAGTATTGCAGTCTTGAAAATGTTAAGGAAAAACAAAAGATATTATTACCGGTTGAAAAATTTTATCCCTGTTTCAGGCTTGATTTACCGGTTTAAGCAAAATGCTGTTGGGCTTGCGAATATCTGTATATTATCCACAGCGGTAATTATCATGCTTTCTACAACTATTTCCTTATATGTAGGAATGGAGGATGTTTTACGGACCCGTTTTCCGAGAAATATTATTGTCAGTGCCACGAATGTCTCCAGTGAAGAAGCAAGTGAATTAAAGGAGACCATTATAAATGAAACTTTAAAGTCTGGTCTCACTCCCATTGAAGATGTCGGCTATCGGGCGATGAGTTTTCTAACTGTCCAAAAAGGTACCGATTTTACTTCTACTTCCACTTCCACTTATGTAGCTGATAATATGGCGATGGTTGTTTGTTTAACAGCGGAGGAGTACGGCAAAATGGAGGGGAAATTCCTAAACTTAAAAGAAAATGAAGCTCTCATTTATATTTTAAAAGGTGATATTCCCGGCGAAACCCTAAGTTTTAATGGCTATAAACTGAACATTAAGGAAAGGCTTTCCACTATGGAGACGGAAGGTTTATTGTCAGCTTTAATGGTCGATAGCTACTATTTGGTAGTTAAGGATTTAGACACTATTAAGGAGATCTATAATTCTCTAAATGAGAATCGGGGGGATATGGGAGATCTTTCCTATTATTACGCTTTTGATGTCCAGGGAGAAAAAGAAGCTCAAATAAAGCTTGTAGGCAATTTGCAAAAAGCGGTAAATAAGATCAACAGCGATAGCTATGTGGAAGGAGCAGAAAAAGCTAGGGATGGCTTTTATTCCCTGTACGGCGGGCTGTTTTTCCTCGGTATTTTTCTTGGACTGCTCTTTATTATGGCTACCGTTCTTATTATCTACTATAAACAGATCGCCGAAGGCTATGAGGACCGCCAACGTTTTCAGATTATGCAAAAGGTGGGCATGAGCCGGGAAGAAGTCAAACTGGTTATCAGAAATCAAATTTTAATTGTATTTTTCCTCCCCCTTGTAACAGCGGTAATTCATATTCTGGTAGCGTTTAAAGTAATAACGAAACTACTTTTAGTATTGAATCTTACCAATGTTCCCTTATATGCCGGATGCACAGCTTCAACAATTCTGATTTTTGCAGTTTTCTATATTTTGGTCTACGCTTTAACAGCTAGGACTTATTATAATCTGACTAGCAGGGAGGTATAGGGCCTAAATAACACATCTCAATAGGTTGGTCAGACAGGTCGTCCACATCTATTGAAACGGCTATTCGGTGAGGCAAATATAGACTGTAGGGTTTCTTGTTGAACAGGCTGTATTTTGGTTATATTTGACGGGAGTCGTCGAAGCGGACTGAAAATTATTAGAGATTGGTTGCCTCTTTCTTAAACTCAGTGTACACTTTATGGTACCACCAGTAATTTACTATTCAGGAGGAGGTTGGGATTTAATGAAATTTTTAGTTTGCATTGATGGCTCTGATCATTCCGAAAAAGTTATTCAAACCGCAATCCAATACGCGGAAGCTCTGAAGGCTAAAGTGAAACTGCTATATGTAATGGAAGAAGTAATCCGTATTCCCCCTTACGCTTCTTCTCTTCTTGAGGGAGAAGATTTTTCCCGGGCTACTAAAAACTTAGAGCATTCAGCTCAAGAAATGATGGGAAAATGGAAAACTGTTTTTAGGGAGAAGGGAATTCCCATTGAAACTGAGATTAAAAAAACAAAATACGACACTCCCGCTGATGTTATTAGTGATGTTTCCGAAGAAGGCGCTTATGATTTAATCATTCTAGGCAGTAGGGGCTTAGGTGGTTTTAAGAAGTTTTTCTTGGGAAGCGTAAGTCTAAGGGTTGCTCAACAGATTCAACAGAACATAATGATTGTTAAGTAAAGCGACAATTATATATGGAATCCTCTGTTATTAGAATCCAGAAAGCCGAAACTCTCTAAAAGAGCTTCGGCTTTTTTAAAAACAACTCGCGTACCCGTGGGCGCTGGCGAGAAAGGCAAAGTTTTGCTATGATGTGATTTAAGGAAATAAATGAAAGAGGAGACGTTCCAAAGAAAATCATAGGGGCTGATGTCCGGCTTCTACTAGAAAAACCGTAATTATTACTGGAGAAAAAGATATTATCCATGAAGTATATAAAGCAATTTTGTATTATTTTATTTATTTGTTTAATTGGTGAACTATTAAGCTATTTTATACCCCTGCCCATTCCGGCCAGTATTTACGGCTTTCTTATTATGCTTTTGGCTCTGAAATCTAAATTCTTGAAATTGGATTTGGTTCGGGAAACCGGAGAATTTCTGATCGGTATTATGGCGGTGATGTTTATCCCGCCTGCTGTCGGTTTGCTTGAGTCCTGGAGCATCTTAAAAGAAATACTATTGCCGGTTATAGTTATCACAGTTGTGATTACTGTTTTTGTAATGGTGGTCAGCGGCCAAGTAACTCAATTTATTATCCGTTGGGAAAAGAGGGCTAAGCAATGAAAGAAATAATTTGTAATTCTGTTTTTTTCGGGGCTTTTATCAGCTTGGCAGCATATCTAGTTGGCATGAGGCTAGAAAAAAGATTTAAACTAGCTGTTTTCAACCCCTTGCTGATTGCAATTATTATAATAATTGCTCTCCTAGGGGTCTTGAAGATTGATTACCAAGCTTATTATAAAGGTGCCAAATATATCAGTTATCTTTTAACCCCGGCTACCGTCTGCCTAGCGATACCTTTATACCAAGAGTTAGAGGTCTTAAGGAACAATTGGAAAGCTATTATCACCGGAATAGTAGCAGGTGTTATTTCTAGCCTGGGCGGCATTTTGGTGTTAAGTTACCTTTTCGGATTGTCACACCAGCAATATGTCACTTTATTACCAAAATCAATTACTACAGCCATTGGCATCGGTGTCTCTCAAGAGCTCGGGGGCATTGTAACAATTACTGTAGCAGTTATTATTGTCACGGGTATCCTTGGTAATATGCTGGCCGAAATCACTTGTAAAATATTTCGGATTACCGAACCGATTGCTAAAGGGATCGCGATCGGAACTTCTTCCCACGTCATCGGTACAGTCAAAGCCATGGAAATGGGAGAAGTGGAGGGGGCTATGAGTAGTTTGGCTATAACAGTGGCGGGGTTGATTACTGTTATCGGCGCTTCGATGTTCGCCAATTTTATGTAGTAGGAAAAGGTCTGCGCTATATTCGCAGTGTGCTATCACGGTGAACTTATTCAGTGGTACGGAAGTAAAAGTTTTGTTATTATGTCTTTAAGAAAAATAATAAAGAGAAGAGGTAAATGTGTATTATGGACCTGGAATATTTTGACTGTTTATGGGAAGCGGAAGAAAACTTTAAAGGGATTCCGGATGGTAAGTCCCGTCAAGCCTGGGATAGAAGGGCGGAGGATTTTAACAGTCGCCACCACGACGAACGCCAGGAAAAAATCCTTGAGCTATTGTTAGAAAAAGGAATGCTCGATAGTAATAGTACGGTTTTGGATGTTGGCTGTGGTCCTGGGAAATTTGCGATCGATTTTGCCCAGAGGGCTAAGAGGGTGGTAGGGGTGGATATTTCCCCGAAGATGCTCCAGTATGCCCGGGAGAATGCTGCCGCTCAGGGGCTTAACAATATAGAATTTAAAGATTTGGACTGGCACAGTGCTGATTTGTCGGCTTTAAATTGGGAAAGAGAATTCAGTCTTGTGACGGCTATTATGTCTCCTGCTATAATTAGCCGGGCCGGTCTGGAAAAAATTATTGCTGCCAGCAAGGAGTATGGCCTGATCTGTCATTTTGTCGAGCGTCACGACTCGGTTAGTGATAGAATTAAGAGAGAAGTATTGGGGCAGAATCCAGAACATAAATTCGGTAATACATCACTTTACTGTAGTTTTAATGTTCTGTGGATTTATGAGCTTTTCCCCGAAATCGTTTATTTTGATCTTGAGAGAGAGTTATCCCGATCAGTGGCTGAAATTTATCGCTCTAGTATCGCCAGATTCGAGATGAGGGAAGAATTATCTGAAGCCCAAAAAACTGAAATTAAGAACTGCTTGGAAAAAATGGCAGATAAGAATGGTATTGTTACGGAAAAAACAACCTCTAAGATTGCTTGCATCTTTTGGAAAAACCGTAATTAATAAGTCAGTTAGTACTGGGATAAAGTTCCCGACAGTCTTGGGAAAGTAATAATTTGTTGTGATAATACCCTAGCTGTCTCGCCTGCGAAGAAAATTCCACAGGAGGAAACGCTTATTTTTTGGTCAGTGTTTTCTCTGTATTCCCTGCCTTGGGAAACTATGAGCAACAGGTTCCCAAGGCAGGCGTTTTTATTTAAGGTTTTTTCAGATTTGTTTCATCAATTATTATTTTAAAAAACAGTGTTTTGGCTTAAAATGTAAAGATGGAGAATTAATATTTCGACAAGGAGGAAAAAAATGACTGGTCTTTATATCTTGATCGGGATCCTAGTGATTTTAGTAATTTTTATAATCGGGTCCTATAATAGCCTGGTGCAGTTGCGCCAGAGAGTGCAAAATTCTTGGTCTCAAGTGGATGTGCAGTTAAAGCGTCGCTATGATTTAATTCCCAATTTAGTGAATACAGTTAAGGGTTATGCTGAGCATGAAAAATCAACTCTTGAACGTGTCACCGAAGCCCGAAGCAGGGCTCAGGCGACAGGTAGTATTCAAGAACAGTCCCAGGCGGAGTCAATTTTGAGCGGAGCTCTAAGATCACTATTAGCCGTGGCGGAAGCCTATCCGGACTTAAAGGCCAACACTAATTTTCAACAGCTACAGTCAGATCTTACTGAGACGGAGAGCAAAATCGCTTTTGCTCGTCAATTCTATAACGATACTGTCCAGAAATATAATACCAAGATTGAGGTTTTTCCCAGCAATATCGTGGCCGGGCTTTTTAAATTCCAGAAATCCCCTTACTTTACTTTAGAGGAGACCGAAGCCCGGGAAGCAGTAAAGGTAGAATTTTAAAGGAGAACCGTAATGAATGGAAAATTATGGTCTTGTGTTTTAAGATTTAGCAATTGTTTTTTTAGCCTTTTTTTAAGTTTTCTATTTTTGCTCGCATTTTTACCGGGTCAAACTTGGGCTGACGATCGTTCTTTGACTTTGGAACAAATCCATGTGGAAGCGGAAGTTTTGCCGGATGCGTCTATGGTGGTAACGGAAAGAATAACCGTCGATTTCTCCGGGCAGTGGAACGGCTTTTTTGTCAGGCTTCCCCAAGATTCTCCTATTCGGGAAATAAAAGTCTTGGAAAACGGAACTCCGTATACCTTTAACCCTGGAACGGAATACGGACCGCCGGGGACGTATTTGACCAAAGTAGAAGAGGATGGAATCCTGGTGGATTGGAGTATTTCCGCAGTAAATGAAATTCGGACTTTTGATTTGTCTTATCGAGTTCTCGGAGCGGTAAAACTCCATGAAGATACTGCGGAATTGTATCGTAAGTTTATTAGCGAGGCCAACGGTAATAAGATCGGCAAAGTAGAGGTGAATTTGAAACTGCCGTCGGGGGTAGAACAGTACTCGCCAGGTGAAGATATCAGGATCTGGGGCCACGGTCCATTAACCGGGGAAGTAAGTTTTAAGGGCTCGGATACTGTCAGTTGGGTGGTTGAAAATTTACCGGCTCATACCTTCCTCGAGGGTCGCGTAGTGATGCCCACAGCTTTATTTACAGACGCCCCTCCGGAAGCCTATACTAAAGAGGTTGCTCTGCCTACTATTCTTAAGGAAGAAGAACTCTGGGCCGAAAAAGCAAATCGAGAACGATCTTTGGCCAAGATGGAATACTTGGGAGGAATAGCCGTTATTGTACTGGCCTTAGTAGGATTAGTTATGTTATGGCGTCGCTTTGGCCGTAGGCATAAGGTCAGCTTTACCGGGGATTATTATCGAGAGCTTCCAGCCAATTATAGTCCAGCGGAATTAAGTGTTTTGTGGAATTTTAAAAATATGAAAGCCCAGGATCTTACAGCGACCATTTTAGATTTAGCGCGCCGTAAATTTATTAGCCTGGAAGAAAAAATTGTTCAAGAACAAGGAATTTTACGCACGAAGGAAGTAACTACTTACCTGGTGCGGTTCTTACCTCCGCCGGAAGGAGCTAGTTTTAGGAGACCGGAAGAAGGGGTGCTTAAACCTCACGAGAAAGAACTACTGGAATTTCTCCGCCAAGATATCGGTGCCGGCAGGGAGAGTATCTATTTAACTGAGATTGAGAAATACGCTAAAAAACAGGGCCAAAAGTTTTATGACTTTTGGAAAACCTGGACCGCTGGTGTTATTGCTGCCAGTGAAGAACACAGTTTTTTTGAACGGCGAGGGAAATTGTTGGGAATTGCGGTGGCCGGTGGAGTAGCATTATTTATCCTCGGTCTGGTATTGATAGTGATAGGGGCTGGGGTTTTGGGGGCAGCCTTTATTATCGCTGGGGTTCTGTTTTTCACCCTTCCCCTTACTTTTAAACGTCGTTCCCTGAGTGGAGAGGAGGATTTTGTTCGCTGGCAAGCTTTTCGAAGATTTCTCCTCCATTTTTCCGAAATGCACCGTTCTGAAATTCCCGCTTTGGTGGTTTGGGAATATTATTTAGTATACGCTGTTACTTTAGGAGTAGCAAAACAGGTAATTGAACAGTTGGAATTGGTTTTCCCTGATAAGGCCGAAGACGGTTATTATTTCGGTTTAGGTGGGCTAAGCCACAGCTCTTATGTAGGGTTGAAAAATTTAAATCAGTCCTTCGAGAATATCGGCAGTACTTTTGAACGAGCTTTGCACTCGGCGCAGAAGGCGATGAGTACCAAATCCTCCGGTTCCGGCGCTGGTGGAGGTTTTTCCAGCGGGGGAGGATTCGGAGGCGGCGGTTCCAGCTATGGGGGTCGCTGAGGCTGAATTTAATAAAGGATGAACATCATTGATCTTTTGGGCAAGCTAAGGCTAAAGAAGATCTTTTATGTCTTTAGGGAGCGGGGCGTTTATCTCAATATTTTTCTCAGTAAGCGGGTGTTTAAAACTATAAAAACTACAGTGCAATGCTTGGCGGTCAATAAATTTTCTGTCTCCGCCATAGAGGTCGTCCCCTAAGAGAGGATAACCGCTGTTTTGACAGTGGACCCTGATCTGATGGGTTCGGCCGGTGACTAAAGTGAATTCCATGAGGGTGTAATCGGCATATCTTTTAAGAGTTCGGTACAGAGTTAAAGCGGATTGTCCATCCTCGTGGATTTCTCTTAAAATCCGACTTCCCTTTTGCAGGCGGATAGGAGCGGAAAATTCTCCCTGATCTTTGGGGAATTGGCCCTGGACCAGGCCTAGATATTTCCTTTGAACCAGGTTTTGCGAAGTTTGGGTAGCGATTTGCTGGTGAGCGTATCTGGATTTAGCTATTAAAACAACGCCGGAGGTCATTTTATCCAGTCTGGAAATAGGGCGAAATGGGCGCTGAAGTCCTTGCTTTTCCCAGAGGCCTACTACAGCATTGGCGAGGGTTCCTGATTGGTAGCGACGGCCTGTAGGATGGACGACTTGCCCTGCTGGTTTATTAACAGCGAGAAATAGACTATCCTCGTATATAATGTCCAAAGGGCTATCTTCCCCTTTGATAGTGGCAGTCTCTTCTTCTACTAGATTGATGGTTAAAACCTGTCCGGCTTTGGCGCGAGAGTTTAGAAAAACAAACTCTCCATCCAGCCAGACATTGGTGCCAAGTTTGAGTTTTTGAATAAGTTTACGGGAAAAATTAAAACGTCCCTTTAGAATATCCTGAAGTTTTTTTCCTTCATCTTCTGTTGTTAGGAGATAAGTAAAAGTATTATCTTTGTCCACTTTACACCTCTAGGATTAATTATTATTACAGATAGGAGAATATAAATAGTAATGGATAAACGAGTTCAACAATTAGCCAAAAATATTATTGGTTATTCCTTGGAGTTAAAAAAGGATGAGAAGTTATTGATCGAAGTTGTGGGTCAGGATTTACCTTTGGCGAAAGAGTTAATAAAAGAAGCCTACAGGGTTGGAGCTTTGCCATATGTAGTGCAAATCAATCATACTCTACACAGGGAAATTTTAAAAGGGTTGTCTGTGGAGCAGGCTCAAGCTATGGCGAGCTGGGATTTGGCCCGAATGAAGGATATGCAAGCCTATGTAGGGATAAGAGCCGGGGATAATGTTAATGAATTGGCTGATGTTCCCAGCGAAAAGATGCAGATCTATATGACCCATTACTCCAAACCCGTTCATTCCGAACAAAGGGTTAAACATACTCGCTGGTGTGTTCTCCGCTACCCTAACGCTTCCATGGCTCAATTGGCGGAAATGAGCACGGAAGGTTTTGAAGACTTATATTTCAAAGTCTGCAATTTGGATTATGCCAAGATGTCCAAAGCGATGGATCCTTTAAAGGAATTAATGGAGAAAACAGATCAGGTAAGAATAGTGGGTCCGGGGACAGAACTGGAATTTTCAATTCAAGGACTGCCGGCTATTAAATGCGATGGGAAGATGAATATTCCCGATGGGGAATTGTTCACCGCTCCAATTAGGGACTCTGTTAACGGGGTTATTTCGTTTAATACTCCTTCCCTTTACCAGGGCTTTACTTTTGAAAATATTGTCTTGGAATTTGAGAAAGGGCGCATTGTAAAAGCGACAGCTAATAATACCCAAAAACTGAATAAAATTTTGGATACCGATGAAGGGGCTAGATATATTGGGGAGTTTGCCTTTGGTTTTAACCCTGAGATTCAAAAACCCATGAAAGACACCCTTTTTGACGAGAAAATTGACGGCAGTTTTCACTTAGCCCTTGGTTCAGCCTACGAGGAAAGTGATAACGGCAACCGTTCTGCAATTCACTGGGATTTAATAAGTATTCAAAGACCGGAATACGGCGGGGGTGAAATATATTTTGACGGGGAATTGATCAGAAAAGAGGGGCGTTTCGTCCCCCCGGCACTGCAAGTTTTAAATCCGGAAAATCTAAAGTAGCAAAAGAGCAGGGGGCTTGATCAGATGATGGAGCTTAATAATTTTCAAAAACAAGTGGTTGAAGTTTTAGGCGCGCAGAGCCCCCTTTTTATGGTCGGCGGCGCTGTTCGAGATCACTTTCTGGGCGAGAATACCAAGGATGTGGATTTGGTCAGTTACTTGGAACCGGAGAGAATCTCAGCTCTTTTAAAAGAAAAAGGCTACCGGCCTCTGGAAATGGGAAAGGGTTTTCAAACCATAAGTGTATTTGAAGAAGAAAATAGAATTGATATTGTCAGCATAAAGAATTTGGAACAGGATGCAGGGCGCAGAGATTTTACCATCAATGCCCTGTATATGAACCCTTCTTCTGGCGAAATTTTGGATCCTTTAAAGGGGCTGGAGGATTTAAAGCAAAAAATTTTACGAGCTTGTGGTCTGGCTGGGGAGAGATTTTCCGAAGACCCGGTGCGGATTTTAAGGATGGTTAAGCTGGCCGTAAAATTCGGGCTGGACATTGAAGAACACACTTTTGAGGAAGCCCGGGAGAAAGTTCCCCTCCTAGCGAATGTGCCCAAAGAAAGGGTCACTTCTGAGTTGGCAGAAATTTTAGTTTTGGAAAAGGCTGAAAAAGCCGTCAGGATGCTTTTGGAGCTCGGATATTGGGAGATCTTTATTCCGGAACTCTCCCGTTTAAAAGGGCTGGAGCAAAACCGGTATCATTCTTTAGATGTCTGGGAGCACACTCTCGCGGTGTTTCGGAGTACCCCGGCGGATCTTTTTTTGCGTTTGGCCGGATTATTTCACGATCTGGGGAAATGGGAGACTGCCAGCCGGGAATGCTATCTGAGGGGCTCTTTGAATTATGACGGACAAAACTATTGGATCGGGGAATTTAAAATAGTCGGAACGAGGGGTAAAACAGAACTCGAAAATAAATTAAAACCTTCAGTAGGCAAAAAAATAAGTATCCTGGGATCCAGGCTTGACCATTATCCGGAAATAGTTCAATTTAAAAGGATTCTTAACAGTCCTATTGAAGAGGGGATATCCTATGTTCCGGGGGGTAAACGACATTTTCTAAATCATGAAAAATCATCGGCTGTTTTGCTGGCCAAGGTTTTAAAAAAATACTCCTTTGACATGTTTTTTAAAGGGGCCGGGAAAAAAAGAGAAAGGGATCTCCTGCATCTGGTTGAGAATCATATGCAGGGCACCCTGACTTTTATGCCCGAGTTAAACGGGAAGCCCCTGACAAGATCTTTTAAGGAGCGGGCCGCGGAGCTGGTTTGGAAGATCGGTTGGGACGGAAGAGATTTCGAATTACAAAGAGTTCACGATTTTTTAGTGCTTTGGAAAGCCGATTATTACGCTGGTAAAGTTCATGATGAGGAACAAGAAAAAGTCTTTGATAAGATATTTTCCGTCCTGATTAAAACCGCTTTATGGCAGCATGAGAACCTGCCAAAACTAGATTGGCAGGAGTTCTATCGTTTTGCGGCGCTTCAGAATTTAGAAAAGGAACAATTAGGTGACTTTAAAGATTGGGTTCGCTTTCAAGCTCTGCTTAAAAGACAGTTAAAGCCTGATTTTCCTTTTTTACAAAAGATCTTCAATCAATATCAGGTTTCACGAAAATAAGGCTCCTTATCGGTGTGAAGATTTAATTTTAGGAATGAGGTTAGAGTTTTTGGTATAGTTCAACAGCCCGCCGGCTAAAACAATCTGGGCTTGACGGGTAGTTAAATCGTGAGCTAAATAAATTACAGTGTCTGTGCCGGCAATTTGCACCGGCAGAGAGTTTTTAGAAAGTAAAGCCTTGGTAAGATCTTTTAAAACCAGCTTATTTTCTGTAGAGAGAAGGTTATAATCGGCCTCGTTAATAAAGCGCAAGGGAAGAATACCGTAATTAATCAGATTGGCTCTGTGAATGCGGGCAAAGCTCTTGGCGACAACGACTTTAATACCCAGGTACATGGGCACCAGGGCGGCATGTTCCCGGCTTGAACCTTGGCCGTAATTGTGGCCGGCAATAATGGCACTCTGTTTTAAAAAGCGGGCCCGAGCTGAGAAGTCCGAATCGATTTTAGCAAAGACAAATTCGGCGAGAGCAGGAATATTAGAACGTTTGGGCAGTATTTCCGCCCCAGCGGGCATAATATCATCGGTGGTAATATTGTCCCCTACCTTTATAGCTACTGGTAATTCAAGGCTGTTCGGAAGTTTGTCGGAAATAGGGAGCGGTTTAATATTTGGGCCGCGAATGATTTCGGTATTCGGATCACCGGGGGGGATAATCAAAGAGTCGTCGATCCGGTAGCGTTTTGGCTGGGGAATTTTTATTCCGGGTCCTATTGTCCGCGGATCGGTGATAACTCCGCTTAAGGCGCTGGCGGCCGCGATTTCGGGACTGACAAGATAAACCCGGGCACTTAAAGTTCCACAGCGCCCTTCAAAATTGCGGTTAAAAGTTCTTAAAGATACTGCTTGGGAAGAAGGGGATTGTCCCATCCCGATACAGGGCCCGCAGGCGGACTCCAAAAGGCGGATGCCGGAATCAAGCAAGGAGACCAAGGCGCCGTTTTCAGCGAGCATGGAAAGGACTTGGCGGGAACCGGGAGTGATAACCAGGCTTACATCGGGATGAACAACCTTACCTTTTAAAACAGAGGCCACTGTCATTAGGTCCTGATAAGACGAGTTTGTGCAGCTACCGATGATAATTTGCTGCACCTTGGTGCCCAGTAATTCGGTAACGGGAACCACATTGTCCGGCATATGGGGTTTGGCTACCAGAGGTTCTAAAGAGGACAAATCCAGTTGAATTTCTTCATCATAGGAGGCGTCGTTATCTGCTTGGAGGGGAATCCAATCTTCTTCCCGATTCTGAGCTTTTAGGAACAACCTAGTCTGTTCGTCGCTGGGGAAAATCGAAGTGGTTGCCCCTAGCTCAGCCCCCATATTGGCAATGGTTGCTCGTTCGGGGACGCTTAAAGTGGCGACTCCTGGGCCGGCGTATTCAAATATTTTACCGACACCTCCTTTAACTGTTAAGCGGCGCAGGATTTCAAGAATTACATCTTTGGCAGAGACCCAGGGAGGTAATTGGCCTGTAAGCCATACGCGGACAATTTTAGGGTCGTTAAAGTAAAAATATCCACCTCCCATAGCGACAGCCACGTCTAATCCGCCGGCTCCGATGGCCAGCATGCCCAATCCGCCTCCAGTTGGGGTGTGGCTGTCGGAACCTAGAAGGGTTTTCCCTGGTTTACCGAAGCGTTCCAGATGCACTTGGTGGCAGATTCCATTTCCAGGTTGGGAAAAATAAACCCCAAACCGAGAAGCACAGCTTTTCAGGAAAGTATGATCGTCAGCATTCTCAAAACCTGTTTGCAGAGTATTATGGTCGATATAACTTACTGATAATTCCGTTTTAATTCTTGGAATGCCGAGAGCTTCAAATTGAAGATAGACAATGGTTCCGGTTGCATCCTGGGTAAGAGTTTGATCTATTTTTATCCCGATTTCTCCTCCGGCTCCGATTGTACCGGATACGAGATGAGCAGATAGTATTTTTTGAGTTAAATTTAGTCCCATGTTGTAATCATCCTTAAAATGCTTTTTTTGACGCTTTAACCTTATCAAAAAGTAAGGGGAAAAAAAAGCGAAAACGCTAAAGTATACATTATATGTGTCGGCATTTAAGTCTATTTTGCTACTGCCTATCCTCTTTCCTTTTTCTTAAGCGGGTAGAGCAGGATTGGAATAGAATTTTGTTTTAACTATCAGGGAAGAAAAAAGATTATTGTTTTTTGGGCTTAGATTCTCAGTAAAAATATACTTTTTGAGTCTTTCGGGTTATAATGGATTGGAAAATTAGAACATAGAAATGGTTGCTTATGAGAAATAGATTGAACATTGTTCTGGTTGAACCAGAGATTCCGCCTAATACGGGAAATATTGCTAGACTTTGTGCCGCTTTGGAGGCTGATTTGCATTTGATAAAGCCCCTTGGTTTTAGTCTGGATGATAAGTATCTTAAGAGAGCCGGACTTGACTACTGGTCGTTGCTAAAAGTCTTAGTATATGAGAATTTTCTAGAATTTGAACAAAAAAATCCAGAGGGGAAAAGATTTTTAGCGACTACAAAAGCAAAGCGGTTTTATAGTGAAGTGCAGTTTCCCGAAGGGTGTTACCTTGTTTTTGGGAAGGAAACAAAGGGGCTTAGCGCGGATATCCTAGAGCGCTATCCGGAAAACCAAATACGTTTGCCCATGAATAAAGAGGCTCGTTCTTTAAATCTCTCTAATGCTGTGGCGGTAATCGCCTATGAGGCAATGAGGCAATGGGGTTTTCCGAGCCTGTGCTAGAGGGAATTCTGGAGGATTAAGATGATTCCTTATTTATTAACATTTTTAGCAGCAGCAGTTTTGACTATAATATTGACACCTTTGGCGATCTATTGTGCAAAAAAGTGGGGGATTATAGATTATCCCGGGGAGCGAAGAATTCACAAAAAACCGCTACCGCGCTTTGGCGGGGCAGCGATTTATGTGGCGTTCTGGATTGCAGTCTTTTTAAATACCGAGATCAGCAGGATTGTGGCCGGGTTTTTCCTGGGCAGTTCTTTAATTTTCGTAGTGGGAATTGTCGATGATCTCAAAGGCATGCGTCCACTATATAAATTACTTTGGCAAATTGTTGCCGCTTCCATACCTCTTTTCTTTGGGCTTTCCGTAACCCATATGCAACTGCCTATAATCGGGGATGTTTCCCTAGTTGGGAGTATTCCTTTAGTTATAATCGGCTACCTATTTGTAATAGTTTGGATTGTCGGTCTGGTCAACGCTGTGAATATCTCTGACGGGCTTGATGGTTTAGCAGGGGGGGTTTGTTTTATCGCCTCTTTGATTCTTTTTTGGTCGGCGATCAGAATTGGCTCGGTGCAGGCTTCTTATCTTATGTTAGCCTTGGCTGGAGCTACTTTGGGTTTCCTTGTTTTTAACTTCAATCCCGCTAAAATTATTATGGGAGATTCAGGGAGTATGTTTTTAGGTTTCATGTTAGGCGTGGTATCTATTTGGGGATTGGTTAAAACTGCTACTGTTCTAGGCCTGGTTTTTCCGCTTCTGGTTTTAGGAATGCCGATTATTGACATGCTCTTTGCTATTATTCGCCGGCGTTGGAATGGTCTTTCAATTGCCAAGGCTGATCGGGGGCATTTGCACCATCGATTGCTCGATATCGGTTTGACACAAAGGCAAGCGGTTTTCGTTCTTTACATTATTAGCGTTTGTTTTGGTTTGGCGGCCGTGATCAGCAATTATGGTTTATGGTATATTTCATTAATTATTGTTATCCTAAATTTGGTGATAATCCTCAGAATCGTCTTCCGAAAGTTCACAATCCAAAAAATTTTTTGGAAGAAAAAATTTTATGAAAAAAATAGGGGGTAATTTGAATGAAGGTAAAATTTTACGGTCATGCCTGTTTTGAGATTGAATCTCATCAGGGCAAGATAATTATTGATCCTTTCTTGCGCCATAATCCTCAAGCAAATGTTAGTCCTGAGGATTTAGGGCCGCTTGATGCCATTTTGATTACCCACGGCCACGGGGATCATTTCGGGGATGCCATAGAGCTGGCTGAAAAAAGCGGTGCTCTGATTATTGCGAATTTTGAAGTCGGCACTTATGCTGAAAACCGGGGAGCTAAGGTGCATACCATGCATATCGGGGGAGAGTACCAATTTCCTTTTGGGACCGTTCGCCTCACTCCTGCTTTCCATGGCTCAGGAATCCCTCAGGAAGACGGAACGTTCTTAGAGGGCGGTTTACCCTGTGGTTTTCTAATCAAGATGGAGAATAAATGGGTTTACCACACTGGCGATACTGGTTTATTCGGAGATATGGGGCTTATCGGCAACCGTTTTGATTTGGAACTGGCTATGATTCCTATCGGCGGCAATTATGTTATGGGGCCGGAAGATGCGGTTTTAGCCGCCCAGATGCTCAAGCCCAAGCGGTTAGTGCCGATGCATTTTAATACTTTCCCGGTAATTGAACAAGATGCCCAAGCTTTTTTGGATTTGCTTAAAGCCCAAGTGCCCGCTTGTCAGGGAATTTTACTGAAATCTGGTCAATCCCTTGAAATCTAAGATTGGTTTAGGATTTGAAAAGAACCGCTAAGTAATTTAGAAGCGGAATATGTTATAATTGCTTGGTGTATTTGTCGATTTCTTTATTCTTGAAAGTGGTTGAAAGGGAGCACGCATGAATGTTTAAAACTCTGGAACAACTTCAACAGTATTGTCGGAAACATGAGATAAAAATGATTGATTTCAAAATGACTGATCTTTTTGGCCGCTGGCGCCATCTAACCATTCCAGCGGAGCGCTTTACCGAGGAAACATTGCTAAGCGGAATCGGCTTTGACGGTTCTAATTATGGTTACGCCCCGGTTGAGAAAAGCGATATGGTTTTTATTCCAGATTTAGCCACAGCGGTAAAGGAGACTTTTGCTGAGGTGGCAACGCTGTCCATGATCGGGGATGTTAAGGTTATTGGGGAGACGCCCAAACCTTTTGATCAATATCCTAGAACAGTTGCCAGCCTGGCCGAGGAATATATGCGTTCGACTGGAATTGCCGATGAGATGATAATCGGGCCCGAATTTGAGTTTTATATTTTTGACCAGGTCAATTATAAACTGCAGCAAAATGAATCCGGTTATAAAATCGATGCCGAACAGGCGGAATGGAACAGCTTTCAGGAGGGAAAAAATTTAGGTTATAAGGTTCCCTTAAAAGGTGGCTATCACATGACCCTGCCAATGGATGTCCTTTATAATCTAAGAAGTGAAATGTGTACGCTCTTGGAAGAATGCGGGGTACAAGTCAAATACCATCACCATGAAGTGGGAGGACCGGGACAAGGGGAAATTGAAGTTGAACTCGGGCCGATGCTCAAGATGGCTGATCACACCATGCTGATTAAATATATTGTAAAAAACGCTGCTTTTAAGGTCGGGAAAAGCGCTACTTTCATGCCCAAACCTTTACCGGGGGAAGCAGGCAGCGGGATGCACGTTCACATCCATCTCTTTAAGGAAGGGAAGCCGGTTTTTTACGATGCCAATGGTTATTCTGGTTTAAGTAAGACGGCTTTATATTTTATTGGTGGGTTGTTAAAACACGCTCCGGCTTTGTGCGCTCTAACCAATCCTAGCACTAACTCATATAAACGTCTGACACCTGGGTATGAAGCTCCTGTCAGTATCTGCTTTGCTACTGCAAATCGTAGTGCGGTGATAAGAATCCCGGATTATGCAAGACTGCCCCACCAAAAACGTTTTGAAATCAGAAATCCGGATGCTACATGTAACCCGTATTATGCCTACGCGGCGATCCTTATGGCCGGGCTGGATGGAGTTCTTCAAAAAATGGATCCTATTGAATTAGGGTATGGACCCTACGATGTTAATCTGTACAATTTGCCGCCAGAAGAACAGGCTAAAATTCAGCCGCTCCCTTGTTCTTTGGAACAGGCTTTAGAGGCTTTAGAGAAAGACCATGAATTTTTGCTCCAAGGGGGTGTCTTCCCAAAAAGGCTTCTTGAAATCTGGCTGGAGAAAAAGAGAAAAGAAGTCCAAGAGTTCAATAGGTATCCCCATCCGGCGGAATTTGCTCTTTACTATGATCTTTAGTGTTTAAATTTTGATTTAGATTAATAAATTAAATAATTAACTGTTATTTAAAATATCCTGTAAGCTTACAGGATATTTTTTCATTTAAAGGGCAAAATATAAGCAGGTGATAAAAGATGAGAAACAAAGAATGTTTAAATTGCATTTACGCTGAAAACGGCACTTGTCGCCTGCAGCATACCCTAGGCTTAAAACAGCCGGAGTGTCCGTATAAAGAAGAAACAGCTTCCATAATTTCTGTTATTTAAGACTTTTGAAGGGGTGAATTATCATTATGATCAATGAAATAATACAAAAAGGGAAAGAGGAACTTATTGAAGAATTAAAAAAGGAGTTGGGTATAGCGGAAGAAGTTCAAAAAAACGGTTGGCATTCTATAAGTCCCAGAGTCTCAGGAAAATTAGGGGGGAAACTGGCTCAACGTTTAAAAAGGTTGGGCAAATAACCTCTATAATAATTCTAAATAGTTTGTGGCCCCACCTTATGGTATAATGATAAAAAAATAGGTGGGGCGTTTTTATTGACTACAAAACATCAGCAAATTTTAAGTTTTATTGAAAATTTAAAGATTGGGAGCAAAGTATCGGTCCGTTTTATAGCGAGGGAACTTGATGTTAGCGAAGGTACGGCCTATCGAGCTATAAAAGAGGCTGAGAGCAAGGGCTTGGTACGTTCTATTCCCAAAGTTGGAACCTTAAGAATTGAAGGGGTAAAGGAAAGGCCCATAGAAGATCTGACTTTAAATGAAGTGGCTCAAATAGTAGAGGGAATTATTCTATGCGGCGAAAATAAAAAATCAGAACGTCCAAATAAGTTTATTATTGCCGCCATGGAACTAAAAGATCTGGAAAGGTATCTAGAACCCGGCACTCTGTGCATTGTCGGGAATCGCACTGAGGCCCAAATCTTGGCTCTTAAAAATAAAGTTTCGCTATTAATCGCTGGGGGACAGGAGCCGGCAGAGGAAGTTTTAGAACTGGCCAGAGAAACCGGTTCGATGGTTATCAGTTCACCCTACGACTCTTTTATTGTCACCACAATGATCAACAGGGCGTTGTTTGACCGTCTAATAGGTAAAGAATTATTGCTTGTGGAAGATATTATGGTCAAGGATGTAAAATATTTAAGTCAAGACGCGACAATAAAGGATTGGCACGCTCTTTCCCAGCAGACCGGGCATAGTCGCTTTCCCGTTGTTGATGAAAACAAGAATGTGGTCGGTATGGTTACCGCTATGGAAGTTGCGGGGGCTGATCAGGATGTAATTATTTCTGAAGTTATGAATAGACAGCCTTTTACAGTCGGTAGGGATGATTCGGTAACCCATATTTCGCGAAAAATGGTTTGGGAAGGCTGGGAAATCGCTGCGGTTGTGGATAATGGTGTTCTGATCGGGATCGTAAGTTTACAAAATGTTCTCGAAGCTTTCCAACAGATCCAAAAACAGCCCCAATTTGGGGAAACTGTTGACAACTTGGTGCTCAGCGGCTTTCGTTATGCCGATGATTCGGAGCATCTTACGATTTGCGGGGAAATCACTCAATTTATGGCTAACGAGTTTGGCTCAGCCAGTTGCGGTAATTTGGTTACTCTTATGAATACCGCTGGGTACATAGCATTACGTAAAAAATATCGCCTCGATGGTATTACCGAGAACTTTAACTTTTATCAGATCTATCCTGTCCCTATCGGTACAGAAATTAAAATTACCGCCAAGCTGCTCCTTGTAACTAAAAAAACCTGTACCATTGAAATAGATCTTTATAATGATGAAAAATTATTCGTGAAGGGTTTAATGACCGCGCGAATGGGGGAAAACAGGTAGGATTATGTTTACACATTTGCATGTGCATACTGAATTCAGTCTTTTGGACGGGGCAGCCAGAATTGAAGAATTAGTTCGTCGGGCGGCGGAATTAGAGATGTCCGCTTTGGCTATTACCGATCACGGCGTTATGTACGGAGTTGTAGACTTTTATAAGGCCTGTCAAAGACAGGGAATCAAACCGCTTATTGGCTGTGAGATTTATATGGCTCCGGGGAAAAGAACAGATAAACAAGCTGGAAAAGATGATAACAATAATCATTTGGTATTGCTGGCTGAAAGTAATGAAGGGTATAGAAATCTTGTGAAAATAGTTTCCCAAGCTTATATCGGTGGCTTTTATTATAAGCCCCGGGCTGATAAAGAGCTTTTGCAGACTTATAGCAAAGGCTTAATTGCTTTAAGCGGTTGTTTGACCGGGGAAATCCCCGAGGCCCTTTTGCAAAACAATTATTCAAAGGCTAAAAGTGCGGCCCTTGAGTTTAGAGACATTTTTGGAAAGGACAATTTCTTTCTTGAAATTCAAGATCATGGTTTATCAGAGCAAAAGAAAGTGCAAGCAGGACTTTGGAGATTGCACCAGGAAACTAGCATTCCCCTAGTAGCCACCAATGACGTCCACTACGTCCGCCGGGAGGATGCTTTTATTCAAGATGTTTTGCTCTGCATTCAAATGGGTAAAACATTAAATGATCCCACCCGGATGAGCTTTGAAGGTCAGGAGTATTACTTGAAGAGTAAAGAGGAAATGAATCTCCTTTTCGGTGAAACTCCAGAGGTTTTAACAACTTCTGGGGAAATCGCTTCTCGCTGTCAGGTGGAATTTGTTTTTGGTAAGCATTATTTGCCATCTTTTGAAGTTCCTGAGGGTTATGATCTTGAGGAGTACCTTCGAAAATTATGTTGGGAAGCCTTTCCAAAATATTATCCCCAAGCTACTGAAACCGAAAAACAAAGGCTCAATTATGAACTAGAGGTTATTACGCAGACCGGTTTTTCCAGTTACTTTTTAATTGTGGCCGATTTATGCCGTTACGCTAGGGAGCAGGGGGTTGCTGTAGGACCGGGCCGGGGTTCAGCTGCGGCCAGTATGGTAGCATATTTGTTAGGGATTACTTCTGTGGAACCTTTACAGCACGATTTACTGTTCGAAAGATTTTTAAATCCGGAGAGAATATCCATGCCGGATATAGATATTGATTTTGACCCTGAGGGGCGGGAAAAAGTTATTAGATACGTTACGGAGAAATATGGGGAAGAGAAGGTGTGCCAAATAATTACTTTTGGTACTATGGGGGCTAAAGCGGCGATCCGTGATGCTGGTCGAGCTCTGGATATTCCCCTGTGGAAGGTGGATAGAGTTGCTAAGGCAATCCCTTCCGAATTGGGGATGACCTTGGAGAGGGCTTTAAAGGTATCCCCAGAACTCCGAAAAATGATCGAAGAGGAAGAGGAAATAAAAAGACTGTACGAAATATCCCGATCTTTAGAAGGTATGCCCCGCCATGTCTCAACCCATGCTGCTGGAGTGGTGATTTCTAAGGACGATCTAACTAATTATTTACCTTTGCAGAAAACAGCAGAAGGTTTTTTAATGACCCAGTTTGCCATGAAAACTGTTGAGGAAATAGGTTTGTTAAAAATGGATTTTTTGGGTTTAAGAAACCTAACCATTATTACAAAAACACTGGAGAAAATTAAACAGACAACAGGAAAAGAACTCGATATCCATAGCCTACCTCTAGATGATGTCGCTACTTATGAGCTCCTCGCAGCGGGAAAAAGTATTGGTGTTTTTCAACTGGAAAGTGGAGGGATGCGGTCCATTTTAAAGGATTTAAAACCTAGTTGTTTTGAAGATATTATTGCTGTTTTAGCACTTTTTCGACCAGGGCCTATGGACCAAATTCCAGAGTTTATCCGCCGAAAACATGGGGGCAATATAAGCTATTTGCATCCTAAATTAGAAAGTATTTTAAAACCTACTTATGGAATTATTGTCTACCAAGAGCAGGTTATGCAAATCGCCCAGCATCTTGCGGGCTACTCTTTAGGCCGAGCGGATCTTTTGCGTCGAGCCATGGGGAAAAAAGATAAAAAGATTATGGCGGAGGAAAAACGAAATTTTATTTATGGCTTACAGGATGAGAAAGGTGAGTGGGTTGTCCCTGGGGCTTTGCGTCTAGGAATAAATGAAGAAGACGCTGAACAAATATTCGACCTGATGGCTAAGTTTGCCGAATACGGTTTTAATAAAGGTCATGCTACCGCCTATGCAATGATTTCCTACCAAACAGCTTATTTAAAAGCTAATTATCCTTTGGAATTTACGGCTTCTTTACTCAGTTCTGTAATCGGCACTTCGGATAAAGTGTCTTTCTATATTCAAGAAGCTAAGAGCCGGGGAATTGGAATTCTCCCTCCTGATGTTCAATATAGCTCGAGCGATTTTACAATTGAGAAAGATGCCATCCGTTTTGGTTTAGAGGCCATTCGTAATGTAGGGAGCAGTTTGGTAGAGGCTATTGTCGAGGAACGGAAAAATGGACCTTTCCAATCTTTTTATGACTTTATTTTACGTTTAGAGCCCAGACTAATAAATAGAAGGGCTTTGGAAAGTCTGATTAAGGCCGGGGCTTTTTCATCCTTGCTTAACCGAGCCCAAGGGATGCGGGTCCTTGATCAAGCGCTAGAACTGGCCCAAAATAGACATAAAGATAGACAAAGTGGACAGATTTCCCTTTTTGATTTAGATTCTAATTTGGATGAAGGATTGGACGTTCCTGAGATTCCCGAATTTGCAGAGAGCGAAATCCAAAAAATGGAGAAAGAGTATATGGGTATCTATCTTACCAGCCACCCTTTACAGTCTGTGGAAAAAGCTCTAAAAGAGAATACCAGTTCGGATATAATAAGCTGTTTAGAAAGCGAGGAAGAAAAGAAGGTTATTCTCGGGGGGATAATAAATTCTTTCAGACAGACAATAACCAAGAGAGGGGAAATGATGGCCAGTTTTATACTCGAAGATTTGACCGGGGCTATTGAGGTTTTGGTATTTCCTAGAATATATTCCCAGGTAATGGGTTTGGAAAATGACCAGATTGTTCTTGTACAGGGGCGCTATTATATAAATGAAGAAGAAAGGAAAATTTTTGCTGAAAAGATCTTGCTTTTAGATGAATATTTAGACACAATGAAAGCAAAAGAACAAGCAACAGCGATTTCGGAAGGAGAAGCCTTTTATTGGCAAGATAACGGAAATTTTAACCCAAGAAAACTTTTTCTTAAATTGAAAAATCCCGAAAATAAGGTTATCCTGGATAAGGTTTTGAATATTATCTCCATATATCCTGGTAATAACCCCGTTTATTTCTACTTTCAGGATTCTCAACAGACATTTGCTGCCCATGAAAGATTCTTTGTTTCCGCCACCTCTGAACTCGAAAACAAACTTGTTTCTTTGATTGGCCGAGAAAATGTAAAATGGCAATGAATTAAGTAATATTAGACATCAAGGGGCGAAAAATTATGCGTATTGCAGTTTATCCTGGAACATTTGATCCGGTAACCAACGGGCATATTGATATTTTAAAGAGAGCGGTCAATTTGTTTGACCGGGTAATTGTAGCGGTGGCTGCTGACAACAAAAAAGACCCTTTGTTTTCTTTACAAGAAAGACAGGATCTTTTTAGAGAAGCGATTTCCGGTATGAAAAACGTAGAAGTTTGCTCTTTTACCGGTTTAACCGTGGAATTTGCCCGCAAACATAATGCCGTGGCTTTGATCAGGGGTCTAAGGGCTTTAACAGATTTCGAATATGAATTTCAGCTTGCATTGATGAATAAAAAACTTGACCCCTCCATTGAAACTTTGTTTTTAATTACCCACTGCGAATATTCCTTTATTAGCTCGAGCACGATTAAATGGGCGGCATCTTTGAACGCTGATATTTCTGGTTTTGTACCGCCTAATGTAGAAAAAGCATTGATTGAAAAGTATCATAAAAATTTATAACTGCTTTAGGAAGAGAAAAGGATGTGGAGGTACTACAATGTGGACTGTGATTTATATCGCGCCTACTCAGGAAATAGCCGAAAAGTACCAGCTCGCTTTAGCTCAAGAAGGAATCCTGGCGCAATTAAGATCTTCAGGATCTGAGCAAAAAAAGTCAAACAAGGTTTCAACAGAAATTGCAGTTCCTGTGTCCGAAGCTGAAGAAGCTCAGGAAATACTTTTAAGTATTATCAGCGATTAGGTTGGTTTTTAAAAAACTCGGTTGCAATTTTATTCTGATTTCGTTATAATACAAAAGCGGTCTCAAAGGCTTGGAACCTAAATTGATCGTAACAGCTTAAAAAGGCCGGTGTGATGGAATTGGTAGACGTGCGGCACTCAAAATCCAATGCGTGAAGGTTTTTCGTATAAGCTGTAAACCTTGATAAATCTGGGTTTCAGCGAATATGATAAGTGAATATCCCTCCACAGCATCCCTCCAATTTCCTCGGGTGTGTAAGTGG